>DASRJL010000054.1:0-87674 GCA_035649495.1 Burkholderiales bacterium | reverse complement strand
CGACCGTCCTGGCCGCAACCCCGAAGGGGACGGGGCGATCTGGGCGCATTTCGTTGTCGGTCGCTCCTAACATAGAGTCTATGCGTCGTCGCGATCCTCCTAGAACTGCATCCCACCTCGCCTCCGTCGCACACGTGCCTGGTTATGAAACAGGTTCTATGGTTCCGCGCCCGTGACCGTCGAAATCGTGGACACCCTGGCGCGCATCGCGCCGGCGGAATGGAACCGGCTTGCGGGCGAAGATCCGTTCCTGAGCCATGAGTTCCTGTCGGCGCTGCACGAAACCGGCTGCGCCTCGCCGGCGACCGGCTGGACGCCGCAGTACGTGCTCCTCAGGCAGGGCGGCGCCCTTTCCGCCGCGCTGCCGCTGTACCTGAAAGACCATTCGTACGGGGAGTACGTGTTCGACTGGGCGTGGGCGGACGCGTACTACCGCAATGGCGTCCCCTACTACCCGAAGCTCCTGTCAGCCGTGCCCTTCACGCCGGTCTGGGGTTCGCGGCTGCTCGCCGACGACGACGCGGGACGCGAACACCTCATCGCGGCCGCGCTCGCCCTGGCGAAGGCGCTGAAGGTGTCCTCACTGCACTTCCTGTTCCCGTCGCGCGAGCAGGCGGAGCGCATGCAGGCGCACGGAATGATGCTGCGCCACGCCGTGCAGTTTCACTGGTCGAACGCCGGCTACCGGAGCTTCGACGAGTTCCTCTCCGCCCTCAATCACGAGAAGCGCAAGAAGATACGCCAGGATCGCCGCAAGGTGGCCGAAGCCGGCATCACGTTCGAGTGGCGCGAAGGCAGCGACATCGCGGAACGGGACTGGGCCTTCTTCAACCGGTGCTATCGCCAGACCTACCGCGAGCATCATTCCACGCCGTATCTCAGCCTGGATTTTTTCGTTCGCATCGGGCGCGTCATACCGCAGAGCCTTCTGCTCGTGCTCGCGCTGCGCGAGGGCAGGCCGATCGCCTCGTCGCTCTTCGTGCGCCACGGCGGGCGCCTCTGCGGGAGATCGTGGGGCACGCTCGAGTTCCACCCGGCCCTCCATTTCGAGTCCTGCTACTATCAGGCCATCGAGTACTGCATCGCGCGCAATCTCTCCACGTTCGAGGGCGGCGCGCGGGGCGAGCACAAGATGGCGCGCGGCCTCATGCCGGTAGAAACCTATTCCGCGCACTGGCTGGCGCGCCCCGAGTTCGCGCGCGCGATCGAGCAGTTTCTCGCGCGTGAATCGCGCGGCATGGAGCGCTACGTGGACGAGCTGAACGAGCGCACCCCGTTCCGGCGCGCGGACGGGGCGGCTCAGCAGGAATAACGAGCGAGCCATGGCAGCGACAGGCGGGCAGCGGTGGGGATACGGCCTGCCCGACCAGCCACAGTCGCCGGCTCCCGCGCCTGCTGCGGCTGCCGCCCGCAGGGTACCGCGGCTCTCCGACCTGCGGGGCGACCTGATGGGCGGCGCGACCGCCGCGCTCCTCACGATACCGGTCAGCATGGGCTACGGACTGCTGGCGCTCTCCCCCCTCGGCGAAGGCTACGTCGCAACGGCCGTCCTGGCCGGGCTCTACGCGCCGGTGCTGGGGTGCCTCGTCGCGGTGCTGCTCGGCGCCAACACCACGATGATCTACTCGCCTCGCAGCATCGTGACCTTCCTGATCGGCGCGATCGTCCTGCACAGCCTGGTCAACTCGACCGTGCCGGCGCTGCGGGGAGCGAGTCCGGCGGCGCTGCTCGTGCTGTGTTTTCTCGTGCTGTTCCTTTCGGGCGCCTTCCAGGTGCTCCTCGGTCTCGCCCGATTTGGCGATCTCGTGAAGTTCATACCGGCGCCGGTCATCGCGGGCTTTCAGAATGCCGCGGCGGTCCTGATTTTCTGCTCCCAGCTGAAGGAGATGTTCGGTTTCAAGCATCCCGTGCCCGTCCTGAGCATTCCTTTCAGTCTCGGTTCCGCTCAACCGCTGACGCTGCTGGTCGGCATGATCACGGTCGCGCTGATACTCCGGGGCGCCCGCATCACCAAGCTCGTGCCCCCGACCATGCTCGGCCTGATCGGAGGTGTCGCGAGCTACTACCTGCTCGTCCTTCTGGGGCTGGGAGCGCACGTGGGGCCGGTGATCGGACCGATTCCATTCGGGGTGCCCACGCCGCAGTTCCTGTTCGAGTTCGGCCGCATGGCGGCCGACCCGCAGTTCCTGCAGGTGGCCCCGACGCTGGTGGCCAGCGCCGCGAGCCTCGCGGTCGTCGCGTCCCTCGACGGGCTGCTCTGCGCCCGGCTCGTGCAAAGCGATGCGGGCATAAGAATCCAGGTAAACCGCGAGCTGATGCGGCTGGGAGTAGGCAACATGGCGTCGGCAAGCTTCGGCGGCATAGCGAACGGCATCAACCTGGGCTCGAGCTTCGCCAATCACAGGAGCGGCGCGCGCACCCCGTTCTCGCTGGTGGCGCATTCGGCCGTGATCATACTGGCCGTCGCGGTGCTCACGCCGCTCATCGTGCACCTGCCGCGCGTCGTCATCGCGGCAATGCTGGTGGCCGTGTCGATCCAGCTCGTTGATCGCTGGACGCTGCAGATCGTGAAGAGGCTCGTCGCGCGGGACTTCGCGAGCGCGCAGAGCGTGCTGCTCGATCTCCTGATCATCATGATCGTGGCGGTCGTCGCGATCGCGCTCGACATCGTCATCGCCGTGGTGATCGGGATCGCGGTGACGATCCTGTTCTTCCTGTTTCGCATGAGCAAGTCGGTGATCCGCCTCGCCTACCGCTGCGACGAGGTGCACTCGCGCAAGACGCGCGAGCCCGCGCTCATGGACGTCCTCGCCGCGCACGGGTCGAAGATACTCGTGCTCGAGCTGGAGGGCCCGATTTTCTTCGGCACCGCCGAGAACCTGGCCGCCTACCTCGAGTCGACCGGCGGCGACAACGCTTCGTACGTGATCCTGGATCTGAAGCGCGTCAACGAGATCGACAGCACCGGCGCGAAGACGCTGCTCTCCGCCCACGACCGGCTCACCCGGGAAGGCAGGCACCTGCTGCTCTCGTCGATACCGGATCAGCCGCCGATCGCGAACTTCCTGAAGGACATGGGCGTAGCGGCCGCGCTCACCCGGGGCCGCATCTTCCCGGACGTCGATCGCGCGATCGAATGGGCGGAGGAGCACCTGATCCTGTCCCGGCTGGGCGATGTGGAATCCGGCAGCGAATTTCCCTTCGCCCGGATCGAGGTCTTCGCCCACATGAGCGAGGACGAGCTCGTCATCATGAAGTCCGTGCTGACGCGCCGCACCTACGGCGGGGGCGAAATCGTCTTCCGCGAAGGCGACGCCAGCGACGAGCTGTACACCATCGCCAAGGGCAGCGCGAGCGTGCGCCTGCGGCTGTCGGGCCCGGACCGCGAGACGCGGCTGATCACGTTCTCGCCCGGCACGGTGTTCGGCGAGGTCGCGCTGCTCGACCGGGAGGCGCGCTCCGCGACCGTCGAAGCGGACGAGGAGCTGGTGTGTTACGTGCTCACCCGCGCGGACTTCGACAAGCTGACGGCCGAGCATCCCGCGGTGGCGATCAAGCTGCTCACCAACCTGGGACGGGAGATTTCGGGACGCTTGCGCCGCGCCAACCGCACTATCTACCAATTGGCAAGCTGAAGAATATTTGCCACGGAATCACACGGAAACACACGGAAAAATTCAAGGAACAAGAAATACAGCAGACTCGTTTTTTGCTTTTCAAACGTCCGTGACCTTCCGTGTGGGTCCGTAGCTGAATGAAGCTTCGAGCTAGTTGAGCTGAATGCGCTCCCCCCACGGCACCTTCCCCCTCCCCTTCACCAGCCAGATGACGGGATAGTCCGGCGCCTGCCGCGGAAATTCGCCCTCGGCGTCGGTGAAATAGACGAGGAGATCCGGGCGCACGCCGCGCCCGGCTATCCAGTCGAAGACCGGGAGGAAGCTCGTGCCGCCGCCGCCCGCCATCTCGCGCGGCAGCGCGAAAGCCTCCCACGGGTGGAAGGTCCACGGTCCCCGCGGATCGAGCCGCTCGTCGCAGCCCTGGAGAGTGACGCGGGCGCGAACCTGCCCCTTGAGCGCGTCGAGCTCGGCCGCAAACTGCGCCAGCTCGTCGGCCGCTATCGAGCCACTGGTGTCGAGGGCGACGTGCAGGTCCACCTCGCCGCTCGCGAGATGCGGCAGCAGCGCGTCCCCGTCGCGGCGCGACGGACGCTGAAAGCTGTAGTCGTCGCGCGCCACGCTCATCAGGTAGCGTGCAAGGAGCGCCCGCCACGGCAGCTGCGGCGCGATCAGGCCATCCACCAGCCGCAGCCACGAGTCGTTCAGGCGCCCGGCGATGCGCGCCTGCTGCGCGACCGACACCATGCGGCTCTGCCACACGCGCGCCAGCTCATCGCGGCCGGCCGCATCCTCGACCGGGAGCACGCTCCACGCGCCGTCGCTGCGCTGCTCGTTCCCGGCGTCATCCCATGAATCGGCAGCTCCATCGGTTGCGCGTTCCCGCTGGCCGCCCGACTGCGCCAGCGGCGCGACCGGCGCCGTGTACCCGCCTCCCCCGTCCCGTGCCGCGGCGACGCCGGGGGCGCGCTCGCCGAAGAGATGGCGGTCGAGGGTGCGCTCGGCCGTATCGGGCGGTATCAGCGGATAGATCTCCTCGGCGGACAGGCCGCGGAAATCAGGATTCGCGAGCGCGCCGGGCGGCGGCCTGAAGCCCTCCTGCGCGAGCAGCAGGTTCACGGCGTGGTCGGTCGCCACGTCCCAGCGCCGGCGCGTGCGATGCTCGCGGCGCGCGAAATGCCCGAGCGCGCAATGCATGGCCTCGTGCGCGAGCACGAACTGGGTCTGGGCGAGCGTGAGGTGTTCGAACCAGGCCGGGTTGAAGTAGATCGCCCGCGCGTCGGTCGCCGTGGTCTCGCACCACGCCGGATCGGCCGGCACGAGCGGGAGATGCAGCACCAGCGCGCCGATGAACGGTTGTTCCAGGATGAGGCGCGTGCGCGCGGCGCCGAGCTTCGTCGAAACGGCGGTCACGGCGGTGCTGCGAGTTTGAGGTCGTAGAGCATGAGATCGGTGATGCTCGCCGCCCAGTCCGCGAACTGGGGCACGCTGATCAAAGGCCGGCCGATGGAGCGGTGCATGTCGGTCACCAGCATCACGCCCATTTCGCGCTGCGGAAAGCGCCGCGCATACGCGAGTATGTGGCCGTACACGAGGCTGGCGTGCGGCAGCTCCCGCACCTGCACCGCGCGGCGCACCAGCGCCGCGGCGACGCCGTACTGGAGATCGATGCCCGGCGGCACCTGCAGGCTCCTGCCCTCCACGATGGCGTCGATATCGGGCAACCGTCCCATGTTGTCCACGTAGGCCTTGAACTCGACGCCCGCCGCCTGCCCCACGCACGCCTGGAGCGCGGCGGGCAGCAGCTCGGGCGCGTCGCCGAACTTCACGAGCGCGCGGTGGACGTACTCCCACGATCTGGGGCTCGGAAACGCGACGGGATTTCCCGCCGGGTCGAACTGAAAAAGCAGGTCGGGACGGAAGCGCAGAAACGCGATGACCCTGGGATCGATACCGCCGGCGTGCGCCCAGCTCACCCAGTCGTCGAGGTTCGCCTCGATCTCGTAGTGCGTGAAGCGGTTCGCGAGCGGCGACGGCATTACGTAAGTGAGGCCGCGGTCGCCGTAGCGGTTGCCCGCGGCGAAGATGACCCAGCCCGGCGGCACCCGGTAGTCGCCCAGGCGGCGATCGAGAATCAGCTGGTACGCCGCCGCTGTGACCGTGGGGGAAGCCGAGGTGATCTCGTCCAGGAACAGGATCCCGCGCTCGCCGTGACGCGCCGCGTCCGGCAGCAGGGCCGGGACCGACCATTCGACGAGATCGCCCTTGCGAAACGGCACGCCGCGCAGGTCGGTAGGCTCCATCTGGGAAAGCCGGATATCGATCAGCCGGACGCCGTGGGCGCGCGCGATACCGGCGATGATCTGCGACTTGCCGATGCCCGGCGGGCCCCACAGCATCACCGGCGTATGGGCGAGCTCTGCTGCGCCGGTGAATTCGCGGTCGAGTATGCCGATGATGTGCGACGGGCGCATGGCATCGAATAATGCTTGATTAGTGCCGCGACACTTTCATTTCGAAACGCTTCTGCCCAATGACAGGATGATGCGAAACTAATGCGGCTCGGTACTAGTGCCGCTACACCTTGGTTTCGAAACAAGCGTGCCCTTGGACAGCATGTTGCAAATTTACTGCGGATCGGTACTAAGGCGATACTACAGGCTAACTCAGGACCTTCACCACCCGCGCAAAGGGTTTCCCGGTGCCATGACCAGCCTGCATTCCCTGCCGGTGCGCTATCCGTGGCTTGCATGGGCCGTGCTGGCGGCCGGTCTCGCGGCGTCGGCGGCGGCGTACCTCTTCGTGCACGGTGAGCGGGAGCTGGAAGCGCGCGCGGCCTTCGCCCAGTACGCCGGCGATGCCGCGGACGGCGTCGAGCTGCGCATGCGAGCCTACGGCGACCTGCTCTACGCCCTGCGGGGCCTGTTCGGAGCGTCGAGCGACGTGTCGCGCGCGGAGTTCCGCCGGTTCATCTCGGGCTTCGGCATCTACGAGCGCTACCCCGGCCTGCTCAACGTGTCCTACGCGCAGCGGGTGCCGCACGCGGGGAAGCAGGCGTTCGAGCGCCAGATGCGCCGCGAGACGGGCTCACCGGATTTCGCGATCCAGCCGCCCGGCGAGCGTCCCGAGTACCACGTGCTGGTCTATTCCGAGGCCGAGGAGGGAATCAATCCTTCCGTGGGGATGGACTTCGCCTACGACCCGCCCCGCCGTGACGTCATCGAGCGCGCGCGCGACACCGGAAAGATCGCCGCCTCGGAACCCGTCAGGCGGCCGGGGAGCACGAGCGGCGGGACGACCGTGCTCGTGCGCCTCGCGATCTACGGGGAAGGCGCCGTGCCTGCGGAGTTGGCAGAGCGCCAACGCCTCTACCGCGGGGTCGTCGGCGTCGCCATCAACGTCGAGCAGATGCTGCGCGCCGCTCTCTCCAGGAGCCAGTTCAACCGCGTCCGGCTGGTGGTCTACGACCGCGGTTTGGCCGCGACGGCGGACAGCGAGACCAAAAACAGGGGTCGGCTGCTGTACGACAGCAACGGCCCGGAGCGCGGCGCGCAGTCGGCGCCGGAGTACGCGCGATTCGAGCACCTGGCGCTCGTGCGCCGGATGGCGGTGGGAGACCGTACGTGGAGCCTGCACATCCTACCGCGCGCGGACCCGGCCGGCCTGGTGGACCGGTTGATGCCCCTCGCGGCGGCAGCGGCCGTGGCGACGATCACGCTGCTGCTGTTCGGGCTGCTGAAGGCGCTCGCGGCGGCCGAGGGGCGTGCGACGCACGACAAGCTCACCGGGCTCTACAACCGGCATTACGTGCAGGAGTGGCTCGACCTGGAACTGAAGCGCGCCGCGCGCCACGGCCGGCCGCTGGGCGCCATACTCTGCGATATAGACCATTTCAAGCAGGTGAACGATACCCACGGCCACGAGGCCGGGGACATGGTGCTGAGGGAGGTCGCCGCACTTCTGAAGCGCATCGCCCGCCAGTCCGACGTGGTATGCCGCTACGGCGGCGAGGAATTCCTGCTGCTCATGCCGGAATCGCCGCTCGCCGCGGCGTTCGACCGCGCGGAGCGCCTGCGCACCGAGATGAAGAGCATGCCCTTCGTCTACCAGCGCCGCCCGATCGGCCCGGTCACGCTCTCCGCCGGCGTCGCGGAATTCCCCGGGCACGGTGCGGACCGGGAAACGCTCCTGCGCCAGGCGGACGCGGCGCTCTACCAGGCCAAGCAGGGCGGACGCGACCGCGTCGTACGCGCGCAATCACGCGCGGGGCGCGAGGCTGTATAGTTATCCCGACGATCGGCCATGCCTGCATCTCGAGCGTTCATGAAACCCGGCAGACTGCCAGCATGAAGTTCTGCAGCAACTGCGGTGCCGCGGTGGCGCTGCGAGTGCCACCCGGCGATACGCTTCCGCGCCACGTCTGCGACGCCTGCGGCACCATCCACTACCAGAACCCGCGCATGGTCGTGGGGTGCATCGTCGAGTGGGAAGGCCGGGTGCTCCTGTGCAAGCGCGCGATCGAGCCGCGCTACGGCACGTGGACGGTGCCCGCCGGCTACATGGAGAATGGCGAGACCCTCGTGAGCGGCGCGCTGCGCGAGACGCTGGAGGAAGCCAACGCCCGCGTCGAGATCGGGCACCTCTACGCGGTCTACAGCATTCCGCACGTGAGCCAGGTCTACATCCTGTTCCGCGCCCGGCTGCTCGATGCCGCCGTCAAGGCGGGCGCTGAGACGCTCGAAGTGCGGCTGTGCACCGAGCAGGAGGTGCCGTGGGACGAGATCGCGTTCGCCACCGTCAAGAACGCGCTGCTCCACTACTTCGCCGATCGCAAGGCGGGCACGTTCGGTTTCCACATGGGCACGATAGAGCGCGCGCCACCGAAGGCATAGCCGGTAAATTCCAAATCCCAAGTACCAATTTGGAAATTGTGATTTGGTGCTTGAAGTTTACGCCGCCCTCAGCGCATCCACTATATTGAGCCGCGCCGCGCGCACCGCGGGCAGGAATCCCCCCGCCAGCCCCATCGCCAGGGCGAACAGCAGCGACTGCGCCGCGATGCCGGGAGTCAGCACGAAGCGAAACGAAAGATCGGCAAAAGTCTGGAAGTTGACCGTGGAGAACGAGGTCAGCTGCATGAAAGAGGCGAGCGCGAGGCCCATGGCGCCGCCCGCGAGACCCATGAGGAGCGACTCGACGAGGAAGGCGCCGAGAACGGAGCTGCGCCTGAAGCCGAGCGCACGCAGCGTGCCGATTTCTCCGACGCGGTTCGCCACCGAGGCGTACATCGTGATCATGGCGCCGATCATCGCGCCGATCGAAAAAATGACGGACAGCGTCAGGCCGAGAACGTTGATGAAGGTGGAAAGCGCGCGCGACTGGTCGCTGTAGAACGTCTGCTCGCGCTTCATCTCGTTCGAGAGCCTGGGATCGGCGCCCACGTCCGCCCTGAAACTCTCGAAAAGCCCGGGGTCGGCGAGCCGTGCGACCATGGAGGAATAGCTGTTGCGCCGGAACGACTGCATCAGCTGCTCCACATCTCCCCAGATCTCCGAGTCGAAGCCGCTGCCGGCGGCGTCGAAGATACCGACCACGGTCCAGCTGCGCTGAGCGAACCTGATCTGGTCGCCGATGCCGGTGCCGTCGAAACGCGCCGCTATGCTGCTGCCGACGATGATCTCGGAGGTCCCGGGGCGGAACGGGCGCCCCGCGGCGAGCCGCACCTGCGGCCTCAGCTCGAGGCTCCGGGCCGAGGCGCCGCGAATGACGACGTTGGAGGGCTTTTCGTCGCCACGTCGCAGGAGCGAGATCAGCACGACCGACTCCTTCGCAACCATGCGGGTCCCGGCCGCGCCGATCGCCACGGCCGGGTGCATCTCGATCACGCCCGCCTGATCGCGGGAAATCCCGCTCTGGATCTCGGTCTCCGCGCCCTTGCGGATCACCACCACATTGTCCCGCTCGCCGGTCGTGACCAGCGTGCGCTTGAGTCCCGCGTCCATCATCATCACCGTCGCGAACACGAACACCACCAGCGCCAGTCCGCCGGCCGTAAGCAGCGTGGTGAGCCGGCGCGTCCACAGGTTGCGGGCGACGTAGGAGAAGGGGATATTCATCCGAGGATTCGGGATTCAGGAGTCGGGATTCAGTGGTCTTGAGCTTCGCATTTCAGCACCGAATCCTGAATCCTGGCTCCTGACTCCTGCTGTTAACCAATCGCCCGCAGGCCCTCGACGATTCTCACGCGCGCGGCCTGCACCGCCGGCACGATCGCGGCGATGACGCCCACCGCGACGGCGCAAGCCGCCTGCATCGCGAGCGTCGCGCCCGATACCGTGAAGATCGGGAAGATGCCGCCGGTAAACTGCTTGAACGCCGCCGCAGTGGGCGGCGTCGCCGCTATGCCCAGCCCGCCGCCGATCGCGCAGATGACGCACGATTCGCCGAGGATGAGGAGCACGATATAGCCGGGCCCGAAGCCCAGGGTCTTCAAGGTCGCGTGCTCGGCGATGCGCTCGCGCGCGCTCATCGACATCGTGTTCGCCATCACCGCCAGGATGATCAATATCACCACGTACGAGACGATGCGTATGGCGGCGATGATCTCGTTCGACATGGCGATGAAGCCGAGCTGGAACGCCTGCTCGGTCTCCGTAAGCGTCTCGGCGAGCGAGTTTTTGAACGTCGCGTCCACGGCGCGCGCCACGGTTGCCGCATCGTCCGGGTTCGCCACGCCGATGATGTACATGCCGACCTGGTCCGCGCGCCCCCGCCCCGCCTTGCGCAGCGACTCGTTGAGGTAGTCCCAATGAAACAGGAAGTGCATGGTGATCTTCGTGTCGTCGGCCCCCTCGAAGATTCCGCGCACCACGAACTCCCAGGTGCCGGGGAAAATCGTGCCCCGCAGCGGCAGCACGTCGCCTACCTTGAAGCCGTAGCGCTCGGCGAGTTGCCGGCCCACCAGGCAGCCCTTCCGATCGCGCAGCCAGTCGCGGCGCTCGGCCTCGGTCAGCACGAACTCCGGGTAGAGGTCGAAGTAGTTGTCCGACACGGCGAACTGGGCGAAGAATTTCTTGGGATCCTGGTAGACCCCGCCGAACCAGTTTGAGCGCACGACAGCGTTCACGCCTTCCACGCCGCGGATGCGCGCTTCGTAGCTGACCGGCAGCGGGAACACGAGCGAGATCGCGTTGCGCGTCACGAGCCGTCCGTTCGAAGCCGCCCGCGCGCCGGCGTACCAGGCGTCGACCACGGTCTGCAGCAGCCCGAAGGCAAGGACCGCGACGATGAGCCCCACGACCGTCAGCGTCGTGCGCAGCTTGTGGCGCAGGGCGTTGCGGATGGCGAGCTTCAGCGCGTGCATACGCGCCCGCTCAGGATTCGGGATTCGGGATTCGGGATTCAGCAAAACCCGAACCGGCGCCCTCGCGCCTTTGCACCGAATCCTGACTCCCGGCTCCTGAATCCAGCAGTTCGCCCTTCTCGAGATGAATCAGCCGCCGCGCCGTATTCGCCGCGTGTGCGTCGTGAGTCACCATGAGGACGGTCGTGCCGAGCTTCTCGTTCAGCCGGGCCAAAAGGCCCAGTATGTCCGCGGCCGATACACGGTCGAGGTCCCCGGTCGGCTCGTCGGCAACGATCAGCACCGGGTCGGCGACGACCGCCCGCGCGATCGCGACCCGCTGCTGCTGGCCGCCCGACAGCTCGGACGGGTAGTGAGCGGCGCGATCGGTCAGCTTGACCATGTCGAGGACGAGCGCGACCCGCTCGCGGCGCTCCGCGCGGGAGAGGCGTGTGAGCATGAGCGGCAGCTCCACGTTCTCGAACGCCGTCAGGACCGGCATCAGGTTGTAGAACTGGAAAATGAAGCCGATGTGGCCGGCACGCCAGTCGGCGAGCTCGGCTTCGGAGAGCGCCGTGATATCGAGCCCGGCGACGCGCAGCTCGCCCGAGTCGGGCTTGTCGATGCCGGCGATCAGGTTGAGCAGCGTGCTCTTGCCCGAGCCCGACGGACCCATCAGGGCGGTGAATTCCCCGGCGGCGACGTCGAGCGTGATATCGGCCAGAACCGGCACGAACTGGCCGCCGCGGCGATAGCCCTTGGACAGGTGCGAGATCGAAACGACGGGATCCATTGGTTCACTTCTGCGGAAGTGAAACCTTGGCGCCGTCGCGCAGGCTGTCGGGCGGCCGGGCGACGACCCTGTCGCCCGGCTTGAGACCTTTCACGATCTCCAGCATTTCGCCCAGCTTTTCGCCGGTCTCCACCGGAACGGCGAACGCCTTGTCGTCGCGAATCGCATACGCCACGTGCTTGCCGTCGCGCTCGACGACCGCGGAGGGCTGCACCGCCGTACGCGGCGCGCGCTTGCCCTCTTCGAGCTCCCGCGTGAGAAAAGCCACCTTCGCCGTCATTTCCGGCAGCACGCGCTCGTCCTTGTCCACGAAGCGCACCTTCACCGTCACGGTGGCCTTCGCCCGGTCGACCGTGGGCACCATGCGGTTGACGAAGCCGCGAAAGCGCTTGTCGGGCAGCGCGTCGAGCTGGATCTCGCACGGCTGCTCCAGGCGGACCTTGCCGACGCTCGCTTCGGACACATCGGCTTCGACCTCCAGCGTGGTCATGTCGGCCATGGTAACCACGGCGGCCTGGGAGCCCGTGGCCGAGGAAAACGGCGTGATCACATCACCGACGTTGGCGTTCTTGGTGAGCACCACGCCATCGAACGGCGCGCGTATGAGGGTCTGCTCGACGGCCACCTGGGCCGCGCGGTAGTTGGCCTGCGCAACGGCGATCGCGGCCTTGAATCCGGCAATCGCTGCCCGCGCCTTGTCGTAGCGCGCGACCGCCGTGTCGTGCGCGGCGGCGGAGACAAAATTCTTGGCGAGCAGCTCCGCGGAGCGGTCTCGCGCGCGACCCGCTTCGGTCGATTCGGCCTGGCCCTGCTCGAGGTTGGCCTGGGCGACCTTGATGCTCGCCGCCGTCTGGTCCAGTTGCGCCGTGACGTCCCTGTTCTCGAGCCGCGCCAGCACCTCGCCCTGCCTGACCAGGCTCCCTTCCCTGACACCCAGCCATTCGAGCCGTCCGGTGGCCTTGGACGCAACCGCCGCCTTGCGCTGCGCGACGACGTAGCCCGTTGCATTCAATACCGTGTACGCCTGCGACGGATAGGCCGTCACGACCGTGGCGGTCTCGACGGCCACCGGGGCGCCGGCGCGCATGACCAACACCGCCGCGCCGGCGAGCGCCGCCAGAGCAGCCGCCCACAGCATCCGCTGCCGCCGCCGGCGCGGCGCACCGGCGGACGCGCTGCCTGCGCCGCGCTCGATTCGCAGCCTGGAAAGATCGGGTTCGGACATGCGCACCGGGAAGGAGTGAAGAAAGAGGGGGCGGAGCCGTGGACTCGCCGCTCTGACGATCGCCACGGAGTACAATCAAAACAATCTTAGCAGGAGACCGCTTTGACCGCACCGAAGACCGCATCGTTCCAGTGGAACGATCCGCTGCTGCTCGACGACCAGCTCACCGGCGAGGAGCGGATGGTCCGCGACGCCGCGCACGCCTATTGCCGGGAAAAACTCGCGCCGCGCGTGCTCGAAGCGAATCGCCACGAGCGGTTCGACCGCGAGATCATGACCGAGATGGGGGCGCTGGGCTTTCTCGGCTCGACGCTGACCGGCTACGGTTGCGCCGGCGTGAACCACGCCTGCTACGGCCTGATCGCGCGCGAAGTCGAGCGCGTGGACAGCGGCTTCCGCTCCGCCCTGTCCGTGCAGTCGAGCCTGGTGATGTATCCCATCCACGCGTTCGGCAGCGAGGCCCAGCGCGAAAGATTTCTGCCCCGGCTCGCGACCGGCGAATGGCTCGGTTGCTTCGGACTGACCGAGCCGGATTCGGGATCGGACCCGGCGAGCATGAAGGCGCGGGCGGAAAAAACCGGCGGCGGCTACCTGCTCCACGGCAGTAAGATGTGGATATCCAACGCGCCCATTGCCGACGTGCTCCTCATCTGGGCGAAAGACCCGGAGGGCGTGGTACGCGGCTATCTCCTGGAGCGGGGCATGAAAGGCCTCGCCACGCCGAAGATCGAGGGCAAGTTCAGCCTGCGCGCCTCGCCCACCGGCGAAGTCGTGATGGATCGCGTTTTCGTCCCGGATGACAACGTGCTGCCCGGCGTGTCGGGACTGAAAGGGCCGTTTTCCTGCCTCAACAAGGCACGCTTCGGCATAGCCTGGGGCGCATTCGGCGCGGCCGAGTTCTGCTGGTACGCGGCGCGCGATTATGCGCTCGCGCGCGTGCAGTTCGGGCGGCCGCTGGGAGCCAACCAGTTGATCCAGCTGAAGCTCGCCAACATGCAGACCGAAATCGCGCTCGGGCTGCAGGCGGCCCTGCGGCTCGCGCGGCTTATGGACGAAGGCCGCGCGACGCCGGAGATGATCTCCCTCGTCAAGCGCAACTCATGCGGCAAGGCGCTCGACATCGCGCGCGCGGCGCGCGATATGCACGGCGGCAACGGCATTTCCGACGAGTTCCACGTGATCCGTCACGTCATGAACCTCGAGGCAGTCAACACCTACGAGGGCACGCACGACGTTCACGCGCTGATCCTGGGACGGGCGCAGACCGGAATTTCGGCGTTCTCCTAGCATTTTGTCGGGCTTTTGCTCCACAAAATGCCGATCGAGATGACGGTCCGCTCGACGCGGAGTTGTACTGCCCCATCCGACGGATCGCCATCTGGGGCAGATAGGCGGCAATTGCGCCCTTTCGCGATCGTCGATATTCGAGGAACTAAATCACGCTCGCGGACCGCGATCCGGTTGCAAGCTGTCGCCGGACCGACATGCCGGCAGGATTTCTACAGCTTCACGGCGGACGAGTGCTTCACGGATGACGGCTTGCGCTCGAAGTAACCGGCCCGAAACCCCTGGCTGTACTCATCCCGGCACACGAGCACGTATTTTGGAGGGCTTTTGCCGCGCCGTCGGCAGGATTCGCCATCGACAAATCCCTCTGCGCGCGCGAGCGACCAGCCGCGCTCTTCGGCCACTACCTTGAATTTTTCCTTGGTCTGTACTTTCAAATCCGCTCCTTGCTTCCGGTATGGGAAACACGGAAAAGCAAGTACCGGGCCAGGAGCATCGGTAAAACATCACGGAAGACCTTGTGCAAACAGCGCATTTCCCCCCTCGAATGATATTATTGCCGCTCGGCCGGCCCGAGCGTTCGGGTAGTTTCGCCACGAGGGCAGAGAATCCCGTGAACAGATCCAGAATCATCCGATCCTTCGGCGCGTGTACCGCCATGCTGCTCGCGCTTGTGCTGGCTTGCGCAGGTTGTTCATACGATGACCCGAGCCCTGAACAACTCCTTGCGAACGCCAAGCAGGCGCGAGACAAGGGTCAGTACAAAACTGCCATCATTCATTTGAAGACCCTGTTAAAGAACATGCCGCAGAACGCAGAGGCACGCTACCTGTTGGGAATCACTTACAACAACACGGGTGATTTCAAAGCCGGCGAAGTAGAGCTGCGCAAAGCCCTGGACCTTCGCTACGATCTGGCAAGGGTAAAAATCGGCAAATCGCTGCTGATGGCGAACGCATTCCAGAAAGTGCTCGACGAGGTCGCTCCGGATCCGAGCGTGGGCACTGCGGTGCAGGCGGAGATTCTGACGTTGCGAGCAGTGGCATCGTTCGGGCTCGGCCGCAAGGCGGAAGCACGCCAGTTGCTGGAACAGGCGCTCGCCATACAACCGGAGTTCCCCGACGCTCTGCTCGCACAGTCGCAGATAGTCGGGGCCGAAGGAAAGGTGGACGAAGCCCTGGAACTGGTGAATCGGGCACTCGCCGTCGCGCCGAAGAACGAGGAGGCGGGGCTCATGAAGGGGGACCTGCTTCGATTCAAGTCCGAGCCTGCAGAGGCCCTGACAGCCTATCAGAAGGTTCTCGAAATCAGCGCAGAGAACATTCCCGCGCGCATGAACATCACATCCCTGCAAATTGCGGCAGGGAATCTGAGCGATGCACGCAAGAACCTCGAGGAGTTGCGTAAAACCGTCCCCAATCTGCCGGCCACGAAGTATTTGATCGCGCTTGTCGAATTCCACCAAAAGAAATACGCCGCCGCCCGGGATGCAGCTCTGCAGGCTCTCAGGATAGCGCCGAATCACCTGCCGAGCCGGCTGCTGCTCGGTGCCGTGGAGTTTTCCCAAGGAGCCCACGCTCAGGCGCAGTCGCACCTCGAACAGGTTCTCGGACAGTCACCGAACAATCTCTACGCAAGAAGGCTGCTCGTAACTTCGTTCGCGAGAACCGGTCGGATACAGCGCGCCATCGAGGTTCTGGAGCCCGGACTGCAGCGGTTTCCGGATGACGCCCAACTGATGCAGCTCGCGGGCGAGGTTTATCTGCAGGCCAACGAGTTGGACAAAGCCGCACGCTACTTCGAAAGAACGGTGAAGCTGGATCCACAAAGCCCGGCTGCCCGGACCAGGCTCGGCACGAGCCGGCTTTTGGCGGGAGAAACAGATCGCGCGCTGGCGGATTTCGAGGCTGCGAGCCAGCTGGACCCCAACGCGTATAAAGCCGATCTGCTGCTGGTGATGTCGAACCTGCGGCGGGCCGATTACGACGAAGCCCTGAAAGCAGCGCAATCCCTGGAGAAAAAGCAGCCAAAGAATCCGCTCACCTATTATCTGAAAGGCGCAGCCTATGTGGGAAAGAAAGACCGGGCAACGGCGCGCAAGGAGCTGGAGCATGCCCTCCAGCTCAATCCCAGATATCTCGCGGCTACAGTCCAACTCGCTGAACTCGACCTCCAGGACAGCAGGCCGGAGCAGGCGCGTCGTCGTTTCGAAGCAGTACTCGAAAAGGACAGCAATGACGCCCGTACTCTGATAGCGCTCGCTACGATTTCTCCCCGCCTCGGCGCGACTTCCAAGCAACAGATCGACTGGTTGGAACGTGCTCGCAAGGCCGATCCGAAGTCGATACTGGCGCAGTTGCTGCTGGCGCGCGTCTATGCATCATCCGGTGATTCGAGAAAAGCGCTGGAAATAGCGCAACAGGTGCAGACCGCGCATCCGGAAAACGCAGAAGTTCTGGATACGCTGGGTAGGATTCAAATCGGGTCCGGTGCAAAATCAGAGGCACTGACGACGTATAACAAGCTCGTCTCGCTGCAACCCAAGTCGGCACTTGCATTGCTACGGCTCGCCAACGCTCAGATGGCCAACAATGATTCCGCACGTGCGATCGATACCCTGCGCAAAGCGGTAGCCCTGCAGCCCGACCTCATCGAAGCTCAACTGACCCTGGCAGCCATGGAACTGGGCGCGGGGCGTTTCCCCGCCGCGATGAAGATCGCACAGCAGATGCAGAAACGCCATCCCAAATCACCGGTCGGCTACGTCCTGGAAGGTGATGTCCTTGTCGCCGACAAGAAGATCCAGCAAGCTATCAAGGCCTACGAAACCGCGTATGGAACGGAAAAAAGCACTGCGGTAGTAATCAAGCTGCATGCTGCGTACACCCAGGCCGGTAAGCCGGAGGAGGCCGAAGAGCGGCTTCTGCAGTGGTTGAAGGATTCGCCAGATGACACGGTGGCACTGCGTTACTCTGCCGAGACCAGCCTCAAGACCGGCAAGTACCAGTACGCCATCGGGCAATACGAGCGTCTGTTGAAGACTCAGCCGGATAACGTCGCGTTTCTGAACAACCTAGCGTGGGCGTACCAGCAGGTGAAGGATAAACGCGCGCTGGAAACAGCCGAGCGGGCATACAAGCTCAATCCCGCCAGCGCTCAGGCCGCCGATACGCTCGGCTGGATACTGGTCGAGCAGGGCGACACCAAGCGAGGAATCGAGTTGTTGCAAAGAGCGGTAACCGCCGCGCCGCAGGATCCGGAAAACCGCTATCACCTGGCCCAGGCCTTCGTGAAGGCCGGAGACCCGGTCAGCGCGCGGCAGGAACTGGAGAAGGTGGTCGCCGACTCCTCGGGCTCACCTATCGGCAAGGAAGCCAGGCAACTGCTGGACAAATTGCGGTAGGACCGGGACCGTCCACTGCGTGATTATGGACGGAGCATTGGATTCTTCACGCTCCCACCGACGTTGAGCGTCCCGCGCGTCACCACAACCGTTTTCGTACCGACCTGTACGTTGATCCGGCCGGACAGTTCCGAATTCGGTAGCACGTCAACGGTACCGCTTGCTTTCAACGCCGACGATCCAAGAGTGATGTTGCGATAGCTGAAACGATTGCCGGTAACCTGCAGGTCGCCGGCAATCTCGTCAAATGGCGTCTTTCCGCCGCGGCCGGACGAATGCAGCGCGCGCAGCAGGTCGACATTGTTGAGCACCCCCTTGCGCGCCGAAAACGTCGCCTCTACCCGGGGCGCCGCGAACAACTCGACCACTCTCGGGCCCTGAGTTGTGAACCGCATTTTGCTGTCGAGCAGTCCACTCGCGCTGAACCCGCTCGCCATTGCCGGCAGCAACTGACCAAGGTCGACACCAGTCAGGTCGAGTCCACCCTCCGCATTGATCTGCCCGTCCCACTTGACGGTCACTTCACCTTTGAAGGAGCCGCTGTAGAGGGTGCCCGCAATACCGGAAATCACAACTCGTCCGGGAAGAACGCTCACCTGCCCGCCGATATCGGTGAACTCCAGGCCATCGGCGACCGGCAGACGCCAGCCTCTGCCTTTGAACTTGCCCGCCCATTCTCCGCCCTTGACGGGCGTCAACTCGACGCTCAGGCTGGGCTCGCGCAGAATCACGTTCTTGAGCGCGCCGTCCGCGGCCAGCGCGATAGTCGCGTCGAAGACCGGCAACTTGAGATCGCGGGTCGACAACGTGACCGCGCTGACCCTCAGACTGTTGACTTGCAGTCTCTGGTTGCCGGCCTGCGGCTTGACCCAGGCTGCCATCCGCGGCGCTGCGAGCTGATCGATGGCGACACTGGACAATTGCACTTCGTCCAGATGCCTGGCCCCGTCGGCCGATCCCAGCAACGTCGCAGGCGCGCGCGCCTCCCCGATCCTGATGTCTTCCCCCTGACCGATGGCGATGCGCTCCAGCTTCCAGTGGGGGGCAGGATATAGCGCGAGGCGCAGAGAACCGATTCTGACCGGCTCCTGCAAGCGGTCGGACAACAGCTTTTCAGTGCCCGCGACGGGAAACGGCACGATGTGCAGCAGGCCGATCAGCGTCGCAATCAACACCGCGGTGCCGACCGCCGCTATGCGCACCCATGGGACCGGCGGCCTCGCCCGCGCAGCAGCGTCGCTGGCGGCCTTGCGTTCCGCCAGGATCTGCGCCGCCCTCAATTCGGCGCGCTTCTGCGCTTCCGCCCGCGCTTTGGCATCGGCCTCTCTCTCGGCCTGCTCGCGCGCCCTCATCTCGGCCTCGACTTTGGGCATGACTTCCTGCTCTGCGCGGCGGCGGGCGTCGCGTTCCCGATTCGCCAGCGTGACCGTCTCTTCTTCGGCGCGCTCCTCCGCCGAGGCGCGCGCGCGCTTCTCCGTTATCGCCCGTTGCTCGGCCTGCACACGCGCGATCATTTCTTCCTGCGCCCTTGCGATGGCCTCTGCGTGCGCGCGGCGCGCATTGCCGGCGATCTTGTCGGCCTCGTCGCGCAGCTGGCGCGCGTCGCCCACCGGTTTCTCGGCGGCTTCGCGCATCAGCTTTGCGGCCGCCGCGCTGGCTGCCGCCGCCGCGGCGGCCTTGGCTTCGGCATCCGCCCGCGCCGCACGCTCGGCCTCGAGCCGGGCCTGGATTTCGAGTTCCCCTCTGCGTTCAGCTTCTGCTCGCGCCTGCCGCTCGATTTCGAGCCTGAGCTCGGCTTCTTCGCGCGCTTTACGTTCAGACTGGATCCTGGCTTCGATTTCCAGCAGCGCCTTGGCCTCCGCTTCTTCCCGCGCCTTCTGGACGGCCTCCGCGCGCAGCCGGCGCTCGATCTCGAGCTGCGCCTCCATCTCTTCCTGCGCCTTCTTCAGCGCTTCCTCGTGCAGCTGGCGCTCGGCCTCCGTCAGCGCTTCGGCTTCGGTGCGGGCCAGGCGTTCGCTGACGATATTCGCCTCGGCCGCTTCGCGCGCCTTGCGCTCGCTGGCGATATGCGCTTCGGCCTCTTCGCGCGCCCTGCGCTCGGCCGCCGCGCTCGCCTCCGCCTGTTCGCGCGCATTGCGAACGTTTGACTCGAGAGCCTTCATCTCGGCGCGCGTCTTTGCCTCCGCCTCTTCACGCGCCGCCTGCTGCGCCGCCTCGCGCTCCAACTGCGCTGCGGCTTCGCGAGTACGACGCTCGGCTTCGGCCGTTGCCTGCGCGGCGGCGCGCGCGCGCGCATCAGCTTCGACTCTGGCCCTGGCTTCGGCCTCGGCAAGCGCGCGTTCCGCCTGCTGCGCCTTTTCAAGCGCCTCTTTGCGCGCGGCCTCCGCCGCTTTCACGATTGCTTCAGTTTCCCCCTTGATCCGCTCGTCGATGTGTTCCTTGAAGCGGCCTTCCGCCGCGGCCCGGGCTTCAGCCTCGGCTCTCGCCCGGGCCTCGGCTTCGGCCCTGGCTTTGGACGCGGCTTCCGCCATCGCGCGGGCGTGCGCAATCGCCTCCTCCGCAGCCCTGGCCCGTGCATCGGCCTCGGCGCGCGCCTTGGCTTCGGCCTGGGCGCGCTCCTTTGCTTCGGTCTCAGCCTTGATGCGCGCTTCGGCCTCGGCCTTCGCGCGTTCTTCGGCCTGCCGCAATGCCGATTCCATCGCGTGCATCTTGGCTTCGATTGCCTCACGCGCTCTTGCCTCGGCTTCGGCGCTGGCTCTCGCCTCCGCTTCGGCGCGAGCCCTGGCTTCTGCTTCGGCCCGCGCCTTCGCCTCCGCTTCCCGGGCCGACTCGACTTCAAGCCTGGCCTTGCTTTCCGCCGCCGCTCGTGCCGTCGCTTCCGCTTCCGCCTTCAGCTTCGCTTCCACCGCGGCACGCATGCGCGCCTCGGCTTCCGCTCGCGCTTGCGACTCCGTCGCCGCCTTGATGTCGGCTTCGGCGCGCACACGCGCCCGGGCAGCTTCCACGGCTGCCGCTTCCGCACGCGCTTTACCTTCGGCTTCGACCTTCGCTTTGGCCTGGGCCACGGCGAATGCCTTCGCCTCGGCTTCCTGACGCGTTTTGGCTTCGGCCGCGGCACGCGCCGCCACATCGGCACGCGCCGTGGCTTCTGCCTGCGCCCTGGCGCGCGTCCTGGCTTCGTCGTTGAGCCGGGCTACCACCTCGGGCGAAGTGAAATCGAGATCGAGATCGTCGGACGATGGAGGCGCCGCCCGAGGCGCTTCGGCGGGCTGAGAGGAAACCTTGATGTAGCCGTCGGTTAACAGTTTGTCGAGCGCGAGCTGCAGGCTGGCGTGGTCCATGGCCGCCTTCTGCGATAGCTCGGCGACCGTGCATTTACCGTCGATGGAGAGAAACAGCAGACCGAGATCGCGCGGCAGCCGGACCGTCTTGTTCCTGATCTCGAGGATCCCTTTGGGGGTCTTGGCGAATATGGTTTGTGGGTGCATTCAGAAGATCCGTGATTGCCGCCGGGATTTTGGTGTAGCAAGTTTTGTTCCCGGTTTATGCTGGTTTTATTCCGGGCGCGGCCATACGTTACGGCATCAGTATATGGTGTTGCAAACGCATGGTCGGCTGCGAACGCAGCGAACCCGCTTTTCCGGTAGGCGGCAAAGCTGACTGCACACCGCACGCGACTGCCGTTTCGCGGGCCCATCCATGGGCCCATTCAACCGTCACGACACTGACAGTTGCAAAAACGCCACATCCCCCAAGCCTGCGGTCGAAAATGCCAACGTAGAACTGAACTTGTGTAAAGATACGTCAGATCATAGTATTATCCCATCTGGTTAATAATCAACCTTATATGTGCATTGGACGAAGAGCACTCCAGCCCTCGTCGGATTCGCGCCGCGATGGCGTAACTTAGGCGAATTCTTGAAAAGCCGTCACGCAAATTGCTGCAGCTGCTGAGACTGGAACTTTTTTGATGAGACAACCCCGCGCGACGCGAGAGCGCACCGCAGCATGGCGATACGCCGGCCGCGGAATGCTCGTTTCCTGCGCTGCATTGTTGACCGCCGCGGGTAGCGCATACGCGGACGCGTCCGGACCGTACGAAGATACGGCAGCGCCGCCGAATTCCAGGGTGGTCCCGTTCGTAGCGCAACGGGATGCCAAGCCGGCCACGCGTGATTCCTTGTTTGCCGACGACGCCCCTGCAACCGATAAGGCGCAGACCGCATCCGGGTGGGGCGGTTTCATACAAGGCGAGGCGGCGCGCGCCTATCGCGACCCGGACCATTGGTCCAAGCTGCGCATGCGTGCCGATATCACGCGCCAAGGGCAGTTCAGCGAGAACGTGAAGTGGAGAATCGGCGGCCGGCTCGACTATGACTATGCCTACGACCAACTGGACTTCTACGCGCCTGACGTGAGGCGCGATCAGCGCTATGAGTTCACTTTCCGGGAAAACTATCTCGATATCTCGACCGGCGGCAACTGGGAGCTCCGCCTCGGCCGCCAGCAGGTAGTGTGGGGCGAGATGGTCGGATTGTTCATCGCCGATGTCGTGTCAGCCCGGGACCAGCGCGAATTCATCCTGCCCGAACCGGAACTCCAGATGCTCCGCATTCCGCAATGGGCCGTTCGCGCGGAATATTTCGGGAAGGACATGAAGGCCGAGTTGCTCTGGGTGCCGGCCCCGAGTTTTGATGAAATCGGCAAGCCCGGCGTTCCGGGAGTCAAAGGGGTAGCCGGAGCGGACTTTTTCCCCTATCCCATCCCCGGCCCGGGCGGCTCCCAGTTTCTGGGCGAAGATCGTCCCGACCGAAAGCTTTCCAACACCAACTACGGGGCTCGGCTGTCCACGCTTCAGGGCGGCTGGGATCTGTCCGCCTTCTACTATCACAGTCTGGACATTACTCCCACATTCTATCGGCAGGTCCTGGCCGCTCCCACGCCTGGTTTGCTGGTGCAGCCGGGGCCGGCTCCCGGGGCGCCGGTTTTTCTCTATCAGGCGCGCCACGACAAGATCAACCAGGTCGGCGCGACAGTTTCCAAGGATCTCGGCGAAACGGTGCTGAAAGCCGAAGCGGTGTATACCGACGGCCGGCAGTTCAACGTCACCCGCATCACCCAGCCGAACGGACTGGTGGAGCAGGACACCTGGGACTATGCGCTCGGGCTCGATTTCAACTTGCCGAGAGACGCGCGGCTCAATCTGCAGTTCTTTCAGCGTATCTACATGAACCACGATCCGGACACGCTGCAGAAAAAATACGAGAGCGGATTGAGCGTACTTCTTGATGCGGTGAAGCTGGCAAACAACGTGGAAGCGCGGCTGTTGCTGGTGCACAGCCTCAACCGCAGTGACTATCTGGTGCGTCCGAAGGTCACCTGGACGTTCGAGAAAAACTGGCGCCTGGCGGTAGGGGCCGACATCTTCGGTGGCCCGCCGACGGGGCTGTTCGGCCGCTACGACAACAACGATCGGCTCTACACCGAGTTGCGTTACACGTTCTGACCGCTGCGTCCGCGATTCTTGAGCAGCAATAGATTTTCATGATCGGCCCACGCCTTCTTGTATACCTGCTCGTAGGTCATCTTGATCAACTTGATCAGAATGTACTTCCTGAACACTTCCCTGTCGTCGTGAGGGCAATGCAGATCGACGTACTTGCGTAACGGAGCGTCTATCTCCGTATTAAAAACGGTACTTGCCCAGCGTTTTTCAAGAATGTCCGGTGACACGATCTGGTTCTTGCGTTTATCCTCCTTTGATGAGTCACGATCGAAGGCTTCCCAGTGGAATGTACGCGCGAGGCGGATGAATATTTCCGGGTCACCTTCCCCTTTGCCGTATTTATGGTCGAGGGAAATAACGATCTGATCCAGTAACTCGCCTAACGCCAACTCTTCCCTGAACAAGGCGACTTCATCTGCTGCATCCATGTCTATCCCTTTGCGTATGACGATGCATCGAGCCACGCCCCGGAATCCCAACACCGCATACGAACACTGTATACGAACATTTTTGAAGAAGACAATACGCCGGACGTACTAGATAGGCAAGGAAGTGCAGCACGTTAGTCCGCATCGAGAACTGTGCCACTATGACAGGCAGTTGAAGGCCGAGGCGCTGAGGCTCGTGGAGGCGGGTCAAGCGTCGCCGGCGTCCTTCGGGCGTACATGCCAGGAGCCAGGACGCGGCTGCCCGATGCCAAGGTCCGCCGGAGTGAGGTTCAGGCGCGCCAGGGTGTGGGTCGCGGTCCGGCCGACAAAACGCCCGGTGCGCGTCGCGTACTCCAGCATCTCGAACAGATTGATCCAATCGGTGCGCACGCTCCTGCCCTCGCGCACCATTCGCGCGAACTCGACCTCGAAGGAGCTGTAGCCGAAACGCGCCACCTCGGCCATGGCAATCACCGGAATCAGCATGTGATTGGTGAGCAGGGGGCTGGTGTGGCGTGCGTCGAGCAGCCCCAGGCGCCCGACCTCGCGCTGGACGAACTGCTCGTCGAGATCCCACGCGGCCATGGGCAAGACAAAGCGCGGGACGCGCTGCGCCGGCCAGGAACTTCCATCCCAGAAGCAGCGCAGTTCCTCGGCGCTCAGAAAGCCGCGCAGGTCGATCCCGGACATGCTGTGAAAGGCCGTGCGCTCGAGCTCGCTGGGGATCTCGCATCCCACCGGCCCGTACACCTGCTCCACCTGCACCCCCGACAGGCCGCACAGAATCAGCGGAATGCCCTGCGCCGCGGCGAAATTGCGCGCAGCATCGAAGGACATTTGCCCGTCGAGCAGATCCACGATGCTGTAACCCTTCTGCAGCTCGAGATGGGTAAGCGCGAAGTGAAAGACCTTGGTCACCAGCGAGGGCCGCAGCTGTAACGTGAGATGCTCGACATCGAAGCGCGCCAGTACCCGGCGCACGTTGGCAAGGGCAAACGGGCTCATGAAGCCGTTGTCCACGAGCAGAGTACGCACACGCAGCCGGGGATAGTCCTTGAGCACGCGGTACAGCATGTAGGTACTGTCCTTGCCGCCGCTGAAGAGCAGGAGCGCATCGTGCGGCCCCGCGACGCAGCCTTGGGCCTCGGTCAAGATGCGATCCAGGTCTTGACGGACCCGATTGCCGTCGCGCGCACCCGCTCGCTTCGGGGCGCGACGTGTTTCGTGGCAGACCGGGCACACGCCGTCGGCATCGAGCGGGACACAGGTCTCCGGCAACACGCAGAGGCGACATCGACGGGTCAGGTGGCTTCGGACCCAGGGACGCATGAACGGCCACGCGTGGTGCGCGATCCAATCGGCGGTCCTGGCCTCGATCGCGAACACCCGCGCATCCATGTTGATCCTCGTCGATCGCGTGCAGCGCGGCGCCCTTCAGGGACGGACCGAAACCGGCCCGCGTCGCTCCGCTACGCATCGTCGCCCGTGCTCGCCACGATCGGACGGCCAACGCTAAATATTCTGCCTCAAAGCATCGACTACCGCGATGCGGGTAACGCGTCTGGCAGGCACCAGCACAGCCGCGACCGTGGCACCGAAGCCGACCAGAAAGGACGTCAGTAGCGATGAAGGAATGATCAGGATATGGGCGGTATAGCCGATGTTCGCGTTCGGCGGAGGTGGCATCGGGATACCGATGGACGAGATGCCCCACGCCAGCGCCGTTCCGAGCAGCACGCCCAATGTGCCGCCGGCGAGGCCCAGCGCGGTGCTTTCGATCACGATCAAGCGAAACACCTCGCCGCTGCGGTTGCCGAGCGCCATCAACGTGCCGAATTCTCCCACGCGCTCGAAGACGCTCATGTTCACCGTGTTGGTCACACTCAGCAGGACCATGATGAGGATGATGAGCTGCAGAAAACCGAACTGGCTCTTGTAGAGTCTGACGGTTTTTTCGTAGAAGTCGTTCAGCTCGACCCAGGTCTTGACCTCCATGCCGGCTGGACCCAACTGCTCCTTCAGCAACGCGGCAATACGATCCGTGTCCGCCGTTCTGTGCAGCGTAACTACGAGCGCGTTGGCGCCCTTGGTATCCAGCAGTTCTTGAGCCGCTGGCAGCGGAATCCTCACCGCCCGGGCGTCATAATCGTTGGAGAAACTCTGAAAGACACCGATCACCTCCAGTTCCAGGTTGTTGAGCGCGCCCCCGACCGCGTTCGCCAGTAACGTCACGCGATCGCCCGGTTTCAATTTGAGCGCATGCGCGACGCCAAAGCCGATCACTACCCCATACGAGTCTTTGTCGGTGAGCTGGCGTCCCGCGGTAATGGTGATGAAGCTGCCGAGTTCCGCCTCCTTGCCGGGCTCCACTCCTTCGCCGATGATCGGCAGATCGCTGCGCCCGGTGTTGAGCAGCCCCGAGAAGTTGAGACGCGCCATCACGTTCTGAACGCCCGCGAGGCCTGCAATACGCTGCTTGATGGGGACAGGGTCGGCGATCAGATACTTCTCCGGATCACGCGAGCCGGCGGCGTAGAACCCGCTCTTGTAGGTCTGCAAGTGTCCGGACTGTGAATGTATGAGCGCCTCGCCCAGCTGCACGAAGATGTCGTTCACCCAGCCGCCGGCAAGGATGAGCCCGACCACGCCGAATATGATCGCCGTCAGCGTCATCGCGGTATGCGCTTTCTGGCGAATGATGTTGCGCAGGGCGAGGGCGAGCATGATATCCGCGGGTTCAGCGACTGTGGCGTAACGCGTCCACGATCTGCTTGCGGGACGCTACCCAGGCCGGATACACACTCGCAATCAGAGTCGTCACGACCGCGATGACGAAGGATTGCAGCGCGTCGGTCCAGGTCACATAAATCGAGATGGTATAGCCGTGTGTTACGCCGGGCGGCGGCGGCATCGGGATGCCAATCGCCGAGATCACGGCCGCCAACGCCACTCCGATCAACAAACCCGCTATCCCGCCAAAGAAGCCCAGCAACATCCCCTCGCTCACAAACAGCCGCAGGATGCCCTTGCTTTCCGATCCGAGCGCCATGGTCGTACCTATTTCGCTGGTTCGCTCCATCACGCTCATCGTCATGGTATTCCAGATGCTGAGCAGGATGATCAGGGCAATGATCAGGCGGATGCCCTGAACCTGCTTGTTGAAAAGCGCCGTCGTCTTATTGTATGTATCCGCCAGCTTGTACCACGGCACCACCTCAAACTTCTCCTGCGGCAACCGGCCGCGCACCTTGGCGAGGACGCCGTCGGTGTTGCTGGATTCATTGATCAGCACGACCCAGACGTGGGAACCTTTGGTGCGCAGAAGCTGGCGGGCCGTTTCGATGGGCACGCGCAGGGCGGCGTCGTCATAAGCTTTGGCAACGGTAGTGAACAAACCGCGGATGGTGACTTCAACCGCGTTGGTGGCCCCCTTGGCGGTGTTAGCCAGCAGCACGACCTTGTCGCCGACCTTCACGCCGAGATTGCGCGCCAGTCCCGCTCCCATGATGATCGCGTTGGGCTCACCGGCTGAGAGATTCTGGCCCACGGAAATCTGTACTCCTTGTGCAAACTGGGCTTCCTCTCTCGGACTGACCCCGTCTCCTATGAAGGACAGAGTAGCATCACCGTGACTGACCAGTCCGCTGAAGGACAAGCGGGGTGCGACGGCCTTGATCTGGCGCGGCTCGTTCTGCGATTCCAGTTCAGGTACCGCATCGGGCAGCAGATACGCATAGGGATCGGCTTTGCCCCCTTCCTGATAGCCGGGCCTTGCGATCTGCAGGTGTCCGAGCTGCGACTGAATCGTGTCCTCCCGAAAAGCCACGAATATCCACTCGATGAAGCCGCTTGCGATGATCAGGGCCGCAATTCCAAACGCAACCGCTCCAACGGCGACCGCGCTGCGGCGCTTTTGGCGCACGACATTGCGAAACGCGAGGAAGAAGTCGAGCCAAAGTGACTGCACGGTCATCCATCCATCGACCGCAAGAGCACGCCACGCGTCGGAACGGTCGAAGTCATGGCAAACGGGTGATCCTGAGGGTGATCCAGATCGGGATTCGAGGATAACACCATTTATACCACCAGCCCATAAACGGTGCTAGATTGCGGGCATGTCGCGGTGCGCGCGTTGTCTCTTGCCGTCAAAGGTGCCCGGTGCCGACCTGGATAACAATGGCATTTGTTCGTTTTGTCGCGGCTACAATCCGAACGTCGAGCAAATCCAGGAGACGCGGCGAAACCAGTACGAACAAGACCTCGAGAAGACGCTCAATGCGACACGCGGCGCCAGGGGTTACGACGCGGTCGTTTGCCTGTCGGGCGGCAAGGACAGCATTTACCTGCTGTACCGCGCGGTCAAGGAATGCGGGCTGCGCGTGCTCGCTTTCACGATCGACGCCAACATTCCTGATGTTGCCTGGGCCAGCATCAGAAAGACCATCGAAGTCCTGCAGGTCGACCATCTGGTCTACCGCCCGCCGGTGACCTTCTATCGCAAGCTGTTCCGTTACTTGCTGCAGAACCAGGAGTCGCGCGGCGCGGTATACACGATTTCGTACGTATATGCGCCGCTTTTCGAGGGCGATGCCCTGACGATTGCGCACGAAAAGGAAATTCCTCTGGTGCTCGCCGGCTACTCGCCGGGTCAACCGGAGAAGGAACGCATGGAGTACGAATTCTCGCGAAAACTCATCTGCGAGACCGATTGGACCCCGCCCGGATTGCGCGAAGCAGGCGTCTTTTCCGAAGCGGAGCTGACGCGATTCTGGAATCCCCGGCGCTATCCTCCCGCCACGCGGTTTCCCCGTTATATCGCGCCCTTCCATGCCTGGCGCTACAACCAGGGTGAAATCATGCAGAAGATCGTCGAATTGGGCCTGGTGCCGCACAAGTCCAATGCCGATCCCGTGCTCAGCAATTACCCCGTGAACTGGCTGCTGATGTATTCCGACCTGAAGAATTTCGGTTACAACCCATACGCCCCGGAGTTCTCCGCGCTGATCCGCAGTGGCAAGGCTGACCGCGGCGACTGGGTGGTCAAGGCGCCGCTGGTCGATTACATCATCAGAAGGCGCCTGGGGGGCTGGGGCAAGCTGCGCCTGGGCCGAATCGTCACCGAACAGATGGAGTGGCTCGGGCTCACGCACGACGACCTGATCATCAACAAACCGCTGAATTGGTATGATCCGAAAGTTCCAACGTGACCCCGGGTTCCGTTGAACGCTTTTTAGCCTCGGTCGACACGATTCCAGCCCTGCTGGCGAAACGCGCGGCGCTCACCCCGGACGCGCCCGCACATTTCACCCAGAATCAGGACGGTGTCTGGCGCAGTACGAGCTGGTCGGAGCTTGCGGCCGTCACGGAACGGGTGGCAGCGGGACTGGCGGATCTGGGGCTGCGCCGCGACGAGCGCATCGTCATACTGGCAGGCACGTCCCAGGACTGGGATATCTGCCAGATCGCAGCGTTGAAACTCGGCGCACTGGTCATCGGTATCGATCCGTACTACCCCGCCGATCAGGCCAATCAGATGATGTCCCATCTGAAGCCCGTAGCACTGATCGCGGGCAACCAGAGCCTTTTGCAACGAGTCGATCCCGTGCTCCGTGCAGCAGTGCGCTTCGTGCTGGTCATCGATGAAGCAGTGCAAACGGATGGCGTCATCAGCGTATCGCGTTTGAAAGAGCACAAGGCGCCGGCTCGAGCCGTGACCGACACTCCGGTCCGGGGCGATGATCCTGCCCTCATCGCCTTTTCATCGGGCACTACCGGCGTTCCCAAGCCGATCGTGTACACGCACGCCCAGGTTTGTCTCGCGTGCCGCGCGATTCTGGAGGCATTCGACGATATCGAGGAAGGTTGCAACCTCGTTTGCTGGATGCCGCTTGCGAACTCTTTCCAGCGCATCATCAACCTGTGCGCGTTCGTCAAGGGTGCTGCTACCTATTTCGTCGAGGATCCGCGCCAGGTGATGAAGTGTCTGCCCATCGCTAATCCGTACATTTTCATTGCCGTGCCGACTTTTTGCGAGCGCCTGTACGCGGGGATCAACGAAACACTGTCCCGTTTGCCCAGACCGATCGGCGCATTGATACGCGGCGGGATCACCGCCAACCGGGCCCAGCACGTGCTCAAGGCAGCGGGCCTGTCGGTACCGTTGTGCACCCGGTTCGTGGCCGCGCTCGCGAACCGCACGGTGC
The DNA here is from genome assembly GCA_035649495.1 of Burkholderiales bacterium. Taxonomy (GTDB): domain Bacteria; phylum Pseudomonadota; class Gammaproteobacteria; order Burkholderiales; family SG8-41; genus SG8-41. Next base: position 57,873 of record DASRJL010000054.1, on the reverse strand, counting down.
TCAAGCGAGTGCGCGGTGTCATGGGGTCCAGGCTGAGATACATCGTCAGCGGCTCGGCGCCCTGTCCCGAGTGGTTGGTGCATGGTTTTGCCGCGCTCGGCATCCCGGTACTCGAAGCCTATGGCCAGAGCGAAGATATCGTACCCATTGCCGCCAATCTGCTCTCGGCGAGCAAGCCGGGAACGGTTGGACGGCCGCTCAAGTACAACGAAGTGCGCCTGTCCGAGGAGGGCGTCGTTCAGGTGCGAGGGCCCGGTGTTTTTCACCCCCACCTTGCAGAGAACACCGAGCGGCCCGCGCTGACGCCCGACGGTTACCTCGTAACCGGAGACCTGGGCGAATTCGTGGAGGGCGGGTATCTGAGACTGACCGGCCGCCAGGGCAACGTGTTCAAGACTGCGAACGGCCGCTGGGTATCGCCCGGCGTCATCGAAGCCGCGCTGCGGCGCGTACCCTACGTCGAGCAGGCCGCGGCGCTGGGACGCCGGGGCGCCACGATACTCGCGATCGCGGTGATCTCGGCGCCGGCGTATGCCCGCGCCCGGGCAGACACCCGATCCGGTGAGATGGACCTTGCCGATCCGGGCACGCAGCGGGAAATTCAGGCCGACCTCACGCGCGAGCTCGGCGCTCTCGCGCCCGCGATCTGGCCGCATGGGGTCGTGCTTACCACCAGGACGTTTTCCATCGAAGGCGGAGAACTGACCTCCAACCTGAAGCTGCGCCACGCCGTCATCGACAGGAAGTACGACACCGCGCTCACCCAATTGTGCGCGGACATCGACCGGGCGAGGTCTCAGCCGGGGCAATCCGAGCCGGCGAGATTGTGCGTGCGCGTAGTATGACGCGAAGATACTTCCTCACGGGGGGCACCGGCACCGTGGGCAGCTCCATCCTGGAGCATTTGCTGGCGCAGGACGACAGCGAGATCCACCTGCTTGCGCGGGCCGATTCGGACGAGAGTGCCGAGAAACGCAAGCTCGAGCTGCTCGAAGCCATCATGGGCCCGAGCGGCGCGAAACATGCCGCCCGCGTGCGGGTAATCCGCGGTGATACCAAGCTTCCCTCATTCGGCATGCCCGATGTCCGGTATCAAGGGCTGATTCGCGACTGCACCCACATCATCCACAGCGCGGGCCTGGTGCGGATGAACCTGCCGCTCGAGGAGGCACGCGATGCGGCAGTCCGCGCGGCCGAGAACGTCGTGAGCCTGGCCCACGCATTGCAGCAGTCCGGGCAGTTGCAGAAGGTCGAATTCGTGAGCACCGTGGGCGTCGGCGGCCATCACCGGGAGGTGGTGGAGGACTGGATCGAAACGCCGCGGAATTTCCACAACACCTACGAGCAGGCCAAGGCCGAGGCCGAGATCAGGGTGCGCGCGGCCGTGCGGCAGGGCCTGCCGATCACCGTGCATCGACCGAGCATGGTGGTCGGTGATTCCATAACCGGCCGCACCATCAGTTTTCAGATCTTCTACCACCTGTGCGAGTTCCTGACCGGGTCGCGCAGCCGGGGCTTGTTCCCTTCGTTCGGGCGCACCCGGCTCGACACCGTTCCGGTCGATTACGTCGCCAGGGCGATCGTCTGGTCGTCGGGAAAGCAGCAAACCAGCGGCAGGATACTTCATCTGTGTTCAGGGCCGCGCCATGCAATCGCGCTCGGTGACTTGCAGCGCCTGGTCGTCGCCACATTTCGCGCCAGGGGCATCCCGGTCCCGCGGACCATGATCATTCCGCGCGCCTTGTTCCGCGCCATGCTCGTGCCGCTCGGCATGTTTGCCCCGGAAAACATTCGCCGCGCGATCAAGACCGCGCCGATCTTTCTCGACTACCTCGCCTCCGAACAGGTATTCCACAACGAGGCCACCGAGGCGTTGCTCGGTCCGCAGGGCATCCCCGTACCGCCGCCTCAAACTTATCTCGACAAGGTGTTGAACTACTATCTCGATCGGCGCGCCCGGCGTTAAGCTCCAGTTCGAGAGAAACACGCACCGCATGGAGCCTTTTCTCATATGACCAGCACACTGGTGGATCGATTGACCGAAATCCTCGGCGCTGACGGGTTGCTGTGCAAGTCGCACGAGGTCGAACTGGAGACCCGGACGTGCATCCCGTTCCGGCAGATTCCGGACTGCGTCGTCTATCCCCACTCCACCGATCAGGTTCAGAAAATCGTGACTCTGGCCCAGGAACTGAAGGTGCCGATTTGGCCCGTCAGCACCGGAAAGAACTGGGGCTACGGCGAAAAGTCGGCCGTCTACCCGGGCGGGATCACCATGGTCCTCGAACGAATGAAGAAGATCGAGGTGGTCGACGAAAAGCTGGGCTACGCGGTCATCGAGCCCGGCGTCACGTATCGAGACCTCAATCGCTACCTGAAGGACAACAAGCTCTCCCTCTGGAGCGATTGCGCGGGGAGCACGGAATCAGCCAGCGTGATCGGCAACGCCCTCGACAAGGGGCGCGGCGTGACCCCCTACGCCGATCATTTCGGCGCGCTGTGCGGCATGGAGGTCGTGCTGCCGGACGGCTCGTTGCTGCGGACCGGAAACACCACCGACACGCCGAACCGCGTGTGGCATCTCTACAAGTGGGGGGTGGGTCCCTATCTCGACGGGCTCTTTGCCCAGTCGAACCTCGGAATCGTGGTGAAAGCGGGGATCTGGCTGATGCCGGAGCCCGAGGCCTTCGATTTCCTGGCGTTCGAATACACCCGGTCCCTCGATCGCTTCCCGGAAATGATCGAGGACTTGCGGCAACTGGTATTCCGGGGGCACTTGAAATCGCGGCCGCACATGGCCAATGACTTCGCGATGCTGTGCATCATGTCTCAGTACCCCAGGCATCTGCTGAACGGGCGCAAGAGCCTGAGCCCGGAGGCCATGCTGCGGTGGCGCCAGGAACATGGGGTGAGTCCGTGGACCTTCGGCTGCGGCCTCTACGGAACCGCACAGGAGGTACGAAGCCAGCGCCGGGCGCTGCGCAAAGGCCTCGGGAAGTACGGCAGCCTCTGGTCGTTTGGACGCGTGACGCGCTCCGACTGGTTCGGCAGACTCCTGTTCCGGATCGCCCGCCGGTTCGCCCGGTTGACGGGAAAATCCCCCGCTTTTCTGGCGCAGTTGAAGCCGGGCGCCGACTTGTTCCGGGGGATTCCCACCGACGAGTTCGTGAAGCAGGTCTACTTCAAGTCGCATCCGCAGAAGCCCACGGGCGCCTTCGACCCTCCGAAGGATCAATGCGGATTCATCTGGATCGGACCGCTGGTTCCGTTCCTGTCGCAGAACGTGCAGGAAGCGCTGGAGACCGCCAGGCGGATATACGCGAAACACGATTTCGACGTCTTCGTCGAGATCCTCGTCGAGAGCCCGCGGGCCGTGCTGCTGCTCCTTGGCGTCTTCTACGACAGGGCCGATCCCGCTGACGCCCAGCGCGCTGCGGACTGGTACGCGGAGATCCGGACTGCCATGGTCGAAGCGGGCTATCCACCGTACCGGGAAACTACGCAGAGCTCGCCTCACGTCTTCGACCAGAATCCCGTGACCCGGAAGTTCCTGTCGTCGATCAAGAACGCGCTCGATCCGAATGGAGTGCTTGCGCCCGGACGGTACGGGATCAAATAATCAGCGAAGGCCAAGAACCTGGAGGCCCTGCTGCCTTGGCATTACGACCCGCAGCCGCTATCGGGTATCATCCTCGATCAATAGCGGCCTAGCTTTCTGCTGTCAGCGTGCGTTCGCCAACCGCATACGGATAGGTGACAAACTGGCAAGTCGAATCACATCGAACCAGCGCCACACACAATCTGCGTTGATGACGCAGGCCTTGCGCGAAATTCAGACCGGACGTTTTGCGGAGGCGGAACAGCTCTTGCGCACACTTGCTGCGGCAGATCCGCGGAATGCAAACGCCCTGAACCTACTCGGGGTAGTCGCTTGTCATACTCAGCAGTACGATACTGCCATTGATATGTTGCAGCGGGCGATCAAGATTGATCAAAAGACCCCCTCCTTCCATAACAATCTCGGGCTCACGCTCATGGGCTGCGGCAAGTACGAGGGAGCCATTGCAGCCTTTAGACACGCACTCGCGCTCCGCTCGGACAATTCCGAAACACTCTGCAATCTTGGCATCGCTCTGCACGCGTTTGGACATTTCGACCAGGCAACCGTAAGCCTCCGGCGCGCGATAGCGCTCGATCCGGGCAATTTCAAGGCGCACAACACTCTCGGCGGCGTGTTCGCGGCGGAGAATAGGTCCGATGAAGCCATCGCTTGCTATCGGCGCGCAATCGAGCTCAAACCAAACTTTGCGTCAGCGCATAACAACCTGGCGGTCGCTCTCACGGAGTGCGGCAAGTTCGATGAAGCCATCGCTTGCTATCGGCGCGCAATCGAAATCGACCCGGCCAACGCCAAATTTCGGTCGAACCACGGATCCACACTTCTACTTGTGGGGGCGTTCGACCATGGGTGGCAGGAATACGAATATCGTTTCGGGCCGGGGGCAGGATACGCGCGACGCGTCTTCCCGCAACGATACTGGGAGGGCCAGAATATCGGTGGGCATCGCGTGCTGGTGTGGATGGAGCAAGGAATCGGCGACGAACTGCTGTTTGCGAGTATGTTGCCGGACCTGTTGCAGCGTTCGGCCACGGTCGTAGTGGAATGTGCGCCCAAGCTCCTAGCGCTGTTCAAGCGCTCATTTCCAGATGCACTGATGGTAGCGCGCACCGATCCGCCCGACCCACGAACGTTATTGGATATAGACTATCAAGTGGCCGCTGGAAGCTTGGGGCGGTTTTTTCGCTCGACGCTGGAAAGTTTCCCCAGCAAACACGGATACCTTACGGCCCACATGGGACGGGTAGCGTATTGGCGCCAGAGGCTCGATAAGTTGGGCACTGGCCTGAAGGTCGGATTCTCGTGGCGCAGCAATAACCTCTTTGGAATACGTGCACAATCCTGCACGCGGATCGAGCAGTGGGGGCCGATTTTTGCCGTAAACGGGGTGCATTTCGTATCGCTGCAGTATGACGAATGCACCGAGGAGTTGGCGCGGGGGAGGGCGCAGTTCGGTGTGTCGCTTCACACTTTTCCGGAGGTGGACCTCTTCGATGACATTGACGAAGCGGCGGCGCTGACCAAGGCGCTGGACCTGGTAATCTCGGCGCCTACCGCTGTGAGTGTGCTGTCGGGCGCGCTCGGAGTCGAGACCTGGCAGATGAGCTATGGGCCGGATTGGAAGACCTTCGGCAGCGGCCGCGACCCGTGGCACCCTTCAATTACGCGCTTCGAGCGCAGCCCAAACCAGACATGGGAGGAGATAATCGAAGGTGTAGCCCGGTGTTTAAAGCACGCCAGCACGAACAACACAAATACGCAGTAGGCCACCGATGTGCTGGTTATTCTCGGTCCCATGCGGCGGCCTCTAAGGACCGCAACGGGGTCCAGCCTTCAGAAGTCTGAAGAAGGCCTCCAAAAAAAACGCCACTCGACTACAAGCGGCTGCCTTACCCGCGGATTACCAACCTCGCGGCAGCCGGTCGAGCACAACGCCACGTCCCCGATTCGATTCCCACGCTGCGCTATCTCCTCAGCACAGCATTCGCTCGTCGCCTCCTGCGATGCCCGCGCTGCGGGTCGGTGAAGAAGCGTGCGTGACACAGTACGACTAGGAGGCGCTGAAAGGATCTGCCGAGAGGCCGCCCTGCCGAAAGAACAGCCGCAAGTCCTCCAGGTCGCGCCGGTAGGCTTGCGGCAGAGCCTTCCTCAGTTGATTCAGTCGTGAGGCAACGTCCCGGGGCATGGCCCGGGGCGGAGTACGCAGGATCACGAGCAGCGGCACGATGAAGGTGCTGTACGGTCGCACGGAGCCCGGCAGATACCTCCCGGCCGTCTCCACGAATTCCTCGTACAGGAACGCCGCCCTGAGAGACCGTTCGAAATCGAGCGTAAAAATGTGCGGCTGATTGGCTGTGTTCATGTACGCGAACTGAATGACCGACTTGAGCGACTTGAGCCGCCCGAAATCCGTCAGATAGACCGCACCCCCGGGTTTCAGCACCCTCGATATTTCCCGAAAACAGGCGGCAAGATGGTCACGCGTGGGAAGGTGGTGCAGCGTCATCATGCTGATGACGGCGTCGGCCGAATGATCGTCGATCTGGGACAGGTTCGTTATGTCGCCCTGGGCAAAACTGATGTTCTGCAGGCCGCTCGCGGCAACATGGTCGCGGGCACTCTCCAGCATCGTCGGAGAAAGATCGATGCCGACGAATTCGCTCTCCGGGTTCAACGACGCGATCTGCGCCAGTTGTGTTGCCGGGCCGCATCCCAGATCGATGACGCGGTGCGCACCGCAAATGACCGAGGAAGCCTGTGCGCTATGAAACAGGTAGGCGGCCGACATTACGCCGTCGATGCGCCCAGCCAGCGTATAGGCCTTCACCTGCTCCTCGTCCTGCATGACGAGATCGGGTTCGGGTTCCCTGGGCAGGGTGCGCTTGCCCAGCAACTCCCGGAGTATGATGGGGACGAAGGCCAGTCTCGGCATGCGAATGATGTTACCCACTCGCGCGCTCAATTTCAGCTGGTCCCCCGATGCTCAGCCCCCCTCACGCCACATCCAGGCCGGCCGATCACAATAGCTTGAAAACATTACTATTTTGTTGGAATACCCGCGTTGTCGAAAAATTTTACAGGGCGGCTCGCCTCAAAAGGTAAAATAATCAATAGGTAAGTGATCCGGCGGCCCATTGGATTGGGGGAGTTTGTCAGAAAACTTTACACAGCCCCATGATGAAGATCGGGGTTAATCCAATACCACTTTGATTACAAAAAGAAATATGATTCTGGCCCGAATTGTGCTTATAGAGGAGGCGTAAGGCAGCTGATGCCGACACGGAACCAACAGATACAAACTTCGGAGATAACAGAGTATGAAATCAATCAATCTAGGTAAGACAGTAATGGCAACCGCCGTTGGGGCCGTGCTCGCAATGGGCGTCGCCAGCCAGGCAGCTGCAGCGCCTCAGTTCACCATTGATCCAACTGCCATTCCTGGAAATATTTTCGCCACCGCTCCTTTTGTCGCGGACTTTATCCAGGGCACTTCATCGGAACGGATTCTGATTGCGGGAAACGATGCTACTGCTACGGGTTACCTTCAGTTCACGGCCTTTACGCTCAACGCGTCGGCCTTAAGCCCCCTATCGACCGGGTTGTTGGTCGACTACAATCTTTACCTGACCTACTCGATAGATCTGTCGCTTGCGAGCGGAACTGCCGGTCAGCCCGGGGCCGTATACAACATCGATTCGCTGGATTTCCTGCTGTTGGCTGATCCGGGCACTAACACAACCTTCACCCCGGCGACTCTGGCCGCCCCGGCAATCGTCGGCGGAGTCACGGCCGACGATATCGTGCTCGGGTTCTCCGCGGGCACGATCGCCGGCACGGCTGGTTTCAACACCCTTGGGGGCGTGTTCCTGAACTCGATATCCGCATTCGGGATCTGTACGGGTGCGGGTACGGCTACGGTAGGCGGCTTCCCAATTCCGGGACCGGTTTGCACTAGCGGGGTAGGCGATGCCTATTTCGCCGAGCCGACCCCCTTCTACAGCTTGGCGTTCGGCGAGTTCAACAATACCGGGCAAGGCCTTGTTTGCAACGCGGGACCGACGGTTTGCGCAGTCACTTCGGCTTCGGGCGGGGTGGACTTCAACAACACCCCCGTCGTGCCCGAACCAGCGTCGCTTGCGCTGCTGGGTATCGGCCTGGCCGGCCTGGGATTCTCTACCCGGCGGAGCAAGAAGCAGCCTGCTGCCTGATGGAAGTCCGGCTTCTCAGGCTGTGAACCCAGCCTGAAAGTCGAATAGCCCTCAAGAACGGCGGAGTCGCAGGCGACTTCGCCGTTTTTCTTGTAGGCCCGGATTCTCTCAGGGGAACCTATGAACAAGTGTCCGAATTCGCGAAGTCAGTTGCAGGTTCCCCCTGAAGTTGGGGGATCACAAGGGGGCTTGCCCCCTTGTTCATAGCCTCCTAGATCAGATTCCCTTCCACGATCGGGGCGTCTTCCATGGTGCCCATGCGCTCGTTCACCATCAGCCATTTGTTCGCCCCCTTGATGCCGAACATGCGGATCTCGCCGTCCTCGACCTGGACCAGCCGGTCCGCCATGTCCATGACGCGCCGATCGTGGGTGGAAAAGATGAACGTGGTCTTGTAGAAGCGATTGCTGTCTTTCATCAGTTGCAGGATGCCCGAGCCGGTCTTGTGGTCCAGATTGGCGGTCGGCTCGTCCGCCAGCACGATCTTGGGGTGCGTCGCCAGCGCGCGGGCGATCGCCACCCGCTGCCGCTGGCCGCCGCTCAACTGGTTGGGACGACGGCCGGCGTACTTCTCCAGGCCGACGATGGCGAGATACTTCGCGACCCGCTCGCGGCGCTCGGCGGGGCTTATCTCCTTCAGCCGCAGCAGGGGATATTCGACGTTTTCCGCCGCCGACAGTACCGGCAGCAGGTTGAAGGTCTGAAAGATGAAGCCGATGGTCCGCGCCCTGAGCTCGGCGAGCTGGTCGGGGGTTTTCCCGGTGACATCCTGCCCGTCAATGTAGAGCTTGCCGGTCGATGGCGTATCGATGCAGCCCATCATATTGAGCAGCGTCGATTTGCCGCTGCCGGACGGGCCGGCGATGGCGAGAAAGACCCCGTCTTCGATGTTGAGCGTGATGTCTTTGAGCGCATGGACGAGCTGGTCGCCCATCTGGTAGGATTTGGTTACGTTTTCGATTTGAACTACGTTCGCAAGGCTCATACACGTCTTCTCCCTTCTCCCCTACTTCCGATACGCAATCGCCATATATGCGAAGACATTTCTTGATGCGCACGTTGATCGTGGGCCTGCTGTCCCTCGTCGGGCAGTTTCCACAGGTCTCCGAAGCTGCCGAGGACGACCTTGCGAGAAGTATAGTGGAAAAGTCGGATCAGATACGCTTTCCGAGCGAGGGGTTCCAGGTCGATGTAAAGATCGAAACAGCGGCCACGGGTGAAGCGGCGGAGGTTCGCAGGTATCGCATCCTCAGCAAGGGCAATGAAAACACGGTCGTGCAGATCACCGAACCCGCTTCGGAGCGCGGGCAGGTCATGCTCATGAAGGGCCGCGACCTGTGGGTATTCATGCCCAACATCTCGCAGCCGGTGCGTCTGGCGCTATCCCAACGCCTCACCGGCCAGGTCGCCAACGGCGATCTGGCGCGGTCGAACTTCAGCGGCGACTACAATCCGAAGATCGTGCGCACCGACACCATAGGCGGTGAACCGTATCACGTGCTGGAGCTCACCGCGGTCGATCGCGGTGTAACCTACCAGAAGGTTATCTACTGGGTAAAGCAATCCAATTTCTGGCCTCACCGCGCGGAGTTCTATTCCCTGTCCAATCGACTGCTGAAGACGGCGCGCTATGAGAATTACAAGACCGTGCTGGGAAAGCAGCGGCCAACCCGCCTCATCATGGAGGACGCGCTGCGCAAAGGCGAAGAATCCGTGCTCGAGTATTCGGAGATGAAGCTGCGCGACCTCCCCGACCGGATGTTCACCAAGGACTACCTGCAAAGACTCCAGTAGCGGCCGCATCGCAACCGCGCCAGACACGATACCGGAAGGGGAAGTGCGGCATGTTTCTGCCGGAGATATTCAATCTCGGTAAAGTTTTCGAGCAGCATTTCGAGATAGTTCCGGCGTATTCGGACGCTCTGAAAGATGAGGTATATCGCCTGCGGCATCAGGTCTATTGCGAGGAGCTGAAGTGGGAGCCCGTTCGACCGAGCGGGAGAGAGGAAGACGAGTACGACGCTCATTCGCTGCACCTCCTCATACGCAGCACGAAAGTCGGAGAATTCATGGGGTGCACGCGTCTCGTTCTGACTCGCCCCGAAGCGCCCGATGAGCCGCTTCCTTTCGAGAAAGCCTGCGCCGCGACCCTGGATCGCTCCATCGTCGATTCGGCGGCGCTGCCGCGCGATGTCATCGGCGAATTCGGGCGCCTTGCAGTCCTGAGGAAGTTCCGCAATCGGAAGGGCGAAGAACAATCAGCGACGGGGCTGATCCAGAGCTTCAATACGCTGTTCCGCCCGCGCTTTCCCTACATTCTGGCCGGTCTCTACCTCGGCACTATCGAGCTCGCGCGCGTGAACGGCATCGATACCCTGTTCATCCTGACGGAGGCGCGTCTGGTCAGGCACCTGCGCAGACTGGGCGTCAAGATCGATACGATCGGCGCCCCGATAGAGCATCGCGGCCAGCGTCTTCCTTCGATGCTGAGCGCGACCGAGACCATCGGAAACCTGGGCTTCATAGTCCGGCCCCTCTATCGCGTCATCGCCGCGGAAATCGCGCGGGGGCAACCCAGCTCTATTCCTCGGGCGCGAGAACGTAAGGTGCGGGTCGTGTAATGCCCGTAACGGCGGCGCGCTCGCCGTTGCCCTGTGAGGGCAAGCGAAGCCCGCGGTCAGCCCGGCGCCTCTACTGGCGCAATTGCCTGAGCAGAGTCGACGCTTCTTTCTCCTCCGGAAACCTGGTCCCCACCGACAGCAGTCCTTCCAGCTCATCGCGGGCCTTCGCCTTGTCGCCCGCCTTGAACCAGGCCTGCGCGAGGTGGTAGCGAATCGAGGGAGCCTTGGGCGCGGCCGAGACGGCCTTCTGCAGCAGCTGGACGGCGCGCGTTGCGTTGCCCTGCTCGACCAGGATCCAACCCAGGGTATCGGCCACTGCCGGATTATCGGGCGTGAGCTTGTAGGCGCGTTCGGCGGTCTCCAGCGCCCGCTTGTCCTTCACCTGCTGATAGGCCCACGCGAGGTTGTTCAGCACCACGATGTTCTCCGGCTGCTTCTGCTGCAGCCACTCGTATTGCTCGATCGCGTTGCGGTAGCGCCCGGCCTTCAGGCTGACGTCGGCGGAATACAGCCGCACGGCTACATCATCGGGTGATGCCTTTAGCCAGTCGGCGAGACGGGCTTCCCCTTCGTCCGGCTTGCCCGCATCCCGGTACGCCGCGTGCAGCTTCATCGCGACGGTCCCGCTCTTCGCCATGCCGTAGGCCGTCTCGTAGACCTTTACCGCCTGCGGGTATTTCTTGTCCGCCATCAGCACGTCGCCCTCGAGAACGTGGCCCAGGGGCGATCTGGCCGCCTGCTTCTGGAGCTGGCGGGCGATCGCCAGCGCCTCGGCATAGCGGCCCGCCCGCGTCTCCAGCTCGGCGAGAAACGCCTGCGCCTCGGCGAAATCGGGCTTGAGCGCGAGCGCCTTGCGCAGCGAACCGGTTGCGCCCGCGGCATCCGCATTGGCCGACTGGGCCGTGGCGAGACGAAAGAGCGCGGCGGGCGACTTCGGCTGCACGCCCACGAGCTTCGTGTAGGTGGCGAGGGCCTGGTGCCTTTCTCCCGCAGCGAGCTGTATCGACCCCAGCGCTTCGAGCACTTCCGGGTTGTCCGGGCTGGCCGCCCCAGCCTGTTGCGCGACCTCCAGCGCCTTTTTCGGCTCTCCGGCCTGGAGGTGGAAACGCGCCAGCATCAGCCTGGGCTGCGCCGTGCCGGGACTCGCGCGCACGGCGCGCTCCAGCCATTGCACTTGCTCCTTCGAGGAGGCGCCCAGACGGGGCCCGAGGCTGGCAAGGGCGAGCAGCCCCTGCGCGTTGTTCGGTTCTCTTTCCACTATCGCTTCGAGCCGGCGGCGCGCCTCCTTTGGATTCTTGTCCTGAAGGTCGAGCTGCGCGAGATTCAGCGCGGCAGGCAGATAGGCCGGCTGCAGCTCGAGGGCGCGTTCCAGCTCCCGGCGGGCCGATTTGACGTCCTTCTTGCCGAGGTACGCGGCGGCCTTGAGGTTGTAGGTCAGCGGATTATTGGGCTGCTTCTTTTCCAGCGACTGGCTCGCCTTCAACGCCTGGTCGTAGCGGGACTGCTGGAGGTGCGTGGCAATCAACAGGACGTCCGCGTGATGCTTGCCGGAATCGAGCTGCGTCGCGGCCTCCAGATCGGCAAGCCCGCTGTCCGCGTCTCCGGACGCCAGGCGACTGACCGCGAGCCCGGTGCGCGCGCCAACGCTCTTGGGATCCAGCTTCGCGGCCTTCTCGAAGTACTGGCGCGCCTTCGCGAAATCGTTGCCCTGCATGGCCAGCTCTCCGGCCATGCCCAGCAGAACGGGGTCGTCGGGCGCCTGTGCGAGCCCCGGCGCCAGCATTTCGAGCGCGCGCTGCGTCTGCCCGGATTTCGCGAGCGAGGAAACGAGCAGCCGCCGGGCGTAGAGATTGCCGGGCGCGCGCTCGACGGCGCGCGTGAGATAGGTCTGGGCCTGGACGTGCGAGCCCAGCGCGTACTCGATCGCACCGGCGAGCACCACGGCGGGCTGGTGGTTGGGCGCCACCTTGAGCACCTGCAACACCGCCTCACGAGCCGCGGGATGGTTCTTCTTGCGGAACTCGACGAGCGCTTCCATGTACTTGACCAGGGTATTCCGGGGTGCGAGCTTGCGCGCCTCGGCGAGCAGCTTTTCCGCCGCATGGAGGTTGTTCGCGGCCAGTTCCAGTGAAATCAGGTTGAGCCGCGCCGGCACGTTGGCCGGGCTCAGCTCCAGGACCTTGCGGTAGTCCGCAGCCGGATCCCCTTTCCCCAGGACCCGGTTGAGATCTCCTTTCATGAGCCAGGCTTCGACGCTGCGCGGAGCGGCCGCAATGGCGCGCTCTATCAAGGCAGCCGCTGCATCCAGTTTCTTCTCACCCATGGCAAGTCGCGCCTGGCCGAGGAGGGCATCGGGGAGGCCGGGTTGCTTCGCGAGCGCCTGCTCGAACAGCTCGCGCGCCTCCGTGTCGCGCCGCAACGCGACGGCCGCCATTCCCCGGAGACCGAGGATCTCGGCCTCCATCCTGGCGTCTGCCCCGGCCGGGGCCTTGATCTGGTCGTAAGCCTTCTGGAATTCCCCCATCCCGATCAACGCCCTGGCGAGCGGAACGGTGACCCGCACGGGGTCGTAGCGCAACTCCAGCGCCCGGCGCAGCTCTTTCTCCGCCGACGCATAGTCCGCAGTATCGAGGTACGCCAGGCCCAGCCGGTAGCGCGCCTCGGCATGCTCCGGCGCTTTCTGCACCACGTTCTTGAGACGGATGATGGCGGCCTCGTGCCTGCCCTTGGCACGCTCCTGCTCCGCCTGGACCAGCACCTGCTCGATCGCCGGCGCCTTTTCCTTGCAGCCTCCGGCAAGGAAAGCGGTCAGGCACAGCCCTGCGATGCGGATGGCGCGGCCAGGCGCCGGCCGGGATTTCATCATACGGCTATCCAACCTGCTTGAGAAAACGGGCAACCCCCCAAACTGGCCCGGGAATGAAGTTTAGCAAACCCGCGTACAGGGCGGATGCCGCTCGAACCCGGGGAAACCCCGGTCATGAAGCAGGTGCGGTTCCGGACGCTGGGCTCGTGGTAGAACTGGCGCGGGCACGGACTTCCGAGCGTGCCGGACGCCTGATCGACGGCAACCAGGCCGGCTCGATGGAACGGAAAAAGCGCGAAGGATATTTCCAGCGAAACTCTGTGAACAAATGCCGAAACGTCGTCCGCTCGACGTTACCGTCGATATTCCTACACCATTGCCTGCAAGGCGCCCGGTACGGGCCGAGGATTGCCGCGGATCAACCCGCCCCGATCTGGCCGACGACTCTGGCCGGGGTTTCCGGTCGTCCGACGCGAGCGTCGAGATTCTGGCGCTCGAAATAGCCGGCGCGAAAACCAAGGGAATACTCATCTATCCCGACCAGCGCGTGCAGCGCGGGTGTTTTGCCGAGCCGGCGGGAGGTTTCACCGTCTACACTGCCTTGCGCGTAGGCCAGAGACCACCCGTGCTGCTCTGCCAGTTGCTTCGATCTTTCCGTGGATAGTTGAACTTTCATTTGCTCATCCCGTGATTTGCCTGCGCGTTCACTTGCAGCAAGTTCCGGGCCAGCCTTCGGGGTCTTTCTTTCCGCTCGATTCCGTGACTTAACACCGCTTTCGGACCTTGGCACCCTGGCTCATGGCTCATGGCACGCAACTTGCCATGCCAGCCCCCTCTATGAGACGACGCGCATAACTATAAGGGGCTCCCGGGTCAATCTTATGAACGTGAGCTGGTCCACAGTCTTGCGGGTTGTCCGCAGCTTCGCCTGCACGGTGCCGGCTGCCGCCATCCCGGTCGGGCTTGCGGCATGCGATACCGTGGAGAGCCTGCGATCACCGCCACCAGCGCCGTGAAAGTGCCGGAACCTGTCACCGTGGCGCTGCCGGGCCTCGGGCTCTTCGGGCTGGTAGTCGGCGGCCGGCGGCGCGCAGCACGGGCGCAGGCAGCCAGCGCTATCCGGCGATCGTTCGGACAAAAGGCACGGCCAGGGGCCGTGCCTTTTTTGTTCGCTATTCTTCGGGCTTGAGCGAGCCGGGTTGCTTCAATCCGTAGCGGTTGATGAGGTTGTAGAGCGTCGGCCGGCTCACGCCGAGCAGTTGCGCCGCGTCGGCCACGTTGCCGTCCACGCGGGAGAGCACTCTCAGGATCGCCTTGCGCTCCGCCTCGTCGCGCACCTCGCGCAGGTTGACGGGCTCCGGCGTGCCGGTGGGCGCGGCCAGCCCGAGGTCGGCGGCGGTGATCTGGGCGCCTTCCGACATGATCACGGCGCGCTTGACGAAATTCTCCATCTCCCTCACGTTGCCCGGCCACGAATAGGCTTCGATGGCGTCGAGCGCGTCCTGCTTGAAGCCGAGCAGCTGCCGCCCTTCCTGTTCGCCGAACTTGCGCACGAACGCGTGCGCGAGCAGCGTCGCGTCGCCCGGACGCTCGCGCAGCGGCGGAATGGCGACCACGATCTCGCTCAGGCGGTAATAGAGGTCTTCCCGGAACCGGCCCTCCACGATCAGTGCCTTCAGGTTCCGATGGGTCGCGCACACGATGCGCACGTCCACTGCGATCTCCTCGCGCCCGCCGACGCGCTCGAGCACGCGCTCCTGCAGAAAGCGCAGGAGCTTCGCCTGCAGGGGCAGCGAGAGGTCTCCCACTTCGTCGAGGAAGAACGTCCCGCCGTCGGCGAACTCGATCTTGCCCCTGGTCTGTTTCGTCGCTCCGGTGAACGCCCCTTTTTCGTAGCCAAAGAGCTCCGACTCGAGGAGGTTCTCGGGTATGGCCGCGCAGTTGATGGCCACGAAGCGCTTGGCCGCGCGCGGGGAGAGCTGATGCAGGCCCTTCGCCAGCAATTCCTTGCCGGTGCCGGACTCCCCGACCACCAGCACGGTGGCATCCGAAGGCGCCACCTTTTCCACGTTGCGGCACACCTTGAGCATCGCCGGGTCGCGCGAGATGATGCCGAGCGACGGGGATTCCTGGGATTGCCGCAACTGGCGGTTCTCCTGCTGCAGCGCGTGCAGGCGAAACGCCCGCTCCACCACGAGGCCCAGCAACTGCGGCTCGAACGGCTTCTGGTAGAAATCGTAGGCGCCCAGGCCGACCGCTCTCACCGCGTTGGCCCGGTCCTGGTTGCCGGTCACCACGATCACCTTGGTGTCGGGAACCAGTGCGAGCATCTGCTCGAGCGTGGCAAGGCCTTCCGACGCGCCGTCCGCGTCCGGCGGCAGACCCAGATCGAGCGTGACGACCGGCGGCTCGTGCCGGCGCAGCAACGCGAGCGCGCTTTCGCGGTCGCCCGCGACCAGCGTCTCGTGCGCGTCGAAGCTCCAGCGCATCTGCTTCTGCAGCCCGGGATCGTCCTCGACGATCAGGAGCACCTTTCCGTCCTTGCTCAAGCCGCCCCCCCCACCTCGTCGTGCCCGCGCACCCCGGCATCTGCGCTGCCGCGCTCCGCATGCACGGGCACGTGCAGCGGCAGCCGGATGCGGAAGACGGTGCCCCTCGCTTCCCGGCTCTCCACTTCTATCCTGCCGCCCAGCTCCTTCACGTACTGCTCGGTTTCGTAAGTGCCTATTCCCATCCCGGCGGCCTTGGTCGACTCGAAGGGCCTGAACAACCGGTCGCGCACGAACTGCTCGCTCATCCCGCACCCGGTATCCGCAATCTCGATAACGGCGGAGCTATTTTGCCGCAAAAGCCGTACCGCCACACTCCCTTCGGTCGGCGTCGCTTCGATGGCGTTCTGGATCAAGTGCCCGATCACGCGCTCGAGCCGCACGCGGTGGGCGACCACGGTCGCCACGCCGTCGCAAACCTCCAGCCGGGGAGCGGGTCGCGAGCTGGAGCGGGCGGCGACCGCCTGGTGCAGCACCTCGTCGAGCGCGACCGGCGCGGGCGGCTCCAGGGTGTAGCCCCCGCGCAGCTGGAACAGGAGCCGGCTCATCTTGTCGACCGAGTGGGCGATCGTTTCCAGCATGTCCTCCTGGAACGCGGGATCGTGCTTGTGCCGGACCGCGTTCGACGAGAGGAGGGATAGCTGCGCCACGAGATTCTTGAGATCGTGGACGACGAAGGCGGACATGCGATTGAAGGACTCGAACTGGCGCGCCACCAGCAGCGCCCTCGCGGCTTCGAGCTGCGCGAGGTAGCTCGCAGCCTGCTGGCCGGCAGTCTTCAGCAGATCGTTCACTTCCCAGTTGAGATTCACCCGGCCGCGGGAGCGCGCGAGCACCACGAATCCGAGCAGCCGCTCGTGGAGCATGAGCGGGACCACGATCCACGCCTGCGGTATCGAGCGTATCGCTTCCGGGATGTCCGCGCCTTCGTACAGCTCGGGCTGCCGCGCGTACTCGTCCAGGTCGATCACCCACTGACGACTCTCCAGGAACCGGGCGAACGGACTGCCGGCGGGCACGCTCCCGGCCTCGGCAGGCATGTTCCAGTGCGCGACCCGCTCGAAAGCGCCCGCTTCCGGCGTGAGCCACAGCGCGCCGCCCGGGCTGTCGACCAGCTCGGCGATCGCATGGATGGAGCGCCCGCGCAGGTCGGTTCCCAGCTCGTCCTCCGACAGCCTGCGGGTAAAGCGCAGCCATTCCTCGCGATAGTCGTAGCGGTAGCTGAAGAAATTCTTGCTGACGAACACTCGGAGCTGGGAGCGCAGAGTACCCGAGAACATGATCGCGACGAGCAGCATCGCGGCGCCGAACAGAAACGTCAACTGCAGCACGGTGCCCCACGTGCCGCCGAAATACCGGATGTAGTAGCCCGCAAGCGCCATCACCAGCAGGTACGTCGCCGCGCCCAGCATCGCCGCGGAGTGGAACACCACCCGGCGGGAAATGGTCACGTCGAGCGACAGCGTGGGGTTGCGCGCGGTCGCCACCGCGAGGAACGGCACCACAAGCGCGTCGATCGCACCGCGCGCCGCCCAGATGTCGTCATCCACGCGGCGGAACAGCAGCGTGTCCGAGTACAGGTAGAAATCGCTGGCGAAGATGCCCCCCAGCCCCAGGCACAGGAACTTGATGCCCCAGCGCTGCTGCGGCTGGACGTTGCGGTAGAGCTGCTCCACCAGCACGAGGCCGGAGAGCGCCAGCGCCAGGCGCGCGTATACGCCGAACGCGCTCGACCGGTCCGGCAGCACTCCGCCGGCATAGAAGGTTGCGATGAGGGCCGCCGCGCACAATGCCCCGATGCCGACTGCGGCGATGCGTAGCGGCTGCAGATTGCGGGTGCAGTACCCGAGCAACACCAGGAGCAGCGCGAGCCAGATCGCGCTCCGCAGGATCTCGAGCACGTGCGCCGCGAGCAGGGTATGTCCGGGTCGCCCGACCAGATACGCCGCGGCCGCCGCCCACAGCACCATGACGAGGCTACCCGCGGCGAGGATCATGCCCGGGAGGCGGCCGCGCCAGCTCGTTACAAGCAGCACTGACAGAAAAAGAAACGCCGCTGCAGCAGCGGCGTAGCATACCGTCCCGACGGATATCGACATCAGCGCGAGGAATATGCCGGCTCTGCCGGCATATTCCTTAAGTAAAACCGTCGGCGAATCTGTAACAAGGTGGTCAGAACGGGGCCCTTATTGGCCGACTATTATGACATCGACCCGGCGAATCCACCTATGTTCCTAGCGCGCGCCCTTGCCCCACAACACGACCTGCACCGTGTCGATCAGGATCATGATATCGAGGAACAGGCCGTGATTCTTCACGTAGTACAGGTCGTACTGGAGCTTCTCCACCGAGTCGTCGACCGACGCCCCGTAGGGATAGCGCACCTGCGCCCAGCCCGTGATGCCCGGCTTCACTGCGTGGCGCAGCGCATAGTACGGAATCTGCCCGGAAAGCTGGTCCACGAAATACGGGCGCTCCGGGCGCGGCCCGACGAAGCTCATGTCCCCCTTCAGCACGTTCACGATCTGGGGCAGCTCGTCGATGCGGAGCTTGCGGATGACGCGCCCGACGCACGTGGCACGGTCATCGTCCGTGGCAGCCCAGCGCGGCGTACCGTCGTGCTCCGCGTCGTTCTTCATGCTCCGGAACTTGTAGAGCGTAAACGTGCGTCCGCCTTCGCCGACCCGCGCCTGCCGGTAAAGTATCGGCAGGCCGCCCTCGAGGGAGATGCACACCGCGGTGAGCAGCATGACGGGCGCCGCGATGACGAGCAACGCAAGGCTCGCGGCCAGGTCGAACGCGCGCTTCACGATCTGCCGCGCGAGGCTCTGGCGGAAACCGTCGCCCAGGACCATCCAGCTCGGGTTGAGGGACTCGAGCAGCATCTGGCGGTGCTCGCGCTCGAAGAACGATGCGAGCTCCGTGACCTTCACGCCCTTCAGCCGGCATTCCAGCAGCTGCTGCACCGGGAATCCT
This sequence comes from Burkholderiales bacterium, assembly GCA_035649495.1. Lineage (GTDB taxonomy): Bacteria > Pseudomonadota > Gammaproteobacteria > Burkholderiales > SG8-41 > SG8-41. Next base: position 39,094 of record DASRJL010000054.1, on the reverse strand, counting down.
CCGCCGCGCCGGTCGCGCACGGCGATCACGATCTCATCGATCCCGTGCTTCTGCACCACGGAGAGGAGGGATTCGCCGGGCTCCATCGGCAGAACGTGGGGCAGCGGGATGTAGTGCTTCGACGGCTGCTGCAGCGATACGTAGCCGACGATCACGTGGTTGGGATTGCGCTGGGCGAACTCGGCGAGCCGCATCACGCGCGAGCCCGTGCCGAGCACCAGCACCCGTGACTTGAACACGCCCAAATTGCTCCACTTGTGGAAGGCGGTGCGCACCAGCGCGGTGCCGGCGAGGGCGAGCACCACCACGCCCGCGATCTGGTGCGGCTCGAGATACAGCGAAGGTACGACATACGAAACCAGGCCCGTCACCAGGAATCCCAGGAGGAATGCGGCGACCAGCCGCACGCCCACGGACTGCCCACTTTGCCAGAGGTCTGGCTGGTAGAGGCCCATGCCAGACATGACGATCAACATGCCGCAGGCAAAGAACAGGGCGTGGGTCGGCGCTGCCGCCAGGGCGCCGGACACCCCCGCCCCGGGGTCCGCGAAATGCAGGGAAATCCCCACATACGCCGCGAGCAGCAACACCACCGCTTCCAGTCCCGCCAGGAAGATCAGCCTGCCGGGGACGTAGTGGTTGAATATGGGAATCATGCGGGCGAGTTCTTCGCAAGGCGCGTGCCACCGGGACATGCGCCGAAACGCGGAACTTAAGTTATTGTCTATCAGCTAGTTAGGTAATAATACCGCCCTGCATGGTGACTTTTGACGCTTGAACTTCAGCAGCCGCGTCGATTTCATGACACCCGATCGAGAAAATGCGACAAATCGCACGGTCGACATATCCGGGTATTACGGCAGGCCAGGAAATGACTGAAGGAACAATCCCCCGGTGTTCGGCGCGAGACAGTGCGTCTCAGGCCTGCCCCCTTTTGTCAAAGGGGGCGGTGAGCAGAGGAACATAGCGAGCGGGGGATTTTACAGCCTCCAGACGGTGAGCCCCGCCTTGCGCAGCGCGGCCAGATCGAACTGGCATTTCACGTCGATGAAGCACCCGCCCTCGGCAATCTTGCTGACGAAGTCGGCGAGCGGCCTCGCCACGAATTCGCGGTGAGCGACCGCCACCACCAGTGCGCTGGCGCGGGGTAGCGAATCCCACGTCTCGACCTCTATCCCGTACTCGTGGCGCGCCTCCCCGGCGTCCGAAACCGGGTCGTGCACGTGGACCTCGATACCGTAGGACCGCAGCTCGTGTATGACGTCGATCACCCGCGTGTTGCGGATGTCCGGGCAGTTCTCCTTGAAGGTGAGCCCCAGGACATTGACCTTCGATCCCTTGACCGGCGAGCCGTTGCGTATCATGTGCTTGACGGTCTGCTCGGCGATGAACTTGCCCATGCCGTCGTTGATGCGCCTTCCTGCCAGTATCACCTGCGGGTGATAACCGACCTTGTCGGCCTTGTGCGTGAGGTAGTACGGGTCCACGCCTATGCAGTGGCCGCCGACCAGGCCGGGCCGGAACGGCAGGAAGTTCCACTTGGTGCCGGCGGCCTGCAGCACTTCGAGGGTGTCTATGCCGATCCTGTCGAAGAGGATGGCAAGCTCGTTCATGAGTGCGATGTTGAGGTCGCGCTGGGTATTCTCTATTACCTTGGCGGCCTCCGCGACCTTGATGCTGGAGGCGCGGTGCACGCCGGCGGTGACGATGCTCTCGTAGAGCGCCGCGATCTTATCGAGTGTTTCTGCATCGTCGCCGGAGACGACTTTCAGTATCTTCGTCAGTGTGTGCTCGCGGTCGCCGGGATTGATGCGCTCGGGCGAATACCCGACGTGGAAATCCTTCTTCCACCGCATCCCCGAGAATTTTTCCAGAATGGGTATGCACGCTTCCTCCGTGGCGCCGGGATAGACCGTGGACTCGTAGACGACGATCGCACCGCGCTTCATGTGCCGGCCGACGGATTCACTCGCACCCTCGAGCGGCGTCAGGTCCGGCTGGTGCGCCTCGTCGACCGGCGTGGGCACGGCGACGACGATGAAATCGGCGTCGGCGAGCGCCGACGGGTCGGCGGTCACGGTAAGCTGGCTCGCCGCGCGCAGGTCCGAGCTCGGCACTTCACCCGTTGGATCGCTGAACTTACGGTAACTCTCGATCTTCGCCTGCGACAGATCGAATCCGACCGTTTTCATCTTCTTGCCAAACTCGACTGCAAGCGGCAAGCCCACGTACCCCAGACCGACGACCGCGACTACGCTCATTGTTTCACGCTCGAAATTGTTGACTTCAGGATTCCCCGCAGGGGCCCGGCCAGATGCAAGATCCGGGCCAGACCCGAAGAGCGCCAAGTTTAATGGCAAACACGTAGAATGACCACCGATGAGGCCTGCGCCCGCGGTCACGGTGTCCCGAATTCACGCCATGCGTTTCATTCGCGCTGCCTGCCTCACGATCGCGGGCGCGTACGTCGTGCCACCTGGCGCAGGGGTGCATGCCGCGGAGCTGACGCAGACCATAGAGCAGGTCAAGCCCTCCGTCGTCGGCATCGGCACCTTTCTCAAGATGCGCAGCCCGAACGTACAGTTCACCGGCACGGGGTTCGCGGTGGCGGACGGGCGTTACGTCGTGACAAATGCCCACGTCGTGGTGCGTCCGCTCGACGAAGCGAACAACGAAACACGGATCGTGCTGGTGTCCCGGGGCGGCGAGCCGACCTCGCGCAACACGGACCTGGTGGCAGTGGATAAGGAACACGACATCGCACTTCTCAGGATCGCCGGCGACCCGCTGCCGGCGCTGCGGCTCGGCGACTCGGCGAAGGTGCGCGAGGGCCAGACGCTGGCATTCACGGGATTTCCCATCGGCATGGTGCTCGGCTTTCACCCCGCGACCCATCGCGGCATGGTGGCCGCGATCACGCCGGTCGCATTGCCGGGGATCACGGCCAGGACCCTGAGCGCGAAATCCATCAGCCGCATCCGCGAGTCCGTATACCGCGTGTTTCAGCTCGACGGCACGGCCTATCCGGGCAACAGCGGCAGCCCGCTCTACGATCCCGAGGACGGAACGGTGTACGGGATCATCAACTCCGTGTTCATCCAGGGCACGCGCGAGGCGGCGATCAGCCGGCCGAGCGGGATCACCTACGCCATCCCGGGCCAGTACATCCGGGAAATGCTGAGAGACGCCAAGGTCGCCGGCTTCGAATGACGGAGAACACGGCCATGCCTGCAGCGCGCGGCAAGCGAGCCCTGATTACCGGGGTGACGGGACAGGACGGCGCCTATCTCGCCGAGTTCCTCCTGCGCAAGGGCTACGAAGTACACGGCGTAAAGCGGCGCTCGTCGCTGTTCAACACCGACCGCATCGACCACCTCTACCAGGACCCGCACATCAAGCAACGGCGCTTCGTGCTGCACTACGGCGACATGACCGATTCGAGCAGCCTGGTGCGCATCATCCAGTCGGTGCAACCCGACGAGATCTACAACCTGGCGGCGCAGAGCCACGTCGCGGTCTCGTTCGAAGAGCCGGAATACACCGCGAATTCCGACGCCCTCGGCACGCTGCGCGTGCTCGAGGCGATACGCATTCTCGGGTTGACGCAACAGACCCGTTTCTACCAGGCGTCCACGTCGGAGCTGTTCGGCAAGGCCCAGGCGGTGCCGCAGCGCGAAACAACACCTTTCTATCCGCGCAGCCCCTACGCCGTGGCGAAGCTCTACGCCCATTGGATCACGGTCAACTACCGCGAGGCCTACGGGATCTACGCGTGCAATGGAATCCTGTTCAACCACGAATCACCGACCCGGGGCGAGACGTTCGTCACGCGCAAGATCACGCGCGCCCTCGCGCGCATCAAGCTCGGGCTCGAGGATTGCCTCTACCTGGGGAACCTGGATGCGAAGCGCGACTGGGGCCACTCCCGCGATTACGTCGAGGCGAAATGGCTGATTCTCCAGCAGCCGGAGCCCGAGGACTTCGTGATCGCCACCGGGCAGCAGCACAGCGTCCGCGACTTCGCCGTGGCAGCCGCGCGGGAGCTGGGCATTGCGCTTTCCTGGCAGGGCGCCGGCTTCGAGGAGGCGGGGATCGTCGATTCGGTCGCTGATGGCGCCCGGACACCGGCAGCGGGCCAGGTCGTGGTTCGCGTCGATCCGCGCTACTTCCGCCCCACCGAGGTCGAGACGCTGCTCGGTGATGCGACCAAGGCGCGCGAGAAACTGGGCTGGCGGCCCAGGATCACCTTTGCCGAGCTGGTCGCCGAGATGGTGCGCGAAGACCTGAAATCGGCCGAGCGTGACGCGTTGATGAAGCGCCACGGCTACAGCGCGTTCGATCGCCATGAATAGCCCGCTCGCACGGCGCATCTTCGTCGCCGGCCATCGCGGCATGGCGGGCTCGGCCCTCGTCCGCCGCCTCGAGGCGAAGGGTTACCGCAACCTGATCACGCGTACGCGGCAGGAGCTCGATCTCCTCGACCAGCCGGCGGTGGCGCGCTTCATGCAGGAGGAGCGCCCCGACTACATCTTTCTCGCCGCCGCCAAGGTGGGCGGCATACAGGCGAACAGCTGCTATGGCGCCGATTTCCTCTACCAGAACCTGGCGATCGAGTTGAACGTGATGCACGGCGCGTTCGGCGCCGGCGTCAAGGATCTCATGTTCCTCGGCTCGAGCTGCATTTATCCGCGCGACTGCCCGCAGCCGATGCGCGAAGAGTACTTGCTGACGGGGCCGCTGGAGCCGACAAATGAGCCTTACGCGATCGCCAAGATCGCGGGAATCAAGCTCGCCGAGGCCTACAATCTCCAGCACGGCACCCGCTACGTCTCGGTGCAACCCACGAACCTCTACGGACCGAACGACAACTACGATCTCGAGACGGGCCACGTGCTGCCGGCGCTGCTCCGCAAGGCGCACGACGCGCGCGCGCGGGGGGACCGGGTTCTATCCGTCTGGGGCAGCGGCAGGCCGCGGCGCGAGTTCCTGCACGTCGACGACATGGCCGACGCCTGCGTGCATCTCATGGAACACGATGTAACCGACGGGCTCTACAACATCGGCTGCGGCGCCGACGTGACCATTCGCGAGCTCGCCGAAACCATCATGGACGTGGTCGGCTTCACGGGCAGACTGGAATTCGACGCTGCGAAGCCCGACGGCGCACCGCGGAAGCTGCTGGAGGTCTCGAAGCTCGCCGCGCTGGGCTGGCGGCCGCGGATCGGGCTCTCCGAGGGCATCGCGGCCGTCTACCGCTCGTACTGCCAGTCACATCAGAGCGCGCGCAACGCCGGAAACACCGGATCTATCTCCTCCATCGGCAGCCCGGGGCCGGGCGGCGAGAGGCGGCCGTAATCGCGGAACGCCGCGGGGGGAATATGCCCGACGAACTCCGCGATTTCGGAGAGGCGTGCTCCCTGTCGGACCAGGTACGCAAAGTAGGTGTGGCGCAGGATTTCGGCGGTGACGTCGGCGGGATTCGACAGCCCTGCGTCGCAGGCGGCACAGGCCACCAACCCTTCGACGTCGGCAAGCGAAACCATGCTGCCGCCGGCGCCCGTGAGCGGTCCGATGCTGCCGCCCGCGGCGCGCCCCTCGACCAGCATCCGTCTCAGCGGATCGCGCAGCGCAATGGAGCGGCCGGCGTCGGGCAAACGCACCACGCTCGCATCCCGGTCCAGATGCTCGTAGCGCAGGCCGACGATCTCCTCGGGCGACAGCCCCCCGAACAGGCCGGCTATGACGAGGCGGGCAGCCGGAGCCGCCGCCGTCCACAGCGCGCGCACCTCGGGAACCGACAGTTCGCGGGGAAGCTGTACGGCCGCTGCGTCGAGCAGACGCATGGCGCTTCCCGGAAGCGCCGAAGCGGCGGCCGGACCGAGCAGCGGAGACGCGGGATCGACGGCGATCGCCGCTGGGTAGCCGATGTGGATGATGGGATGGGCCTGCGGCGGCTCCTCGCGCCGCACGCCCGAACGGAAAAAAAACTCCACAAACCAGACCGCCGCAAGCGCGAGCGCGCCCGCCCCCGCCACGGAGATCGCTGCATCGAGCAGGTAGTTCGGGCGGTCGGGACGACTGGGAACGACAGGCTCGTCGAGCACGACCAGTCTGGGGCCAGCCTTGCTCTTTGCCTTCTCCATCTCCGCAAGGCGCGCCCGGGAGGCGTCGTACGCCTCCACCGTCCGGGTCAGATCGGCATTGAGCTCGGCGTGCTCGGCGAACCGCGCGGTAAACTCCTGCGCGTCCCGCTTGCGCTCGGCCATCTCCTGCTGCAGACGCGCTACCGCCTGGTGCGCGCTCGCCGCTTCCTCTTCTATCTTGAGCAGGGCATTTCCCGAGCTGGCGCGCTTTTCCTGCTCGAGCTGTTGCTGCAGTCGCGTCAGATTGGCGCGCATCGCCTTGTACTTGGGATCGAGCGCCAGGTAGTCGGCCGTGTATTCGTGCTCCAGGTCCTTCATTCGCTCGCGTATATCGGCCACACGCTTTTCCAGCTCGACTACGATGGAGCGCTCGGCCATGCCCGGCGCGGGATTGCCGGCCGCGATGCTGTCCTTCGCCGCGTTGAGGCGCGCCTGCGCGTCCACCTCCCGGTTGCGCGCGTCGTTGAGCGCCGCATTGAGCGCCTTCATGCGCGCGCCCGCCTGATGCTCCTCGCGCTCCAGCGACACTATTCCGTGCTTCTTGCGGAACTGATCGACCTCCTGGCGCCGGGCGGCGATGTCCTGCTTGAGCTGTTCCACCGTGCTGCGCGCGTCCACGATTGCGGCAGCGGACGAACCCTGGTACGCCGCTTCCTGGGTAATACGATAGGACTCTATCCATGCTGTCAGAATTCGCGGCAGCACCGTGGCGTCGGCGCCTTCGGCGTGCAGCTCGAGAATATTGGTCCCGGTGAGCGGCGCGGCGGACACGATCCCGCGCAGCGCCTCGGCGCTCACTTTGATCGAATCGCGCAGCATTTCCGCGGTACGGTCAAGCACGACGCTGCTCGTGAGGCCCTGCGTCGCGGTGAGCATGTTGGGCTCCCCGGGCTCGCTCTGGCCCTGCACCGGCAGGGCTTCGACCTGGACCCGCGAGCTCGCGACGTACACTGCGGGCCGGGAGAACACGTAGATCAGAGAAGCCGCGCAGGCCGCGAGGAAAACCGGCAGGAAGATCCAGACCCTGAGATTGGTGAGCGGGCCGGGGGACCTGCCGCCCGGCGCGGGCGTGTAGGGGATGCTCATGACACGCCCAGTATCGCAGTCTCGGGGAGCGCGTGCCACAAGAGCCGAGATTACCGGCCCGCAAGAGCCGCGGAGACGGACCGCGCCGGGGCCGGTGCTACTTTTTCGCGCGCCTCAGATTCTCCATGAGGGGCGAAGGCTCGACGACACCGGAGTCGAAGGGGTGCGTCGAGTTCCGGTACACGCTCGTGATCTTCTTCACGTAGTTGCGCGTCTCGGCATAAGGCGGGATGCCGCGGTACTTCTCGACCGCGCGCTCGCCGGCATTGTAGGCCGCCAGCACCAGCGACACGTCACCCTGGAAAAATGCCAGCAGCCAGCGCAGGTAGGCGAGGCCGCCCTTGATGTTCTCGGCGGGGTTGAACGCCTGCTTCACGCCGAAGCGCTCCGCGGTTTCCGGTATGAGCTGCATCAGCCCCTGCGCGTTCTTGGGCGACACCGCCCTGGGGTTGAACGACGACTCGGTCGACATCACCGCCAGCACCAGCTTGGGATCGACGGCGTAGTGCGGCGCGAGTTGATGCACCAGTTGCTCGATCTCGGTACGGTTGCGCGCCGGCCCGTCGGCCAACTGCTCCAGCGCGGGGGGATCCGGCAACATGCACGGCGGCAGCTTCGTCTCGGGCTGCGCCTCCAAGTACTGGAGCAGCCGGGAGGCGTGGTCATGCCCCTGCTTCGCGGCCAGAGTGAACAAGGCCCCGGCGGCCATCTCGTCGCGCGTCACGCCCCGGCCGTTGGCGTACACCCACCCGAGCTTGAATTGCGCCTCGATATAGCCCGCCCGCGCGGCCTTGCAATAGAGCCGGTTCGCCTTCTCGTAATCCCGGGGCACGCCCTCGGCGTGCTCGTACCGCTGCGCGAGCTGGGTCATCGCCTGGGCGTCGCCCTGCGTCGCGGCGGTCTCCAGCGCCGCGAGTTGGGCGCTCCACTCGGTCGATTGGGCTCCTGCCAGGCAAGCCCACAACGCGAGCGCCACCCCAATTGCTGCATGTCGTCTCATCGTCCCCCGGACGCTTGTCTATCCCCGCAGCCAGCAAGCAAGTTCCGCACCAGTATGAAGAACGCCGAGTGCAGAAAAGGGGTTTGATTTAAAAGATGTTCTGCCAGGACGACGCGGCCTGGAGCTGCCCACTACGCCTGTTTCACGACGGTGTGTCGAATACTCGGCAGTCAGGTCCGGCCATAGATATCCCCGAAGCGCACGATATCGTCTTCCTCGAGGTAAGCGCCCGTCTGTATCTCTATGATCTGCAGTGGAATTTTTCCGGGATTTTCGAGGCGGTGACGATGCGTTTTGGGAATGTAGGTCGACTGGTTCTCCTCGAGAAACATCTCCTGCTCACCGTTGACTACGCGCGCTGTTCCGGCGATCACTACCCAGTGCTCGGAGCGGTGGTGGTGCATCTGCATGGAGAGCTTGGCGCCGGGGTTGACCACGATGCGCTTGATCTTGTAGCGGTGCCCCTCTTCCAGGGTGGTATAGCTGCCCCACGGGCGCGCGACCGTCAGGTGCGTCTCGGTCAGGTGGCGGTGCTTCACCTTCAGCCGGGTCACCAGGTTCTTCAGGTCCGCGGTCTGATCCCGCGGACACACCAGCGTCGCGTCCCGCGTCTGAACGACCGCCATGTTCTCCACGCCGAGCGTCGCCACGGTTCCGTGGTCGCTCCACAGCAGGTTGTTGCGGCTGCCGACCGCCACCACGTCGCCCTGCATCACGTTGCCGTCGCCGTCCTTAGCGCGCTGCTGGTAAAGAGAATCCCAGCCCCCGAGATCGCTCCACCCCATTTCGACGGGTACCACCGCGACGTTGTCCGCATGCTCCAGCACGCCATAGTCGATCGACGTATCGGGCAAGTCGCGGTACGATTCGACGGGGGCGAGCCGGTCACCCGCCGCGAGGGCCGGGAGCGCGGCGGACAGCGCAGGCTGGGCGCGCTCGAGTGTCGCCAGGAAGCGGTCCGCGCGGAACACGAACATGCCGCCGTTCCAGAAATAGTTGCCGCGCTGGAGGAACTCGCGCGCTTTTTCGAGGCTGGGCTTCTCGACAAAACGCGACACCGTGAGCGCCGCCTGCCGCCTCCGCCCGCTGCCCGGGCCGGCCGCCTGCAGCGGCGCGCCACCCTCGATGTAGCCAAAACCGGTGGCAGGCCCCGTGGGCTGCATTCCGAAGAGCGCGATATATCCGGCCTCGGCCGCTTCCTCCGCGACCTGCCATGCGGAAAGAAAGGCGGCGCCGTCCGCCACCGCGTGGTCGGAAGAGAAGACGCCGATCAGCGCATCCGGCTGCTCGCGGGCAATGCGGGCGACAGCCCAGGAAATCGCCGGCAGCGTGTTTCGCGCAACCGGTTCCGCCAGCACGCCCGATGCGAGGCGTGGGTCCACCGCATGCAGCTGGCCGGTCACCTCGAACCGGTGGTCGGCATGCGTAACCGTGAGCACGCGCGCGGGATCCACCATCGGCATCACCCTGCGCGCGGTTTCCTGCAGCAGGGTTTCAGCGCCGTTCAGGACAAGCAGTTGCTTCGGCATCGTCGCCCGGGACAAGGGCCACAGCCGCGTCCCTGAGCCGCCTGCAAGCACGATGGCGTAACGGCGACCCTCCGGTGCCGACAGCGATCTTTCCGCCACGCGCGTCTCGGGGGTATCCATCGGAATCCTGTCGGATAAGTAGGGGGTCTAGGGTAGGGCAACACCCGTACCGAGTCAAACGCCGCTCGTGAAACTTTCCACGTTTACAGCGCCTTGCGTGGTTCCGCCCGCGCAACCTGACCGGCGGGAGCGTGTCCGGGGCGTCGCGCGCAACTTCACAACCCCAGCCAACGTGCGATGATGTTCCGCTGCATCTCGCTGGTGCCCGAATAGAGGGTGGAGCCTACGGCATCCCGCAACGCCCGCTCCACTTCGTATTCCTCCATGAAACCATAGCCGCCGTGCAGTTGCACCGCATCGAGTGCTGTTCTGACCAGCGATTCGCTGACGAACAGCTTGGTGATAGCCGCATCGAGTGAAACGGATCGGGACGCGGTCAGCCTCGAGGCAGTGCGATAGACCAGCAACCTGGCCGCCTCGAGCTGAACCTTCATGTCGGCGATCTTGTGCGCCACCGCCTGGAACTTTCCAATGACCTGACCGAACTGGGAGCGCGTCCGGGCATAAGTGATCGATGTCTCAAGGAGCCGCTCGATCGTGCCGACGTGCGCGGCGACGAGCAACGAGCGTTCCCACTCCATGGCGGTGCCGAATACGCCCGCTCCACCGCCGACGGATCCGAGCACCGCGCCTTCCGGAACCTGCGCATCCTCAAACACCAACTCTCCGACGGGTGACGTGCGCAGCCCCATCTTGTCGAACTTCTGGCCCACCGAGAAGCCGATCGTGCCGCGCTCCACCAGAAAAGCAGTGATCCCGCCGTGAAAGCCCTTGCCAGGATCTGTGACCGCGAATACGACGACCACGTCCGCCACCGGCCCATTAGATATGAAAGTCTTGCTGCCGGAAAGCCGCCAGCCGCCGTCGGTCTTCTCCGCGCGCAATCGCATCGCGAATGTGTCCGAGCCGGAGCCCGGCTCGGTAATCGCATGCGCCCCGATCAACGTGCCGTCGCACAATCCCGTGAGATAGCGACGTTTCTGTTCGTCGCTGCCGTGCTGCCAGACCGGCACGACGCAGGCGAGCAGGTGCGCGCAGAGGGAGAACACCAGTCCGCCGTCACGGCAGCCGTAGCCGAGCGCCTCGAGAGCTATCGCGCAGGTAAGCGGGTCGGCATTGGCGCCTCCGAATTCCTCCGGCACCGGCAGCCCGGGGAGGCCGACCGCGGCGCAGCGGCGCCACAGCTCGCGCGAGAACGTCTGCGCGCGATCGCGCTGGATCAGGTCGTTGTTCAACTCGGCGCCGGCGAATTTGACGATGGTGTCCCGCAGCAATCTCTGCTCGCTGGTCAGAGTGAAATCCATCAGCGCAGCGCCTTCAGTTGCTGGTAGTCGATCTTATCCGTCGAAGTCTTGGGCAGCGCGTCGTGCCAGACGAAGCGGTCGGGGATCATGTAAAGGGGAAGGTGCCCGGCGCAGAATCCTTTCATCTCGACGAGCGACGGCCGCTTCGACTCACGACAGCTGAGATGCGCTACGACTTCCACGCCCTCCTCGTTCGGAAAAGCGAGCACCGCGGCTTCCTTGATGGATGCATGGCGATACAGCCCCGCCTCGATCTCGCCCAGCTCCACGCGGTAGCCCCGCCGTTTGATCATGCGGTCGCGCCGTCCGCGATAGACGTATTCGCCCGGCGGCGACTCGACGACGATGTCGCCCGTCCGGTACCAGCGGGTGCCCGCCGCGTCGACCAGAAACGCGCCCGCAGTCTGCTCGGGCAACGCCCAGTACCCCTGCATGACGCCGCGCCCGCTCACGCACAGCTCACCCTCTTCACCCGGGGACACGCTGTTCCCGTTCCCGTCCACGACCCTGCAAGCAAGGTGGGAGCAGCACGCGCCAATGGGATACGGCGTGGTGCGCTCGTCCGGAATGGGCCTCGGCACCTCGTGGAACGTGCAGACGTTGGTCTCGGTCGGACCGTAGAGATTGAAATAGCGCGGCCCGGGCAGAAGCGACGCGAGCGAGCGCAGGTGCTTCACCGCAAACACCTCGCCCGCGAACAGCACCAGGCGCAGGCGCGAATAGTCGTGCCGCGACAGATTGCCGAACTGGGCAAGCAGGGCGAGGATCGAGGGCGCCGAGTACCAGATCGAAATCTTCTGTTCCGCGATGAGAGCAGCGAGACGCTGCGGATCCTTGCCGATATCCTCGCCCACGAGCACCAGGGACGCGCCATGCTTCAACGCGACGTGGATGTCCAGGATCGAGAGGTCGAAGTGAAACGGTGCGTGCGAGGAAAACACATCTTCGGGCGCGGGCTGGAACACCTCCGAGCACCAGTCCACGAAGCTCACCGCGTTCTCGTGCGAGAGCATGACGCCCTTGGGCCGTCCGGTGGAGCCCGACGTGTAGAGAATGTATGCAAGGTCCTGCGGGTGCGCTTCCGCCGCGGCCTCGTCGTATGGATGCCGTGTCACGGGCTCTGCGGCATCGAGCGCCTTCCTGAGCGGCGCGCCGGCGCCCGTGCCGTCGAGCGCCAGCAGCTTGGGTAGCGGCCCGAGCGCCGCGAACTCTGTCTGCAGCCTGGCCAGGAACCTCCCCTCCACGATAAGGGCCTTGACCCCGCAATTGTGGAGGATATACGCGCACCGGGCGGGCGGCGCGCCCGGATCGACCGGAACGTATGCCGCCCCCGCCTTGAGAATTCCGTAGATCGCCGCTACCGCGTCGACTGACTTGTGCAGGTAGATCCCGACGCGGTCTCCGCCGCTGACTCCCAGGGAGCGGAGGTGGTCGCGCACGCGGTCCGAAAGATCGGCGAGGGCGCGATAGGATACGTGTCCATGCCCTGGCTCGATCACCGCGGTTCGCTCCGGGTAGCACGCGCAGGCATCGATAAAGTACTCGTGAAGCGCGGTTGTCATGCGTCATGCGGCTCCCGGCGACGTATTATAATCGAGACATTCGACGCAGCGGCATGCGAGTCCGTCGACGCCGTGACATATTTCCTTAAGTTTACGCTGATGGATATAACGCCGCGTCGCGCGACGTCTGCTACTCTTGAGCTTTTGTCGATGGACTCCACCAGAATTTCTCCCATGGGGCAATCCCTAAATCCCGCTCGAGCGGGCAGAGTTGCCCCGACCAACCACGACGGACGCATCGGGCGGCGTGACTTTGCCCTGATCGCGGTTCAACTCCTGCTGGTGCTCCTGTTACTGCGCCAGTACCAGATCGAGAATGCCGGGTTCCGGTGGCTCGCACAACTCGCCTTCGCCGGCTTCGCTATCCACGCCTTTCTGCCGCTGCGATACCGGTTGCCCTTCTTCGCCGTGCTGAGCCTCGCCGCCACGGGAATAGTCCTCGGCGCCATCAGCCTCGCCTGGATGGTGGCGATCGGAGCCGTCCTGATCGGCATCTGCCACCTTCCGCTCTCGTTCGCCTTGCGCGCCGGCCTGCTGCTCGTGGCGGGCGGCGTGCTGGCTGCCCAGCGCACGGGAGATATCCCGAGTCCGTGGAGCGAAGCCATCTGGCCGATACTGGGCTCGATGTTCATGTTCCGCCTCATCATCTACCTCTACGACCTGCAGCACGACAAGACGCCAGCGACGCCGGCACGCACGGTTGCTTACTTCTTCATGCTGCCGAACGCCGCCTTTCCCCTGTTCCCGGTGGTGGACTACAACGCTTTCCGGCGTAACTACTATGACGACCGTGCCCAGCGGATCTATCAGATCGGCATCGACTGGATGGTGCGCGGTATCATCCACCTGCTCCTGTATCGCCTGATCTACTACCATCTCACCCTGGCGCCCGCCGAAGTCACGTCGCCGGCGCTGCTGATGCAGTACCTGGTGGCGAATTTCATGCTCTACCTGAAGGTATCCGGCATGTTCCACCTGATCGTGGGCATGCTCTACCTGTTCGGCTTCCGGCTGCCGGAGACGCACAATCGCTACCTGCTCGCGGCGAGCTTCAGCGACCTCTGGCGCCGCATCAATATCTACTGGAAGGACTTCATGCAGAAGGTGTTCTACTACCCGGCAGTGTTCAAGCTGAAGCGGTTCGGGGCCAATACGGCCATCGTCCTCGCGACGCTCTGGGTGTTCCTGCTGACGTGGGTCCTGCACGCGTACCAGTGGTTCTGGATCCGCGGCACCAGCCTGTTCGTGCTCCAGGACATGCTGTTCTGGGCCATTCTCGGCGTCCTTGTCGCCGCCAACTCTATATACGAGATCAAGCACAACCGCAGGCGCACCCTCGGCAAGCCCAGGTTCAGCTGGCGCACCGTCGGGTTGCTGACGCTGAAGAGTTACGCGATGTTCTGGTTCATCTGCGTGCTGTGGTCGTTCTGGACATCCGAGAAGGTGGAAGACTGGGTGGCGCTGTGGTCGGCGCTGTCCGGCGATTACACCCTGGCTGCGTTCCTGTGGCCGCTCGTCGCGCTGATTGTGATATTCCTGGGAAACGTTCCGCGCACGAAAGCGGAGACCGAGACCGACCCCTTTGCCGCCAACCGCGCGTTGTTGCGCGATCGGGCGATCACCTTCGTGCTCGCGGTGCTGCTGATCGGGCTCAGTGTCGAATCCGTGTTTTCGCGCTTCGGCGCGCAGGTCTCGACTATCGTGCACTCCCTGCGTCATGGCTCATTGAGCCGCCTGGATGCCGCCAAGCTGGAGCGGGGATATTACGAAGGGCTGACCGACGTCAACCGGTTCAATTCGCAGCTCTGGGAAACCTACGCCAAGCGGCCGAAGAACTGGCTGGACAATCAAGGAGCCGGCCTCAAGCGCTTCGTCGGCGGCTTCGCCCAGACGGAAATGATTCCTTCGTTCGTCTACACCACGACGTACGGCTCGATCACCACCAACCGCTGGGGCATGCGCGACCGGGACTATCCCGAACAGCCCGCGCCGGGCACCTTCCGGGCGGCGGTGCTGGGCGCGTCATCGGTGATGGGATGGGGAGTGGCCGACGATGCCACTTTTGAAGCCCTGCTCGAGGACCGCTTGAACCGGGAATTCGCAGGTGCACCGTTCGCCAGCTACGAACTGCTGAACTACGGCGTGCAGGGCTATCAACCGCCGCAACAGCTGGTGAACTTCGAGCGCGCGGCGACACTGCGCCCCAACGCGATCATGTACGTCGCCACGGGCCGTGAGCTGACGCGCTCGGTGTACTATCTGGCCGAAGTCATGCGCAAAGGAATCGACATACCGTATCCGCACCTGCAGGAGATCGTCGACAGGGCGGGGGTTACCAGGGGCATGGCGGAGGCGGACGGTCAGCGCCGGCTCATGCCCTATGCCCGCGATATTCTGTCATACGTCTACGGCCATATCGCGCAACGCGCCGGAAGTCAGCGCATGCAGGCGCTCTGGGTATTCCTGCCGCAGATCCGCGGCGGAACGTGGGAGGAAGAAACCGCGGATACCGTCAGGCTCGCCGAACAGGCCGGTTTCATCGTAATCCGGCTGGACGACGCGTTCAAGGAGAAGAACATTGCCCGGGTCCGTCTCGCGGAGTGGGACGACCATCCCAGCACGTACGGGCACCAGTTGATCGCCGACCACCTCTTCGAGAAAATCCGCGAGGAGCGCGCGCGGATTTTCTCGTCCGGGGTGTTCGCGCGCAATGACGGCGAAACGCGGAACATCACTTCGGAAAGCAGGCAATGAGCGATGCCATCAAGCAGTCGGTAAAAGACTACATCCTGGAGACGTTTCTTCCCGGAGAGAGTCCCAACGAGCTCACCCACGATTTACCACTCATATCCGGCGGAATACTCGACTCGATCGCGACGCTCAAGCTAATCATGCACCTCGAGGAAACGTTCGGTATTACCCTCGAAGCCCACGAAGCCGATCGCGAGCACCTCGACACCATCGATCAGATCGCGGCTCTCGTTGCTGCCAAGAAGAAGTAGCGCAGCACCCATTCCGGCTGCGCGAGGACGCCCGCACGGGCGCATGCCGCGGCTGTACGTTCGCGCGGTGGATGCGGCTCGTGCGTTGGCCATCGCTGACTGATCTGCGCGCTTCTCGCCGCTCTCTCATCCGGTGGCAGCGCGCACGCCACTGCCCGGCCTAGCCCTGCGGATGAACCAGTTCCAGAACGGATACTGAGTCAACGCGATTGCACCTACGAGCCCGGCGTGGAATACCGCATAGCGTGCGATGAGTTCCACGCCCCGTGCGTAGTGCTGGCGATCCGTGCTGAGCAGGAACTGCAATGCCGAAAAGGCCTGGCGATCCTTGATGATGATTTCTTCGGTTCCGTTCGCCAGCAACCAGTATCCGAGCGGCAGCGAGATAACGGCGACTACGATGGCCCGCAGCCATCCGCCGGCGCCCCCGATGCACGCCCCCAGCAATGCGCCTGAGCTGCCGGCGACGAACAGGTAGCCCGCCAGCAGCACGCTCGAGTAAAGCCCGCCACCTCCCGCCATCAGCTCGGTAAGATTGTCGGTCCCCGCCTGCGTCACTACGACCCAGTGCATGATCGGCAGCAGCAGAGCACAGGTTGCAGCCCAAACGAGCAACACCCGCTTCTTCACGAAGCCACGCAGCGCGGCAACCACGAGCGCCGCTCCCGTAAATAACAGCGACAGCACCCCGAACAGCGCGGTGAAGCGTCCGATGATCTCCCATTGCCATGGCCAGCCCAGCACCGGGCTGCCTACAACGTCGTGCAGGCTTTCGGGCAGCACGGCAAAGTTGAGCATGAGCCAAGCACCGGCGCCGTGCAGCAACACCGCTGCCGGATAGAACCAGATGCGCCCCCCCGAGCGCTCGAGACCGCCGGCAATCCACGCATGCGCGCCGAAGGTCCAGTAGAGGAGGACCGACAGAATCACCTGCGCGATGTACGGATGGTACGGATTCGGCAACTCGCGCACGTTGTAGGGGACGAAGGGCGCATGAGTAACGAGCCATCCGATGACGGTGCAAGCGGCGATCCCTGCGAAGACGTGGAGCCACTGCGTATTCACGCCGTGCCAGCTCGACAAGCGCCGCCTGTTATCTGTTGGCGCCGCGCTGGCGTGAACAGCCGGCTGCGGCTGGTACAACGGTGCAGCCGGTGGCGGCTGAATTCGTGTTATGGCTGGCGTCCGGACCGCCCGCTTTTGCGCCGCCTCCTGAATCATCGGAACCAGGCTGCGCAGCAACCCTGCGAACAGCACGAAATAGAAGAACAACACCAATCGTGCCGAGTCGAACTGACTGTCGAACATGCCCACGGCGACGAAGGCGGCAAGACCGGCCAGGGTCGCGCTGCTGAACGAGTCTCCACGCAATGCGTGGCGTGCGAGGTGGGCGACTGCATACGAGACAAACGCGAGGAACGACAGGATGCCCAGCCATCCCTGTTCGAAGTAGATCGACAGCGGCAGATTCTTGATGTGCCACGGCAGGTGGTTGAACGTCGCCGAAAAGAACCAGCGGGCGTTGCCGTGAGAGAAATCACCGTTGTCGACCAACTCGCGCCCGTTGCCGTCCGTCAACCTGACATTGTCGAGATCCACCACCGTACGGGCGCTCGCGTTTTCGAGCGACAGCTTGACGGTCCGCCGCGCGTACCACGGCCCGGACCCCAGTCGCTCCGATGCTATCGAAGCCGTGTAATGTTTCCATTGATCCGGACCGGCAATGGGCAGGCTCGCCGAAACACAGCCCGCGGAATAGAAGTAGTTGCGCTCGCAAACCAGCACGTTGACCTGTGACGCCGCAGCTGCGCTGCGCGCATCAAAGGTTACCGAATAGCTGTGCCTCGGCTCGACTGCGACGATCTGCTCGACGTAAGTTGTGTGACCGGAGCCAAGGCGCAGAAACGTATTGGCGCCTTCGGTCACGTATTGGAAGACGGCCGGCATGTTGCCGGTACTGTTCGCAAAGAAATAGGTCTCGGGGAATCTCCCCAAGCCCGTTCCGAGCAGCGCCGTGCTCCACCCCTCGGGCATGATGCGCAGAGATTCGCGCCAGTGACCGACGCGGTCCGCCCAATCCTCCGCCACAACACCCAGGCGCGCCTGCGCAAAGCGCCCCTCGAGCACCGGAACGGCAACGACCACTGCGAGCGCAGCCATGCCGAACGGCAGGAGCAGTATGCGCCGGCTCTTTCCCGCGCCGGGGCGTCCTGCAATCATGGTCAGGGCAAGATATGTCCCGACCAGAATCACAAATCCGACATAGCCGCTGCGGCTGAACGTGACCGCCAGCGCGTGAACTCCCAGCACAAACACGAGCAGCACCAAGGCCCGGGAGGGGACCGCGCGGAAATGGCCCGCAGCGGCGAAGGTGAACGGCAGCGCCAGCACGAGATAGGACTCGATATGGCCGCCGCCCGTGTGCATGCTGGAGAACGGGCCCGCAATCCGGAACGGCGTGGTGAAATCGGTCAGGCCGGTGAACACAAGTCGCTCCCAGAGCGCAACCATGCCGGTTGCGCCGACGCCGATAGTGATTCCTATCGTTGCGAGCACCACAAAGCCTGCACCACGTTCCACCTCACGGAGCAGGAGCGGCAGGAATGCCACTGCGCACAGCAGTCCTTTCGCGGGAATGAGCCCGCTGTAGTGGCTGTAGTAGTTGGAGAATGCCGAGTAGTCGGGCACCTGCAGCGGCCCCATCCCTTTCGCCAGGCTAGCAAGGCACGACAGCACTACCAGGGCAATCAATGCTTTTGCCGCACGCGGCAAAGTGGCGGTTAGCCCCTGACCGGCCAGCTTCCAGTAGCCGACGACCAGCGATAGAAGAACAAAGAGATCGAATTCGTTGAGATAAAACCAGCCGCTCCACGGTGTCAGATCGAGCACCGGCAGGAGCGCGGGGATCGCAATCAGCCAGGCCCAGGGATAGCGCCACAGAACGAGGCCATATGCCACCAGTCCCGCTGCCAGCCAGCCCCGTGCAATCGGGAAAGCGGCAAGCGCGGCGGCGGCGCCCGCTGCGAGAAGCAGCGCGGCAAACCGAAACATCATCAACGCTGGCCGGACAGGTTCTTCAGCCCGCTCTGCGCTCAACGCCGGATTCGCAATCCGGCCAGAGCTGCCGGCGCTGCCGCGCCCGGTGACCCCATCGGCAGCGAGCCAGCCTACCGCCGATCCCAGCGCCGCGATGATGATGTTGCCGCTATCCGGCTGCAACTCCGCGAGAAGCACCTTGCCGCCCTCCATCACCAGCCCAAGGCCGGCACCCAGCCAGAAAGCGGTCGACAACGTTTCGAAGCGCCGGGTGCGCGTGGAGCGCAGCGACCACATGAACCACAGGGCGCCCACCGGCGCGTACGACACGGCGTAAAGAACGCTGCTCGTGAACGCGAGCACGATGTTCGCCGCGTGGTGATGGAAGAAGGGCATCCAGTGCATACCGCCCGCCCGCTCCAGCACCGGGGCAACGTCAAGCCATTCACGAGTCAACCAGCCGTTGATCCCGGCGAGGAGCGCGAGATAGGGCAGGGCGGCCAAGCTCGCCAGCCGCGCCGCCCGGACGCTGGCGGGCGGCAGCGGCGATGCGAGGAATCCCGCCAACCAGGCGTCGAGCGGCCGACCGACCACGAGACACAGCAACAGACCGACGGCAGCACCCAGCAGGTTGGCGAGAACGTCAAGCCACGACGGGACGCGCGGCGGAAAATATACCTGCGCGAACTCTATCGCGAGGCTGAAAGCAGCGCAGCCGGCGAGGACCACCGCCAGGAGGGCCAGGTTGCGGTACGGTCGTGCCGTGTGGCGCAGCGCGCCGAACCACGCGAAAGACAGCGGAACAAATAAAAAGACGTTCGTCGCCAAATCCGTGACGGAACGGCCGCGGGCAAGCCCCTGTATCGCTCTGCCCGGCTGATTCAGATCGAGAGCAAAGGGCAGCAGGCTGCCATACGCGATGAAGGCCCCGAGAGCGAGCGTGAGCAGTGCCCACATGCGGCGTTGATCGCGCGCGCTTTGCGCTCCGTTCAGTATCATTGCGTCCGTGAGCAAGAACCACGCCTGAATCATCGTAGCGTCGCGGTGGCGCTTGAACCATCGCAGCGGCACCCACGCGTGCGCTCCGAAGTGCCACGCTATCGGGATCGGGGCTTCGGCGCAACTTGCAGGTGCCATTGCGGGCGGTTTTCGGAATAGGCCCCGGCCATCGGAACCCGATAGATACGGCCATCGAAATCCCGTCCCGCGTCAGGCGCTCCTGGAATCGGCAGAAAATCGTACGGCGCGATACGCAGCCTGCCCCTCCGGGGAGCCAGGTTGAGCCGCCCCGGGGGTTCGTTCGGCTGAGCCAGGTACTCAGCAGCTTCCCCGGGCAGCCCGGTGATGTTCGAGTGTTGCTCGCCGCCCGCAATCGGTGTTTCCGCAAATACCGCGTTCGCGAAAATCCGCTGGGCGTGCTCCGGATGGCCGCCAGTCACGCGGATGCCGTTGCCCCCGGCCAGGACGGTATTGTGAAAGATATCCACGCGGCGCGGCACGTCGTTGTGGGGCTGGATATGGACCGCGCTGCCGCCGGTGTTGACGAGCACGTTGCTGTAAAACGCGACGTTGCCTTCGCCCTGAAACAGCGCCTCGGTCGGATTCTGGTGGAAGAAATTGCCGTAGATGACGTAGGTGTCCTCTGCGCCGGGACCCGATTTCGGCCAATGACCGACCAGGAGGTTGGGACGCGCCATCTTGTCGACGGAGCTGTTGGCCGATTTCGCGAACACGTTGCGACGGATGATCGTGACGCTGCTTTTCTGCGGCATGCCCTGCAGGAGGGGCCGGGTCTGCTGATGCTTGATCTGCAGGTTATAACCGATGGTGTCGGTGATGACGTTGCCCTCGATGATCCCCGCGATGAACGGCGCGGTGCCATCCGACTGCCCCAGGTACATGCCGGTCCCGGCTCCGACGATCACGTTGTTGCGGATCACCCAGTTCCACGCGGGGCAGAAAACGGCGATCCCGACTATGCTCTGATCCGCTCCGTGGCCCTTGATCAGCAGACCGTTCAGGGTAATGTGGTGCGCCCAGTCGGCGTGTCCCTCCGCTCGAACCGCGGCGACCGGCAGGCCGTTGCCATCCAGCTCCAGGTCGTGTATTTCCACCCATGCCGAATTGATGATGCTGACGGTGTGCGCGCCGCGGCGGGCGAGGAAGCGGGCCGGGGGTTGTGCGCGCGGCCCGCGGATCACGATCGGACGCCCCGGCGCACCCGCCATGCGATGCACCGGCAAGCCGTCCGAATAGAGGCCGGGCGCCAGCATCAGCGTGTCGCCCGGCTGCAGCTTCCCGAGGATCGGCAGGTAGTTCTCCGGGCCGGCGCGGAAAGTCGCGGCGGCGCAGGCCTGGACCAGCGCCAGCCCCGTCACGGCTACCGCCAAGCCCCCCGGGAAGGAGCTGCCCCATGCCCTCCCCGGCTTCAGGATCGCGCGCGTCACGCCTTGCCCATCCGTCACGGAGTCAATAGCTCCTGACCCACTCCTCCGTCCAGCGCGCCACCTGATCGCGCCATTCCCGCCGCGCGAACGTGTGGTTGGCGTCCGGCAGGTCGCGGCGGCTCACGCGCCCCGTCGCCAGCAGCTTCCGCCAGCGGGGCGAGCCATCGACGAGACTCCTGAACTCCTGCGCGACGAGATCGTTTCCGCTGAGCACCAGCAGGACCGCGCCTTCGAATCGCCGCAAGCCGGCCTCCATGCGTTCCGGCAGTGCGGCCGCTGCGGCGGGCTCCAGTGCAGTGCCCGCGCCTTGGCTGCCGTCGGGCGCCGAAGCGCCGCCCCTGAATGCCGAAGCGGCGATCCTGGCAAGGGATTCCAGCGCCGCTCGCACCTTGAATTCACCGGCAGCGACCTTCCGCCAGAAGCTGGCCTGGAGCAGGCGCTCGACGTAGTAGTGACGCAGATAGGCCCGCGCCTCGCCCTGCTCGGTGTGGACCCACGGATTGAGGAGGACGAGGGCCTTCACCCGCCGGTCCTGATAAGCGTACAGAAGCGCCGCAGAGGCCGCATCACACAGCCCCCAGATCACAATCTCCTTCAGCGCGGGAACCGCCTCGACGAATGTCTCGATGGCGCAGCGCAGATCCGCGTCCACCCGCTCGAACGACCGCGATGCGCCGCCGCTGTCGCCCATACCGCGGTAGTCGAAGCGCATCGCGGCCACGCCGCGCTGCGCCAGGTGACGCGCGAGCAGCGTGAACTGGCGGCTGCTGCCGGCGCGGTACTGCGGCCCGCCCACCACGATCAGTACGCCGCGCGCATACGGCGCGGCGGGCAGGCTCACGATGCCGAGCAGCGATGCGCCCTCGCAATCGAAGACCAGCGGCTGTTCCCGGAACGTCATTTCGCAATCCGCCCGGAAGAAGCCTTCTTCCAGCTCTTGTCGGTCGCATCGAGCAGTGCCTCGCACACGGCGATCTCCAATGTGGCCCAGAACGGCTCGCCGGCTACCGCCGAGCTGTCGATCTCCGCGCCGCGCCCTCGCCATGCGCTCAACACGCGCTCCGAAGCAGGCGCAGGCCTGGGCTCGGCCTGTGCCGATACTTCGAGCCAGTGCACGCGCTCCACGACCGGCGACAGCTCCGCAAGCTTCAAGGCGTCGATTGCAGACGCCAGTTCCGGATGGAGATCGTAGCCGCCGATTTCCAGGCGCTCCCCGCGCGCCAGCATGGCGCGCAGGCCCTGGATGCGGCTCTGCACGGCGCCGCCCGCCAGCATTTCAGCCGCGAGCTGCGTGCGCAGGAACTGCGTGAGGAACTGCTCGCCGCTCGCGACCGGCTGCCAGAGCACAAGCTGCTCTATTGCCAGCGCGGGATCCCGCGCGACATCGGCCGCCAGCATCGCCGCCAGCCGCAACGCCCACAGCCCGACCGGCCCGCCGGTGCGCTGCCTCAGCCACTCAAGCGCCAACTGCGCATCGCGTTTCCACAACGCCCATCTCGCGTCGCCGAACTCGCCGCCACTGTCGCCACAGCCGTAGAGATCGATCTGCAGCACGGCGCAGCCTGCGGCCGCGAAACGCCTGGATTGCAATGCCGCCATCCGCCGGCTCTTGTTCATCTCCTCGCCGAAGGGATGCAGGTACACGAGCCCGCGGGCCGCCGCTACGTTGCCGGCGGGCGGATGATAAACGCAGAAGCGGTCAACGCCGTCGAGGGGAAGGAAAAACGCCGTGGACACGCGTTCAGGCGTTCCCGGCCAGCTTGCGCTCGATGAACTGCGACAGGGTGCCGAGTGTCTCGAAAACCGATGCGTCGATCTCGTCATCGGCGACCGTGATGCCGAACTGCTCCTCGAGCGCGGTAATCACCTGCACCACGGCCATCGAATCGAGCTCGGGAACGGCGCCGAGCAGCGGCGCGGAGGCATCCATGCTTCCCACACGATCGCGGATCTGCAATGCGCTGCCTACGACCGATTTCACGTCGTCGATCAACATGAGCGATGGCCCATCACGATTTATATTCAGGCCCGAAATGCTTCGGAATTCCCGGTATGCGGCCAAGGATACCGCTCTTCCCTGCTGACCGCCCGGGCCGCGGCAATATGCATCATGGCGCAGTCCGATGTCAATCGAGCGGCGGCCGGTTCCCGCCCGCGACGACCTTCCAGCAGCAGCGTCAATTTTCCAGCAGGCAAGCGGCGCCTGCCGCGACGCCTCGCACTGGCGCGGCGCAAGCGTAAGCCCATACAATGCCGGCGCCTATCATGAAACGTCTATTGATGGTCGCATTCCACTTTCCGCCTCTGGCGGGAAGCAGCGGCATACAGCGGACACTGAGCTTCGCCCGTCACCTGCCGGCCTGCGGCTGGGAGCCTCTCATTCTGAGCGCGCACCCTCGCGCCTATGAGCGCGTGAGCAACGATCTGCTCAAGGAAGTCGGCCCCGGCACCGTGGTGGAGCGCACCTTTGCCCTGGATTCGGCGCGGCATCTCGCGATTCTAGGGCGCTACCCGGGCTTTGCTGCGCGCCCCGATCGCTGGCTGACCTGGTGGCTGGGCGCGGTGCCCGGAGGGCTTGCCATGATCAGGAAATACCGTCCCGATGCGATATGGAGCACTTATCCGATCGCCACCGCTCACGCGATCGGCCACACCTTGCACCGCCTGTCCGGCCTGCCGTGGGTCGCCGATTTCCGCGATCCCATGGCGCAGGACGGATATCCGGAGGACCCCAGGACCTGGAAGAGCTTCGAACGGATCGAACGACGAGCGGTGCACGCCGCGAGCGCCTGCATTTTCGTGACATCGGGAGCCGCGCGCATGTACCGTGAGCGGTACTCAGGGCTCCCGGGAGCGCGCTTCACGGTAATCGAGAACGGCTACGAGGAAGAGATATTCGCGCCGGTCCAGGATTCGCCGGCCGGCGGCCCGCTGGTGCCGGGCAGCGTGACGCTCCTGCACAGCGGGATCGTGTATCCGTCGGAACGCGATCCCACCCGATTCTTCGAGGCGCTCGCGCGCATGCGGGAGAACGGCGAGTTGAAGCCGGGCGAGCTGCGCGTACGGCTGCGGGCGCCGGGAAACGAAGCGTTCCTTTCCCGGTTGATTGCCAGATATCAGGTCGACGGCGTCGTCGAGCTGGCTCCACCGATCGCCTATCGGGAGGCCCTGCTCGAAATGATGCGCGCCGACGGGCTCCTCGTGCTCCAGGCCGCGAACTGCAACGACCAGATTCCCGCCAAGGTCTACGAATACGTTCGTTCCGGCCGCCCGATGATCGCCCTCACGGACCCCGCCGGGGACACGGCGGGAGTGCTGCGCCGCGCCGGATTGACGGACATCGCGCCGCTCGACGCTCCTGCCGCAATCGCGTCGGCGTTGCGAACATTCCTGGATCGCATCGCCCGCGGCAACGCCGCGCTGCCGGAGCGAGCCTTCGTGGAGGGCGCATCGCGCGCGAACAGGACACGGGAGCTGGCGCAGTTGCTGGATCGGTTGCCGGTGCAGCGGACCTGACATGAGCACCCGATGACATCCGGCCCGGAGACCCGGGACGCATCGCTGCCCGCCCGGATTGGCGCGCTAGCCGCTACCCTGCGTCAACTGGGCTGGTTGAATGGTTCCCTGTATGTCATCGATCGCGTGCTGGCGATGACGTCAGGTGGACGGGCCCGCCTCTACAAGTACTACCTGGTTGCGCAGCCGGTGGCGCGGAAAGCCCTGTTGCCGCCGCGGCGCGGCGCCGGGCTGGAGGTGCGACAGGTCGGCCCGTCGGATCCGCTGCTGCGCGAGTTCCCGCGTCCCGAACACGCGATGCCCTATCGGTTCAGCCAGGGCGCGGTCTGCCTCGCCGAACTGCAGGCAGACAAGTGCATAGGCTTTCTCTGGCTGGTTCTGGGTCCGTACCGGGAAGACGAGGTGCGCTGCCGCTACGTCCCGCTACCGGAAGGAAAGTCTTCCTGGGATTTCGACATCTACATCGATCCGGCGCATCGGAACGGCATCGCGTTCCTGAAACTGTGGGACGCGGCGAATCGCTTCCTGTCCGAGCGCGGCATCGAGTGGTCGCTCAGCAGAATATCCGCGCTCAATACCGCGTCGCTGCTCTCGCACCAGCGGCTCGGAGCCCGTCGCATCGCCACTGCGGCATTCGTTTCCGCCGGATCGTGGCAGATCTCCTTCTCGACCGTGCGACCGCGTTTTCACTGGTCCACCAGCGCGGATGCCTTCCCGACCTATCCTCTTCGCCCTCCCCGGAATCCGTAGAGGCGGCGCAGGACGGCGTCCGCGCAATGCTACAATCACGGCAAGACACGGACTCATGAGTTTCGACGGCAGATCGACCGCAGAGCCCACGCCGGAAGCGCTGCTTGCCCTGGCGAAAGACGTGCTCGTGAACGAAGCGACCGCGGTACGGGCGCTCGCCGACAGGCTCGATGCGCGCTTCGTCGAAGCCGTCAGGATCATTCGCACGTGCACCGGGCGCATCGTCGTCACCGGAATCGGCAAGTCGGGCCATGTCGCGCGCAAGATCGCCTCGACGCTCGCCAGCACCGGCACCCCTGCATTCTTCGTGCATTCCGCGGAAGCGAGCCACGGCGATCTCGGCATGATCACCTCGCGCGACGTCGTCATCGCGCTGTCGAACTCCGGAGAAAGCCCCGAGTTGGTGGCCATATTGCCCCTGCTCAAGCGCCGCGGGGCAAGCCTCATTGCCATCGCGGGCAACATGCGCTCGACGCTCGCGAGGGAGGCCGACGTGGCCCTGGATGCAGGCGTCGAGAAGGAAGCGGGCCCGCTGGGCCTCGCCCCGACCTCCAGCACCACCGCCGCGATGGCTCTGGGCGATGCCCTGGCGCTCGCGCTGCTGGATGCACGCAGCTTCAGCGCCGACGATTTCGCCCGGGCCCATCCCGGGGGATCGCTGGGACGGAAGCTCCTGGTCCGGGTGTCCGATATCATGCACGTCGGCAACGATTTGCCGAGGGTCGCCGCAAACGCCACACTGCGGGACGCGCTTCTCGAAATGAGCGGCAAACGGCTCGGCATGACCGCCGTGGTCAACGGCGACGAAACGCTGGCGGGCGTGTATACGGACGGCGACTTGCGCCGCACTCTGGAAAAAGGAATCGACGTCCGGACCGGGACGGTAGCGGAAGTGATGAACCGGTCTCCGCACACCATAAAACCCGACAGACTGGCGGCGGAAGCGGTCCAGTACATGGAGAACTACCGGATCAACGGCCTGCTCGTCGTGGACGACGCGGCGCGGCTCGTCGGCGCGTTCAACATGCACGATTTGTTCAGGGCCGGCGTGGTCTGACGCTGCGTCCGGCGTCTGATCCGGCGGCGCGATCTTGGTAGAATGCCGGCCTGACACCAGTTCCTCGTTGAATCCTCCGTATGGCCGTACTGCTGCATGAATTGATCCTGCGTTCGGCGCAGGCTTCTCCGGATTCCGCCGCGCTCTCCTACCAGCAGCGCCGCCTGACGTACGCGGAACTGGCGAGACAGGTTGAAGCGGCGGCGCGCGCCTATCTTGACCTGGGCCTCGCACGGGGCGACCGGGTCGGCATCTACCTCGAAAAGCGATTCGAGACCGTGGTGGCCGCCTTCGGTGCCGCGTGCGCGGGATGCGTGTTCGTTCCGGTGAACCCGCTCCTCAAGGCGGACCAGGTCGCCTACATCCTGCGCGACTGCAACGTGCGCATCCTGGTGAGCTCGTGCGAGCGCGTCAACCTGCTCGCCGGCGCGCTCACCGAGTGCAGCGACCTGCGGGCGCTACTGGTGGTCGCCGGACCGCAGCCGGCGCCGGCAATTCCGGGCAAGACGATCCTGACATGGGACGAAGCCCTCGCACGGGCCGGGAACAGCGCCGCGCACCGCGTCATCGACACCGACATGGCGGCGATACTCTACACGTCCGGCAGCACCGGCAAGCCCAAGGGCGTCGTGCTCTCCCATCGCAACATGGTGGCCGGCGCGGTGAGTGTGGCGCAGTATCTCGAGAACCGTCCGGGCGACAGGATACTCTCGGCGCTTCCCCTGAGCTTCGACGCCGGCTTCAGCCAGCTGACGACCGCTTTTCATGCCGGCGCCAACGTAAGCCTCATCAACTACCTCGTGCCGCGCGACATCGTCACGGCCTGCGTCAACGAAGGGATCACCGGCCTCACCGCAGTGCCCCCCTTGTGGATACAACTCGCGCAGCTCAAGTGGCCCGATGCGGCGCGGGACAGCCTGCGCTACATCGCCAATACCGGCGGCCGGATGCCGAAGGCCACGCTCGACCTGCTGCGCGAGGCCCTGCCGAAGACGCTGCCCTATCTCATGTACGGCCTGACCGAATCGTTCCGCTCGACCTACCTGCCGCCTGCGGAGGTCGACCGGCGCCCCGACTCCATCGGCAAGGCGATTCCCAACGCCGAAGTGCTGGTGGTGCGCGAGGACGGCACGATATGCGACCCGGACGAACCCGGCGAGCTGGTGCACCGCGGAGCGCTGGTGTCGCTCGGTTATTGGAACGATCCGGAAAAAACCGCGGAGCGCTTCAAACCGGCGCCGGGGCAAGCGGCAGGCCTCACCATGCCGGAGATCGCGGTATGGTCGGGTGACACCGTGCGCCGGGACGCCGAAGGCTTTCTCTACTTCGTCAGCCGGCGCGACGAAATGATCAAGACCTCGGGCTACCGCGTGAGCCCCACGGAAGTGGAAGAGGTGGTCTATGCGACGAAGCTCGCCGGCGAGGTCGCTGCACTCGGCATTCCGCACCCCGTCCTCGGACAGGCGATCGTCGTCGTGGTCACTCCGCCCGACGGCGGCAAGCTCGATATCGCGCAGATTCTCGCGCAATGCCGCGAGCGGCTGCCGGCTTTCATGGTGCCGCATCAAATCCTCGAGGGGCCGGCAAACCTGCCGCGCAATCCCAACGGCAAGATCGACCGCAAGTTGCTTTCGCAGGAGTTTCAAGGACTATTCGAGCCGCAGATGGACGCAAATACACGCAGATGAAAACACCCTACCCCGGCGTGTACAGATTCAGTATTTCCCCGACACCCGATCTTCCAGGCCTGGGTTTATCAAGCAGCGATTTCGGCCGTGTCGGCGCATGGATTTGATGCAACTATTTTCGCGTACTGGCGTTCGTTTGCGGAATGCGTGGCACGCCCGAACGGGCGCCAGATCGGATTTTGACTGGTCCCCCGACCGGAGGCCGTCGTCATTCCGGCAAGAAGCGATGAGCCCGTATCCTCTGTTTGTGGATGTGGTGAAGTCACTCCGCCTCGACTTGTACCGTACGGATTGGGAACGGGCTCTGAGAATCGCAGAACACCTTACCCTTCATGCCCGAGACCTCGGGCCCATACAAAGTGATCTCCAGACAACGTACCGGAAGATCACAACGGGTCATGGTTATTGCGCGGATTTCGTAAAAGTGTTTATCGGCCTGGCTCTCACTGCAACGATTTGCTGCCGGCAATGGGCCTTTTCGTTCGACGGGTTTGGCGGCCACGGACATACGATCGTAGAGATCTTTGATACGGCCTCGCATAAGTGGCGTTTTATTGATGTCTACAACAACATCCATGCATGCGACGCCAGGACCGGAATTCCCATGACCGCGCTGGAGTTTCGGGATGCACTCCTGTCAGGGTATCCTGCATTCAACATCCATCGCAATGGCGCCGGAAGGATCGGGTTTCCGGTCGAGGAAAAGCTCATCGCATACTACAAACGCGGCTTGCAGGAATGGTATCTGATCTGTGGCAATGCTGTTTTCACCCGCGAGGCGAATGTGCTTGTGCGTCGATTGAGCAGATTGCCAGGGCCATTGGGTCGATTCATCTCGGGACTTGGTGAACGCACAGCGATTCAAATACTTGCTACGCCAGATAACTTGCAGCGTGTGGACGCATTGCTGATGGTCAAGCGAAACCTCCTCATCGCAGCGGTCGCGCTTGGCATGCTCCTGTTCATGCTCATCGTGCTCGTGTGCAGGACGTTTGTCGTCTGGACTTGAAGCGATCTCAATGAACATTGGCTGAGTGTCAGCGGTCCGCCGAGCATGAATAATATGCCCAAGCGCCGGATGCCGAAGGCCACGCTCGACCTGCTGCGTCCTGCCGAAGACGCTGTTCGATACTGCGCAGATTCTTGCCCAATGCTGCGAGCGGCTTCTGGCCATCGACCGGAAGCAGATAGCACAGGAGATGCAGGACCTCTTCAGCCGGGACCCATGACGCGCGGCGCTCGATGACTGTTCCTGCGCGGTCCGCGGGCTTGCTGCCGCTACTCGTCCCCCTGCTCGTGCTCCTCGCGATCTGGGTGCCGGAGTTTTCCCATTACTACGTCCCTGGAGGACCGCCGGGGGACGCGATTCTGGCGCAATCGCGTGAAGCGCCCGGCCCTGCCATCCTGCAGGCGCTCGAGGACATGCGCCTTGGCACATCGCTCGCATTCGGGAACGATACCGAGCTGGTCGCTGCCGCGGACGCGCTCTTGAAGGGCGAGCTGCGGGTTCCCGGTTTCACCCCCATGCGGGTCGTGCTGCCGTTCGCCGCAGAGGATCTCACGCGTGTCCCGGCATCCCTGCCGTTTGGAAGCTTCGTCGTCCCCGAGATCCTGCTCGATGCATACACGCTGTCCGGGAGAGAAGCCTACTTCAGCGCCGCCCGGGAGTTCATTCTGGGCTTCGCCCGCTACGAGCGAACCGCCTGGCTCGACAGGGGCTTTCTGTGGAACGATCACGCCATCGCCACGAGAATCCCCATCCTCATCAAGTTCTGGCGTCTCTACCGAGCGCGCGCCGACTTCGAAGCGGGGACGGGTTTCGCGGTGCTGCAGTTGCTTGCCCGCAGCGGCCGTCTGCTGGCGAAACCCTCCCACTATACGTACAACACGAATCACGGCGTCATGCAGAACGTCGGATTGCTTTATCTGTGCGCAGGTTTTCCCGCTCTGCCGGACGCCCGGGGATGGTGCGACCTCGCGCTCGACCGGCTCTCGAAACAGGTGGGGTTCTTCATCAGCTCCGAAGGCATCGTCCTGGAGCATTCTGCCGGCTATCACGCATTCGGCATGGAGTTGATGGGCATGATCCTGCGCTGCCTTACCCTGCTCGAGCGGCCGCCCCCCGGGGACTGGGTCGACAAGTACCTCAAGGCCCGCGAGTACCACGCAGCGATCAGCCGCCCGGACGCCACCCTGCCCATGTACGGAGACACGCCGAGCAGCGCGCTGCATCCGTTCGTCACGGAACCCGGCGAGAACGGAAACGCCCCTGCGTTGAAGCGCGCCCGGGAAACGCGCCCGGCGGCCGCGTTCGGTATTTTTCCCGTCTCCGGACACGCGGTCTGGTGGCGGGGCCTCGAACGCTGGCCGGGGTCCGGCGCCCTCGCACAGACCGTGCTTACCTGGTCGAACTTCCCCGGCCACGGCCACAAGGTCGCCGACGACATGAGCGTGCTCCTCTGGAGCGGCGGGCAGAGTTGGGTAACCAATGCCGGCTACTGGCCCTACCGCCATGCCGAGCGCAAGGACGCGGAAGGGTGGAACGCATCCAACGCGCCCCATCTCTCCGGTGAGGCGCCGGGTTCGCCGCGATCGACCCGCCTGCTCCACTACGGAGACAACGGCCGGATCACCCTCGTGGACATTCAGCGGGAAGGCCCGCGGTCGTACGCGGCGCGGCGGCAGGTCGCGCAGGTGGACTCCCGGCTCTGGCTGGTGCTCGATCAGGTCCAGGGCGAACCGGCGGCGACCGGCACGACGACGTGGACCCTCCATCCCTCGCTGACCGTGGCGCAGGGCCGCTTCGAGCATGGCTTCCGCATCAGGTCGGCAGAAACGGGACAGTCGATGTCGGCGGCGTTTCTGGGATCCGCGGGAATGCAGGTCAGCTCGCTCCGGGGCAGCCGGGCGCCGTTCGCGGGGTGGGTCGTCATCGACGGCCGCCCCGTAGCGGCGCCCGCCTTCACCGTCGAGCAGCCGGCCGGAGACTCGTGGGCTCTTGCACTCTGGGCCGTGGATGGGCCTGGCGATACCGCCACCACGCTCACGGCTCCTCCCCGGATGATCGAGTGGATCAGCGCCGATCGCTGGACGCTGCAGATTCCCCTGCGCACCGGAGATACCGTCCTGCGGCGGACGGATGGGAAACTGGAGGTGGAGAGCGGGACTCCCGCGGATACCGTGCGCGTTGCCCTGACGAAAGCGCGCGACGTCAGCGCCGAACGGGCCGTCATCTCGTCCGCGCTCGAGGCCGCGAAGGCGCAGTCGCGCAAGTACCGGAACCTGCACCATTACCGGCTGAAGCTCACCTGGCTGATCCTAGCCATGCTGGCGATCCAGGAGGTGCTCCGCCTGGCGCTGCGCGTGGCACTGCGCAAATCGGCGCCGCGCTACGGCGTCGCCATCAACCTTGGCCTCGGCGGGTGCTGGCTGGTGATCGGCGCATGGATAGTCCTGGTCTATCTTCCAGCGTGAGCCTCGGCGTCTCGCTTCATCGCCATTGGCCGGGACCGCAGTGTCACCTCGAGACGGCGCCGCGTTCGAGCAGCGGCGCGATATCCTCGATCATCCTGCCCGGTGCGCCGCGAGCCACTCACCGGAATGGCGACCCCGCCCGGGCACCGCGAGAGCCGAACAGCGGCATTGCATCCGTTTCATTTTTCGGATAATTTCCGCTTTCCTGACTGTTGCTGGTCGCGCCGGTCGTCCGCCGGTGCCACTTCCGATTGTTCCGCCCCGCCGAGGTCAGTCCTGCCGTGCGAGTCGATCCTGAATCAGTATTGAACTCATGAGCGCCGCGCGTCCAGCCCACGTGCCGATGGCGCAGTTCCCGGTTGTCGGCGACCGCCTCCAGATCGGCGGCATCCCGCTTACCGAGCTGGCGCAGCGTGTCGGGCGCACCCCGTTCTACGCCTACGACCGTGCGCTGATGGCGCGGCGCGTCGACCTGCTGCGGCAGCACCTGCCTGCTGTCGTGGAGCTGCACTACGCGATGAAGGCCAACCCGATGCCGGATGTGGTCAACCATCTCGCGCGGCTGGTGGACGGCCTGGACGTGGCATCCGCGGGGGAGCTCAGGGTAGCGCTGGCCTCCGGCATGGACCCCGCGGAAATCAGCTTTGCCGGGCCGGGCAAGACCGACGTCGAGCTCGCAGAGGCCTTACGCGCCGGCATCGTTGTCAATCTCGAGTCCGAGCGCGAAATGGAGCGCCTTGCCGTCCTCGGCGCTGCCGCCGGCGTGCGGCCGCGCGCGGCGATCCGCGTGAACCCGGACTTCGAGCTGAAGAGCTCGGGCATGAGAATGAGCGGCGGACCAAAGCAGTTCGGGGTGGATGCGGAGCGCGTGCCCGACATGCTCGCCCGCCTCGGCGCCCTCGATCTCGATTTCCGCGGCTTCCACATCTTCAGCGGGTCGCAGAACCTGCGGGCCGAAGCGATCGCCGAGGCGCAGCAGAAAACGATAGAACTGGCGGCCAAGCTTGCCGTCGACGCGCCGGCGCCCGTGCGCCTCCTGAACATCGGCGGCGGATTCGGCATACCGTACTTTCCCGGAGAACAGCCCCTCGACCTCGCCGCAGTAGGCGCGAACCTCGCAAAGCTGCTGGACGGCTTGGAGCGCCGGCTGCCGCAGGCGAAGGTGGTGATCGAGCTGGGGCGCTATCTCGTCGGGGAAGCCGGCATCTACGTGTGCCGTGTCATCGACCGCAAGATCTCGCGCGGCCATGTGTTCCTGGTGACCGACGGCGGCCT
Source organism: Burkholderiales bacterium (assembly GCA_035649495.1). Classification (GTDB taxonomy): domain Bacteria; phylum Pseudomonadota; class Gammaproteobacteria; order Burkholderiales; family SG8-41; genus SG8-41. The sequence continues at coordinate 6,105 of DASRJL010000054.1, read as the reverse complement.
GCACCACCAGCTCGCGGCGTCCGGCAACTTCGGTCAGGTGGTGCGCAAGAACTATCCCGTTGCCGTCGGCAATCGCATGGCGGGCGGCGAGCGCGAGATCGCGTCGGTGGTGGGGCCGCTGTGCACCCCGCTCGACCTGCTCGCCGATAGCATGGAAATGGCGAAGGCCGACGTCGGCGACCTGATCGTGGTGTTCCAGTCCGGCGCCTACGGCCTGACGGCGAGCCCGACGGCCTTCCTGAGCCACCCGGCTCCGGCGGAGATTCTCGTCTAGCGCCAGCGCGATTACGCGATGCCCGGGGTCTTAGTCATCTTGTGCGCGCTCCTGGCAGCCTGGGCGCCACCCGCGCAGGCCGCCGCGACGACGCTGAAGATGCTCCTCGATCTGCGTCCGGGCGAATGGCGCGAGCTGCCCGACACGAGAATGTCCGCAGTCTTTCCGAAGGAAAAACAAACCACTTGGGGCATTATCGGCCCGAGAGGCGTCGTGGATGCCTGGGGCGGAGCGGCGTACGACACGAAACGCAACGCCTTCGTCTTCAACGGCGGCGGCCACGCCGACTACGGCGGCAACGAGGTCTACGCGTTCCTGCTGGAAGAGCTCCGCTGGGAGCGGTTGACCGAGGCGAGCCCGATCAAGAAGCTGGAATCGGGACAATACGTCACCACCGACGATACGCCGATATCGGCTCATACCTACGACGGGCTGGAGTACCTCCCCAACGTCGACAGAGTGTTCCGCAACGGCGGATCGGAATGGCGGAGCGGGGCCAGCGTCGACCGGTCGGCGTGGCTGTTCGACATGGAAAAGCGGCGCTGGGAACGGAAGTCGGCCGGCGGCGGCGGCTTTCCCGTCTCGGCCTACGACCCGTCCCGGAAAACGGTTTACGTGGTCGGCGCCACTTACGTCGACGAATACGATCCGGCGAAGGACATCTGGACGCGGCGCGTGGCCGGACAGGCCGACTTCCTGCCCGGCATCGGCGCGCTCGACCCCGAGAACCGGAGACTCATCACCGATTCCTTCCGCCCCGGCGTGATCGTCTACGGAATCGGGACCGAGGGCACGCTCACCCAGCGGTCGTTCCATCCCACCCAGGGAGCGACCGAATGGAGCAAGAAGATGATGGCCCTCGAATACGATCCGGTGCGCAAGGTGCTCGTCGGCTGGGCCGGCGACCGCGAAACGGCGTATCTCGACGGCAAGACGCTGGAGTGGCGGCGCCATGCCAACACGGCCAGCGCCGCGGCGCCCGTCAACAGCCGCGAGCGAGACTACAGCGCCTCCGGGCTCATCTACGGGCGGTGGCGCTACGTTCCGAAGTACGACGTCTTCATCGGCTACAACAATCCCCGCGGCAACGTCTGGGTCTGGAAGCCGGCGAGCGTGACGGCCGGCGATGCAGCGGCCCCGCCGCCGCCGATCCGGCCCCTTTTCGAAAAGGCGAAACCTGGCGAGACCGTGACGATTCCGCCTGGCGTCTACCGGGAAGCCGCCACGATCTCGGCCGACAACGTCGTCATCAAGGCTCACGGCGTACGCCTCGAGGGTGTCGCCGCCGAAGGCAAGGCGGCGCTCGTCGTCAAGGCCAGAAACGTCACCATCGAGGGGCTGGAATGCGCCGGCATCAATGTCGCAGACGAGAACGGGGGTTGCGTGCGCCTGGAGGGGCAGGACCTCACATTGCGCAAGGTGCAGTTCCGCGACAGTCAGAACGGCGTCATGACGTGGAACCGGGACAGCGGGACCGTGCTGATCGAGGACAGCAGGTTCGAGCGCCTGGGGCGGGCGCACGGGGTTTACGTCGGCCGCGGCCCTGCTACGCATCTTATCATCCGCCGCAGCTCGTTCCTGAGCAGCAAGGCTGAGGGCCACGAGATCAAGAGCCGGGCGGCGAAGAACACGATAGAGCACAACGTCGTTGCATCTCTGGACGGCGTGGACAGCCGGCTGATCGACCTGCCGGAGGGCGGAGAAAACGTCATCCGGGGGAATGTCCTCGCCAAGGGCCCCGCGAGCTCGAACGAGGACCTTATCGGCATCGGGCTGGAGGGCCATCGCGCCCTCCATTCGAGCAACTCGACGGTGATCGAAAACAACGTCATGATCCTGGAGCGATCGGGAGCAAACGTGGTGCTGCACGAACGCGGGGTCCCGCCGGCCCGCATGGAACGCAACCGGATCATCGGCGGCAAGCAGGCGCCCCGCAGCGGCAACACGTGGTTTCCGGACCGCGCCGCCGCGGGGCTCCCCAAGTACCCGGCGCTGCCCAAGCCGGGTTCCTAGCGCGCGACGCGGAGCCTTTATTTTTCGCGAAAGGCCCGCGTAAAGGAGTCGGTCAGCGGGCGCAACAGATAGTCGAGCGCGGTGCGCTCACCGGTCGGGATCACGACCAGCGCCGGCATGCCCGGCGCCAGCCGAACTTCCTTGAGGCGGCGCGCCTCCCTCTGGTCCACCTTGACCTGGGCAACGTAATAGCCGGTGCCGGTGCGCTGGTCCACCAGCCGGTCGGCCGAAACGTAGCTCACCCGGCCCGGCACGATCGGCGAGCTCCGCTGGCGATAGGCGACGAGGTGGACTTCGACTTCCATGCCGGCGCGCACGTCCTTCTGGTCGTCCACGTTGAGCGTCACCTCCACGATGAGGTCGCTGCCGTCGGGGACGATATCCATTACCCTCTCGCCGGGAGCTATCACGCCGCCCACCGTGAAGACGTTGAGGCCCACGACCGTGCCGGTGGACGGCGCCGTGACCGTCGTGCGCTTCAGCATCTCCCGGGAGATGGTCAGCCGCGGCTCGACGTCGATCAGGCGAACCTGCACGTCGCGCAGCTCGTTCGCCACCTGCGCCATGCGGTCGGCCTGCAGCTGGATGATCTGCAGGTTCAGCTCCTCGATCGACTGCCTGAGCTGAACGACGCTCGCCTCCGTCTCCACGACGCGCCCGCCGAAAGCCGCGGCAGCGCGCTCGAGCTCGAGCATGCGCTGGCGCACGACGTAGCCCTGCTTGAAGAGCTCTCGCTGGCCGGTCAGCTCGTCACGGATCGATGCGAGCTGCTGCCGTTCCGCCGCAAGCTGCCCCTCGGCGCCGGTGATCCGCTCGCGGGTCTGCGCGATCTTCTGGCGCATGACATTGATCTGGCCCGAAAGGACGGTCCGTCGCGTCTCGAAGTACGTCGTCTGCGCCGCCAGGATCTGCGCGATCTCGGGATCCGTACTGGCCGCGGTCAGCGCTTCGGGAAATTTCACGGACGATGCGCCGCCCTGCTCCGACGTGAGCCGCGCCTGCTGTGCCAGCAGCTCCGCGTGCTGCTTGCTGAGAAGCTGCAACGTCCCGCGCGCCTGCGTGTCGTCGAGCACGATGAGCACCTGCTCGGCCGCTACGCGGTCGCCTTCCTTCACGTGTATCTGGCGCACGATCCCGCCTTCCAGGTGCTGCACTGTCTTGCGGTTGCCTTCCACCTTGACGACGGCGGGCGCCACGACGGCGCTGGAGAGCGGCGCGACCGCCGCCCAGCCGCCCAGCCCGATGAAAAAAGCGGCCATGATCGCAGCGCCCGCGACTATCGAGCTGCGCGCGCCGTGCGGGAGATCGGGCGACGGCTGGACGACGACCTGCTCCGTGCCGGCGCTCAAGAATCACCTTCCTGGGCCCGCGCCATCGTGGCGCGCGCGCCGTCCATGACGTGAACCTGTCGCATCCGGTTCAACACGTCGCGGCGCGGGCCGAACGCTTCCATCGTCCCCGCGCGCAATTGCAGAATCCTGTCCACGTCGTTCAGCACGGCGATCCGGTGCGAGATGATGATCACGGTCGTGCCGTCCTCGCGCAGCCGCCGCAGGCAGGTGACGAGCGCGGCCTCCCCTTCGCCATCCAGGTTGGAATTGGGCTCGTCGAGCACGACGAAAGCCGGGCTGCCGAAGAGCGCGCGGGCAAGCGCCACGCGCTGCCTCTGCCCGCCCGACAGGTGCGCGCCGAATTCGCCGATCTGCGTCTCGTACCCCTGCGGCAGGCCAAGGATCATGTCGTGAGCGCCCGCCTTCTCGGCGGCGGCCAGGATCGCCTCGCTGGAGGCCTCGCCGAAGCGGCAGATGTTCTGGGCGACCGTGCCGGAGAACAGCTCGATGTCCTGCGGCAGGTAGCCGGCGTGGGCGCCGAACTCGTCGCGGTTCCACGAAGCGACTTCCGCACCGTCCACGCGCACCGAGCCGGCGCTCGGGCGGCGCACTCCCATCAGCATCCGGGCCAGGGTCGACTTTCCCGCGGCCGTCGGGCCTATGACACCCAGCGCCTCGCCGGGCTCCAGCCCGAAGTTGATGCCGTGCAGGACCGGCCGCTTGATGCCGGGCACGACGTAGACGAGATTCTCGACGGCGACCTTGCCCCGCGGGCGCGGCAGCGACATCCGCGCCGCCGGCGGAGGACTCTCGTGCAGCAGCCGCGCCACGCGCGCAAGCGAGTCGCGGGCGGTGAGGAGCTGCCGCCATGCTCCGACCAGCTGCTCGACCGGCTGCAGGGCCCGGCCCAGGATGATCGTGCCTGCGAACATCGCTCCGGCCGTGATCGACCGATCGATGACGAGGTACGCGCCGAATCCGAGCATCAGCGCCTGCATGAAGAGCCGCGAGAACTTGATCGCCCCCGTGATCGAGGCATTGCGGTCGCCGGCGCCAGCCTGGAGCGCGAGTATCGAAACGCGGTCCGCGAGCCAGCGCCGGGTAAGGCTTCCCAGCATGCCGAGGGCCTGTATGACTTCGGCATTGCGCAGGCTCGCCTCTATCGTGGCGTGGCTCCGCGCGGCGAACTCGTTGCCGGCCGCAAACGAGCGCTTCAAGGCGTACTCGTTATAAAACGCCAGCAGGAGCAGGACGGCCGCGCAGACCAGCGACAGCATCCCCAGCAGGGGATGGATGAGAAAAATGATCGCTACGTAGATGGGCGCCCAGGGCGCGTCGAACACGGCATGCACGCTGGGGCCGGTGGCAATCTGCCGAAAAGCATCCAGATCCCGCAGCACCTGTCCCCGCTCGGTCGCCCCGACGTGCGCGGCGCGCTCGATCATGGCGGCGAGAACCCGTGCCGACAGGAGGCTGTCCAGTCGCAGGCCGCTGCGGACGAGCACCCGGGCGCGCACGATATCCAGCGCAGCAAGCGTGGCGAGCGCGATGAGGCACGCGAGCGTGAGCATGGCGAGCGTCGGAATGCTGCCGCTGTTCAACACCCGGTCGTAGACCTGCAGCATGTAGATGGGCAACGCGAGGTACAGCAGATTGATACCCAGGCTGAATGCCAGCGCGGCGATGAAGTGCGCCCGGCAGGCGTGAAAAGCACGGCCGAGCTCGTGTCCGCTAGTCATCCTGCGCCTTTAGCTGTGGATTCATGAGTTTACTCCTGCGCCGTCGGTAGCCCCGTCCGCGCCAGCGATGCGACATCCAGGGTGCTCCGGACCCTGCTCCGCCCGTTCGGAGACCAGCGGGTGGAACCGGCCGGCTCTCAGAGAACCCCGGTTCACCCCATGGTTGTCGGAAATCTTTACACGCTGTGCCCTTTTCACCGGGCTGCCTTTATAACATATTGACCAATCGGGATAATATTTTCAGGTATGTTTTTTGCATGCGTGATTTCGATCACGCTGCCAAGAGGGGAATTCATGGAATTGCTTACCGGCACCAACGGGCACGACCAGCTGGACGTGAGCGCCTCGGCGACGCCGTACGAGATCCGCGGGCTGATCGGCAACGACGTGATCTTCGGTTCCGCCTCCGGTGACCTGATCATCGGCGGGCCGGGCGCCGACCAGATGTTCGGTAACGGCGGCGACGACACCTTCCTCATCACTACCGACACCTCCGGCGACACCGTCAACGGCGGGGCGGGCATCGATACGATACTGGGCAGTGGCGGCAACGATGTACTTCTGTTGCTGGCCATCAGCGGTGTCGAGCGCATCGACGGCGGCGGCGGCAACGACGTGCTCAAAGGCACCGAGGCGGCGAACTTCTGGAACCTGAGCCTCACCACGTTGATCGGCATCGCCGCCATCGACGGCGGCGGCTCGGGCGACCAGATCGTCGCCACCGCCGGCAACGACCGGGTGATCGGCG
>DASRJL010000053.1:0-13618 GCA_035649495.1 Burkholderiales bacterium | reverse complement strand
ACCGGCATTCCGCCGACGCCCATGATCGGCATCGTCACCGCCGGCGCGTGCAGCATGGAGCTCGGCGTGTTGAAGACCGAATCGCCGGTCGGGCGTGGCGCGAGCGGCTGGCCGGGCACGTCGCCGGGCCATAGCGGCGCGGGACCCGGGCAGGAGAGGGTGATCACCGCGTCGGCCAGGGGACCTACGGCAGCGTGGCATTGTTGTGCCGCGGCGCGGTCGAGAAGCAGTGCGCGATAATCGTCGGGGCTCATCGATTCCGCGCGGCGCACGGTATTCTTCAGGCGTTCGCTGACGCCGTCCGGGTACAACTCGACGAGCGCTGCCTGGTACCAGCGGTTCTCCCAGGCCGTGATTCCATTGGCGGTGTTGCCTGCGCTGGCAATCGACTTCTCGAACGCTTCTATCCACGCGTGGTCCTTGCGGCGGAGGAGCGTCACGCCGGCACGCGCGAGATTCTCCATGAGCAACTCGAATGCCGAGCGGGTCGCCGCATCGACGCTCTTCCAGCCCTCGGTTTCGAGCACGATCAGGCGGCCCGGTTTCACGGCGGCGGGCGGTGTCGCGGGGCCGAACAGTCCGGGCCGGCCGGGATCGCCGCCGGCGCGGCGCACGATCTCGATGGCGACCTGCCACATGTCTTCCAGGCAACCGGCGTGCACGCCGGTGGTGCTCATGCTCGTCGCCTGGCGTTCGCCGCGGTTGATGCCGCCCTGCGTGGGCTTCAGCGCGACGTTGCCGCAGAAGGCGGCCGGGCGGATGACCGAGCCGCCGACCTGCGTGCCGAGCGCCGCGGGTACCATGCGCGCGCCGATCGCCGCCGCCGAGCCGGAGGACGAGCCGCCCGGCGTGCGCGCGGGATCGAACGGATTGGTGGTGGCGGGCGGATGCGAGCCGCCCAGTTCCGCCGTCGCGGTCTTGCCGAACGGAACCGCACCTGCCTGGCGCAGCGCCCACACCGCGGCGTTGTCGCGCCTGGTCATGTTTCCCCTGTACGCCGCGCAACCGAAATCGGTCGGCATGTCCTTCGTCTCGAGCAGATCCTTGATCGCGACCGGCATGCCGTCTATGGGGGACAGAGGTTTGCCCGCTTTCCAGCGCGCGGTGCTGGCGTCGGCGGCGGCGCGCGCACCCGCGTCGTTGCGCGCCACGAAAGCCTTCACGACAGGCTCGCGCGCCGCGATCGTTTCCAGGCAGCGCTCCAGGTACGCGCGCGGCGTGTCGGCGCCGTCGCGAAAGCGGAGAGTGGCGTCGTGGAAGGTCAGCGCCTTGAATTCGCGCGGGTCGTAGCACCGGTAGGTAATCGTATCCATACAGGTCCCTCTCTGGTGAGCGCTGGAAGGCACCCATGGTATATGAGCGCAGGCGAACTACTCCAGACTCACGTCAGGATGCCCGGAGGTTTTCGTCGTGCGCAGGCCGGGTCGCCCACTTATTCGTGGCTCCCACCCGCACAGCCGGCAGTTGTCTCCGCGCCAGTAGTAGACCAGGGGCACGGCTCACTCCGCCTGCAGATCAGTCATACTCGGACAGTGCCTACCAGATCGTCTCAACCCGGCGCGACTTCGAAAGTCGCTCATCGGCCGTAACGAGTTTCGTTTCCAGCACTATTGCCGTGGCGGCTATGATTCGGTCCGCTGGATCCCCGGGCACTTCGGATTCGAGCGTACCGGCAAGATGCGCAATGTCCGCTGTGACCGGTTCAATATGGAGCTCAGGCAGGGCGCGGATGTCCCGCAACCACTCGTCCAGTGGTGCCTTGAGTTGCAGTCGCTCGCGGCGAACGGCTGTCGCTATTTCGAATACGCTGATCGCAGAGATGATAACGGGCGCCTGGCGAACCGCCGTTTCGATCGTTCGCTTTGCGCGCGGAGACAGTCCAGCGGTGCCGGTTACCCACCATATCAACGCGTGGGTATCGAGCACTATCACTTATTGACGTCCCACTCGCCGGGATCGATCACCGGCTCGAGCGGCTTGTCGTAGCGCAGTACGCTGCCGCGCAGCCGAGCCCGGGCAGCCTCAGCTTCCTTCTTCGAGGCGGATGGCGGCGCGATTTCGGCAATGACCTTGCCGCGCGACGTGATCCGTACGCGCTGCCCCCGCTTCACCTTCGCCAGGTATCCGGGCAGATTCTGTCGCAGTTCGGTGATTTTGACTTCTTCCATCGACGGCTCCGTTGCGTACAGATGAAGTGTACACATCGACCGTTCCGGGGTCAATTCCCAGAATGACGACAATGGTAAGAATCGGGACCTTCCACCGGCCCAATGCTCGCGAATCCTTTGGTCCCGATTCTCACCGCGCGTTCGCCGGCGCATTCAGCCGCCACAGCGCCGACCGCCACTTGGCGGCGATCAGCGCGGTGACCGCCAGGCTGAACACGCCGTAGAGGGTCGCAGTCATCGGAAATCCGAAGTGGGCGATCGTCGGTCCGGCGGCGAGAAGACCGATCGGGACGCCGTAGATCATGAGCTGCCGCACGCCCATGACGCCGCCGCGGTAGCGCTCGTCGGAGGTGCGCAGGAGCATCGCAGAAAGCGGTACCAGGCACAGGCTCTGCGCGAGGCCGCAGAGCATGAGCGCGATGCTGCCGCTTCCCGGGCCCGGCATCTGCACGAAAACGAGGACAAGGAGGTACCACACCGCGCAGAACGCCAGGATCATGCGGCCCGGGCGTATGTAGCCTCCATAACGGGAGAGGGCGATGGAGCCGAGCAGCGCGCCGCCCGCGAAACTTGCGACGAGGTACCCCACGCCCGCCTGGCCCGTGTGATAGATCTCTTTCGCAACGTACGGCATCAGGCTCGTCATGAACGGAAACGCCGAGACGTTCACGAGAAAGGCGATCCACATTGCGGCGAGCAGGCGCGGCGTGTTCCACACGTAGTCGAGCACGTCGAGCAGGTCGCGCCAGGGCGAAGTGTTGCGTCCGGCGGCAGCCGACGTGTCGGCTCGCGTGCCCGTCCCTGCGCCCGCCACGCTTCTGCCCGCCACGTTGAGCGATAAGAGGAGGCTCGTGGCGTACAGCGCGGCGATCGCCATATAGGCATAGCCGATCCCCAGCGCGGCAGAGAGGCCGGCGCCGGACAACGCGCCCATGACCCGGGCCCCATCCTGCGTAGTGCGCGAGATGCTGGTCGCGCCGAGAAGATTTTCGGAAGGAATCGTCTGGCCGATCAGCGAGTAGCGCATCACGAGATCCGACGGGCGGAACAGGCCCAGCAGGGTGCCGAAAATGAAGACGTGCACGGGCATCAGCACGCCCGTCAGCGCCAGCGTCATGACGGTCGAGGCGAGAAGCGCGTAGCAGCCGCGCATGGCGCAGATCACCCGCTTGTTGCCGATCCGGTGGCCCAATATCCCGGACATCGGCGCGAACAGGGTGCCGAGGTACTGCAGCGCCCCGAACACCGAGAGCATGAGCACCGACTGCGTCTCGACCAGCACGTACCAGCCGAGGATGATCGTCTCCATCTCGAAGCCGAACGACGCGCAAAGATCCGCCGGCCATTGGAAACGGAAGCTGCGGACACGGAAGGGCGAATACGCCGCGGCGGACCTGGCGCTCACTGCCACGTTGTTGTTTTCCCCCGTTGGGCGCCGACGTCTTTCCAGCGCTGCGCTAGGATAACCCGCGAATCCACGTCGTTGATATACGATATGGCTGCGCGCGCCGCCGCGCTCGTATCGGGCGGCGCGATCACTGTCCGCATGGTGGCTGATCAGGAGAAGGAGATGCCATGTCTGCTGTAGTGACGAAGGTCGGAACCGGCAAGCATACCTACGAAGTGCACGAGGACTGGATGCGCGCGCCGGAAGGCATCGACGTGCTGGCCGCATCGGTGACTGTGGACGCGAAGGACAACGTCTACTGCTTCAGCCGCAACAAGGACCATCCGGTGATGGTGTTCGACCGCGACGGGAACTTCCTCAAGTCGTGGGGCGCGGATCTCTTCAAGTTCCCGCACACGATACGCGCGGCGCGCGACGGCAACTTGTGGCTCGTGGACCGCGACCACGCGCAGATGATGCTCTTCACCACCGACGGCAAGCTGCTGCGCACGATCGGGCAGAAGGGCTTCCGCTCCGACACCGGTCTCGCACCCGACGATTTCCGGTCCGACGCCTGGAAGTACCTGAAGCGCAGCGCCGGGCCGTTCAACATGCCGACCGACATCGATCTCACGCCCTCCGGCGAGATATTCATCACCGACGGCTACGGCAACGCGCGCGTCCACAAGTTTGCGGCCGACGGCACGCTCGTCATGTCATGGGGCGAGCCGGGCGCGGAGCCGGGGCAATTCAACCTCCCCCACGGGGTATGGATAGACCGCAAGGGCAGAGTGCTCGTGGCCGACCGCGAGAACGACCGCGTCCAGGTATTCGACCAGCAGGGGAAGCTCTTGAATATCTGGCCGACGAAGCTGATCGGTCCGGCGGTCATGTACGTGGACGCCGACGACGTCGTCTATATCGTCGAGCACAACATCGGCAACGTGAGCGTGCTGACGCTCGAAGGCGAGCGTCTCGCACAGTGGGGCGATCCGAGCTTCAGGTCGTGCCACGGCGTCTGGTGCGATTCGCGCGGCGATCTCTATGTCGTGCGCGCCGGGCCGTGGGGCAGGCGGCGGCGGGTGGTCAAGCACGTTCGGGTTTAGCGGGTAATCGGCAACGCCAAGATCGCAGAGGTAACGCAAAGTAAGGTCAACAGCTCAACGCAAAGGTCGCAAAATCGCCAAGGGAACCAAATTCAATAATTGGTATTTGATCTCCTTTGCGGATTGGTCCTTGGCGTTGAGATTTTGATTCACCTCCGCGTTGCCGTGGCGCGCTTCGCGGCGAAGCAGCGCTCCGAGCGACGTAGGATGGGTTGAGCGAAGCGATACCCATCGGGCAGATTTTGGGCGGCTCAGATAGCGCGCCTGGGAGAGGAGCAGAGGGTTTCCCTCCGCCCTCATCCCTCATCCCTCATCCCTCATCCCTCATCCCTCATCCCTCATCCGGCCGCCGCCGGTCCAGCGCCGCCGCGATCTTCTCGTAATAGGCGTCTTCGACCTGCAGGTTGCCGCGCCGCCTGCCGGCTGTTGCTCTCGTAAGCAGGAAGTTGATGCGCGAGAGCAGGCTCGCGCGCCTGCCATCGTCCTCGACCGTCTGCAGCAACTGCTCCAGATGGCGGATCTCGCGGTGAGCTTCGAGTTCCGGCGGCAGGAAACCGGAGTTTTTGAGCAGCCGGTAGGCTACGCGCAGGTCTTCGGGAACGAGCGCATCGTCGTCGAATTCGAGCGGCGCGCCCGCGCCGGGCAAGTCGTCGAATTCGCCGTTTTCCTGCGCTTCGCGGATGCGCTGCTCGGCGAGCCGGTCGAGTGCGTTCATAGTCTAGAACCTATCTCAAAAACAGAAATCAGCCACAGAGGTCACAGAGAACACAGAGAAGAAAGTGCGTCTCTACCCAACATGCTGCCCATCGGACTCGGTGTTCTCTGTAGTCAAACCGGCGTTACGACTACTCCAGCCTAGAAGAAGAATCGGCTATGAAGACCTTGAGAACACAGAGAGGAACTGACTTTAATCTCTGTGAACTCTGTGTTCTCCGTGGCTAAGATCGGGGTTTTTGAGACTACTTCCAGAGTCCGTAATTGTTGCTCAAGATGGTCTCTCGGTGTGGCCCACTATATGGCACCCGGTATTCCGTTCCACCGTGCCCGCAAACCCGCTGCCAGTTGCTATCATGCAAATCATATGATCGAAGTCAACGAACGTATCGAAGTGTCCGCATCCCCGAGCGTGGTGTGGGGAATATTGTCGGACCCGCGCGTGGTCGTCGAGTGCGTGGACGGTGCTGCGCTCGGCGAAAAGCAGGAAGACGGGTCGTACGACGCCACGCTCGTGGTCAAGTTCGGTCCCGCCAAGGTGAGCTTCAAGGCCAGGGTCGCGGTCGAGTACGACGCCGCGGCCATGAGCGGGAGCGTCATCGCGAGGGGCAAGGACGGCATCGGCGGCACGCGCGTCCAGTCCTCTATGAAGTTCAGCGTGACGGGGCAGGACAGTCCGCCGGCCTCGACGGTGCCGATCACCGCCGAAGTCGAAATCTCGGGGAAGCTGGCCTCGCTGATCGAGACCGGGGCAAACCTCGTGACCGAGCGCATGGTGGCGGATTTCACGGAAAAACTGGCGGCGCGCTGCGCAGCCGGGGGCGCGGCCGCGGCCGCGGCGAACAAATAAGTGCGTGATGACTGAACTGGTGATGAGTACTGGTGATGGAAAACAGTGATGAGAACTGGTGATGAACCCCATCACCATTAATCATCACCATCATTCATCACCATTTCTGTAAGGAATGTTTATGGCCGTCTATCGTCCCTGCATCACCGGCAGCCGCCACATGGTTTCCGCGGGCCACTATTCCGCGGCGCACGCGGCGTTCCAGATACTCGAAGCGGGCGGCAACGCCGTCGACGCGGGCGTGGCGGCGGGCATAGCGGTGAGCGTCCTGCAGACGGACCGCGTCAATTTCGCCGGCGTGGCGCCGCTCATGATCTATCTCGCCCGCGAGCGGAAGGTGGTCAACATAGACGGGCTGGGGACCTGGCCGAAAGCGGCGTCCCTCGAGTATTTCCGCCGCGAGCACGGCGGCGTGATGCCGCCGGGCATCCTGCGCACCGTGATGCCGGCCGCACCCGCGGCATGGATGAAGGCGCTCGCCGATCACGGCACAATGTCCTTCGGCGAAGTCGCGCAAGCCGCGATACGCCTCACGCGGGACGGCTTCGCGATGCACTGGTTCATGGCGGAATACATCCAGGAGAACGAGGAGAGCTACCGCCGCTGGCCCGCGAGTGCGGCCGTGTTTCTGCCGAAGGGCAGGGCGCCGGAAGTCGGCGAGGTGTTCGTCCAGCGGGAGCTGGCCGCCTCGCTGCAGTACATGGCCGACGAGGAAGCCGCGCACCGCGGCAAGGGCCGCGCCGCGGGTCTCAAGGCGGCGCGCGACGCGTTCTACCGCGGCGACATCGCCCAGAAGATCGCCCGTTACCATCGCGAGAACGGCGGCTGGGTCACGCTGGAGGATCTCGCGGAGTACGAAGTCCGCTACGAGCCCACCGTTAAGTTCGAGTTTCGCGGCCTGGAGCTGCACGCCTGCGGTCCGTGGTCCCAGGGGCCCGTGCTGCCGCAGACGTTGAGCCTCCTCTCCGGTTTCGATCTCAAGGCGATGGGACACAACTCCACCGCCTACATCCATCACATCGCCGAAGCGTTGAAGCTGTCGTTTGCCGACCGCCACCGCTACTACGGCGATCCGAGGTTCGTCGACGTGCCGCTGGGCGCCCTTCTGTCGCAGGAGTACGCCGCGGCGCGCCGCAGGCAGATACGAAACGGGGAGGCGTGGAAGGAGATGCCCCCGGCGGGCGACGTGAAGGGATACGGACCGGCCACCGCCATGCCCGAGGCCGCGCGCGGCGAGCCGGCCCCGATGGCAGACACTTCGTATGCGTGCGTGATCGACAAGGACGGCAACGCGTTTTCGGCTACACCCAGCGACGGTTCGAGCGGGACGCCCGTCATTCCCGGCACCGGGTTATGCCCGTCCTCGCGCGGCACGCAATCGTGGACCGATCCTGCGCATCCGGCGGTGATGGCGCCCGGCAAGCGTCCGCGTCTGACGCCCAACCCGGCCATGCTGTTGCGCGACGGCAAGGCGTACATGCCCTTCGGCTCGCCCGGCAACGACATACAGCCCCAGGCGATGGTGCAGGTGTTGCTTAACGTCGTCCTGTGGGACATGGATCCGCAGGCGGCGGTCGAAGCGCCGCGCTTCGCGACCTACAGCTTCCCCTCTTCGTCCGCGCCGCACGCCTATCATCCCGGCCGCCTGAACGTCGAAAGCCGGATCGACAGCGCTGTCGTGAAGGGCCTCGCCGCACTGGGGCACGATGTCAGGCCGTGGCCCGAAATCGAGTGGCGGGCGGGAGCGGTGTGCGCGATACGGGTGAATCCCGACACCGGGCTGCTCGAAGGTGGTGCCGATCCGCGTCGGCCCGCCTACGCGCTGGGGGTGTGAAGCTCATCCCGCTCCTGGTCGGTGCGATTTGCGCGATCGCGGCCGTCTCCGTTTCCGCGCAGAATTTCCCGACCAAACCCATCCGCGTGCTGGTCGCCCAGGCGGCCGGTGGGCCGACCGACGTCACGACGCGGATTTACGCGTCGAAGATGTCCGAGTTGCTCGGCCAGCAGATGGTCGTGGACAATCGCCCGGGCGCGGGCGGTAGTGTGGCAGGGGAAATCGTCGCGCGGGCGCCGGCAGACGGCTACACGCTGTGCTCTGCGGCAAACGGCACGATCGCGATCGCCCCTAACTTTCTCAAGCTTACCTACAGCGCCACGAAAGACCTCGCGCCGGTTGCGCTGATCGGCGACAGTCCGCTCGCGCTAATGGTGCATCCGTCGCTTCCTGCCGCCACGGTGAAGGAGTTGATCGCGCTCGCGAAAGCGAAGCCCGGCACTATCAACTTCGGCTCGTCGGGACTCGCTGGGACGGGCCACCTGGCCGGGGAGCTCCTCAAGATGATGGCGGGCATCGATATCGTTCACGTCCCGTACAAGGGCGCCGCCCCGGCGCTCACGGGCGTTGCCGCGGGCGAAGCCCAGATGCTCATTTCGGGGCTCTCGTCCGGCCTGCCGTTCATCCAGTCGAAGCGCCTGCGCGCGATCGGGGTGACGAGCGCGAAGCGCCTCCCGGTTCTGCCCGACGTCCCTGCCATTGCCGAAACCGTGCCGGGTTACGAAGCGGGCTCCTGGTACGCGGTGCTCGCCCCGGCGCGCACTCCCCGCGCCATCATCGAGCGGCTGAATCGAGAGTCCATCAAGACAGTGACCGATTCCGATATTCGCTCGAAGCTGATTGCCGCCGGTCTGGAGATCTACGCGCTGTCGCCCGAAGAGCTGGGAACCAAAATACGGCTCGAAACCGAGCGCTGGGGCAAGGTCGTCAAGGCAACCGGGGTCAAGCCGCAATAATCCGTCAAGCGTCAGACGTGAGGCGTCAGGCGGTTTTGGCACGCATGACCCCTGACCTCTGACCCCTGACCGATGGAGGACTCGCCATGAAACTCGTCCTGTACTACGCCCCGCAGACCTGCGCGCTGGCGCCTTTCGTGACGCTGACCGAGGCGGGCGCCGAGTTCGAGGTGCGCAATGTCAACAACCGCAAGGGCGGGAACCGGACGCCCGAGTTCCTGGCGTTGAATCCCAAGCACAAAGTGCCGGTGCTCCTGATCGACGGCGAGCCGCTGACGGAGAACGCGGCAATGCACGTCTGGATAGACCGCAACTTCCCGAAAGCAAAGCTCCTGCCTGCCGACCCCATGGAGTACGTGAAGGCCGTTTCGCTGCATTCCTGGTGTGCGTCCAGCATTCATCCGCGCTTGACGCCCAACGCCCGCCCCGAGAATTACTGCGACCTGCCGGGCTCGGAGGAAAGCGTAAAGCGCGTCGCGACGAAGCTCCTCTACGAGGACTTCGCCATCGCGGACAAGCTGCTCGCCGGGCGCGAATGGTTCTTCTCGCACTTCACCGCGCCCGACGCGCACTTCTTCTGGTGCTTCCGGCGCGCGATCTCGTTCAAGATCGACGTGTCGGGGTTCAAAAATTGCATGGCGCATCTCGAGCGCATGCTTGAGCGTCCCAGCGTGCAGAAGGTCGTCGCGCACGAGAAGAAGGTGATGGAGGAGTTCGCCAGGGCGGCCTAGCCGCCCAAGGTGCGCCAGCGCAGCTTCATTGGGTCATCCTTCATCCTTCCACATTCCACGTTCAGGCGGTATTCCTCAGCCGCTGGGAGAGCCACATCAGCAGCGCAATCAGAGTGCCGCCGGGCAGCACGAGCTCCACGAGGAGATAGGGCCCCAGGGCGCGCACGGCCGGCAACATCTCCTTGACTCGCGCGAGCATCATGACCGTATCCCTCTCTTCCAGTTGTCGGGTTGGCGCCGCAGAAGTCTGCAGCGCAATGGGCAGCAGTGTAGGCGCCGGATGTATTAGCCGGATTTCGGGCTTGAATCAGTTTGTTTCAGGCGTGTAACAATGCGGCCTTTCCCGGAGGATGGGCCTCATGCCCAGCAACGGCAGCGTGTTGATCGTGGAGGACGATCCCGGCGTACGGGAGATGGTCGCCGGCTACCTGGGCGGTCAGGGCTACGACGTCCACCAGGCGCAGAGCGGGGACGACATGCGCGAGGCCATCGAGCGCAATCTGCCCGACGTGGTGCTGCTCGACGTGGGGCTGCCCGGCGAGGACGGGTTTACGCTGGCGCGCTACCTGCGCGAGCACTACGACGTTGGCATCATCATGGTCACGGCGGCAGACGGCGTCGCGGACCGGGTCGTCGGGCTGGAGGTCGGTGCCGACGACTACGTGACGAAGCCGTTCGACCTGCGGGAGCTGCTGGCGCGGCTGAAAAGCGTGATGCGCCGCCTCCATGCCCGCGACCTGCCGCATGGCGCCCCCGACGCCGCTCCCCAGCGCGTGCCGATCGGCCGCTGCGTTCTCGACGTGGCCGCGCGCTGCCTGCTCGACGCCGAGGGCACGGAAGTGCCGATTACCAGCATGGAGTTCGACCTGCTCAAGGTGTTCTGCGAGCATCCGAACCGGGTCCTGACCCGCGACCAGATTCTCACGCTCACCAGCAAGCGGGACCGGGAGCCGTTCGACCGGTCGATCGACATCCGCATCGCGCGCCTGCGGCGCAAGATCGAGGCGAATCCCGGGGATCCCCAGGCGCTGCGCACCGTGCGGGGTGCGGGGTACATGTTCGTGCCTCCGCGCGGCTGATCGCCGGTGACCGGTGACCGGTCACCGGCAAGGATGAAGGATGAACGTGGAGGGATGACCTGTTTTTCAGTCAAAAACCAAGCGGGTCATCCTTCATCCTTCCACGTTCCACGTTCACCCTCTGGATCATCCCGGATCCTTCTCCTGATGAAGTCCGACCCTTCGCCCACCGTAGATGCGTAGCCTGAGGTCGGCCTGCTCCTTGTGGCCCCAGAAGCGCTCGATGGCGCACAGGCGCGAGCAGTAGTCACCGACCACCACGCTCGCCTCGGGCGTGCACTCCTGGTAGGTAACGGTCTTCAGGAATTTGCCCACCCACAGGCCGCCGGTATAGCGCGCCGCGCCGCGGGTCGGCAGGGTATGGTTGGTGCCGATCACCTTGTCGCCGTAGGCCACGTTGGTTTCGGGCCCGAGGAACATCGCGCCGTAGTTGCGCATGCGCTGCAGGAAGTAACGCGGCTCCTTCGTGAGGATCTCCACGTGCTCGGCGGC
The DNA here is from genome assembly GCA_035649495.1 of Burkholderiales bacterium. Lineage (GTDB taxonomy): Bacteria > Pseudomonadota > Gammaproteobacteria > Burkholderiales > SG8-41 > SG8-41. The sequence goes on along the minus strand of DASRJL010000053.1, from coordinate 2,301 downwards.
GACGCGGTCGGCTTCGGCGACGGCCTCCTCGAGGCTGTCCACGACGATGATCTGCCCGTAATCCCGCCACGCCTGTCCCGCGACGTCGGCGGTCGGCAGCACCTTCAGCTGGCGCTCGATCTCGCCCGGCAGCGCCTCGGCCAGCTTGCGCGAGGTCGTGATCAGCGTCGCAGGCGAGGTCGGGCCGTGCTCCGCCTGCCCGAGCAGGTCGACTGCGACCATCACCACATCGGCGGTGTCGTCGGCGACGACGAGAATCTCGGTCGGCCCGGCGAAAAGATCGATGCCGACGCGGCCGTAGAGCTGGCGCTTGGCCTCCGCGACGTAGGCGTTGCCCGGGCCGACCAGCATGTCCACGGGCTTGATGCTCTCGGTGCCCAGCGCCATCGCGGCGACGGCCTGCACGCCACCCAGCACGTGGATTTCGTCGGCGCCCCCGAGGTGCATCGCCGCGATCGTGGCGGGGTGCGGCTCTCCCTCGTTCGGCGGCGTGCAGGCGATGATGCGCGGCACACCCGCGACCTTCGCCGTGACGATGCTCATGTGCGCCGATGCGACCATGGGATAGCGCCCGCCCGGGACGTAGCAGCCGACGCTCTCGACGGGAATGTTCTTGTGGCCGAGGATGACGCCCGGCAACGTCTCGACCTCGACGTCGCGCAGCGCGTCGCGCTGGGCCTGCGCGAAGTTGCGGACCTGGGACTGGGCGAACCGGATATCCGCGATCGTGTCCTCGGGGACCTTCGCGACGATGGCGGCGATGTCGTCGTGGCGCAGCCGGAAGGAGGGCGGGGACCAGTTGTCGAATTTCTGCGAAAGCTCGCGCACGGCCGCATCGCCGCGCGCCGTCACGTCGGCGAGTATGCCTTCGACGGTCTGCTGGATTTTGCGGTCGGCCGCCTCGGCCGCCGCCGGCGATATTCCCTGCTTGAGATATTGGGCCAAAGTGGCGCTCCAAGTGTGACGGGACATTCTATAATCATTGCGACATGTCCGAAACGCCCGCCGCAAGACCTGTTACTCCGACCATGCGCCTCGACGGTCTCGTCGGCGTCGTGACCGGCGCGGGTCGCGGCCTGGGCCGCGGCTGCGCCATTGCCCTCGCCGATGCCGGCGCCGAAGTGGTGCTGGTCGCGAGAACGCAACCGGAGCTCGACGTGCTCGCGCACGACATCCGCGCCCGCGGCGGCAAGGCGCGCGCTCTCGTGTGCGACGTACTCGACGCGCGTCAGGTCGCCGAGCGCATCGAAGGCCTGGAGCGGATCGACATCCTCGTCAACAACGCCGGCATGAATATTCCGGAGCCGTTCGTCGATGTCACGGAAGAGCACCTGGACGGGATACTCGCTCTCAACGTGAAAGCCGCATTCGTCGTGTCACAGGCGGCGGCACGGCGGATGATCGCGGGCGGCCGCGGCGGCGCCGTCATCCAGATGTCCTCGCAGATGGGGCACGTCGGCGCGCCGAACCGCACCGTCTACTGCATGACCAAATGGGCGCTGGAGGGGTTGACCAAAGCGATGGCCGTCGAGCTGGCGCCGCACAAGGTCCGCGTGAACGCCATCGGTCCCACGTTCATCCTGACGCCCCTGACGCGCCCGTTCTTCGAGAGCAAGGCGTTCAGCGACTACGCGATGTCCAACATCTCGCTCGGACGCCTGGGCGAGATCGAGGACATCATGGGCGCCGTCGTGTTTCTCGCTTCGCCTGCCGCGGCGCTGATTACCGGCGCCAGCCTCACCATCGACGGCGGGTGGACGGCGCACTGATTCGCGTCAGGGGTCAGGGGTCAGGGGGCAGGCGTAGCGTCTCACCCGATCGCCTCGCGGCAGGAGATCCATGCACTTTTCCATCGGGCGCCGCAGCGCGCTGAAACGGGCTGGCGCCGCGGGCCTGTGGCTGCTCGCGCCGGGCTGCGGAAAGAACGAGCCTGTCGTCGACCCCAAACCCGCGGCAGGTGATTTTGCCGATGGCGCGCTGCGCCTCGATCTGCGGCAGCGGCTGGCGGAAGGCGCAGAGGACTTCACGCTGGAGCGGGTGCGATTCGAGCGGACGTGGCCCGGACGGCGCGACAGGCTCGCGGACGGACCCGGCTGGGGCGACTACCGGTTGTCCGTTTATCTCCAGGACCGGGAGGCCCCGCTCTTCCGGCACGGCTTCGACACGAGCCTTGCCCCGCACGCCCGGTCGGCAACGGCGCGGTTGAGCGTGCGCTTCCCCACGCCGCAACGGCCGGTCCGGGCAACGATCGAGAAGCGGCTCGGCGAGTCCGCGTTCCAGGCGGTCTCCACCTTCGCGATA
>DASRJL010000052.1:0-3856 GCA_035649495.1 Burkholderiales bacterium | reverse complement strand
TGCACCGCTACCTCGGCGATCGGCCCTGCCCGCCGAGCTCCCGCGCGGAGCGCGATCGCCTGCTGTCGAGCGCGGAGATCATCCTCGGGGGCTGGCCATTTCCATACGAACTGCGGCGGCGGGCTCCGCGGTTGCGCTGGTTCCATCAGCGGCCGGCCGGCGCCAGTAATCTGCTTCAGAGCGATCTCTGGGGCAGCGATGTCGTGGTAACCACCTCTCGTGGACACGGCAACACCCGTCCGATGGCGGAATATGTGCTCGGCATGTTCCTGCACTTTGCGCGGGGATTGCACCACGCCTATCGCGACGAACGGCGCGATCAGTTCGACCACCGGACCTATCGGCCCATGCTCCTGCAGGGCAAGACCGTCTGTGTCATCGGCATCGGCGGCATAGGACGCGAGGTCGGCAAGGCGTGCGCTGATTTCGGTATGCGAGTGGTTGGCACGCGCAACAGCGCTCCGCCGCCGGAGGAGAGGACGCCCGGCTTCGACAAGGTGTGCGGAGCCGAGCGTTTGCTCGAGCTCCTGGGCGAGAGTCATTTCGTGGCCGTCTGCTGTCAATGGACTGCCGCGACGGACAAGCTGATCGGCGCCCGCGCCTTCGCTGCCATGCGGCCAGAGACGGTCCTGGTCAACGTGGCCAGGGGAGAAATCGTCGACGAGGAAGCCCTGCTGGCCGCGGTGGATGCCGGCAAGTTGCGTGGCGTGGGCCTGGATGTCTATCTCGGCGAGTTCGAGCGTGCGCCGCATCCTCGCCTGTGGCATCACGAACGGGTGCTGATTACCCCCCACATCTCCGGAGGAACGGACCAGGCGCTCCATCGCGGAATCGAGGTGTTCTGCACGAACCTGCGCGCCTTCCTGGACGATCGCCCCTTGCTCAACCGGATTGATTGGCAACGGGGTTACTGAGACATCCGTGGGGTCGGAGTACGTTTCCCCTCAATTGAATCCGGCCTGATCCGGCATCGTCAACGTCGCCACCTCGAACGGAAAGGGAGACATCGCATGACCTTGAGCCAGCGGGAAAAGGGTGCCAGATTTCGCGCGCTACACGACAGGCCCGGCGCCTTCGTCATTCCCAATCCGTGGGACGCCGGCTCGGCACGCATCCTCGCCTCGCTCGGCTTCGAAGCCCTCGCGACGACGAGCGCCGGGTTCGCCTTCAGCGCCGGCCGCCGGGACGCGGAAGCGGCCGTCACGCGGAACGAAATTCTCGAGAATGCGCGCGCCATCGTGGACGCGACCGACCTTCCCGTTTCGGCTGATCTCGAGAACGGCTTTGGGCCCATCCCCGATGATGTAGCCCGGACGATACGGCTTGCGGCAGAGACGGGATTGGTCGGCGGGTCCATCGAAGACGCAACGTATGATCCGGGTCGCCCGATATACGACATTACGGAAGCGACCGAGCGAGTGGCGGCCGGCGTCGAGGCCGCCCGATCTCTCGCCTTTCCGTTCGTCCTGACGGCGCGAGCCGAGAACTTCCTGTTCGGCCGCCCCGACCTCGATGATACGATTCTCCGACTGCAGGCGTTCGAGACGGCAGGCGCAGATGTGCTCTACGCCCCCGGCCTGCCGAGCCTTGACGCGATTCGGCTGGTCTGTTCATGTGTTTCGAAGCCCTTCAACGTGGTGATCGGCCTCGAAGGGCAGGCTTTCTCGGTTGGCCAGCTCGCCGGGGCGGGCGTGCGGCGAATCAGCCTCGGATCGACCCTGTGGCGCGCAGCATCCGGCGCCTTGCTGCGCGCAGCCAAAGAGATGAAAGAGCTGGGCACCTTCGCTTTCACGACCGACGCCATGCCGTTCGCCGCGGCCAATGCGCTCATGCTCCCGACACCCCGGGTGTGAATGGTGTCCACATCCCTGGAAACGCAACCGTGACACTGCCTGCATCGAGCCGCTTCCGGTTCACCGCCGACCTGACGATCTGCCGCATCTTGAACGGGATGTGGCAGGCATCCGGAGCCCATGGCCGCATCGATCCCACACGCGCGGTGGACGAGATGTTCGCGTATCACGATGCCGGCTTCACGACCTGGGACCTGGCCGACCACTATGGGCCGGCCGAGGATTTCATCGGCGCCTTCCGCCGCCGGTTCGCGACCGAGCGCGATGCCGACCGCCTTGCGGAGAGCCAGGCCTTCACCAAGTGGGTTCCGCGGCCGGGGCGCGTGAGCCGGCGCATGGTCGAGGACGCGATCGGCGTTTCGTTGACGCGCATGGGTGTCGCCTGCCTGGACCTGTTGCAGTTCCACTGGTGGGACTATGGCGACAGGAGCTATCTCGATGCGCTCTCCCACCTCGCCGACCTGCAGGGCGAGGGGAGGATCCGTCACCTGGCGCTCACCAACTTCGACACCGAGCGGCTGGTCGCCATCGCCGGGCACGGCATCCGCGTCGTTTCGAACCAGGTGCAGTATTCACTGGTCGATCGCCGGCCGGAGGCGTGGATGGCGGCGTTCTGCCGCGATCACGGGGTCACGCTGCTGGCGTACGGCACGCTTCTCGGCGGCCTGCTTTCCGAGAAATACCTGGGCCGCCCCGAACCGCGCCGCCACGAGCTCCTTACCGCCTCGTTGCAGAAATACAAGCACATGATCGACGCCTGGGGCGGCTGGGCCCTGTTCCAGGAATTGCTCGCCGTGCTGAAGGCGATCGCGGAGAAGCACGGGCTCGGCATCGGCAATGTCGGCGTGCGCTATGTCCTCGACCGGCCCGCAGTCGCCGGAGTCATCGTCGGCGCGCGGCTCGGCGTATCGCAGCACATCGAGGACAACGCCCGCACGTTCGGCCTCACGCTGGCCGCCGACGATCTCAAGCGAATCGAGGCGGTGCTCGCCCGCTCGCGCGACCTGATGACGGTGATCGGAGATTGCGGGGACGAATACCGCTGAATGTCGCACAATCGCAATCCCGATATCAGAGGAGCCATGTATGCGCATCGCCCGAATCGAGGCATTCCAGGTCCATTGGCGGCCGGAGGACGCGCCGTCCGCTCGCAGCGGCTTCCTGCGCGTCTGGAGCGACGACGGGCGCTGCGGGCTGGGTGAGGTCTCGCCGATGCAGGGCGGCCTCGTCTCGCTTACGATCCTCAAGCACCACATCGCGCCGGCGATCGTCGGCGCCGACCCGCTCGATCATGCGGTGATCCACGACAGGCTGCTGCACCGGCTGGTCAAGCTCGGGCCGGAGGGTGCGCTTACCAGTGCGCTCGCCGCGCTCGACATCGCGCTGTGGGACCTGAAGGGCCAGTTGCTGGGGCAGCCGATCTGGCGGTTGCTCGGCGGCGCGTGGCGCACCGCGCTGCCCTTTTACTCTTCGATCGGCGGCAACGGCGCGACGCGCAGCCTGGACGAGGTGCTGCGCATCGTGGAGGCGCGCCTGCGCGACAAGCCGGCGGCGATCAAGATCCGTTTCGACAACGACCGCGTGGATCTCGACAGCGAGATCCCGGATCACCTCGCCAAGGCGCGTGCTGTGCGCAAGCTCGTCGGCAACGATTTTCCGCTCGCTTTCGACGCCAATAACGGCTACACGCCGGGTGGCGCCATGCGCGTGGGACGCGTTCTCGAGGAGTTGGGATACTGGTGGTTCGAGGAACCGGTCCAGCATTACCACGTGCGCGCGATGGGCGAGGTTGCGCGCAAGCTGTCGATCACCGTCTCTGCCGGCGAGCAGAGTTATACCCCGGCCGCGGTGGCTGACCTGATCCTCGCCGGCGTGCCGATGGTACAGCCGGATATCGTCAAGATGGGCGGCATCACCGGCATGCTGCGTTGCGCGGCACTGGCCCAGGCACACGGTGCGGAGTTCGTTCCGCACCAGACACAGCCGATCATCGGCCACATGGC
>DASRJL010000051.1:0-6208 GCA_035649495.1 Burkholderiales bacterium | reverse complement strand
GTGGCGGTGCAGCGCGCGCGCGACGAGCTCCTTGCCGGTTCCGGATTCGCCGGTGATCAGCACCGTCGCCTGCGACTGGGCGAGCCGTCCTATCGCGCGAAATACCTCCTGCATGGCCGGCGCCTGCCCGAGGATCTCCGTCCCGTCCTCGGCCGGCTGCACGGCGCCTTCCTGGCGCATGCTCTCTTCCATGGCCCGCCGGATCAGCTCGACGGCGTAGTCCACGTCGAACGGCTTGGGCAGGTACTCGTACGCGCCGCCCTGGAAAGCGCTTACCGCGCTCTCCAGGTCGGAGTACGCCGTCATGATGATGACCGGCAGATTGGCGTGGTGCTCCTTCGCCTTCTGCAGCAGCTCCAGCCCGGACTCTCCCGGCATGCGTATGTCGCTCACCACCACCTGCGGCGTATCGGTGTCCAGCTCGAGCAGCGCCTCCTGCGCGGACGAGAAGGTCTTGAACGCGATGTTCTCCCGCGCCAGCGCCTTCTCGAACACCCAGCGGATAGAGCGGTCGTCGTCTATGATCCAGACGGGCTTCATGGCGAGGGATGAGGGATGAGGGATGAGGGATGAGGGCAGCATTGGAGATTCGACGTCCTAGGTGATGGCAGGAACCGATTGTCGGAGCGTCGCAACCCGCGCAGCGCGCGTTCGTTCGGATAGTTCATGAGCGTCTTCCGTTCTCGTTCTTTCCCTCCGCCCTCCGCCCTCCGCCCTCATCCCTCTCTGTGGCGGGAATGAGGATCGTGAAGCACGTGTTGCCGGGCGCGCTTTCGAAGGAAACGAGCCCGTGGTGCTGGGTGACGAACGTCTGCGCGAGCGTCAGGCCCAGCCCGCTTCCGCCTTCGCGCCCGGATACCAGGGGATGGAACACCCGCTCCCGCAACTCCTCCGATATGCCGGGCCCGTTGTCCCAGATGTCGACCGCGATGACGTGGCGGTAGCGCCGACGCGCCAGCGTGACCTGGCGCACCACCCGGGTACGCAGCGCGATCCGCCCACGCTCGCCGCGGCGCGGCTTCGCGTCCTTGCTCATGATCGCCTGTGCCGCGTTGCGCGCCACGTTCAGCACCGCCTGGATCAGCTGCTCCATGTCGCCCACCACGACGGGAAGGCTGACGTCGTAGTCGCGGTCGATCGTGATGCCGCGCGGAAACTCCGCGATGATGAGACTGCGTACCCGCTCCAGGACCTCGTGGATATTGAGCGGTGCGGCCCGGGGCAGGCGGTGCGGCGTCAGCATGCGGTCCATCAGCGACTGCAGGCGGTCGGCCTCCTTCATGATGACCTGCGTGTACTCGTGCAGCGCGGGACGCTCGAGCTCCCGGTCGAGCAGCTGCGCCGCGCCGCGTATGCCGCCGAGCGGATTCTTGATCTCGTGCGCGAGATTGCGGATCAGCTCGCGGCTCGCCTGGGAGAGGTTCAGCATGCGCTCTTCGCGCGCGATCTTCACCTGCTGCTCCACCAGGCGGATCTCCAGCAGAACCATGTCATCGGGCAGCGCGCTGTCCGGCAGGTCGAGCGGGGTCACGGTGCACGAGACGTGCAGGCGGGAATGGCTCCCCACCCGCAGCTCCAGGTCGTGCTCCGTGTAGCTCGAGTTGCTGGCGCGGGCCTGAGCGATGGCTGTATTCAATACGCCGCTGTCGGGCAACAGCTTTTCCAGGCCGACACCGGCCATGCTCTTGCTGCTCGCTTCAAACAGGTTCTCGGCGGCGGGATTCATGTAGTGAACGGCAAGCTCCCCGTCCACGAGCACTACGGCCGTCGCCAGCAGATCGAGACCGTAGAGCGCCCGGGTGGTCATGGAGCAAAGTCCGACCTACAACCGAGCAAGAACCGGGCCAAGACCGGCCCGGCCGGCGTATTACAGTTTCGCGAGGCTACTTCGCCGCCGCCAGCTCGCGCCTCAAGCTTGCGATGTTGTCCTCGTGCAGCTTGACCTTCTTCTTGTACGGCTCGAGGCGCTCGATCACCTTCTGATAGTTGCGCTCGCTGCCCAGGCGCACGGCATCCTGGCTCGCCAGTTCCTTCCGCGCCTGGTCGAGCAGCCGCTCTTCGCTGGAGAGCTCCTGCTCCAGTATCCGGCGGCGGTCGGTGTCGCGCTGGCGCTGGGTATCCGTGTCGACCTTGGGAAACGCGGGGGGCGTAGGCGTTGCAGCCGCGCCGCCCTTGGCGGCCGGCGCCTTGGGCGCGGGCACCGTGTTGGGGACAGAGACGCTGAGCAGCTTGCAGCCTTTGGCTTGGGCCTTGTTGTTGGTAAAGAGCTTGTTGCCGCTGGAATCCACGCATTCGTAGATGTCCGCTCGCAGCGCGGGCGCGGCGAGCGCAAGGAGGAACCCGATCAGGATAAATCGCATGGTCGATGCCAGTCCTTGTCCCAACAACGCACATCGGCGCCCGACGGTTGACCACGGTCTCGCAAGATGTGCATCTAAGTCTATGTCAATAAATCGAAATTATCAATGCACCGCGCTGGTGCGCGGGGGAATTTGTGGTGCTTCGAACCCCACAAATTCCTCAATAAAACCAAACAAAAAAGGGCGGGATATCCCGCCCTTTCGAATCCAGTTCCCGGTACTTCGACAGCAAATATTCGAATCTGATCTTCTAGAGGCTGTAGTACATCTGAAACTCGATCGGGTGCGTCGTCATGCGGAAAGCCGTCAGCTCCTCCTCCTTGAGGGCGACGTAGGCATCCAGCATGTCGTTGGAGAACACGCCGCCACGGGTCAGGAACTCGCGGTCCTTGTTGAGCTCTTCCAGCGCCTGCTCCAGGGAATGGCATACCTTGGGCACCTTGGCGGCGATTTCGGGCGGCAGGTCGTACAGGTTCTTGTCGACCGGATCGCCCGGCTTGATCTTGTTCTGTATGCCGTCCAGCCCCGCCATCATCATCGCGGTAAACGCGAGATACGGGTTGGTCGTCGGATCCGGGAAGCGCACCTCGATGCGTCGTGCCTTGGGATTGGAAACGAGCGGCACCCGCACCGCGGCCGAGCGGTTGCGCGAAGAGTACGCCAGGTTGATCGGCGCCTCGAATCCCGGCACCAGGCGCTTGTAGGAGTTGGTCCCGGGATTGGTAATGGCGTTCAACGCCTTGGCGTGCTTCAGGATGCCGCCGATGTAGTTCAACGCCAGTTCGGAGAGCCCCGCGTAGCCGTTGCCGGAGAAAAGATTCTGGCCGCCTTTCGCGAGCGACTGGTGCACGTGCATCCCGGAGCCGTTGTCGCCCACCACCGGCTTCGGCATGAAAGTGGCGGTCTTGCCGTAGGAGTGCGCGACGTTGTGCACGGCGTACTTGAGGATCATCAGCCAGTCGGCGCGCTTCACCAGCGGCGCGAACATGGTGCCGATCTCGTTCTGGCCGGCCGCCGCCACTTCGTGGTGATGCACTTCGCACACCACGCCCATCTCCTGCAGCGCGAGCACCATGGCCGAACGTATGTCCTGGAGCGAATCGACCGGAGGTACCGGGAAGTAGCCGCCCTTGATCGGCGGGCGGTGCCCCATGTTTCCGCCCTCGAACTCGTCGCCCGAGGACCACGGCGCCTCTTCCGACTTGATCTTGTAGAACGCCTGGCCCATCTCGATCTTCCACGTGACCGAGTCGAAGATGAAGAATTCCGGCTCCGGGCCGAAGAAGGCGGTGTCGGCGATGCCGGTGGACTTGAGATAGGCTTCGCCGCGCTTCGCAATGGAGCGCGGATCGCGGTCGTAGCCCTTGCCGTCGGACGGCTCGATCACGTCGCACTGGATGAGCAGCGTCGGCTCGTCCGTGAAGGGGTCCATGCGGGCGGAATCGGGATCGGGCATGAGCACCATGTCGGAAGCCTCTATGCCTTTCCAGCCGGCGATCGACGATCCGTCGAAGTAGTGGCCATCCGTGAATTTGCTGTCGCCGAAGGACGATACCGGTACCGACACGTGCTGCTCCTTGCCTCGGGTATCGGTGAAGCGCAGGTCCACGAACTTCACCTCGTTGTCTTTGATCGTTTTCAATACGTCGGCGGCAGTGGCCATGAGCTCTCCCTGGTTAATCGATGCGGTAAAAAGATGAAATCGGGACTACTTGTGGAGCAGGAATTATGCCAAGCTTGCTTCCCCGAAAAGCATTGTGCCACAAGGGATTTACCCGCAAAACCCGACCCTCATGCACTATTTTAGTGCTGACTTTGCCGTTGGCGCACGTTTTTGATGCAGCGAGGTTTTCCCGCGGAAATGAGTAGAATTCTGAATCCGAACCGAGTCTGAGCTGAGGGACCCGCGCATGGAGATCGACCAGATACTGGCAGTCGCGCGCAAGCGCGCGCAGGAAATGGGTTTGCCTTACAGCGGCGCTCTCACGCCGCGCGAAGCGTACGAGATCTGGCGTGGGAAGCAGGGTGCAAGGCTCGTGGACGTGCGCACCCGCGCCGAATGGGATTACGTCGGGCGCATCCCCGACGCCGTCGAGGTCGAGTGGCAGACCTATCCGGGCGGGCGGCCGAATCCGGCGTTCGTCGCCGACCTCGAGCGCCAGGTGGAAAAGCAGTCTCCCGTCCTGTTCATCTGCCGCAGCGGCGGCCGGTCGCACAACGCGGCGCTCGCCGCCACCAGGGCGGGCTACGCCGACGCCTACAACGTGCTCGAAGGCTTTGAAGGCGACCGCAACGAGGAAGGCCACCGCAACACCGTGGGCGGGTGGCGCGCCGCAGGATTGCCCTGGATGCAATCATAGCGACCAGCTCACCCAGCCGAAGTACGCGGTCAACAGCACCACGACCCCGAACGCGATGCGGTACCAGGCGAACCAGCGGAAGTCGTGCGTCGCGACATAGCGGATCAGCCAGCGGATGACGAAGAACGCGGAAACGAACGACACCACCAGGCCGATCACCCACATGCCGGTATCCGCGCCGGAAAAGAGGCTGCGGTTTTTCCAGGAGTCGTAGGCTCCCGCCGCGATCAACGTCGGTACGGCGAGGAAGAAGGAAAACTCGGTCGCCGCGCGGCGTGACAGCCCGAACAGCATGCCGCCGATGATCGTCGCGCCCGAGCGCGAGGTACCGGGAATCAGGGCAAAGCACTGGGCGAAGCCGACTTTCAGCGCGTCGAGCGCGGTCATGGCCTGCGTGCTTTCCACCCTGGCGTCCCGCTTCCCCCGGTCGACCCACAGGATGATCACGCCGCCGACGATGAAAGCGAGCGCCACCGGCACCGGCTTGAACAGGTAGGCCTTGATCAGCTTCCCGACGAGGAGCCCGATCACCGCCGCCGGCATGAAGGCAATGGCCAGGTTGCGCCATAGCTGCCAGTCGACACGAAAGAAGCGCGCACGGTATTCCCACACCACGGCGAACATGGCGCCGGTCTGGATCGCGATATAGAAGACATCGCGGGCCGGATGATTGAAATCGAGCAGGTCGCCCGCGAGTATCAGGTGTCCGGTGCTCGAGATCGGCAGGAATTCGGTGAGGCCCTCGACGATGCCGAGTGCGACCGCCTTCAGATACAGCACGTAGTCCATGCGCGCGCTATTCTACGCGACCATGGTTTGAACAGCGTGACGGGTGATGGGACTAGATCGACCCGGGCGTGGCGGAGGGCGGAGGCAGTGAACGGTGCTGCTTTTGCAGATCGCGCAGCCGCTGCCGCGCGCTCGCTTCGAGGGCGTCGAGCAGCACGAGGGCCGCCAGCGTGCCGCGAGTCCTCAACGCCTTGCCGATCTCCTCGGCGCGCCGGTTCAACTCGTCGGACGGGGGCGGCTCGGTTCCGGCCGCGGCGGCGAGGAGCGTCGCCTTGACGTGCGCCAGCAGGAGATCGAGATCGCGCTCCGTGACTACTTCGCCCAGCATGGCGCGGGGCGAAATCAACGACTCGATCAGCCGGGCATCGAAAGGACTGAGGAGGTCCGGCGAGCTCTGGGCGCGCACCGGCACCGCAACCATCAGTCCGGCAAGCGCTATCGGCAACCACGACACGCTACGCATGGGTCCCCCGGCGGTTTTACACGCGGGTATAGATCTCTCCCCCCTGCTTCGTGAACTCCTCGGACTTTTCCTTCATCCCCTTCTCGAGCGCGTCTTCTTCGGAGACGCCCTGCTTCGCGGCATAGTCGCGCACATCCTGCGTGATCTTCATCGAGCAGAAATGCGGGCCGCACATCGAGCAGAAGTGCGCGAGCTTGGCACCCTCCTGCGGCAGCGTCTCGTCGTGGAACTGCTTG
>DASRJL010000050.1:0-2810 GCA_035649495.1 Burkholderiales bacterium | reverse complement strand
CCGATGATGTAGAACAGGGTCGAGACCGACATCATCGCCACGCACAGCACTACGCCCCAGAAGTCGAGGTAGGTGGCGCGGAAGAAAGCCATGAACAGCGCGAAGGTGATGTTGACCGCGAGGCCGACGAGCAACACCGGCACGGCGAGCGTCAGGCTCGGCCACATGCGCGCCCTGATTTCGTATGCGATGTCCCGCTTGTCCTCGGCCGCGCCGAAATCGAAGGCGAAGAGCCTCACTGACTTTTCGTAAAAAATCGTTTCGGTCAGCATTCCCAGGCCGGATGAATCTCGGTTGAGCAGCAGGGGTTTGTTGTATCCCTTCTCCTCCTTCCACTTCTCGATCGCCTCCGGCGTGACGCGCTTGGCGCCGAGCTGCATGCGCGCCATGTCGTCGGGGGTGTTGACGACGAAGAACAGCACGAAGGTGATGAGGTTGACCCCGATCAGGATCGGGATGGCATAAAGCGCGCGCCGGACGATGTAAGCGAGCATCAGCCCGGCCGCGCTGCCATGCGCTCTCGTCGCCGGTAGGAGATGACGGCAGGAACGGCGGAGGCGACCAGGAGCAGCAGGATCAGGCCCAGCGGCCACAGTACCGGTGGGTTCCACTGCGCGCGCATCGCTGCGCGCTCGTCGATGTCGAGGCGCAGATACTTGAGGTTGTTGCGCGCCATGTTGTTGGGCTTGTCGTTGGCGATCCACGCGTGGCGCAAGCTGTACTCCTTGGGGTGCACGCCCCAGATCCAGGGTGCGTCGCGCCGCGCGATATCGACCATGCGGTCGATCAGGCGCTGGCGCTCGGCGGAGTTCGGCAGGCTTTTCACTTTCTCGAACAGCGCGTCATACTCGGCGTTGACGTAGTTGGCGGCGTTCTCGCCCTGCGTGCGTGCGCGGCTCTGCGGGCCGTGCAGGAGGAAGAGGAAGTTCTCCGGGTCGGGGTAGTCGGCGTTCCAGCCGAGGCGGAAGAGCTGCGTGGTGCCCTTGCGGATCTTCTCCTGGAAGCGGTTCCAGTCGGTGCTGCGCACCTCGAGCTGCACGTCAATCTTCTCGAACTGCCGCCGGTACCAGTCGAACGCCGCCTTGTCGCCCGGCCCGCGCGTCACGGTGTCGAGATAGAGCACCAGCGGCTGGCCGCTCTTGGCGTCGCGCCCCCCCGGATAGCCGGCCTCGGCGAGGAGCTTCTTCGCCGTCTCGATGGGCTTGCGCTGCGGCTTGCCGTCCACCCAGTCGTAGACCACCGGGTTCATGCCCTCGCGACCGTCGCGGTAGCCGAATATGCCCGGCGCGATCGGGCCCTGTGCGGCGACGCCGCGACCGTTGGCGAAGATGGAGATCTGCTCTTCGACGTCGAAAGCGATCGACACCGCCTGGCGCAGCTTCTGCGCGCGCTCCCCGGCCTTGCCGCCGACCACCGGGTCGTCCCAGTTGAACGCGACGTAGCCGGTCGAAGCGGCGAGCGAAGTGCTGAGGCGGATGCCGCGGCTCTCCATCTCGGGCGTCACGCCCGTCTCGCCTTCGATGGAGACGCGGACCGCCTGGTCGAAGACGTCCGACGTGATGCCCGAGGTGTCGTAGTAGCCCTGCAGGAACTTGTTCCAGTACGGGATGCTCTCCTTCTCGCGGCTGAAGACGATGCGGTCGATGAAGGGGATCGCCTTGCCGGCATCGCGCAGCAGGCCAGTCGCGGCGTCGCCGGGCTCGCCTTCCGCCGGATAGACCTCACCGCGGAAGTTCGGGTTGCGCTCGAGCACCATGCGTGCGTTGGGATTGTTCTCCTTCAGCACGTAGGGCCCGGTGCCGACCGGCCACCAGTCCAGAGTGAAATTCTTCTCCGCCATGCCGGGCTGCTCGAAGAACCTCTCCGCCTCCCAGGGAATCGGCGCGAAGAACGGCATCGCCAGCCAATAGACGAACTGCGGGTAGCTGCCGTTGAGCACGACGCGGAAAGTGTGAGCGTCGATGCGCTCGACGCCTTTCAGCTCGAACTGGCGCAGGTCCAGCCACCCGCTCGCGCGGTGTTGCTTCAGCCGTTTCGCGAAATCATCCAGGCCGACGATGTACTCGGCCATCAGGCCGTAGATCGGCGAGTGCAGCCGCGGATGCGCGAGGCGCTTGATCTGGTAGATGTAGTCGTCGGCGGTCAGCTCGCGCGTGCCAAGCGGCAGCTCGTACGGGCTTTTGAGGGAATCGATTCTTTCTCTTGCAAGGGAGGAATTGCCCTGAATAAACGCCGGATGAGGCTGGTACCGAATGCCTGGCCGGATGCGGATGTCGTAGACCGTGAACTTCCCGCCCTCGATCGCGCGCGCCCTGGGAATCTCGGTGGCGGTGAGCGGGATCAGCTCGTACGGCCGCTTGAGGTAGTGGTATTGCAGCGGCGGCTCGTACACCTGCTGCGTGAAACGCGCCTCGTCCTCGGTGTAGGACTGCACCGGATCGAGGTGCTTCGGGCGCTCGGCAAACGACGAATAGAGGATGTTCCCGCCGCGCTCGGAGGCGGAGTACGGGTCGTTCCAGACGTCGCCGCAGCCTGCGAGAAACAGCAGGACTATCAGAGGGATGCGCACCGTGGACAGTATAATCCGCGGCTATGAGTTTCCTCGCCGGAAAGAAGATCCTCATCACCGGGCTGCTCTCCAACCGCTCCATCGCCTACGGCATCGCCAAGGCGGCGAAGCGCGAGGGCGCGGAGCTCGCCTTCACCTACCAGAACGAGCGCTTCAAGGATCGCGTCACCGAGATGGCGGCCGAGTTCGGCTCGCGCATCGCGCTGCCCTGCGATGTCAGCAGCGATGCCGAAATAGAGCT
>DASRJL010000049.1:0-18716 GCA_035649495.1 Burkholderiales bacterium | reverse complement strand
TGAGGTAGTGGCCGTTGGTCTCGATCTTCAGCTGGCCGTTGCGCCCGCAGACGTATTCCACCATGTCGAAAAAGCGGGGATGGACCATCGGCTCGCCGCCGGAGAACGACAGGTACGGTACTTCGAGATCCATCGTCTGCTTGAGGACCCGGAACACCTGCTCGTCGTTCAGCTCGTCGTGGAATGCCTTGCCGGGGCCGCTTTCCTCGATGCAGTGCAGGCAGGCGAGGTTGCATTCGTTGGTCACCTGCCAGGCGATGTACAGCGGCGCGCCGAGGTCGCCGGACTCCGTGGCGGCCGGAGTGGACGCAGGCACCTGGGGACCGGCTCCACGCGTGCTGGCGGTCTCGGTCACCGGATTCAGTCCTCCACCAGTCCCTTTTCCCGCAGCTCGGCGAGGAACGCGGTCGCCTCGCGCTCTATGGCCCCGCCGCCGTCGCGAAAGCGCGCCTTCAGCCGCCCGGGGATGTCGCGCTCGTCGCTTCCGGCCTGGATCTCGCGCACCACCGCGGTCGCGGTCGGATTGAGGGTGTAAACCTTCTCGGAGCGCGTCTCGAAGAGCACGCCGCCGAACTTCTCTTCGCGAAATTTCACGTACCGGGCAAGCTTCATGGGGCGGTTACCTGCTGCAATTATAGCTGCTCAACCCGTCGACCGATCCGCTGCTCCGGAATCGATGCAACTATTGCCCCAAGGGGCAATGGCGCTGCGGCGCGCGGCGCAGGACAATCGGCCATGGCGCTCGTGCACGAGCAAATCGCCCGTGCCGCAGATGCGTCCAGCGAGGTCCACTGTGTCCACGCCATCGCTCGACGGCCCAGGCAGCTATACGCGGTGCTTCGTTGACCGTGCGGCGCCGGACTGCTTAGACTCAGCGGGCAGGCTCAGGGGGCGCGATCGATTCTCGGGAGACAAGCTGCGACATGAGCACGACATTTCTGCGGAACGCCCGGGTGGAAGCTGCCCCGCTGAACGACGAGGCGATCCTCTTCGACCCGCAATCGTCCAAGTTCTTCATGCTCAATCGTACCAGCGCCTTCATCTGGGAGCGCCTGTCGTCGCCCACGACCGCGGAATCGCTGGCGACCGAATTGTGCGCGCACTTCGACAGCGCCACGCCGGCCGACGTTGCGAAAGATGTACACCGCGCACTGGAGGACATGTTGTCCATGGAGCTGGTGATTGCCAGCAACGCCACGATTGATCGCGCGTCCGGCTGACCGTCCGGAAGGCCGCCCGGATGCTACCCGCCGTGACCGGACTGCATTTGCGCCCGCGCCCAGGTTTCGAGGTTTAACAGATACCATGCCCGCCATCCCTTGTCTTCAGGGCAATGATTGACGAACTCGATGGCCTGTTTGGGCTCCACTACGCCCAGCTCACCGAGCGCCCAATGCCGATCCAGTGCGCGCACGGCCGGGGACGCCTCGGCAAGCATGGCCGTGCGAATAAACATCAGGCGCGATGGACTCTTGCGCTGGTTTGCGAACCCGCGTGCCGGGAAACGGGTGGCAAGCTTGTTGCGCAAGAGGGCCTTGGATACGCCGCCTCGAATCCGGACTCCTGGTCGTATTCTTACGATCAGATCGATCAAGTCAGCGTCCCAGAACGGATCCCGCTGGGGCACGCCCGAATGCCGTCCAAGCAGGAACGACTCCTCGGCCCGCAATCCGAATTGGGGAAAATCGAATCTCGAATGAATCGCGCGCCGGTAGGCATGTTCGATCTTATGAGAAGGCCGGTCAGCCGCGCGATTAGCGGCAAGGCGTTCAGCGATCTGCAGCCTCAGGCCCCGATCCGGCGCAATCCAGGGCTCGGGGACCAGACGCGAAAGCGCCCCGGTCGTTTCTTCTGCCGCGCGGCGGGATCCGAACCCGCAGAGACCGCGCCCTGCCGCCGCCGCGGAATTCCAGGCGCTACGTAGCGCGGGTTGCATACCGAACTGCCAGATGATGCCGCGCAAACCCGCCCAACGCACCCCGGAATAGTATCGGGCAAGAGCCCGTTGCAGACGGTAAATTCCCAGGATATCGGTAGCGCGCAGCATGTTCCCGGCAAGCGACGGCGACGTCCCCAGCCACTCGTCGCTTCCCTCCCCGGTGAGGATGGAGCGGCAGCCGCGCTGCCCGGCAGCCGATGACAATCGCACATACGCCGGCTGACCGACATTGAAGAGTGGGGCCGGCAATACACGGGTCAGCGACAATGCTGCAGCAAGCGGCCCGTTCGCGCCGAATGCCTCGGCGTGCGACATCAAGTGTCTTGGCATGCCGAGGTCGTCGGCAAGCGCCCGGCCCACGCCTTCCTCGTCATAGGGCTCAGGCACGGTCAGAGACAACGCCCACGGCGGGTCCGATTTCGCCTGCCGGCAAAGGTCGGCAGCAACCATTGCGACGGTGCTCGAATCGAGCCCTCCGCTCAGGAGTATCCCCGCCGGCCCAGGTGCCAGCGATCGCGCCACGGCCTGGCTGAGCAGTGTCCCGAACCGCTCTTCGGCCTCGTCGTCCGGAATCCATGCGATAGGCAGATTCTCGGGAAGCGGGTTCCAATAGCGATAGACCCTATAGCCCTCAGCTTCGACCCGTAACACATGGCCCGGCGGTACCCGTTGGATACCGGTAAAACAGGTTTCCTCGCTGCCTGTCCACTGCCGTGTCAGGTATTCGACCAGGAGCGCGCGATTGATGCCCGTCGACACTGCGGGATGCCCGAGCAAAGTATCGATCGATGGCGCGATCAGCAGCGCATCGGCGGTCTTCGCATAGAACAACGGATGCATGCCGAGCGGATCCCGCACACACAGTGCGCGGTCGTGGCCGCGATCCCAGACGATCAACGCAAACACGCCCTTGATGCGCCGGAGCGCGCCTTCACCCCAGGCGCGGTACGCCCGTGCAGCGATTTCGGCGCCGTTTACGGCCACTGCCCGGTCGAGGTCGAGCTCAGCTTGAAGCTCGGCGCCGTTGTATACGACTCCATCGAGGACGACGCGGTACCCGGGAATGTCCGCGACTTCCGGCGACCAGTTTCCCGATCCGACCAATACAGAAAGCGCTCGCCGGCCCGAATCCGTCGCGTCCCGTGGAGAGGCTCGTGCCATGCCTCCTGGCCGTTCGTCGCTTCCGGCGGCGCTGCGTCGCGTGCCAAATGACGCAAGCCATGCCGCCGCGCCATTCAGTTGCTCCGCCCCCAAATCCGCCTCCCTTCATCGGGGCGCGCTCGGTGCGCGCGCTCGATCGTTACCGATAGTGAACGGCTTGCGCCGAAAACAGCTCCGAGTAAGTGCCGCCAAGGCGCATGAGCTCGTCGTGCGTTCCCGTTTCCGCCAGGCACCCGTCCGCAAGCACGTAGATGCGATCGGCCAGCCGCACTGCCGAGAGCCGGTGGCTGATCAGGATCGTAATCCGTCCCGGAGCCGGGTTCCATATGGATTCCAGCACTCTTTGCTCCGACAGCACGTCCATCATGCTGGTGGGTTCGTCGTAAATGGATATTGGCGCTTCGCGCAACTGGGTCCTCGCCAGCGCCACTTTCTGCCACTCTCCCGCGCTCAATTCCGCATTGTGCTCGCGAAACGATCCAAGCACGGTATCGTAACCGTGAGGCAACCGCTCGATCATTTTGTGCGCGTCGCTGCGCCGCGCGGCAGCGGATATGGCCTCGGCGTCGGGCGTGCCAGCTGCATCGCCCATGGCGATGTTGTCGCGCGCGCTCAGGTAGTAGTTGCCATGCTCCTGGAAAAACACGCTGATATTCTTCCACCAGGCGGTGCGGGACAATTCACCCAGGGACGTTCCATCGACGGTTATCCGACCACGTTCGGGATCGTAGAATCGGCACAGTAGCTTGACCAGCGTGGTCTTGCCGGATCCGTTCGCGCCGACGATTGCGATGCGTTCCCCCGGCCGCGCGTGAAGACTGACGTCCCGCAGCGCGGGCCGCTCGCTGCCCGGGTAGGTGAAGGTGACGCGCTCAACCGTAATACCGGTCCGAAGAGGATCCGGAATGGACTTCGGCGGCTCCGGATCGCGTATCTTCGGCTCGAGAGCCAGGAACTCCGACAGCTCGGTCAGATATAGGCTGCTCTCATAGAAGCGGGCCGTCCCATGCAGCAGCTCGTGCAGTTGGCCGTTCCCGCGCTGGAAAGCCGCGAAATACATCACGACATCACCCACCGTCACGGTGCCGGCGAGCGCCTGTTGAGCGATGACGGAGAAGACGACAAGCATTGCCACCGCCGCGCAACCGCTCCCGAGAGCCTCGAAAGCGACGCGCCGGCGCACGAGTTGCTCTCGTTCCCCGCGCAGCCGCTGCCTGATTGCCCGAAAGCGTCCGGAAAAAATACGCACCAGGTCGAAGACCCGGATTTCCTGCGCCAGGCGATACGCGCCCAGCAGGATTCCATAGTTTCGCGCCTCGCGCTCGAGCGTCGAGCGTTCGCGCGTCCACCGAAATTGGGCCAGTGAGCTGCGGATCCTGAAGATGGCGCCGGGCAAGTCTGCGATGAGCAAAACGGGCACGATCCACCAGCTGAACGTGAACAACAATCCCGCGATGGCGACCAGCATCACGGCGCTGCGTACCACCTGCAGGAGTATGGTGAGCACATTCGCGGCGCGGGCCGGCGTTTCGATCTGGGCCCGGTGCAGAGTGTCCAGAAAGTGCGCGTTCTCGAAGTGCTCCAGATCCACCTCGCCGGACTTGGCGTGGACTAGTTCCTGCAAATGATCGCTGACCCGTTCGCGCAGGACTTCGGAAAGCGCGGTGTCGAGTGAACCGCAAGCGGCGCTCAGCACAGCAACAATTGCCGTGAACCCGATCAGTATTCCGACCCGCCCGAATGCGGCAGCAGGCTCGGGCCCGGCCAGGCCCGCCGTTACCGCGTCTATTACCAGCTTGAGCAAGACGAGCGTCCCGAGGGACAGGGCTGCCTGCGCAATGACGACGCCGGCATGCGCAACAGACACGCCCCGGCTGCTTTCCCAGATGAGCCGCAAGGCGTAGCCGAGCTTGGCGAGGGTGCGGCGGTAGACGACCACGATCGTTTCGTCGTCTCAACGCGCCGCAGACATGATTCGCATGCGTCGCAGAAAGCGGCCGAGGGGCGGACGGATGCCGGCTTCCATTTCTTGCAGCAAGCGCGCAAGCCTGCGGGCTCCGCCAAGCGTGAAGTGCATCGCGACAAACATGCACGCGCAGGTAGCGGAGCGGGCCAGGCGGTGGTAGATCGTCCCGCCTTTCGGCGGTCCCGGCGCTCGCCAGCGTCCGCTGTCGCACGTCTCGAGAACAGTACCCAGGACGCGATCCCGGCTTACCGGGGCGTCAGGCGCGAGGCAATTGTCGCCCTGTGTGAGCAGATGACCTGCGGCGGGCCCCCGCCGGGGCGCGAGGATTACGCGGTGGACCATGAATCCTGTATCCGCGAGATAAAACACGATATCGCCCGGCCCGCACGAGCTCCCGGTGACCGTCTGAACCCGCAGCCGCGAGCGCGCAGGGATGGCCGGGGACATGCTGCTGCCGCGGATGACGCTTTCGAACAGGGTAGCGCCGCCGAGATGTTCCACCAGCGCCGGCATCAGGGAATTCCGGTCGAGAAGGAATGCCTTCAGTGCCTGAACGCGGTGGCGGGCGGCCGGATCGGTTTCGTAGGGGTCGTTCGGCGAGATGCTGCCCGCCTCCCCGGCATCCGCCCCCTCAGCGGGCTGCAGATGCCTGCAACTCGATAGCCATGGTGACTTCGTCATCGGTGAAACCTGCCTCCCTGCGGCCCGCGCGATCCGCGTGATATGCGACTCCCTCGGTGGCTTGCGGGCCCATCACCTGGGCAAACGCTTTTGATGCCGTGTTGAGCGCGGCGCCGATCTGCAGAACGGCCCTGGGGTCGCGATCCGTCATGATCCGCACCCATTCATTGGCGAGCCGCACGTGGCAGATCTCGTCGGCCTGCTGCGACTGGAACAGCTGCACGAGGGCATCATCGCCCCTCCCCCGAGCGTCATGGATGCCGGATTCGATCGCATCGAGGCCGCCCGCCTCGAAGCTTCGATTCTGCACCGCGATGCGCCCGACCAAGCTGCCGATGCTGGTGACGATCCGGTACTGGAAGTTGAGCACCGGGTAATCGCCGACCCGGCCGCCGCGGGACTCGAAAATCCGTCGGAACATCGCGGCATGACGGGCCTCGTCCGCGCATTGGCGGGCGAGGCCCAGGCGCAGCGCCCAGTCCGCGGCCGGAAAGTCGCTGAGATTGCGCGCGCAACATTCCAGGCTGTCGACTTCCTCGTTCATCTGCCGATGAAAGAACTCGACTTCGCGCAGGTGATGCCCGGGCGGAAAATTCGCGCAGTCACTCCAGCGCTCGGCGATCGTGAAACGGGCATCGCGTGCCGGATTCGCCGCGAGCAGAGCCCCTTCGCGCGCGGCCGCCGTGCCGGTCATGCTCATCTATCCTGCCCCCGGGCAATCGCGCCGTTGACGGTCTGCGCGAGCCTGGCCACTTCGCCAATCTCGCCTTCGCTGAATCCGGCGAGTTTCCGCGCCTCGTGGTCGGTCGGAATTTCGTGCAGCCCATCCCCGCCCGTCGCGGCTACGACCCGCTTCAGCCAGGCGATCGCAGTCGCGATCTTCAGCACGGCTCGCGGCTCCTCCGTCGTCAGGCGAGTCAGCCATTCATTCGCGAAGCGGACGTGATGAATTTCGTCGGCTGCAATCGCGTCGAGCACCTCGGCCGTCTCCGGGTCTCCCGCCTCGCGGAACAGGCGCATGGCGACCTGCTCGATGTCGAGCGAGCCCGCTTCGAACGTGCGATTCTGAATTGCCAGCCGCGCTGCCATCGAATCGAGCATTGCCACCACCGACCAGTCGAGGTTGGCGATGGCGTATTGGCCCTTGCGACCGCCGCTGGCCGCCAGCCGCTGGTGGATCAGCGCCGCATGGCGGGCCTCGTCCCAGCACTGCCGGGCAAGCTCCATGCGCAGATCCCACGCCGCATCCGGGAAATCGACCAGGCACAGCGCGGCAATTTCGATGGTCTGGACCTCCTGGTTGTAGTCCCGATGCAGACGCTGACGGCGATGTTCGCGATCCATCCCCCCGCTATCCGGTACATCCTCGTGAAGATGAACGATGTCAAAACACGGCTCGCGCGCGGGGTCGTCACGCACTTCGACCCCCCGTACCGCCTTGGTGCCGATGGCGACCGTTGCCGGCATATCAGGCTTCCGCGGACGCCGGCGAGGGCTGGGCGACCGGGTTCCCGATGGCCGCTTCGCGCGCGCGCAGCGCGGCGCCCCAGGCGGGCTCCTCGCGCGGCAGCTCCGGCAGCTCGTCCCGCAACCGGGCGTATGCGGCACGCATCCGCTCCATGTCGTGGAAATGCCGCGTCAGGATCCGCACCGTGGGCGCATCGATCAGCGAGTCGGTCTCATCGAGGTAGCGCCGATATCTGTGGTCTACCGCCGGCAGCATCACGTCGTAAATCGCCGCCAAGCGCTGGGCCGTGGGGCGAACCGCGGCAATCTCGTCGAGCAGCGTGGCGTACGCATCCACCGGGCGCAGGCTGTGCTGCAGCGGCATCCTCAGCTCGAAAGTGCGCTTGCCGAGCGCATCGGCGTGCTGGGCAAGGTCCCACACATGCTCGCCGAATAGGAGCTTCACCTCCATCTCGGGCGTGGTTGGGACCCACGCGGCGAGCGTTTCCATGAGCGCAACGTGCACCCAGCGTATGGTTGCAACGAACTGGCCGCGCTCCTTCACGGACAAAATCATAACGCCTCCAGCGTTCTTTCGACGAGCCGCGCGGTGGCGTCCGGTGAGCCCAGCGTCAACCGCCAGCACGGCAGATGCGCGAGCGTGCGCCTGAGCGCCAGCAGGCGCAGCGCATGTCTGGCCGGAGCCAGCCCCAAGGATATCAGGGCAATATCGTTGGCGGACATGGCTTCGAACAGGTCACCATCGTCCAATGTTGGCTGAAACGGTTCAAGTGACGGGACGGCAGCGAATCCACGCAGGAAGAATACGGCGGCGAGCGGCGCCGCGACGGCATCAGCCGCCGGGAACAGCCGGTCGATCCGCACCGGCCCGGTGCGCGAGCCGGCAGCGACGCGTTCGACTACGCCGGCTCGGCGCAGCGCGGCAGCCAGGGAGGGCTCGCGCGGTCCGGCACGAAGACGCACCGCTCGACGCAGTGGAACGAGGTACCGGGTCGGCAGATGGATCAGCCCCATCTCATCGCCCAGCAGCCGGTGGCCACGGGCAGCGAGGTGCATGGAGAACGTGGTTTTGCCGGTGCGCGACGCGCCGGTGAGCAACACGCCTCTGCCGCCTGCGCTCAAGGCGGCGGCATGCACGACGAGAATTTCCCGCTGAGCTTCCAGCGCCGCCGAGATCAGGTAGTCGGCGACGAAGTCCTCCGGAATCCGGCTCCGCTCCGCGATAATGCAGTTTCCCGTGGCGGCAATGAGCGGCCGGGCCCTGCCCCCGACCAGTCGCCACGCCGGCATCTCGCCTCGCTCGATAGCGTATGGCGGCTCACCGGGAGAGGGGTGCAGCAGCGCAAGCGCGCTGGCCGCCGGGTCAGCCGGCGCGCCCGAAAGGAAATCCAGCCGGACGAGTCGACCGTGATCGACGCTGCGCAACGCGCAGTGCACGCCGGGAATTCCCGCGCCCGGATTCGTGGCGCATTCGCCGTAGTAACGGTCGATCGCGTCGCGGGCCTCTTGATCGGCGGTTTCCACCTGCAACAGCCCGCGGCCAATCAGGTAGGTCCCGCAGTTATCCGGGGTGCCGCTTTGCAACGGCTCCGCCGCCATCAGCGCCGCATCACGCCACCACTCGTCTCCGGCTGAACGGCGCTCTCGGTCGAGCGCCATCGCTCCGGCGACGGTCATCGCGCCGCGGCGGTTGCGGCTGCGCCGTCGGCCGCCCCGCTCACCAGCGCGCCAAACCCTTCCTGACGCAGGATCTCGGCAATCTCGTCCTGCGTGAATTCCGCCAGGCGGCGGTCTTCGATGTTCGCGACCACGTCACCGTGCGTAAAGGCGGTCAGGTTCACTCCGACGGCGTTCACTTCGTCGTGCCTCGGGGCGAGACCGGCAGTCACCCGGCGCAGGCATTGGACGCCGGCGGCTACTTGCAGCAGGATCCGGGGATTCTGACGCGCCAGCTCCTTGAGCCAGCGATTCGCATAACGGACGTGCTGGACTTCGTCTGCGAGCAGCGCGTCCATGAGCGCCGCGGTCGTCGGGTCCCCCGCATCGTTCCACATGCCCTCCTGCCGGCGCAGGAGGTCCATTTCACCCGCTTCGAACGTCCTGTTCTGAACCGCCAGTCGCGCCGCCAGTGAATCCAGAAGCTGGGTAACGCCCCACTCGTAGTTCATCACCGGGAATTCGCCTTTACGCCCGCCCAGCTCGCGCAGTCGCCGGTAGAGAATTTGGGTATGCCGGGATTCGTCCCAGCACTGGCGCGCCATTTGCATCCGCAGCTCCCAGGGCGCGTCGGGAAAGTCGGCGACGTTTTGCGCCGCGATCTCCATGGTCTGCATTTCATTGTGCATGTGCCGGTGCAGGCGCTGCCTGCGCGAGACATCAGACATGTCGGCGTAATCGTGGAGGTCTTTGTGAAGCTGGACCACCGTGAAGCACGTTTCGCGCGCGGGATCCCGGCGCAGTACTACGCCACGAACAATCTTGACGTCATCCGGCCCGATTAAGCGCATTCTGAATTCGATTATGAACCAATCCGCCCGGGTAGGCGGCTGCGCATTGACGGGAGCGAGGCGGCGTTTGCCGCCCCATGGGGACGATTCGCGCTAATCGAACCTGCAAGGAGACCCAGCGCAGCCCGGAGCCCACCAGCAGCCTGCAGCGCTTATCTGGGCGGCCGTCATCTGGAACGCCTTCAGTACTTCGTCCCGGTCCATCGGCGTGATTTTCGGCGATTCGTACTTCGGCCGGGAGGCGGCCCCATCTTTCATGGCATCCATGCCTATCCTTTCCGGGAACTACCGCTATGCTACGCCTATCGAGCAACCAATACGATTGTCGGTCGGCGCTGGCAACCCGTCAAGCCTTGCTGGACCTCAGCCCAACAGAGCGCGACGCCAACGATCAGTGGATCCAGGTCCGGCGTGCCGGATAACCCGCTGAGTTGTCCGACGGTGTTTCCTGACGATCAAGCGGGCTAGGCCCTCGCGTGCATGGTGGACACCACAAAAGACAACGATGTTGCAGTAATGCCGGTCAGCGCGGGTGAAGCCGAGCTTCTGCTGCATTGCGCACGCCTGCGCATCGATGCGACGCGACGACAGCGCATCGCCGAGCTCGCGGCCTCCCGGCTCGACTGGGACCGGGTGGTGGTCACCGCGCGGCAACACGGCCTGGTTCCACTACTGCATCGCTCGCTCGCCGGGATCGCTCCCGCGCCGGCGCCCCTGCCGGTCCTCGAACGGCTCAGATCGCTTGCCGAAGCGTTTCGTTTCCAGAGCCTGGTGCTGGCACAAGAGCTTGTCTCGGTGCTCCGGGCGCTGGAGGATGCCGGCATAACCGCGGCGCCTTACAAGGGGCCGGCGCTGGCCGCATATCTCTTCCAGGACTTCGCTCTGCGTCAGTTCAGCGACCTCGACCTGCTGGTGCGGCCACGGGATGCGCTTCGCGCCAAACGGGTAATGATGACTCTTGGCTATGTACCGCGCCGCGGGGGCTCTGGCCGGTGGGATGCGGCGTGGGTCCGTGCACACTATGAGTTCTCGTTCACCGCGCCCCGGAACCGCTACGTTCTGGACCTCAACTGGCGGATCGTGGAACGCGTCTGGTGCTTTCCCGCGATTCCCGATTCCACCTGGAGCAAGCTGGGACGCCATTCCGTGCTCGGGTTCGACGTGGCTTGGCCGCATTCCGAGGATTTACTGCTGGTCCTGTGCCTGCACGGCTGCAAGCACAAGTGGGAGGCGTTGAAGTGGGTGGTTGACGTGATGGAGCTGCTGCAGATGCATCCGGATCTCGACTGCTCTCGCGCGCTGGAGCGCGCCCGCCGCGCGGGCGCCTACCGCATGGTCGCCCTGGGACTGCTGCTTGCCAGTAATCTGCTGCAAGCACCGGTTCCGGTTCCTGTTTTGGAGGAGATACGCGGCATACCCGGCATGGACGCCCTGGCGAAGGAGGTACGCGACGACCTCTTCCGCACGGCAGCCAGGCGGGACGGCGATCCCCGGTTGTTTGCGTTTCTCGCCCGTGCCGCCGACCGCGTGCCGATGCGCCTCGCCTTCCGTGCCCTGCCGCTGGGCTACCTGCTGATGCGCCGGCTGGTGCGGCCTTGCCTGGCGGTGCTGCGCCGGGCGTTCCCGGGCTGAGTGTGTCGGCAAGGAGCTTTTCCCGGTGATAGGCGTCCCGGCAACGCTGTTGCTCGTCGGCGTGATGGCGGTCATAACCGGCTATCTTCGCGAGCTCGCCGTGGCAGTCACATTCGGCGCGGGGCCTGTGACCGACGCTTTTTTCCTTTCGCTGTCGATGCCCATGGTGATCATGGACCTGGTAATCGGCAGCGCCCTGGTCGCCGCGGTGGTACCGGTGCTCGCCAGAGGCTCAGCGGCGCCCGGGAAGGCCTCGCCGGACGCGGCGGAACCGTTCTGCGCTTTGCTGGTCGCGGTCGGGGCGGCAAGCCTTGCAGCGGGCGCTGCGATGCTGGCCTGCTCCGATTTCCTGATCGCCATTCTCGGCCCCGGGCTGGACTACGCCACGCGGCACGCCGCGACCCGCTACCTGTACTGGCTGGCCTGGCTCATTCCATTGAACGGCTTCGTGGTGCTGGCGTGCCAGACGCTGAACGCCCTGCGGGTATTCGTCCTGCCGGCCTGTGCCGCGCTGATCGTGAACCTGGTGTTCGTCTTGGGTGTGCTGGTCACGGCCCCCCTGCTCGGAGCGCCATCCCTGGCAGTCGCGGCGCTCGCAGGGCCGGCCCTTGTTTCGTTGCTCCTGTTGCGCGCGCTCCGGCAAAGGGGAATTCCGGGAGCTTGCGCGCCGCGGTTCCGCTCCCCGCGCTTCCGCCAGGCGCTGGCGCTCGCGGCGCCGATATCGGCAACGCTCGGGATCGGCAGCGGGCTGGGACTGGTCATGATTTCGCACCTCGTGCTGCGCAGGTCCGGGTCCGAGCTGGGCGACGGCGTGATTTCGGCGCTGACCTATGCTTTCAGAATCTACCAGGTGCCGATGACGCTCGTGAGCGCCACCGTCGGCGTGCTGGTCGCCCCCGCCCTGGCGCGGCTGCTGGGCGCGGGGCGCGAAGGGGCAGCTCGCGAAACCTGCCGGGAACTGCTCAACTGGGGGCTGCTGATACTGATTCCGGTGGCGATAGTGCTGCACACTCAGGCGGATGCCATCGTGCGGATCCTGTTCCAGTATGGGCGCTTCGATGCCGGGAATGCCCGCATGACCGCTGACGTCCTGCGTGGATTTGCGCTGGCCGTCCCATTCGAAGCGGTCGTGATTACCTTCCTGCGCATCATCCAGACGCTGCACCGGCCCGGCGTGAGCGTCGCGATCGGCGCCGTGACGGTCGCCGCGCTGTTTGCGTCGCTCGAATGCATTCCCGGGTCTGCCGGTTTGGCTGCGTTGCCCTATGCATTGATTCCGGCATTCGGACTCGGGGCGGCGGCCTGTCTGTGTGGCGTGGCCCTCGTCCTGCACGCGAGCATCTTGCCTTCACTCAGGGAGTTTGCCGTGGGACTGGTACTCGGCGTCGGATTGGCCGCGGCGCTGACCTGGTGGGAGTCGCAAAACGTTTCCGGCTCGACACCGTGGTCGCTCGCCGGTGCGGTGATGTGGACCGGCAGCTATGGGTTGCTCGCCGCGCTTGCTCTCCCGGAGCGCCGCCGGGCAATTGTAAAGTTGCTGCGCACGCGGCGATCTGCGCACTGACCGGGCGGCAGCGGTCGGCCCGCGAGCGGTGGCGCGCTTCCGCTGTATCATTTGGTCTTGCCACGGCCCGATAACCTGCCCGCACCATGTCCGACTTCTTGCCCTTCGCGCTTCCCGATATCGGCGAGGCGGAGATCAGTGCGGTTGTGGACTGCTTGCGCTCCGGGTGGTTGACCACCGGGCCGCGGACGCGGGCGTTTGAAACCGCGTTTGGGAAGTATCTCGGTGGCGATATTGATGCAGTGGCCGTAAATTCGGCCACCGGCGGGCTGCACCTCGCCCTGGAGGCGGCCGGTGTGTCCCGCGGCGACGAAGTGATCACCACGCCGTACACCTTTACCGCCACCGCGGAGGTTATCCGCTACCTGGGCGCCCACCCCGTTTTCGTCGACGTTGAAGCCGGGTCGCTGAACATCGATCCGGGGGCGATCGAAGCCGCCATCAGCCCGCGTACCCGGGCGATCATTCCAGTCCATTTCGCCGGGCTCGGCTGTCGCATGGAGCCCATTCTGGAGATCGCAAGCCGCCACGGGCTCAAGGTAATAGAGGATGCGGCGCACGCGCTGCCCACCGTACAGGGCGGCAGGACCGTCGGGACCCATGCGAGCGATGCAGTCGTGTTCAGCTTTTACGCGACCAAGGGGATTACCACCGGCGAGGGCGGGATGGTTGTTGCCAGGGATCGCGCCGTCGCGGAGCGTTGCCGCATCATGCGCCTGCACGGCATCGATCGCGCCGGTTTCGACCGGCACACGGCGACGAGCCGCAGGTGGTATTACGACGTCGCCGCACCGGGGTTCAAGTACAACATGACCGACCTGGCGGCGGCTATCGGTATCGAGCAGCTGAAACGGGCCGGGGAGTTCCACCGCCGCCGGCAGGACATGGCTGCCGCATATAGCAAGGCGTTCGCCGATCTGCCGCTGCAGTCACCAGAAGAAGCCCCGCCGGGCGATGTCCACGCGTGGCACCTGTACGTCGTCAGGCTTGCACCCGATGCGCCGGTCGACCGTGACGCGTTCATCGAGAAGATGGCCGGTCGCGGCATCGGTTGCAGCGTGCACTTCATTCCGCTGCACGTTCAGCGCTACTGGCGGGAGACCTACCGGTTCGCTCCCGGAGATTTCCCCATAGCGCACGATGCCTATCTGCGCGCCGTCAGCCTTCCGATCTACACGCGCATGTCGGAGGCGGATCAGGGGCGCGTCATCGAGGCGGTGCGCCAGATACTCGCATGATCGTCAAGCGCTTGTTCGATCTGGCCGCCGTGTCGCTGGGGCTGGTTGTGCTGGCGCCGTTGCTGGTCGTGATCTTCCTCGCCGTGCACGCCGAATTCGCCGGGCCGGCGCTGTTCCGGCAGACCCGCGTCGGCCGGTTTGGCCGTCCCTTCACCATCCTGAAATTTCGCACGATGGCGGCGTCACCCGGATCCGGGGCGCTGCTCACCATTGACGTCGATCCGCGACTGACGGGATTAGGCGCGTTCCTGCGCCGCTCCAAGCTGGACGAGCTGCCTCAGCTTTTCAACGTGCTCGCCGGGGACATGAGCCTGGTCGGTCCGAGACCCGAGCTCCCGGAATTCGTGGCTCACTACCCCCCGGAGTTGCGCGAGATCGTCCTGTCCGTCCGGCCCGGAATCACCGACATGGCTTCCATCGAGTTTCGTCACGAAAGCGCGATCCTCGCCCGCTATGCCGATCCGACGCGCGCTTACCTGGAGCACATCCTGCCCCTCAAGCTGGAGCACTGCCGGCGCTACGTCCAGACGCGTTCGCTGGGACTCGACCTGCGGATCCTGTTCAGGACGTTCTGCTGTCTGTTGCGGTAGTGCGCCGCGATCGCCACGGCAACCAGGCGGCAATCGCGCCCACGAGCACGGCGAGGCTGAACCAGTCCAGAGCGCCGATGCGCGTATATGTAATGCGTGTCGGAGTGGCGCGCACGAACAGCACTTCGTGCGGTTCGGCCGGGTACTCGGCGGCCGGATCGAGTTGCCGGCAGGCCGCCTTGGGCAGCGGCGGGCCCGGGGGCCGGCTGACATGCAACGCTTCGTCTGCGGTTTGTCGACGCCAGGCTTCGGCCGCCAGCGCCGCGCATAATCCAGTGAAGGCGCTCTCCCATGCCCGGCCCGATAGCACCACGGCATCCACGTATATGCGATCGACTCCGCTTTCGCGCTCTATCCCGATCAGAACGTTGTGCGTGCCGGCCCTGGCATCCGGGGCCGCGCTACCGGCCACACGATTGAGTTGCGCGACCATCAGTTCGGAAATTTCCGCCGCCGCCGGCAGGTAGCTGCGAATGCCTGCCCCGACCACGTAGGCCGCCTGGTACTTGAGCATCACGATGTCGGCCCAGTTCTTCGCGATGTTGACGACGTGCAGCGTGGCGAGCCCGGACAGCAGCGCGAGGGCGAATCCGCGGCCCGTCAGGATCCGGGTCATGCCTGCCTGCCTTGTTCCATCCGGTTTCCGGATGCACGGGATTGCAGGAGATGGATAGCGAGCAACGTAGCGAGCTGAAGCACGAGCGCCGGCAGCACGGTGGCGAAGCCGCCGAGCGAGCCGCGCCAGAGCGCGAGGCCAAAAAGTACGCCAGCGTCGAGTCCGCGACGACGCAGCATGGCCCAGCTCCAGACGAGCAGCAGCGGAGCCAGTGTGGTCCACACCAGCGGATGCGAGCGGGAGTTCGCCAGCGCCTCGCCATAATACAGGCTGGTGGTTTCACCGAAATACCCGGCGCCGTAGATCCGGCGGAACAGGAATTCGTTCAGGCTGGGCTCGTCCGTCAGGCGCAGCTTCCGCCGTATCTCCTGCGCCATGTCCGGCAGGGGGGTGAAGGCAGACAGGCGCTCGGCAAGGTACGCCTGGAACAGGGGAGCGGCGATTCTTGGCTTCAGAGTCTGCTCGTAAATACCGTTTCCCGGCAGCGAGCCCGGTCGGCTCGCAGTTTGGGCGTAAACCAGGTAGCCCAGCACCCCGCACACGGCGGCCAGACCGATCGCATTCGTGATCGCACCGCGCCACCCGCGGCGATTTTCCCTGTCGCGGAGTTGGCCCGCCAGGGGAAGCATCACGCCAAACAGCGTGACCGCAAACAGCACGCCGCGGAACGGCGAGAGCGAAGCAATGTAGAAGGCCGGCGTCAGGTAGAGCAGGCGGGAACGCAACTTCGACTGGGTGCTCGCCAGTTGCAGTAGCAGCGGCCAGGCAAGATTCTCGGCGCTGATCAGGTGCGAGACGCGCTCGATCGCGTCGACTCTGGACACTGCCGGACCATGATCGAGCTGAAATGTCACGTGTATCGCCAGCAACGCGATTACCGCAACCAGGAACAGCCGCGCGGACCAGCCGTCGCCGGTTGTGAGAACCGGCGTTGTCGGCAGAGCCCGCAACGCCGGCCATGCGATCGCCCCGGCGAGGGCGGCTCCGACCACCATTGCCCATCCCGCGCGGGCGGCTCCGGCCGCGCACTCGGCCGCGGCTTCGTTTATCAGGCGGCAGATGAGCCCGATATCATGAAACTCCGGGACCGCCGCCGGGGAGGAGAACGCGAGCGATGCGCCGTTCGCGGCGACAATCAACGCGATGGCCGCAACGACGTAGCTCATGAAGGGGGACGAGCGGCATTCCGGGCAACGACCCCCGGCTCCGGATGCTCATCCAGAAGCGCTTCCTGCAGCCCCATCAACGACCAGAACCAGACCATGAACAGCGTGACGGCCAACGTCAGCGCGACTTCCACCAGCTCAATCAGAAATACGGCCCCTCCGAACATCGCGATCCAGCAGGCAAAGGCGCGAGTCTCGGGATCGCGCGCGCGCGCGAGCAGCCGCCAAGCGTTCCGCGCGAATATCCCGATGACCGCCAGGTACAGCACGCCACCGAGCACGCCGTAAGCGCCGGCAATCTCCAGGAATCCGTTGTGAGGCGACCGGAAGGGGTATTGCAGTCGAGCATCGAGAGCGGTCTCCCAGTTTCCGTAGCCGATTCCCCACAGCCAGTGATCCCGGAGCACCGCCAGTCCCGCCTGCCAGGTGCGGTCTCGCTGCCCGGTTTGCAGCAGGTCGAGTCCGCGGTCGGTGCCCACCACCAGCTTGCCGTCCTCGGTGTGCACGGGCGCCATCCGTCTTCCCGCCGCCGGGGCAGGCGCCGAAGTGGACGTTGGCGGCGATGCACTGCCCGTGGCATCCTCCTTCACCTCTTTCATCTCGGTCGATGCCCCTATCCTGAACCAGCGCGTCAGGCGGTCGGGAAAGCCGAGAGTAGGCCGGCCATCCGCGAGGAACACTTTCAATTCCCGGTCCATGCGCTCGCCGTGCGAAATCGCCAGCCATTTCCGGGCGGCCTGATGCTGCACGACGGGAGCAACCCAGGCAATCCAGAGCGCAGCGACAAGGCACGCTGCGCCCAGGCCAATCCAGAAACGCGGCACGACAAGCACGGTGCGATAGAGAAGAAGCGAAATCAGGAATAGCGCGCCAATACTGGCCAGCGAGACTGCCTTGGACCCGGTTGCTGCAAGCATCGCAATGCCCAGCAGGAGAACAACAAATTTCCACCGATTCCGTGCCGGCCCGGACTGCATGAGCAGGCTGCTCGCCATCAGCAGAAGCGCGGGCATCAGGAACAGCGCGAAGGAATTGGGATTGACCTGCACGCCGTGCAGGCGCAGGCTGGAAATCTGTTCCGTTGCTCCGATCAGTTCCGGTAGCGGCACATACATGGCCAGCATGGAAGTCACGCCCATTACCGCCGCGCCGAGGAATATGGAGAGTTGCGCGAGCCGGCGTCCGTCCGGATCGCGCCCGCACTCTCGCGCAATCGTGTACACGAAGAAGAGCGTGATGAGGAACGCCAGCGCCTTCGCATCGCGGGTGATTTCGTGGAAATCGAGATGTGCCGCGACCAGCGCGATGAACGCGAGAAGAATTACGCCATAGGGACCGGTGGCAATCCGCCTGGTCCTGGTCATCTCCAGGGCCGGGCGCAGCGCAAGGACCAGCATAGCGAGCGCGATGAATATCGCGAAATGCCGGTGTTCGAGATGAAAGAGGTACTGGAACGGCACGATGAACAGCAGCAGACCCCACCCGAGCCGGGGGCAGGTCAGCGCGAGTGCCGCGGCGTACACGGCGCACAGGAGGATCGAAACGTCGCGGTTCACCAGCGACAGCGCCGCGAACACGAGGAACACGGCAATGGCCGCGATGAGCTCCGCGGGACTACCGCGGCCGGCATTGAAGCTGCGCGCCAGGCTGCGCCACTGCGCGACGGCTTCTGTCATCGTGCCACGCGCAGGTCACCAGGGCGCGCCCGGTCGCTTGAAAGCGACGGCCGCACAGGGCTCTCCTGGCGCCAGCGGGAGGTTGCCGGTATCTTGGAGAAATCGCAGCGCGCCCTGTAGCGCACGGCGGTCTCGGTGACCTCCCGCATCAACGCCGCGCTGAGCCGGATCGGCTCCAGTCCCAGCTCGAGCAGGCACCTGTTCTGGGCGGACAGCTCGTTTTCCTCGGCCTCGACCCGGGGGTTGGCAAGACGGGAAATCTCCGCTCCGGTGATCTCCGCGACCATCCCCGCCAGGTCCCGTATGCGGTGCGTTTCCGTCATCTGGTTGAAGATGCGCACCCGGTCCCCGTGCGCCGGGGGATGGTCGAGCGCGAGCGCGATGCAGCGCACCGTGTCCTGGATATGGATGAACGCGCGTGTCTGCCCACCCGTGCCGTGCACTGTCAGCGGATGCCCGACCGCCGCCTGCACCAGGAAACGGTTGAGAACGGTGCCGTAGTCGCCGTCGTAG
>DASRJL010000048.1:0-21662 GCA_035649495.1 Burkholderiales bacterium | reverse complement strand
GGCAAGTCGAAGAGTTTGCGACGCAGCGGCTTCGCGCCCCGTCCCGCACCACCCTTCGGGAGACCGAGGCCGGGGCGCATCCCCACAAGTGGGGCCCCTGCTCCGCGGTTCCGCCGATCCCTGCTCCGCCCCTCGGCGCGTCACTTGATGCCCGCTTCCTGTATGAGCTTGCCCCACTTGCCTGCTTCGGACTTGATGTAATCGGAGAATTGCTCGGGCGTCTTGTTCTGCGGCTCCAGCGCCTGGGCCGCGAAATTTTTCGCGACTTCGGGACGCGCGAGCGCCTTGTTGATCTCGCTGTTCAGGCGAACGATCGCGTCGCGGGACGTGCCGGCCGGAGCGAGCACGCCGAAGAAGCCGATCACCTCGAAGCCGGGGAGCCCGGACTCGGCGAGGCTCGGCAGGCCCGGCATCGCGGGCGTGGGCTTCAGGCTCGTGACGGCCAGGGCCCGCAGCCTGCCGTCCTTCACGAAGCCGGACGATGCCGAGATGTTCGTGAACATCATCGGCACGTGGCCGCCGATGACGTCGATCAATCCGGGCGCCTCGCCCTTGTACGGCACGTGCACCATCTTCAAGCGGGCCATCGTAATGAGCAGTTCGCCGGCGAGGTGCGGCGTGGTTCCCACTCCTCCCGACGCGTAGGTCAGGTCGCCGGGCCGCGAGCGGGCCAGCGCGATCAGCTCCTTTATCGATTTCACCGGCAGCGACGGTGTCACCACCAGCATCAGGGTGCTGGTGGCGGTGAGCGCCACGTGGCTGAAGTCCTTCACGAGGTCCGGGTAGGTCTTGCGCTCGATCATCGCCGAGGTCATGAGCGTCTGGGTCACCATCATCAACGTATGGCCATCGGGAGGGCTCTTCGCGACCAGGTCACCGGCGATCTGGCTGCTCGCGCCCGGCCGGTTCTCCACGATGACCTGCTGCCCCAGGGTTTCGGTCATCCCCGAGGCGATGGAGCGCGCAATGATGTCGGTCGCCCCGCCCGGCGCGAAGCCGACGATCATGCGCACCGGCTTGACCGGGAATTTCGGCGCCTGCGCGAGCGCGCTGCCATTGGCTGCGAGCGCGAGCGCGACGAACCAGCGTACGCGTTTCATTCTTCTCCCATCCTCCACAGCATCATAGGCCCGCGACGGGTCACGAGTCACGCTTGCCCGCTATGGCACCTTGATGACGACCTTACCCAGCTGCGCATCGCTCTCTACGTAGGCCTTCGCAGCCGGCAGCTCGTGGAGAGGGAAAACCTTGTCCACTATGGATGTGATCTTTCCCTCCGCAAAGCCGGGCAGGAGATCGCGAATGAAGCCGCGATTCGCTTCCGCACGCTCGGCGGCCGACGTAAGCATATTCGACACGCCGAAAACCTGCAGACGACGTCCGTGCACCGTGTCGAGATCCACCTCGGCCTTGTGCTTGTGGTCCACGTAGCCGATGATCGCGAGCCGGCCCTTGTTCGCAAGCGACCTGATGCAATCGGGAAACGCGCCCCCGCCGACGAGATTGATGGCGAGGTCGACGCCCTTGCCGTCGGTCGCCTTGAGCGCCGCGTCCGCGAAGCCGCCACCTTCCGCGACGATGCCGACATCCATGCCCGCGCGCTTCAACTTCTCGAGCTTGTCGGCAGAGCGCGAGGTACCGATGACCCTTGCGCCCAGATACTTCCCCGCCTGCACCGCGAACATGCCTACGCCCGAGGTAGCACCGACGACGAGGAGCGTCTCGCCCTTCTTGAGCCTACCGAGCGAACAGATCCCTTCATAGGCCGTGATACCCGCAACCGGGATTGCCGCCGCCTCTTCCCAGGACAGGCGCGCCGGCACGGGGGCCGCCAGGTCGACGGACATGACGGCGTACTCGGCGAAGGAACCGCGCGCCCTGCCCATCACGCGATCGCCCTTCCTGAACGCGGTCACGCCCTCCCCCACCGCTTCCACTTCTCCCGCGCAATCGCCGCCGGCGGGCTTCGCCTCGTTTACCGCGTGGAAGCTGATGCTGGCGAGAATCTCGCCGCGATTGAGCGACGCCGCCCGCACCCTGACGAGCAGCTCGCCCTTCTTCGGCTGCGGTACCGGCGCCTCGCGCAGATCGAAGAAGGTCTTACCGTTGGCAGAATCGATGTAGTAGCACTTCATTCGCCAGCCTCCTCTAAAGAGGTGATGAATACTGGTGATGAGGAGTGGTGATGAGTACTGGTGATGAAAACCTCATCACGACTTTCCATCACCACTTACCATCACCATTTTCCATCACCATTTTTCATCACTCTTTCTCATTCCGGCTTTATGCCCGCCCTCCTGATCACCTCTCCCCATTGCCTGATCTCGGAGCGCACGCTCGCGGCAAACTCCGCGGGCGAGTTTCCCACGGGCTCGAGCCCGATGCCGTTCAGCTGCTGGATCACGTCCGCCGACTTCAGGGCCTGGACGAAGCCCGCGTTCAGCTTCGTCACGATTGCCCCGGGCGTGCCGCCTGTCGCGAAGATACCGTACCAGATCGTTACATCGTAGCCAGGCACCCCAGCTTCCGCGATCGGCGGCACGTCAGGCACCGCGGGCGAACGCTTGCGCGTCATGACGCCCAGCGCCCGCAGGCGGCCGGCCTGGACATGGGGCATGCCCTGGGGCAGGCCGCTCATCAGCATGTGCACGCGGCCCGCAATCACCTCGGGAACGTTCACCGCGCCCTTGAAGGGAACGTGGACCATGCTGATGCCGGACATATAGGCAAACAGCTCGGAAGCGAGGTGCTGCGCGCTGCCGATGCCGCCGGAGGCATAGTTGAATTTGCCCGGGCTCGCCTTCGCCAGCACTATCAGCTCCTTCAGCGACTTCGCCTCGACACCGGGATACACGACCAGCAGATAAGGCGCGGCGGTCGCCTCGGTGATCGGTATGAAATCGCGATTCGGATCGTACGGCAGCTTGATGGCGAGGTTGGGCTGGATCGCGAAGCTGGGACTCGCCGCGAGCAGCGTGTATCCGTCGGGTATCGCCTTCGCCACCATGTCGAAAGCGAGGAGCCCGCCCGCTCCCGGGCGATTGTCGACGACGATTTGCTGACCCCACATCTCGGTCAGCTTCCTGCCGATGATGCGCACCGCCAGATCGGTTCCGCCGCCCGGACTGAAGCCCACGAGCAGGCGGACTGGTCGCGTCGGGTAGTCCGCATATTGCTGCGCGCTCGACGACCCAGCGAATACCACGGTGACCACTGCCGCGCGCAGCAATATTAGTAGGGACCCACCCATTCCGAACACTTGCAGCTGGCTCGATCAAGGAAATCGGGGGCGTTCTGCCGGTTTCCTCGCACCCAAGACCGCTCCGACACCGATTTCCTACCGCCTGCGGCCGCGCTCCGGCCTGGGCCGCGCCTCGTTCACCTGGAGCGGGCGGCCGGCAAGGTCCTTGCCGTTCAATCCCATGATGGCGTTGCGCGAATGCTGCTTGCCCGGCATCTCCACGAATCCGAATCCCCGCAGCTTGCCGGTGAACAGCTCGCGCATGAGCTCGACGGACGTGACCTGCCCGAACTCCCGGAACATATTCGCGATTTCCACTTCGGTGACATCGGGACCGAGATTGCCCACAAAGA
Source organism: Burkholderiales bacterium (assembly GCA_035649495.1). Lineage (GTDB taxonomy): Bacteria > Pseudomonadota > Gammaproteobacteria > Burkholderiales > SG8-41 > SG8-41. The sequence goes on along the minus strand of DASRJL010000048.1, from coordinate 18,068 downwards.
TCTGCATTGGTACTCCTGACAGGTGCTGACGCTGCCGCAACGATTGCGGACGATCGGCACGCACGTGAATCGAGCGCGCGAGGACCTGCATGATACACCGTCCCGCGCGGCCTCTGAGGCGATATCACTAGGTATCAAGGTTCTCATGTCGGCCGCCGCGCCGCCGGGGGTGCCGCTGCGACTCGGTGTGCGCAGCAGGGTGCGGGAGCAGCGAGCTGCCCTGGCAAGTGGATGCGTATGGGACGCAGCGGCTTGCGCCCCGTCCCGCACCACCGTTCCGGAGACCGAGGCCGGGGCGCATCCCCACAAGTGGGGCCCCTGCTCCGCGGTTCCGCCGATCCCTGCTCCGCCCCTCGACGCGCTACTGCGGCTTGATATTCGCCGCCTTGACGACCTGCCCCATCTTCTCGGTGTCCGCCGCCAGGAAGGCATCGAGATCGGCGGGCTTGATCGGAAACGGCTCCGCGCCCATTCCCCGGAACCGGTCGCGCAACTCCGGCAGGGCGATGGCCTTGAGCGTTTCCTCGTTGAGCTTTTCCACGATGGGCCGCGGCGTCTTGCGGGGCGCGAAGAGACCTATCCAGAACATGTACTCGCCGCCCGGCAACCCCGCCTCGGCCATCGTCGGGATATCGGGCAGCGGCGCAATCCTCGCCCTGGAGCTTACCGCCAGCCCCTTCAACCTGCCGTCCTTGATGAGCGGCACCGCCGCCGCGACCGGGACGTAGATCCAGTCGAGGCGCCCGGCGACGACTTCCACCAGCACTTCCGCGGTCCCCTTGTAGGGCACGTGGTTGGCCGATATTCCCGCGGATAGCATGACCATCTCGGAGCTCAGATGCGTTCCGCTGCCCATGCCGCCGGAGCCGAAGTTCAACGCGCCCGGTTTCGCCTTCGCGGCAGCGATGAGGTCCTTTAACTGGGCCCAGTTGCGTTGCGGGGGGACCACCAGGACACTGGGCAATTCCACCAACCCGGCTACCCCGGCAACATCCTTGACCGGATCGAATGTCAGGTTGGGATACAGCCACTTCATTCCCGATTGAGCCGACGTCGTGAGGAGCAGCGTGTGCCCGTCGGGCTCGGCGCGCGCAACCGCGCCGGCCGCGAGCGTTCCTCCGGCGCCGCCCCTCTGGTCGATGACGATCGCGCGGCCCAGCTGGCGGGATAGCGGCTCGGCGACGGCGCGGCCCACGATATCGCTGGCCGTTCCGGGAGTGGCGATGCCGATGAACCGGATGTTGCGCGAAGGAAAGGTCTGCGCGTCCGCCATTCCGGAGAGGACGACAAGGCAGGCAAACAGGATTACGCCGGCAGTGTTTTTCATCGTCGAGCGCCGAGCTCCGCGCGAACCGTTCCCGCACCCGCGACCATTGCGGCCAGCTTGGCGCGCGCCACGTCGCGCGGCAGCGCGACGCAGCCGCAATCAGGCGCGGCGATAATCCTCTCCACCGGCAGTATTTCCAGCGCAGCGCGCAACTGGCCGGCGACCTGCGCGGGCGTCTCGATTTCCGTGCTGCCGACATTTATCACGCCGAGCTGCACCGTTTTTCCGGGCAGCAGCTCGAGCACCACAGCGGGCAGCTTCGGCTCGGCGAATTCGAGCGAGAATTGCTCGATCCTGCTCCCGGCGAGCGCGGGGAGTATCTCGTCGTACCCGTGCTTCCATTCCTTCTTTCCGCCGCCCTGCCGGGAGGTGTAACCGTAGCAGACGTGAACGCAACTCGTGACGGCGACGCCCTCGAACGCGCGGTCCATGGCTTCCACGCCCCATGCGTGCAGCTTCTCCGGCAGACGGGATACAGCCGGCTCGTCGAGCTGCACGATGTCGCAGCCCGCCGCGGCGAGCGCCCGGATTTCCTCGCGCAGCGCATCCGCAAACGCGAACGCGAGAGCCCGCTCATCCCCGTAGTACTCGTCATAGCTCCCGTCCACCAGCGTCGACGGGCCGGGCAGCGTCGCCTTGATCGGCTTGCCGGTCAGTCGGCGGAGAAAGCGGAAATCGTCGGTCGTGGAATGCCCCCGGACCGATACCGGCCCGACTACGCGCGGAACGTCGGTCGTATTCCTGCGGCCGCGCATCGCCTTGGGCTTCAGGGTCGTGAAGTCCACACCGTCGAGGTGGGACAGGAAGTACGTATGGTGCGTGGGGCGGCGCTGCTCGCCGTCGCAGACGATGTCGATTCCGGCGGCCTCCTGGTCGGCCAGCGCGAGCCTCGTGGCGTCGTCGAAGCCCTCGGAGAGCGCCGTGCCGGACAAGCGCCAGTTCGCCGCGATGCTGTACCAATCGTCGACCAGCCAGGCCGGCCGGGGCATGCTGCCGACGATCGTCGTCGGTATCAGGGGAAGAGCGATGGCAGGATCTCCGCAAGCAGGTATCTGGAGCCGAACGTATCACGCCCGCTCGCAGTCCTCAAATGCTCCGTGCGCCAGCGCACAGACCCAGTGCGCGCAAGCCGGTACGGTGCCCATCCATGAAAATCCCCGCAAGACTCGAACCGCTCGTCGAAGACGGCCTGATAGACGAGGTCATTCTTCAGCTCATGAGCGGCAAGGAAGCCACGGTCTTCGTCGTCCGCTGCGGGGAGGAAATGCGTTGCGCCAAGGTATACAAGGAAGCCAACAAGCGCAGTTTTCGCCAGAGCGTCGACTACAGGGAGGGCCGTAAGGTAAGAAACAGCCGCCAGGCGCGCGCCATGGAAAAAGGCTCACGCTACGGACGGAAAGCCCAGGAAGAGTCGTGGCAAAGCACCGAGGTGGATGCCTTGTACCGCCTGGCCGCCGCCGGCGTGCGCGTACCCACGCCCTTCAACTTCCTCGAAGGGGTCCTGCTGATGGAACTGGTGACCGATCACGAAGGGAACCCGGCCCCCAGGTTGAATGATGTGCAGTTCACGGCCGACGAGGCCCGCGCGCACCACCATACGTTGATGATGCAGATCGTGCGCATGCTGTGCGCGGGAATAGTCCATGGCGATCTCTCCGCGTACAACGTGCTCGTCGATAGCGCGGGCCCGGTCGTGATCGACCTGCCTCAGGCCGTCGACGCCGCGGGCAACAACCACGCCGGCAGCATGGTGCAACGGGACGTCGCGAACCTGACGACCTACCTCGGCCGCTTCGCCCCGGAGCTACTGACGACCGAATACGGGAAAGAAATCTGGGCGCTCTACGAGCAGGGCGACCTGCATCCGGAGGTCGAGCTCACCGGGCGTTTCGAGCAGACCGAGGAGGCCGTTGACCTGGAGAGCGTAACGCGGGAAATCGATGACGCGCGCGCGCAGGACACCATGCGACGGTTGAGGCAACAGAAGATCAATTAGCCGCCAAGAAGAGCAAATACAATTTACCCAAGGCGCGGAGGGCAGAAGAGAGAGGCAAGTACGCCTTATCTGAGCCGCTTCATCTGGGCCGCTTCAATTAATAGGTATCCCCGACGCCTTGATGACCTTCGCCCACTTGGCGATCTCAGAGCGCAGGTACCCGGCGAGTTCTTCCGGGGTCGATGACTCGGGATCCACTCCGGACTTCGCGAGCTGCTCACGCATCTCGGGCGTTTCCAGGGACTTTACTATCGCCTGGTTCAAACGGGAAATGATGGCTTTCGGCGTGCCGGAGGGCGCATACGCCGCGAACCAGATCGTAAATTCGGATCCCGGCACCCCCGCTTCGGCCACGGTCGGGACTTCGGGCATCGTCGGCGCGCGCCGGGTACCCGTCACCGCCAGCATGCGTATCTTGCCGGTCTTGATGTGCGGAACCGCCGTGGGAAACGCCGGGATGGCGAAATGCACCTGCCCGCCCACCGTCGCGATCATCGATGGCCCGCCGCCCTTGAAGGGGATGTGGCTGTATCTTGCCCCGGATACATGCTCCAGCAGCGCGACCGCCAGATGACCGGCGCTGCCTACGCCTGCCGAGCCGTAGTCGAGCTTGCCCGGCGTCTTCCTGCCCATCGCAACCAGGTCCTGCAGCGTCTGGGCGGGCAGCGCAGCCGTCACCACCACCGCGTTCGGCGTGTCGCCTATCCGCGTGATGGGCGCGAGGTCTCTCGCCGCGTTGTAGCCCAGCTTCGAGTAAAGGGTCTCGTTGATGGCCAGGCCGACGTGAGTGACGAGCAAGGTATAGCCATCGGGGAGCGCGTGCGCGGCAAGGTTCGCACCGAGCGTTCCCCCGGCGCCGCCGCGGTTGTCGATTATGACCGACTGGCCCAGCGCGTCCTTCAGCCGCGCGCCCACCAGCCGGCCCAGCAGGTCACTCGTTCCGCCGGGCTCGAACGGAACGATGAGGCGTATGGGACGGCTGGGATAATTCTGCGCCTGGATGGCCGCGCCCCACGTAATTCCGATGGCGAGCAGGAGCATCCCGGCTGCGATACGCGTCATTTTTTCCTCCGCTCCACCCGGTTTCACCGATCACGCGCCGGCAGTCGCAGAAGGCAGCTATCGCCGGTCGCTTCCCGCCAGACGCGAACCGCAACAACCGGCGGCTCCACGCCCCGCAGGCGGTCGGCAATGAACGAGGATAGGTTTTCCAGCGTCGGAGCGCCCAGCCCGGGAACGTCGTCCAGCAGCCGATGGTCAAGCTCGCCCCGAACCGCCTCGATCTGCGCGCGCAGGACGGCCAGGTCGGAAACCATGCCGGTTGCGGGATCCCGGGTTCCCCGGACGGTGACTTCCGCGTGATACGTATGCCCGTGAAACCGCCGGCTGCCGTCGGCTTCAACCTTTCGGGCGAGGGTATGCGTCGCCTCGAAGAAGAAGCGCTGGGAAAGCTCGAAATTCATCGCATGCCGGTCAGCTTGTGCGTCTGGAGGCTCAGCTTCCAGCGAGGACGCTGGAGACATTGTTCGATGCATTCCCTCACGTGACCCGCCTGGTCCGGCCCGTCCATCGGCTGCAGGAAGAAATGATCGAAACGGGACCGTTCCAGCTCTTCCAGGTCGAGGCCTGCCTGCGGCCAGACCACCTTCAGCTCGCTCCCGCTTCGCTGCACCCATTGCGCGCCCGCTTTCGGGCTCACGCATATCCAGTCGATGCCGGACGCCACCTCGAGCGTGCCGTTGGTCTCTATGGCTATCGTAAATCCGCGATCATGGAGCGCGGCAACCAGCGGCTCGTCGACCTGCAGCATCGGCTCGCCGCCGGTCAGCACGGTGAACCGATGCGGCCGGTCACCGGTCGGCCAGAGCGCGGCAACGCGCTCCGCCAGCGCAGCCGCCGTGGCGTACTTGCCGCCAAACGTCCCATCCGTGCCGACAAACTCCGTATCGCAGAAGCGGCATACGGCCGACGCGCGATCGCTTTCATGACCGGACCAGAGATTGCAGCCGCTGAACCGGCAGAACACGGCCGCCCTGCCGGCGTTGGCGCCTTCTCCCTGTAGGGTATGGAAGATCTCCTTGACCGAGTAAGTCATCGTTCATCGTCCGCGCGGCTGCTCGCCGGCATCGTAGCTCCCGGGAGAAGCATCTGCAACGCGGGAGACTCGCGGTTCCGGCGCCAGGCAGTATGGTCACCGGACGTCAAGGCACGAGCCAATCCACGAAATACGCAACCCCATACGCCACCAACAGCGCCGCGCAAAACGCCACCGTGCTTCGAGTGAACGTCCTCGGCACGTCGATGTCGTCGAGGTAGCGGTTCACGTAGTACCGCACCACGAAGAAAGCGACCGTTGACAGCAGGATGCTGAGCATCGGCGCCCTACTCCAGCAGCTTTCCGGCATCGCCGGCGCCCGTGGTCAGCCGGCGCACGACCTCTCGCAGGATATTGTCTGCAAGCGCCTCCGGCGCCGAAGGCTGTAGCGCAGCCTTCACCGCGAAGCCTTCACATGCACGACTTTCATCCCTTCAGTTTATTCCTCCCGCCGCCCCGGAAACAAAAAAGGCGTCTCATTTGAACTTGATCCTGAACCTCCTGGCAGCCTTGGCGGTACGTTTGATTTGTTTCTCCTGACAGTTACACTACGAGCTATGACGACCAACGAGCTTGCAGGAAAAGTCGCCCTCGTAACGGGCGGAGCGCAGAACATCGGCCGCGCCATCGCTTTCGATCTGGCGGCGGGCGGCGCGGCGGTTGCGGTGAACACGCGCCAGTCGCACGAGAACGCCGCGCGGGTCGCGGAGCAGATTCGCGAGTCCGGCGGACAGGCCGAAGTTTGCATGGCGGACGTCGCCGACCCGGCCGCCGTCGGGAAGATGGTGGACGGCGTGTTGCAGCGTTTCGGCCGCATCGACATCCTGGTGCTGAACGCCTCGGTGCGCAGGGAGGTGCCGTTCGTCGACATGACCTTCGAGGCATGGCGCGAAATCATGTCGATCTCGCTCGACGGTTCGTTTCACTGCATCAAGGCGTGCCTGCCTTCGATGATCCAGAACAAGAGCGGAAACATCGTCACGCTCGGCGGCGACGGGGCGCTGTCCGGACTTGTCGGCAAGGTGCACGGCTCCGCCGCCAAGAACGGGCTGGCCGGCATGACGCGTGCGCTGGCGCTGGAGATGGCGCAGTACGGCATACGCGTGAACTGCGTGTCGCCCGGCAGTATAGACACCTCACGAGCCGCTCATCGCCCGGCGCGCAAGGGCGCCGAGGGCCGCATCCCGCTCGGACGCCATGGCAAAGCGGAGGAAATCGCCGCGACCGTGCGCTTCCTCTGCGGTCCCGGCGCGACCTTCATCACCGGGCAGACGATACACGTCAACGGCGGGGAGAAGATGTACTTCTAAGGATGAAGGATGAACGTGGAAGGATGACCTGCCGCTACGCTGAAAAGGATGAAGGATGAACGTGGAAGGATGACCTCACGCTTCGCGTGACAGATGAATGTCCCGGCCTTTCACTGCCGTACGGCCGGAGGCTGTCTCCGACCGAAGGAGACGAAAGGTCGGGGCATCTCGAGCAAGGTCATCCTTCATCCTTCCGCCTTCATCCTTCGGAAGCTGCGCACCAGCGCAGCTTCCACGGATCATCCCTCATCCTTCCGGCTTACTCCCCCCTCCCCACCCACCCGCCGTGCACCGGGTGGTGCGAGCAAATGAACTCGAGGAAGGCCGGCTTGCCTTTTGCGTTCTCGTCGAACGCGCGCTTCAGCGCCGGGATGACCGCCGCGGGCTCGCTCACGTCTTCGGCGTGATAACCGACGGCGCGCGCCATCGACGCCATGCACGCTTTCTCGTGAGGTGACACCACGCAGGTGTAGGGATCGTGGCCCTTGCCCCAGAAACCCGGCCCGTAGCCTGAGTAGCCGCCGTTGTTGATGTGTATCGTGGTGATGCCGACGCCGTAACGAGCGGCCGCTTCGAAGCTCCCCATCATGTAGCACACGCCGGCGTCGCCCGTGATGTTGACGCACTGGCGGTCGGGATAGGCAAGCCTGGCTGCGAACGCGCCCGCGAAGCTGAACCCCAGCGTGGAAACGTTGCCCCAGCCCAGGTGACCGCGCGGGATCTGGGCCTCGTACACCGTGCTCGTCTGGTCACGCGTGTTGCCCGAGTCTGCCGTGACGAAAGACTGCTTCGGGTCGAGCACCTTCATGAGGTCCCCGATCACGCGGTAGGGGTTCATCGGTTTGTCGTTGGATTCCATGAACGGACGGAACTTGTCCTGGAATACCTTCTTCGCGCCTTTGATCTCCTCGGCCACCGCCCCGTTCCTCTTCCCGACCCCGACCTTGGAAACCTCGGCGATCAGCGCCTGCAGCGTGAGCTTGGCGTCGCCGATCACGGCGTGCTTCGTCTCGTAGCTCCGGTTGATGTCCAGCGTGTCCACAGTGCACTGGATGATCGTCTTCTTCTCGGGCGCGGGAACGGCGTGGCTGAAGCGGTTGGGGAACAGGCTCGAGCCGATGGAAAAGAGGAGGTCGCACTTGTTGAGGAAGTGCGCCGCATGTGAACCGCGCACGCCGACCGACAACGGGTGGTTCTCGGGGAAACTGCCCTTCGCCTTCAGCGTCGTCAACACCGGCATCTGCGTCAGCTCCGCGAACTGCTTGAGCTCCTCGGTGGCGTCGGCATAGTAGACGCCCTCTCCGACGTGGAGCAGCGGATCTTTCGCCGCAAGCAAGGCCTTCACCGCCGCCTTGACGTCGTCCGGGTCGGGACCGGTGCGCCAGCCCTTCACCGGCGTGTAGGGATATTGCGCCTCGTCGTATTCGCCGAGGTCTTTCGGCACGACCAGCAACACCGGGCCGGGGCGGCCCGAGCGCAGCTGCGTGAAGGCCCGGCGCATGTAGTCGGGCACCAGGTCGGCGCGATCGACCTCGCCGACCCACTTGGTGACCGGGCGCAGCGCCTCGGCGATATTGAAGTGGGTGTGACGGCTTCCGCCCGTGCCCACGCCTTCCGCGAGCACCAGCAGGGGCGACGAATCCTCCCAGGCCTGGGCGATCGCGCCGTAGGCCATCTGGATACCGGCCGCGTTCAAGCCGGCCATAGCAGTGCACACGCCGATCCGCTTGCCGCAGGTCACCCGCGAAAATGCGTCGGCAACGGCAACGCCGAAACGCTCCTCGCCCATCATGTAAATGGGCACGCCTTCCTCACCGAGCGCGTTGTTGATGTGGCTCGTGGGATAGCAGCTTATCCACTTCACGCCCTCCTGCTTGAGTATCCGCGCTACACCGTTCGCAGCTTTGACTTTCATGTCGCCTCCTTTGGTTTACCCGGAAATCAGCTCAAACCCAAATTACCCACAGAGAACGCAGAGGAAAACCTCGCTTCGATGGGAGAAAGCCCTTCTCTGTGAACTCTGTGTCCTCTGTGGCAAAAATCGGCTACTCACCACCCGCAAGTTCCATTATGGCCTCCGCCACCGCATCCGGCGCCTCGCGCGGCAGAAAATGCCCGGCCACGGGCACGACCTGCCTGCGATAGCGGCCGGAGAAAAACCGCGCGTGCCCTTCCGTCTCGTCCGGCGGATGCACGCCGTCGCTGGCGCCATGCAGCGAGACCGTGGGCACCGTGATGGCCGGCCGTGCCGCGAGACGCCGCTCTATCTCTTCGAGCGCCGGATCGCCCGGCACCGCGGCGAAGCGGTGGCGGTACGAATGGATCACGACGTCCACGAAATCGGGGTTGGCGAACGACGCCGCCGTTTCCCCGAACGTCGCGTCGTCGAACCTCAGGTTCGGCGACCACAGCTCCCACAGCAGGCGCGAGATGCCGCGGCGGTTCGCCGCGAGCCCGGCGCGGCCGCGCTCGGTCTGAAAGTACCACTGATACCACAGGCGGTGCTCCCGGTCCGGATTCGCGGGGTTGCGCGCCTGCGCGATGTTCTGGATGTTGTAGCCGCATATCGTAACGAGGCCGCGCGCCCGCTCGGGCCACAGCGCGGCCACGACGCACGCCGCGCGCCCGCCCCAGTCGTAGCCGCCCAGGATCGCGGTGGGGATGGAAAGCCCGTCCATCAGGTCGAGCAGGTCCTTACCGAGCGCGGCCTGCTGCCCCGAGCGCAGCGTGGCCTGGTCGAGAAAACGCGTCGGGCCATAGCCGCGCAGGTACGGCACGATCAGCCTGAAGCGCGATTGCGCGAGCGCGGTGACCACGCCGTCGTACACCCGCGGATCGTCAGGAAAACCGTGGAGCAGTATCACCGGCGCGCCCGCGGGCACCCCGTACTCCTCGTAGGCGATCTCGAGCGTGGCGGTGCGAAGCAACCTGATGGGCCGTTGTGATGGCACTAGCCGCCCCCGCTTCGCTCCGCCTTTATCCCGGCGGCCTTCACGAGCTTGCCGTACTTCGCCACTTCCACCTTGATCGCGTCCCGGCATTGCTCGGGCGTGCCGCCGGTCACGGTCGACGCGATGGCCGCGAGCCGCTCCCGCATGTCGGGAGTCGCGAGCGCAGCGTTCAACTCCCGGTTGAGCCGCTGCACGATCGCGGTCGGCGTGGGCGCGGGCGCCCCGACCGCCGACCAGGTGGAATTCTCGTAGCCCGGAACTCCGGCCTCAGCGATGGTAGGCAGGTCCGGCAGCAGGGGCGCGCGCGTCGCGCTCGTGGCGGCAAGCGCGCGCACGCGGCCGGACTTTATGAAGGGAATCGTCTGTGCCGCGCTGTTGAACAGCACCTGAAGCGTGCCGGACACGACATCCAGCATCGCGGTCACGGACGACTTGTAGGGCACGTGCGTGAACTTCGTCCCGGTCATGGCGGCAAACAACTCCGCAGACACGTGGCCGAAGCCGCCCACTCCCGCCGAGCCGTAGTTCAGCTCGCCGGGTTTCTGCTTCGCCAGCGCGATCAGGTCCTTCACCGATTTTACGGGGCTGCCCGGCGCCACGATCAGGACCCCGGGCGTGGTGGCGACATGGATGACGTGCGCAAAATCCGCGACCGTGTCGTAGGTGAGCTGGTAGAGATGCGGATGCACCGCCCAGTTGCCGACGGTGCCGATGATGAGCGTATAGCCGTCCGGCCGAGCCCGCGCCGCGATCTCCATGCCGATCACCCCGTTCGCGCCGGCGCGGTTGTCCACCACGACGGGCTGTCCGAGGCGGTCGCGCAACGCGTCGGCCAGCATGCGGCCCTGTATGTCAGGCGTGCCGCCCGGCGGAAACGGGACCAGCAGGCGCACCGGGCGCACAGGGTAGACGGACTCCTTCGATTCCTGCGCGCCGGCCGCTCCCGACACTCCAGCGAGGACAGCAACGGATAGCGCCCGTAAATACCAGCCCTTCATGAGCAGCAGGTCCTCTCGCCTTCCGCCTTCCGCCTTCCGCCTTGCCCTACGCCTGATCCTTCCTGTTCAGGAGCTCGATGCTCACGCCATCCGGCGCGTTGATGAACGCGATGCGCGTGGTCGGGTTGAAATCGACCGGCTCGAGGCTGAAGGTGACCCCCTTGCCGCGAAGTCCCGTGCAGAAGCCGTCGAAATCGCCCTTCACGCGCAGGCCGAAGTGATCGACACCCCATTGCAGGCCGGGCTTCTGCCCAGCCGATTCGGCGGGGCGCTGGCCGCGCACGATCACCAGTGCGCCCGCGATGGACACGTAGACCTGCGGTGCGCCTTTGACTTCACCGCTGCGGACGATCTCGCCGCCGAGCTTGTCGACGTACCAGCGGGCGGTGGCCTGCGGATCCTTCGCAACCAGATGAACGTGATCAAAGCTCAGAGTGGCGTTGGTCATATGATCTCCTTCAATACTTCCAGCCTATCCACTCGCTCAATCCCCGGCCCATGACCCATTCGAGATCCCCGCCCTTGAGCCAGGACATTTCCTCGGTGAACATCGTAACGCACTCGCGGTACGGGCAATGGAGGCGCGAGAGATCGCTCCCCCAGAACGTGCGCTTCGGCCCGAAGGCGTCGAACACCTGCCTGATGTAGGGATGTATGCGCCGGAACGGATAGCTGTCCTTCGTATAGAGCGGCATGGTGCTCGCTTTCACCGCGATGTTGGGCCGCCGGGCGAGCGCGATCAACTTCCCGATGTCGCGGAAGGCCTCCTCGTCCGTCTTGCCGGCCGGCAGCGCGAGGTGATCCATCACGATCCTCAGTCGCGGGAAGCGCCCCGCGACCTCGTCGATCAGGTACGCGAGGTCGTGGGTGGTCAGGAGCATGATCGGCACGCCCGCTTTCTCGGCCTCCTCCCACATCCAGTCGATGCGGCGCTCCTTGATGAGCGGCGTTAGCCAGGGACGCTGAAACGAAAAACGGAGGCCCAGCATGCCGGGCTGATTCTTCCATCCGGGGATTCTCTCGCGTGCTCCCGGAGAATCGAGATTCAGCCGTCCCATCACCGCGAAGCGCTCGGGATAGCGGCGCGCGGCGTCCAGCGCGAGGTCGTTGCGGTCGGCATCCAGGGTCGGCGGCACGATGACCACGCGGGACACGCCCGCGCCGTCCATTTCAGTGAGCAGCTCGTCTACCTCCAGCGGCTTCGCGCGATGCGCCTCCTGCCCGGCGAGCCAGGGGCGCTCGGGCGTGTTGGCTTTCCAGATATGGACTTGTGCGTCGGTGATCTGCATAAGGCTCCGCCAGGAGTCAGGATCCAGGAGTCAGTGAGTTGTGGAACCCGACTCTGAATCCCGAATCCTGAATCCCGAATCCTGTCGTTACTCTCCGCTGACCGCCGCAGGCACCCAGCCCCGCTTCGCCCTGATCGCAGCGTCGCTCAGCAGCTCTACGACCGCGGGTTTGCCCGCGGCGAGCGCCTTCTCCAGCGCGCCCTTGATGTCGGCCGGCTTCTCCACGCGGAAACCGACGCAGCCCATGGACTCCGCCACTTTCGCGAAATTCACCGCCCGCTCGAACTGCGCGTTCTCGATCACGCCGCCCGAATAGTTGTTGTTGACGACCATCACGGCGTTCAACTTCGCGCGCGCCGCCGTCTCCAGCTCGGCCATGTGGTAGTAGAAGCCTGCGTCGCCGCAGAATCCCACGACGGGCTTGTCCGGCATCGCCGCCTTGGCACCCAGCGTCGCGGGAAACGCCCAGCCGAGCGAGCCTCCGCAGCGCAGGTAGCGTTGGCCCGGCTTCGTCAACTGCGCCATCTGCGCCGTCCAGATCGCCGCGTGGAACGTATCCACGACGAGCGTGGCGCCGGCCGGCAGCCAGTCGCCGAGCTCCTTCGCGATGCGCTCGGGCCGCATCGGCACCGCGTCCGAGCTCCGCAGCGGATCCGATTCCTTCCAGTAGTCCGCCACGTAGCTCTTCACCTGCTCGAGCCATTCGGCGCGCCGCTGCGGCTCGCTGCCCGCGGCGTCGATCAGCTTCTGCAGCGTCACCTTCGCGTCGCCGTGGAGCGAGACCGTGTTCGGGTAGTTGCGCCCCAGCTCGTCCGGATCGATGTCGAGCTGTATAACCGGCGTGCCGATCTTCGGAATCTGCCAGCCGTTCGTCACCTGGCCGCCGGTATGGCTGCCGATGAAGAAGACGAGGTCCGCCGCCGCCACCGCCTGGTTCGCGCACCAGCGCGAGTAGCTGCCCGGCACGCCGACGGCGAGAGAATGGCTATCCGGGACGAGCGCTCTCGCGTGGAGACTCGTCGCAACCGGTATCTGCAGCTTCTCCGCGAGCTTGAGCAGCTCCCCACCGGCCCCGGAAGCCACCGCGCCGCCGCCGACGACGATGATGGGCTTCGCGGCGCGCTTCAACGCATCGATCGCTGCTTTCACCGAGTCGGGCTCGGCCTCGGGCCGGAACGCCGGGTACTGCGCGAAGCGCTTTTCGAACACGAGATCGAAATCGCCCTCGTCATCCAGCACCTGGCCGGCGTTGCCGCGCAGTTCGAGATGGACGGGCCCGGGAGCGCCGCCCGTCGCGGTCCGGAACGCCTGCCGCAGCAGGTCGGGGAAGCGCTTCACTGTGTTGACGGTGAAATTGGCCTTCGTCACTCCGTCCCACGCGGAATCGTCCTCCGCGTTCTGGTACGCATGGCGGTAGCGCGGCTGATCGTTCTGCCCGCCTGTGAGAGCGATGACGGGCACGCCCGACATGCGCGCGTCGCGGAGTCCCGCCGCGAGGTTGGTCGAGCCGATGTCCTGGCTCAAGCAGATGCCCGGTTGGCGCGTCGCCCGGGCGTAGCCGTCGGCCATGTACGCTGCGGCCTTCTCCCCATGTGTCACGATGGTCTTCACGCCGAGCTTGCCCATTTCCTCCAGGGCGCTCTTCGCGACGGAATTCATATAGAAAACGTTAGTGACGCCGTAGCCGCGCATGGCCTCGGCGAAGTAGCGGCTTCCGGTCATTTTGGGCATGGTCTCCTCCTGGAGGGGTAGGCAGCAAGAAAGGCAAGTATGAATCAATAACCCTGGAAGTAGCACTAGCGCCCACTAATCGGACTCCACGCGTGCCGCGAAACGTCCGATGTATTCCCGGGGCTGGTATCCTCGCCGCTGGCGTCCTGGAACGCCCTATCCGCAGGGAGGCAACAAGATGGCAGCTTCGCACAACGCTCCGCCGAAAGTACTGGATCGGCCCCTCGAGGTCGCACCCGGAGATTGGGAGTCGCGTGAGTTCTATCTGCTCATGACTGCTTTGGTGATTCCGCGGCCGGTCGGCTGGATCTCGACCGTCTCGGCGGCCGGCGTGCGCAACCTCGCGCCGTACTCCTACTTCAATCTCATGGGCAGCGATCCCTTCTATGTCGCTTTCGGCTCGACCGGCGTCAAGGACACGCTGACCAACGTGCGCGAAACACGGCAGTTCGTTGCCAACATCGCCACCGTGCATCTTCTGGAGAGGATGAACTTCACTTCGGGCGATTTCCCGCGCGAGGAGGACGAATTCGGCTGGGCGGGTCTGACCCCGGCGCCTTCCGCCAAGGTGCTACCACCGCGCGTGGCTGAAGGAAAAGCACACCTGGAGTGCGAGCTGGTGCAAGTGGTGACCGACGACAGGACCAACATCGTGCTTGGCCGCATCGTGCACGCGCACGTCGACCCCTCTGTCTGGCAGGACGGCCGCGTCGATCCACGGCTGCTCGATCCCATCTGCCGCCTGTCCGGAACGGCTTACGCCAGGCTCGGCGAGCTGTACAGCGTTTCGCGACCGGAATGGAAGAACGTGAAGGAGACGAAAGGACAGGATGCGATGCCGCGGGCAGTGCGGCGGGATGCCAAGCTCCAGGCAAGCGCGGAGAGCAAGCCCGCCATTCCCGCGAAGGCAGGAATCTAGGCGCCCGTATTCCGGAACGGAGTCCTCATGAAGGCGTCGCGCGCGGAAATCTCCCCGGCAATGCGTGAGCTGAGCACGTGGATCGCCAACGCCATCAGAAAACCCCTGCCACGGGAGGTCGCGGAGCGTGCCAAGGTGCATCTGGTCGATACCTACGCGGCGATGATCTCCGGCTCGCGCCTGCTGCCCGGCCGCAAGGCGATCGAATACGTGAAGGCGCGTGGCGGCAATCCTGAAGCTGGCGTCGTCGGCACGCGGATCGTCACCTCCATTCCCAACGCGGTCCTCGCCAACGCCATGCTGGCGCACGCCGACGAGACCGACGACACGCATCCTCCGTCGCGCACCCACCCCGGCTCCGGCGTGGTTCCCGCGGCACTCGCGATCGGCGAGCGCGACCGCCTGCCGGGCAGGACCGTGCTGAGAGCCATCGTGCTGGGCTACGACGTCTGTGCGCGGATCATGCTGGCGGCGGACGAAGTGCATTTCCGGCGCACCGGCCATCATCCCAGCGCGTTCGGACGGATCTTCGGCGCCGCCGCCGCAGCCGGTGCGCTGCTCAACCTCGATGCGCGCCAGGCGCGATTCCTGCTCTCCTACGCCGCGCAGCAGGCTGCCGGGCTTTCCACTGTTTACCGCGACGCCGAGCATATCGAGAAGGCCTCGCTCTCCGGCATGCCGGCCCACAACGGCGCGACCGCAGCGCTCATGGCCGCCGCGGGATTTACGGGCGTGGACGACGTCTTTACCGGTGAGCGCAGCTTCTTCTACGCATTTGCGCCGGAAGCGGACCGCTCGCGGCTCAGCAATGGGCTGGGCAGGGATTTCGAGATACTGCGCTGCGGCATCAAGCGCTGGCCCGCCGGCGGACCGATACAGGGCCCCTTGCACGTGTTGCGCGACCTCATGCGCGACCACGCCTTCAAGGGCGGCGACGTGGAGCGGCTGGTGGCGCGCATGCCCGAGAAGGACCTCCATAGCGTGAACAACCGCGACATGCCGGACATCTGCGTCCAGCACCTGCTCGCGGTCATGCTGCTCGACGGCACCGTCACGTTCAAGTCGGCGCACGACTACACGAGGATGAAGAGTCCAAACGTCCTGGCGCTGCGCCGCAGGGTCGAAGCCGTGGGCGACCCGAAGCTGAATGACCCGCAGCGCCGCTGGCGCTGCGTGATGGAGATCACTCTGAAGGACGGACGCAGGCTCGCGCACCAGACCATGGCCGCCAAAGGGACTTCCGAAGATCCGCTCACGCGCGCGGACGAGGAGGAGAAGGCGCTCGACCTGATGGCACCGGTACTGGGACAGCAGCGCTCTCGCGCGCTCATCACGGCGCTGTGGAACGTCGAGAAGATCCGGGACATTCGAGCGCTGCGGCGATTGGCCAGCACCTGAGCACCCGCCGCATACGCACCGGAAAGTCACGCCCCGATCCCGTCTCCAGATGCCCTCGTTCGTCCTGATCGCAGCCGTCGCGGCTGGCGTTCTCGCTACAGGAAGCCTCTATGGCCAGGCCTATCCCACCCGCCCGATTCGCATCGTGACTTCGGCCGCGGGCGGCAGCCCCGACCTCGTGGCGCGCCTCATCGCGCAGGGCATCTCCGGCCCGCTGGGCCAGCCGGTCATCATCGACAACCGGTCGAGCGGCATCGTGCCCGCCGAGCTCGTGGCGAAGGCGCCGCCGGACGGCTACACGCTGATCGGTACGAGCAACGTCCTGTGGCTCGTAACCTTGATGCAGAAAACCACGTTCGATCCGCTCAGGGACTTCGCGCCTATCGCCATGACGAACCTGGCGCCGGCCGTCCTCGCGGTGCATCCCTCGCTGCCGGTCAAGTCGGTGAAGGAGCTCATCGTGCTGGCGAAGGCGCGGCCGGGGCAGCTCAATTATTCATCGTCCACGAACGGGACAGCCTCCCATCTCGCGGGAGAGCTCTTCAAGGCGCTCGCCGGCGTCAACATCGTGCGCATCGCCTACAAGGGCGCGGGCCTGGCGATCAACGATCTCATCAGCGGCCAGGTCCAGATGACTTTCATCACGGCGACTTCCGTAATGCCTCATGTGAAGTCCGGTCGATTGCGAGCGCTCGCGATCACCAGCGCCCGGCCTTCGGAGCTCTTCCCCGGCCTGCCGACGGTCGCCGCCTCGGGCTTGCCAGGATACGAAGCGACGTCGTCGGGTGCCCTCCTGGCGCCCGCGAAGACGTCGGAGGCGATCATCAGCCGGCTGAACCACGAGGTCGTGCGCTTCCTCGGGACACCCGAGGCGAGGGAACGATTGTTCCACGCGGGCTCGGAGGTCGTCGGCAGCTCGCCCGACGAGCTCGCGGCAGCGATACGCACGGAGATGGATCGCATGCGCAAGGTGATCAAGGATGCCGGCATCCGCGAATAACACGGGAAGGAAAACAATGGCGACGCCAGGTGGTGCATTGTGGTTAGTGCTGTACGCGGCGGTGTCGGCTGCCGTTCCCGGAGCTGTCTGCGCGCAGCAATATCCGGTGAAGCCCATCCGAATCATCGTCGCCAGCTCGGCGGGCAGCAACCCGGACACGGTGTCCCGGATCATGGCGAACGGGCTCACGCAGGCACTGGGCCAGCAGATCGTCGTCGATAACCGGGCGGGCGCCGGAGGCAATATCGGAGCCGAGGTTGCGGCACGGGCGCCTGCCGACGGCTACAACGTGTTCTACGCCCACACCAACCACAGCATCAATCCCGGCCTGTACAAGAAGCTCAACTACGACATCCTGGGCGACTTCGCGCCGGTGACGCTCCTCGCGACCTCGTCGTTCGTGTCGGCCGTGCATCCCTCGTTGCCTGCAAGATCAGTGCGCGATCTCATCAACATCGCAAGAGCACGCCCGGGAGACCTCGCCTACGCTTCTGCGGGCATCGGCAGCGGCACCCACTTCTCGGCGGAGTTGTTCAACGGCCTGGCGAAGGTGAAGATGCTGCACGTCGCCTACGCTGGCGGCGGACCCGCCCTGACCTCCGTGCTGTCGGGCGAGACTTCCGTCTACTTCACGCCGATCGCAACGGGCCTCGTGCACATACGCAGCGGGAGGCTGCGGCCGCTGGGCGTCTCATCCTTGAAGCGCCAGGAAGAACTGCCGGACCTTCCCACGATCGCCGAAACGCTTCCCGGCTACGAGATGCTGTCCTGGGGCGGACTCATGGTGCCGGCGAAAACGTCGAAGGCGATCGTCGACACGCTGCACAAGGCAGCTGTTTCCACGCTCTCGCTTCCGGATACCGGCAAGCGCCTGAAGGATCTCGGCTTCGTTCCCGCCGCAACCGGCGGCAACGAGCTCGCCGCCTACATCAAGGTCGAGATCGAGCGCTACGCGAACCTCATCCGGCAGATCGGGCTGCAGCAGCAATGAGCTTTGGGCCTGCAACCTCGCATGGGAAGTGCATGTCGAACAGGTAGACATGCACGCTTCGGG
>DASRJL010000047.1:0-9712 GCA_035649495.1 Burkholderiales bacterium | reverse complement strand
CCGGCCGCGCAAACGACCACTTACCCCGAAAGGCCGATCCGCCTTGTAGTCGGTTTCCCGCCCGGCAGCGCCGTCGACACTGTCGCGCGCCTGCTCGGCCAACAATTCTCCGAGGCATTCGGCAAACCGGTCGTGGTTGACAATACCACCGGCGCTGCCGGGAATATCGCTGCAGACCGCGTCGCGAAGGCAGCGCCGGAGGGCTACACGCTTGGACTAATGGGCCAGGGGCAGATCGCCATCAATCCCAGCCTGTACAAGCTGACGGTTGAGCCGATAAAAGATTTCGCACCGGTGTCTCAGGTTACCGCGTCGTCGCCTATGCTGGTGGTGCATAACATCGTGCCGGCGAAGAGCGTCAAGGAGTTGGTTGCCTTGGCCAAAGCGCAGCCTGGCGTACTCACCTTCGCCTCCGCCGGTAGCGGTAGCGCCCCCCACATGCCGGCGGAATTGTTCAAGTCCGTGGCGGGCGTCGACATCCGGCACATTCCCTACAAAGGCTTGAGTGCGGCGATCCCGGACCTACTGGGCGGGCGCGTCACGATGATGTTCGGCTCGACAGTGGTCTTGCCCATGGTGCGTGAAGGAAAGCTACGCGCCCTCGCGGTGACCTCATTGCGGCGCTCCTCGGTGACCCCGGAGTTGCCGACCATCGCCGAGTCCGGCTATGCGGGCTTCGAATTTACGAATTGGAACGGACTGCTCGCGCCGGCGAGGACGCCGGCAGGGATCGTCCGCAAGCTTCATCTCGAAACCGTCAAGACGCTCGCGCTACCTGACGTGAGCGCCAAACTCGCCAATCTTGGTCTGGAAGGCATCGGCAACTCGCCCGACGAGTTCGCTGCGGTCATCAAGTCCGAGATCCCGAAGTGGGCGAAGGTGATCAAGGACGCGGGCATCAAGCCGGATTAATACGTTGTTCGGCGCGTGATCGCGTTCACAAGAAACTTCAGTTGGAATCGTATGCACGACGCCGGATGATCATGATTGAAGATCCTGGTTGGGGGCCACATGAGCAACGACGATTCGGCGCGGAAAACGCAGACCAGGATTTTGTTCAATACGGTGTCCCCCGATTACGACTCAGGTCCGGGATGTTTCGCTCATTTCGGCCGGAGGCTGGTGGAGATTGCCAATATCAATGCCGGCGCACACGTGCTGGACATTGCCTCAGGCCGGGGCGCGGTGCTTTTCCCTGCTGCGGAACGCGTGGGCGCTGGCGGGGAGGTAGTCGGAATCGACCTCGCCGAGGCAATGGCTCATGCGACCAGCGAGGAGGCGGCAAGTCGTGGGCTCAAGGCGCGTGTGAACGTAATGGATGCGGAAGAATTGACATTCCCGGATGAGTCTTTCGATTGCGTGACCTGCGGCTTTGGCATCATGTTCTTCCCTGACCAGGACCGCGGCCTCGCGCAAATGCGGCGCGTGCTTAAACCTGGCGGTTGTCTTGCCATATCTACCTGGCGGGTCGACCAAGGCGC
Source organism: Burkholderiales bacterium (assembly GCA_035649495.1). Lineage (GTDB taxonomy): Bacteria > Pseudomonadota > Gammaproteobacteria > Burkholderiales > SG8-41 > SG8-41. The sequence goes on along the minus strand of DASRJL010000047.1, from coordinate 8,231 downwards.
CGAGTTACGTCCGGTTCTGGAATCGATGGGAATTCCTACCAGTAGTAGCCCAGGCTGGATCACCGAACCGGATATTCTCGAAGCCTTGATTCGCCGCAATGGATTCACTGGTATTAGTGTAAAGATCGATTCCATGGATTTCCGCTACGCTGATGCAGAGGAGATCTGGCAGCAACGCCGCGGTACGGGCATGCGCCGCATCCTCGACACCCTTAATGCCGCGCAAAAAAAGCACGCTCTTTCGCTATTGACCGAGCGCATGAAGGCGCGTCATCGTCACGATGGGTATTACCTTGGGGCTTCAGCTCTCTTGGCTGTGGCGAACCGCTAGCCGATGTTGGATATGCACAGGCGCTAGCCGCCCAACTAATTGCTGCACCGGACGCCAAGCTTCCCCCATTAGTTGACACCGTGGAATAACAAGCCTGGACGGTTCACGCCATTCCGCTATGGAACTCCACAGTCCCGAGCATGCTCCGTCGCCAGAGGTCTGGCTCGGTCTCGATGAGGGGGAAAGAATTCTGTTGGTGGAGTGGTATCACCGCGACGCCCGCATTCCCTTACCCAGGAGCACACGGAGGCTGCACGCCGCGATTCATGCGGTTGTCGAGAACCAGCTGGCGCTGAATGACGAGCCCGTGGTCCGGGCACTCGCCCGTCTGACGAAAGAGGGATTGTCGAGACACGATGCCGTTCACGCCATCGGTTCGGTCGTCGCTGGCGAGATTTTTGATCGCCTCAAACTTCAAGATGGTCCCGATACCGCCAATGCCCGGTACTAAGCGGCGATCGAACGGCTTACCGCGGCAACCTGGCGCGCTTGGCGTTGTCTTCGCGTTCTTGGGGTGGAAGTTATTATTGTTTCGCTTGCGTCCTTCGCGATCTTGGCGGTGAAGCTTTCCCGCGCCTTCCTTTGGCGTCCTTCGTGTCCTTCGCGGTAAGGCTTTCCCCGCGCCTTCCTTGGCGGCCTTGGCGTCTTGGCGGCTCAGCTCTTCTATTGAGGTTTCTGCTGCGCGACCGGTGTCGCCTCCAACCCCTGCCACCCCCCGCCCAGCGCCTTGACGACGTCAGCGACCGCCGCGCGCTGCGCGCGCAACGCGTCCGCGCGGTTCAGTTCCGCCTGCAGCAGGTTGCGCTCCGCATCGATAATCTCGAGCTGGGAGAGCAGGCCCTGCTGGTAGCGCAGGCGCGCGAGGCGCAAGGCCTCGGTGAGCGCGGTGGCGCGGTTGGTCTCCGAATCGTACACCTCGCGCGCCCGCAGCTGCGTGGAAAGTCCCTGCCGCACCTCGCGGAACGCTTCCTGTAGCGTCTTCTGGTATGACGCGACGGCCTGCTTTTCGCGGGCCTCCACCGCCTCGATCTCCGCGAACAGGCGCCCGCCCTGGAAGATCGGTTGCGCCAGCCCGAACGCAAGCGACCAGATCGCTGCAGGACCGGAAAAGAGATTGCCGAGGGCCGCGCTCTCGCTGCCGAGGAAGCCCGTCAGCAGTATGCGCGGAAAGAGGGAGGCGCGCGCCTCGGCGATGCGGGCGTTGGCGGCAATCAGCTGCTGTTCCGCCTGGACGATGTCGGGGCGGCGCAGGAGGAGGTCGGACGGCAATCCCTCGGGTATCACTGGCGGCTGCGGCTCGCCCTGTTCGGCGCGGCGCTCCACCCCGGCTTCCGTGATGGCGCGTGGACTGCGGCCGGCGAGCACACTCAGCGCCAGCTCCTGCGCGGTCCGGTTCGCCGCCAGGGCGGGCAGCTGCGACTGCGCGGCCGCCACTTCGGCCTCGAGCTGCCGCAAGCTCAAATCGTTGATGAGGCCGGCCTTGGCGCGGACCCGCTGCAGCTCCAGCCCGTTGCTGCGCAGGCTCAAGGCGCGCTCGGTCGCGGCTATCTGCGCGTCGAGCGAGATCAGCGTGTAGTAGCCGCGCACGACCTCGGTGGCGAGCGCGATGCGCACCGTTTCGCGGGCGGCCACGGTCGCGAGCAGGTTGGCGCGGGCGGCGTTACTCACGCTTTTCAGGCGGCCCCACAAGTCCACCTCGTAGGCGACGTTCAATTGCGCGCGGTAGTTATTGCTCTCCACCGGCGCGCCGGGAAAGGGCGTGGAAGTTACCTCGGAGCGGCGCGAGCGGTCGCGGTTGAAGCTCGCATCGACCGAGGGCCACTGGAGCGAGTCGGCAACGCGCGCGAGCGCCCTGGCCTCGTCCACCCGCGCTACGGCGAGCGCGAGATCCTGATTGTGCGCGAGCGCCTCCTCCACCAGCCGGTCGAGCGCCGGATCCGCGTAGAGCGTCCACCAGCGGTCCCCCGGCGCGCTGACGCCGCTTGCCGGCCCCCCCTGCCACGCCGCGGGTAGCTCCGAGGCCGGGCGCTCGTAGGCAGGTCCGATTGCGCAGCCGGCGATCAGCGCCACCAGGGTGACAATGAATCCCCGCCCTTTCACGCTGGCGAGATTGCCTTTAGCCCGTCTCATCGTCGTCTCCCCTGACCGTGTGATGGCGTGGCGTGCGTGTTGCCCGCAGGCCGGCTTCACGGTGATGCGTCGCTTCCTCCTCGATCTCGGCTGTCGAGCGCTTTTCCGAAAGCCGGCGGTCCACGATCAGCTTGAAGAACCACGGTATGAAGAAGATCGCCAGGAACGTCGCCGCGAGCATCCCGCCCATCACGCCCGTGCCTGCGGAATGGCGGGCTCCCGCGCCGGCGCCGCTGGAGAACACGAGCGGCATCACACCCAGGATGAAGGCGAGCGACGTCATCAGAATGGGGCGGAAGCGCAGGCGGGCCGCCTCCACCGCTGCGGCCGCGGTGGAGAGCCCCTCGTGCTGCTTCATTACCGCGTACTCCACGATCAGGATGGCGTTCTTGGCCGCGAGGCCGAGCAGCGTCACCAGGCCGATCTGAAAGTACACGTCGTTGGAGAGGCGGGCGATGCCGGCGAGCGGTGAGAGCAGCCAACCCAGACCCGGTACGTCCTTCAGCATGTAGTACGGCATCGGCAGGAGGTTGTTGATCGCGATCGCCGCCAGCGCACCGAACGTGCCGAACGGCAGCGCCAGCATCACCGCGAGCGGCAGGGACCACCGGTCGTATTGCGCCGCGAGGATCAGGAACACCATGAGCGCCGCGAGGCCCAGCGCGAGTATCGACGTGCCGCCCGAGCGCTTCTCCTGGAACGACGCCCCGCCCCAGTCGAAGGTGAATTCTGGAGGCAGCGTCTCGCGCGCGATCTTCTCCATGCGCTCGATCGCCTGGCCCGAGCTGAACCCCGGCTGGGTCGAGCCGAAGATCTTGACCGAGGGCAGGTTGTTGAACCGGTCGAGCGAATCGGGACCCGAGGAGTAGCTCACCTTCGCGAGCGAGGCGAGCGGGACCATGCGTCCCTGGTCGGAGCGCACCCAGACCGCGCCCACGTCATCCGGGCGCTTGCGGTACGCCGGCTCCGCGGACATGAGCACTTGCCAGGTGCGGCCGAACTTGTTGAAGTCGTTGACGTAGAAGGTGCCGAGCGTCGAGGCGAGCGTGCCGTACAGCTCGTCGAGCGTCACACCCAGGCTCTTCGCCTTCTCGCGGTCGGTCTCCACGTAGAGCTGCGGCACATTGGCGCGCCAGAGCGTGTTGACCTGGCCGAACATGGGATCCTGGTGGACCGCGCCGAGGAGCTGCTGCGTCACTTCCTGCAGGCGCGGAGCGCCGCCTTCGCCGCGGTTCTGGATGTAGAACTCGAAGCCGCCTGCGTTGCCGAGCCCGAAGATGGGCGGCGGGCCGAAGGCGAGGACCAGCGCCTCCTTGATGTGGCCGGTCTTCATGAAGAACTCGCCGACGAGCTGCGGTGTCGTGACCTGGCGCTCGTCCCAGTGCTTCTGCGTGACGAAGATCGTCGCCGCGCTGTTTTTGAAGCCGCCGCCGAGGAAGTCGAACCCGGTAAAGGCAATCGCGTCCTGGTTCGCCGGGTTGGACTTGATGGCCGCCACGACCTCGGCGACTACCTTGTCGGTGCGCTCCAGCGTGGAGCCGTCGGGCAGGAATACGGCGGCGATGTAGTAGCCCTGATCCTCGTCCGGCACCAGAGATCCCGGCGTGGCGCGCCACAGCCCGACGGTAATAGCCACCATGCCGACGAAGAGGATGAGCGCGATGCTGCCCCGGCGCAGCATCCACGACACGCCGTCAACGTAGCGACCGGTCACCCGCCGGAACCAGTCGTTGAACCAGCGGAAGAAGCGGCCGGGCTGGCGATGCTCGCGTTTCAGGATGAGGACACACAGGCTGGGCGTGAGCGTCAGCGCGACGAGGCCCGAGATCACGACCGCGATCGATATCGTCACGGCGAACTGGCGGTAGAGCTCGCCCGTCAGCCCGCCGAGAAAGGCGATCGGCACGAACACGGCGCACAGTGTGAGCACGATGGCGATGATCGGGCTCGTGACCTCGCGCATCGCCTTGATAGCGGCGTCGCGCGCGGCGAGATGCTCCTCGTGCATGATGCGCTCGACGTTCTCCAGCACGACGATCGCGTCGTCCACCACGATGCCGATGGCGAGCACCATGCCGAACAGCGTCAGGGTATTGATCGAGTAGCCGAGTAGGGTAAGGCCGGCAAAGGTGCCGATCAGCGACACCGGGACCGCGGCGAACGGGATCAGCGTCGCGCGCCAGTTCTGCAGGAACAGGAACACGACCAGGAACACGAGCGCCATGGCTTCGGCGAGCGTGATCACGACCTCGCGGATCGAGACCTCCACGAAGCGGGTCGTATCGTACACGTTATGGTGCTCGAGCCCCGAAGGAAACCTGCCGGCGAGCTCGGCCATCGCCTTCGTCACGCGCTTGCCGGTTTCGAGCGCGTTGGCGTTCGGTTGCAGGAAGATCCCGACCAGGGTCGCGGACTTGCCGTTGACGCGGCCCAGGAACTCGTAGTCCTTGGAGCCGAGCTCCACCCGCGCCACGTCCTTCAGCCGCAGCACCGAGCCGTCGCCGTTGGCGCGCACGACGACGTTCTCGAATTCTTCGGGCTCGGTGAGCCGGCCCTTGGTGGTGATGGTGTATACCAGCTCCTGCGGTCCGCCGGTCGGCGACTGGCCGATCTTGCCGGCCGCGAACTGGGCGTTCTGCTCGTTCAGCGCGCGGATGATGTCGGTGGGCGAGACCTTGAGCTGGGCGAGCCGGTCCGGGCGCGCCCAGATCCGCATCGCGTAATCCTTGGCGCCGAAGATCTGCACGTTGGTCGTGCCGGGAATGCGCTTCAGCGCGTCGAGCACGTTCAACGTCACGTAATTGGAGATGAAGAGGTCGTCGCGGCTGCCGTCGGGCGACGTGAACGCGAGCACCTGCAGGAATGCCGACGATCCCTTCTCGACCGTGACGCCCTGCCGCCGTACCTCCTGCGGCAGGCGCGGCTCGGCCTGCTTGACGCGGTTGTTGACGTTCAGGGCCGCGGTGTCCGCGTCGGCGCCGATCTCGAACGTGACCTGGATCTCGAGCGCGCCGTTCGACGTGGACGTCGAGCTCATGTAGATCATCTTCTCGACGCCGTTGATCTGGTTCTCGAGGGGCGCCGCCACGGTCTGTTCGATCACCTGGGCCGACGCGCCGGGGTAGAACGCGCGCACCGTGACGACGGGAGGCGCGATCTCGGGGTACTGCGCGATCGGCAGCACGCGCATCGAGGCGAGGCCCGCGATGACGATGAAGATGGAGAGGACTGCCGCGAAGATCGGCCGGTCGATGAAGAAGCGCGAGATCATGCCCGGCTCACTTCTTCTCGGGCGCGGGCGCGCCCTTCTGCGACGCCTTTTCCGCGTTCTTGCCGTCGCCCTTGTCCGGGGCGCCCTTTGCCGGGCCACCCTTACCCGGCGCGCCCTTGCCGTCGGCCGCCGCCGCGGCGTCGCCGATCTGCACCGGCCCGCCGGCGGGGCCCATCAGCTGCAGCTTCATCACGCCGTCCACGATGACGCGCTCGCCGGCCGCCAGCCCGCTGTTGATGATCCATCCGTCGGGCGCGACCCAGTCGCCGACTTCGACCGGGCGCGGCTCGCCCTTGCTCTCGGCGGTGACGACGTACACGTACTTGCCCTTGGGGCTCTCGAGCACCGCGCGCTGCGGCACGACGATCGCGCGCGGCCGCACGGCGCCGTGCAGCGTGATGCGCACGAACTCGCCGGCGCGCAGCACGCCGCCGGGATTGGTGAACTCGGCGCGCGATTCGGTGGTCCCGGTCTGGGTGTTGACCCGCACGTCGCGGAAGTTGACGATGCCTTCGCGCCCGTAGCTGCTCCCGTCAGCGAGCTTGACCGTCGCCTTCAACCGCCCGTCCGCGGGCAGCTTGAGCCGCCCCGCCTCGGCGTCGCGGCGCAGCGCGATGTGCTCGCGGTCGGGGACACCGAAGATGACGTACATGGGATCGGTCTGCGTGACGGCCGTGAGCAGCACGTTCGGGCCCGAAACCAGGGAGCCCTCCGAAACGGCGGCGCGGCTGGTGGTCCCGGAAATCGGCGCCTCGACCCGCGTCCAGTCCAGGTTGAGCTTCGCCTCGGTCACGCGGGCGCGCGCGCTCTTCACTTCCGCGTCGGCGACCTGCTCGGCGGAAACGGCGTCGTCGAGCTCCTTCTGGCTCACCGCCTTCGCCTCCAGCACCGGTTTCAGGCGCGCGACTTCCCGCTTCGCCTGCGCGAGCCGCGCCTCGGCAACGGCCAGATCGCCCTCGGCGCGGGAGAGGGCGGTCTGAAAGGGTGTGGGATCGATGGTGAAGAGCGACTGGCCCTGTTTCACCGTGGTGCCCTCGCTGTAGTTGCGCTTGAGGAGTATCCCGGTCACGCGCGCGCGCACCTCGACCTCGCGATAGCCGGCGGTCTGGGCGACGTACTCGTAGGTGACCGGAACGTCCTTGGGCTCGACCGTAACGACCGAGACGACCGGGGGCGGGAATCCCCCGGCGTGGGGGTCGGCGCCGGGACCGCAGCCCGCGGCGAGCAGCACGAGCCCGAAAAGCAAAACGGTACGCAACGTCATTACCGGTCTTGTGGAGAGCGACATGGTTCGGCCGTTTGAGGTTGTTTGTAGATGCCAGTCCCTGCTGCGTTCAACCGGCAGCCGGGCGCGCCATTGCAGTGACCCGCGATATTACATACAATCGTGTATGTATGTAAAGAGCGGCCGCCCGCCCGGTACAGTGCGGGCCGCGACGGACCGTCACAATTTCGCGACACGACGCCGCGTATTACCGTCGGCCCTCGTTTTGAGCGTGCGGGGCGCTTGCGGTCAGAGGAGATTAACGTAGTGGTAAGACGCACCAAGGACGAGGCGCAGGAAACGCGCAACGCGATACTCGACTCGGCCGAGCAGTTGTTCAGCGAGCGCGGCGTTTCCCGCACTTCACTCGAGGACATCGCGCAGTCCGCCGGGGTGACGCGCGGCGCGATCTACTGGCATTTCAAGGACAAGAGCGATCTGTTCGCGGCGATGGTCAACCGCGTGACGCTGCCGATGGAGGCGATGGTGGCGCAGAGCAGCGACGAAGCCGTCCTGGACCCGATCGCCTCGTTGAAGGCGTGCGCGGTCTCCGTCCTGAAGCGCACGGCGACCGATCCGCAATGCCAGCGCGTCTTCGACGTGGTGACCCACAAGTGCGAGTACCTGGGCGAGATGGCCGGGGTGAAGCGCCGGATCAGCAGCATACAGAAAGGCTGCGTCGACCGGACGGAACAGGCCCTGCGCAATGCCGTCAAGCGCGGCCTGTTGCCGGCCGGCCTGAATCCGCGACTGGCCGCGATCGGACTGGACGCGCTGCTGTTCGGCCTGATCTCCAACTGGCTCGCCAACAACGACTACGTGGCGCTCGAGCGGCAGGCGGAGGCGATGATCGACCTTTACCTCGAGGGTCTGCGGAAAGCCGCGCCGCGCCGGCCGGCGCGCAAGCCGGCACGCCGGTCCGGGGCGCGCACGTGACCCGTGACCCGCGGGGCGCGGGAGGGGGCAAACAGTAGCGTTAGAATCGGCGGAGCCGGCGGCTTCGCCGGTTTGCTTTGGGCCTTCAGTGTGTATCTGTGTCTATCCGTGGCTGAACTGATATGACTGCAGTAAAGCGCGGTCCGGCACGGCGCGCGGTGGAAATCGAGCCCTTCCACGTGATGGCCCTGCTCGCGCGCGCGCGCGAGCTGGAGGCGCAGGGCCGGGATATCGTCCACATGGAGATCGGCGAGCCGGATTTTCCGACTCCCGCTCCGATACGTGATGCCGGGATCAGG
>DASRJL010000046.1:0-14402 GCA_035649495.1 Burkholderiales bacterium | reverse complement strand
CGCCCGGTACCGTAATTCTGCTGCTGTGACTGTATCGCCATGTATCCCTCAGATCTCCAGATTCCTGGGTTGCTGCGCCGTGTGCGGATGGTCCGCGCCGGTGTAGATCTTCATCTTCTTCAGCATCGCGTAGCCGAGCGGCCCCTTGGGAAGCATGCCCTTCACCGCGAGCTTCAGCACGCGATCGGGATGCCGGGCGTGGAGCTTGGCGAAGGTGGTGCCGTAGATGCCGCCGGGGTAGCCGGTGTGGCGGTAATAGACCTTGCTCTCGGCCTTGCGACCGGTCACGCGCAGCTTGTCGGCGTTGACCACGACGATATAATCGCCGGTGTCGATGTGCGGCGTGAACTCGGGCTTGTGCTTGCCGCGCAGGCGCCGCGCGATCTCGGCGGCGAGCCGGCCGAGCACCTTGCCGGCGGCGTCCACCACGTACCAATCCTGCCTGATTTCGCCCGCCTTGGCGGTATAAGTCTTCATGGCCTGTCGCTGCGGAAAAGGGCGAATTCTATTGGAAATCAGGCTGATGTGTCAATCGAGATGTCGCGGTGCGCAGCTTCCCCGTAACCCGATACCTGCATGGAATTCCTGATTACCAACGCGATTGCGGCACTGCTCATGCCGCCCGGCATCCTGCTGGTCATTCTGCTCGTCGCGCTGATGCTGACGTGGCGGCGGCCCAGGGTCGCACGGGCGCTCGTACTGGTCGTGTGGCTGGCGCTCTATGCCCTGTCGACCCCCTGCATGGCCAGCTTTCTGCTCGAGCTTCTGCAGCCGGCGCCACTCGATTCCCCGTCCGACAGGAGCGTGCAGGCGATCGTGGTCCTGGGTGGTGGAACCTATTTTGCCGCGCCGGAATACGGCGGAAGTACCGTGAATTCACATACTCTCGCACGGGTGCGCTATGCGGCCCACCTCCACCGCACGTTGAGGGCGCCGGTGCTTACCTCCGGCGGGTCGCCCTCGCGCAATCACGCTCCCGAGGCTCTCTTGATGAAGCAGGTGCTGGAACGTGAATTCCAGGTACCCGTCACGTGGGTCGAGGAGACTTCGAACAACACGATGGAAAACGCGCGCGGAAGCGCTCACGTCCTCGGACCTGCCGGCATCAAGCGCATCTATCTCGTCACCCACGCCTGGCACATGCCGCGGGCGCGCTATGCGTTCGAAACGGCTGGCTTCAGCGTGATCCCGGCGCCGACCGGTTATGCCATCCGCCCTCCGGCCGACGTGCTTTCGTTGATGCCCAGCGCGCAGGCTCTGTTCAATAGCTCCCTGTTTTTTCACGAGGTGATCGGGATCGGCTGGTATCATTTACGCGTCGCGCTCGGACGCTGAAGCTACCAGCCGAAGATTGGAGTCCGTGCTTGGTTGGAGTTCCCGGCTCGAAGCTGGCGGCTCGCGGCTCGACGCCCCGGAGGGTACTAAATGAAAGCCCGCATCAAATGGATCGAGAACGTCGCCTTCGTCGGCGAATCGGAGAGCGGGCACGCGCTCGTCATGGATGGGGCCCCCGAGGGTGGCGGGCGCAACCTCGGCCCGCGCCCGATGGAAACGGTTCTCCTGGGCACCGGGGGCTGCACGGCCTACGACGTCGTGCACATCCTGAAGAGAGGCCGCGCGCCGGTGACCGACTGCGTGGTCGAGATCGACGCCGAGCGGGCGGAGGAAGACCCCAAGATATTCACGAAGATCCACTTCCACTTCGTCGTGACGGGCAAGGCGCTGAAGCCGGAGCAGGTCGAGCGGGCCGTTCACCTGTCGGCGGAGAAGTACTGCTCGGCCTCCATCATGCTCGGGAAGACGGCGGCGGTGACGCACGATTTCGAGATTCGCGAGGCGTAACTACAGCCAATACGAAGTCTCCGTCATCACCTGCGACGCCGCCCGCATCGCGGTCTTCGCCAGCGCCGGCAGCTCCGCCGCGCCGTGCTCGAGCGCGCTCGTCGCGTGGCGGGCCTCGTCCGCCTTCATCTGCTCGACCACCGCGCGGCTCTTTTCGTCCGCCGCCGGCAGCCGCGTGAGGTGTCCTTCGAGGTGCGCCACGACCTGGCGCTCCGTCTCCGCGAGAAAGCCCAGGTTCCACCGGTCGCCCAGCAGGCCCGCGACGGCGCCGATCGCGAACGATCCCGCGTAGAAGAATGGATTCAACAGGCTCTGCCGGCCGCCCAGCTCATTGATGCGCCGGCCGGTCCACGCCAGGTGCTCGGTTTCCTCCTGGGCCGCGCGGTCGAGCGCCTCTCTGGCCGCGGAGTTGCGGGCCGTGAGCGCCTGGCCCTGGTACAGCGCCTGGGCGCAGATCTCGCCGGTGTGGTTGACCCGCATCAAGGCCGCTGCATGAGCGCGCTCCGCGGCGGACAGCTCGGCGTGCGGCAGCGCCTCGCCCGGCACCGCGCGCGACGAGTGCGCCGGGGCAAAGACGGTCCGCAGGCCCTTGTCGAAAGCGACGATCAGCTCATCGAGTGTCGGCAGCGCTCTCGGCGGGGCATCTGGATTCATTTCTGGTCCTCTTGGCGTCACGGCGGTTCGGTTCGGCACTACACAGCAGGCGCAAACAGCCGCGCCAGCTCCACCCCGGGGTCGGCGGCCCGCATGAACGCTTCCCCTACCAGGAAGCAATTTACCCCGCGGCCCCGCATCCTGCGCACGTCTTCCGCCGTGAGTATCCCGCTTTCGGTCACCACGATGCGCCCTTCCGGAACCCTGTCCAGCAGGCCGAGCGTCGTCTCCAGGCGGGTTTCGAAGGTCCGCAGGTCGCGGTTGTTGATCCCGAGGAGCGGCGTATCGAGCGCGAGCGCCCGCTCGAGCTCCGCCGCATCGTGCACTTCCACCAGCACCGCCATGCCGAGATTGCGCGCGACCTGTTCCAGCTCCCGCATGAGAACGTCTTCCAGGGCGGCAACGATGAGCAGTATGCAGTCCGCTCCACCGGCCCGCGCTTCGTGAACCTGGTACGGATCGATCGTGAAATCCTTGCGCAGCACCGGGAGCGCGCACGCAGTCCGCGCCTCCCGCAGATCGTCCATCGAGCCCTGGAAGAACCGTTCGTCGGTCAGCACCGACAGGCACGCCGCGCCGTGCCGCTGGTAGCTCGCGGCAATCGCCGCCGGATCGAACTCACCGCGCAGGACACCCCGGCTCGGGCTCGCTTTCTTGATCTCCGCGACCACCGCGGGCTTGCCGGCAGCGATTCTCTCCCGGATCGCGCCGACGAAGTCACGCGGCGCGCCCGCTTCCCGCACCTCGCGCTGCAGCGCGGCTGCCGGCCTTTCCTTCATTGCACGCGCGATCTCTTCTGCCTTGACGGCAAGAATGCGCTGCAGAATGTCGGACAACTCCCTGGCGTCCGGGCGGTTCATTCAGCCTTCACGCTCTTCGTGAACGCCACGAACTGGTCGAGCTTCTTCCGCGCCGCCCCGCTCGCGATCACCGCTTGTGCCCGCTTCACCCCTTCGGCCACCGTGGGCGCGAGGCCCGCGACGTAGATGCTCGCGCCCGAGTTGAGCGCGACGATGTCCCGCGCCACGCCCGGTTCGTTCGAAAGCGCCGCGAGCACCATGGCCTTCGATTGCTCGACGCCGTCCACGCGTATGGCGTCCAGGTCGTGCGCCGGCAGCCCGAAATCCTGCGGGGCGATGCTGTATTCGCGGATCGCGCCGTCCTTCAGCTCGCCGACCATCGTCGGTCCCGAGATGGAAATCTCGTCCATCCCTTCCATGCCGTGAACCACCATTGCCCTGCAGCTGCCGAGGCGCTCCAGCACGCGCACCTCGATGCCGACGAGATCGGGATGGAACACCCCGACCAGGTGCTGTTTCGCGTTCGCCGGGTTGGTGAGCGGACCGAGGATGTTGAAGATGGTCTTGACGCCCAGCTCCCGCCGCACCGGCGCCGCATGCTTCATCGCGCCGTGGTGATTGGGCGCGAACATGAAGCCGACGCCGGTCTCCGCGATGCTCGTGGCGATCTGCCCGGGCTTCAACGCGAGGTTCACGCCCAGCGCTTCCAGGAGATCGGCACTGCCCGACTTGCTGGAGACCGCGCGATTGCCGTGTTTCGCGATGCGCGCGCCGGCCGCGGCGCAGACGAACGTGGAAGCAGTCGAGATATTGAAGGTGCGGGCGCCGTCGCCTCCCGTGCCCACGATGTCCACCAGGCCGTCGGCGTCTTTCACCACGACCTTGGTCGCAAACTCGCGCATCACCTCCGCCGCGGCGGCGATCTCCCCTATGGTTTCCTTCTTGACGCGCAATCCGATCATGATCGCGGCGATCATGGTCGGCGACACCTCGCCGCTCATGATGCTGCGCATCAGGGACAGCATCTCCTCGCGAAAGATCTCGCGATGCTCGATGACACGCGCCAGTGCGTCCTGTGGCGTCATTTCGTTTCCTCCAGAAAATTCTTCAGGAGCGCGTGCCCGTGCTCGGTCAGGATCGACTCGGGATGGAACTGCACGCCCTCGACCGCGAGCGTCCTGTGGCGCACGCCCATGATCTCCCCGTCGTCCGTCCAGGCGCTCACCTCCAGGCAGGCGGGCAGACTCGCGCGCTCTATCGCCAGCGAATGATAGCGCGTCGCGGTGTAGGCATCGGGCAGGCCGCGAAACACGCCGCGGCCGTCATGGTGGATGGGGGAGGTCTTGCCGTGCATCAACTGGGCCGCGTGCACGATGCGCCCGCCGAAGGCCTGCCCTATGCTCTGGTGCCCCAGGCACACGCCGAGGATGGGAATCTCGCCGGCAAAGCGCTCGATGAGCGGCACGGAAATACCCGCTTCCGCCGGCGTGCACGGGCCCGGCGATATCACGATGCGCCCGGGCGCAAGCTTTCCGATCTCGTCGAGCGCGATTTCGTCGTTGCGGGCGACCTTCACGTCCTCGCCCAGCTCGCCCAGGTACTGGACGAGGTTGTAGGTGAAAGAATCGTAGTTGTCGATCATGAGCAGCATGGCGTCGCTATCCTATAGAGGCATATTCATTCTTCTTCCGAACGCGCGGATGGCGCGCTCCAGCAAACGGAAGAACCCGGTGGCATCGAGCGGCCCGTTCATCCACCCGTTCGCGGTGCAATAGCTCGTGTCGAAGGGCCGCGTGTGGTGGCCGAGATGGGCTTCCGGCGCGAGAGCGACGCGCCATCGCTGCAGGAGGCGCGCCGGCGCGGGCACGTCCTCGCGCCGCATGTGCGCCCACTTGTGACACTGGTTTGCGACGGGGCTGGCGAGCGCCGCGCACGTCAGGAACGCGTGCAGCGCGGCTTGCGCCCCCGGCTCCGCCGGCATCACCGCCGCGGCGGCGAGGACGGGCGTCGCCGCCAGGCAGCTCGCGCCGTTCGTCTCGACGAAATCGTGGCGGGTCATGGCCTCCGGGTCGCGATGATGCTCGCGAAACGGACGGATGAAGCTTTTGCCGAGAAACGGCGTGTGGACGCTGCCCCAGGTGTCGAACGCCCAGTGCGTGAAGCCGCTCAGGAAATCGAGCGCGATCCATCCCGCGACCAGTGCCGCCGCGATGAGCCACGCCGGCATATCCGCAAGCCGCGCGGCGGCCCAGACCGCGAGACCCGCGTAGACCACGATCCCGGATATCTCCAGCGCGCGCTGGGTGCGCGTGTACTCCGAAAGCTCGTCAACCATGATACGTCTTTCGGAACCGGCTACATGCGGTGGGAGGCGAGCGCAGCAGTACCGGGCACCTGCACAAACTCCAGAAACAGGTCCGTCGCGCGTTGCGGGAAGCCGCGGTCTTTCGCCCCGCGGAAAACGGTCTGGGCGAGGACCTCGGACAAGTTGACGGAAACGCCGAAGTACAGCTTGCGCTCGCGCTCGACGCCGGGCGGACTCTGGTAGCCGCGCGTACCGTAGCCCGCCGCGAGCTCGAAGTAGCGGAGCACACTGTTCTCGCGCAACGCGGGTACGCCACTCGCTTTCGCCACCAGGAGATAGGTCTGCCCGGAGTAGTCGCCGGCCGGATCGAAGTTGCTCCCCTCTGACTTCCGGTAGAGGAGACGGAAATCGAGGAGGTTGTCGAGCTCACGATTGCGCTCCATGAGGTACCCGATCCCGACCCCCGCCACGTTCATGAGAGCATCCTCCCAGCTGAAGCTGTACTTCTTCGAGTAACCGTCCAGCACTTCGATGCCCAGCATGACGGCGAGCGTGGACCACGCCGCGAGCCTGCGCGCGGGCTCCGGCTCGTTGCCCACGGCGTTGAACGCCTGCGCAACCAGTCGCGTCCCCACGTACGCGGAAAATGCATGGCCCAGCTTGTCCGCTCCGCCGGACGAGGTGTTCTGGCCGAACCAACCCTCCTTCTGGGTGCGAAAATCTCCGGTAAAGCCGTCCTGCCACCACTTCGCGGCCCCGTAAGCGCCCACCAGCAATATGCCGCCGCCGATCACTGCGGCGTTTCGCAGACGCAGCTGTTCGGATGTGGGGGTGACGGTCTGGCGCCCTTCGCCCGGCAGCGCGCTGTCGGGTCCCGCCGGAGCCTGGGCAAGAGCAAAGTCCTCGGGAAACGGTGACTGCGGTGGGCGCAACTGGGCCGCAGCATACGGCGCGCCTGCCATGCAGGCGACAGCGACCATCAACCGGGCGGTCTCGATCGGCCGTCCGACCCAGGACGTGTCCACGGGAAGGACCTCCCGAAGCAAACATTGTCACGACGACACCCACGGATACACCCCACGGGCGTCTACGGTTGCTACCGTCCCATGCTACTACCCGGGTCAGAAACGGGGAACCCGGCTGCAAATTCACTCGCATCTCGCGGTGCATCCGTTCCTCCGCGATTCAATCAATGCGGGTATCCAGCCCGCCTTCGGCCATCTCCGCCGCGCGCAGGAGCGCCCGCGCCTTGCTCTGGGTCTCCTGCCATTCGGCGGCGGGCTGCGAGTCGGCCACGATTCCGCCGCCCGCCTGCACGTGGAGCTTGCCCCCCTTGATCACCCCGGTGCGCAGCGCGATCGCGACGTCCATGTTGCCGTGAAACCCGAGGTAGCCGACCGCGCCGGCGTAGATGCCCCGCTTCACCGGCTCCAGCTCGTCGATGATCTCCATCGCCCGCACCTTGGGCGCCCCGGAAACGGTGCCGGCCGGAAAGCTCGCGCGCAGCACGTCGATCGCGTTCAGTCCCGGCTGCAACGTCCCCTCGACGTTCGACACGATGTGCATCACGTGCGAGTAGCGCTCGATCACCATCTGCTCGGTCACCCGGACGCTGCCGGTCACCGCGACGCGGCCGACATCGTTCCTTCCCAGGTCCACCAGCATGATGTGCTCGGCGCGCTCCTTGTCGTCCGCGAGCAGCTCTTCGGCGAGCGCCGCATCCTCGGCGGGCGTCGCGCCGCGCCGGCGCGTGCCGGCGATAGGGCGCACCGTCACGGCCTCGCCTTCCAGCCGGACCAGGATCTCCGGCGAGGCGCCGACGACGTGGAAATCGCCGAAGTCGAAGTAGAACATGTACGGCGACGGATTGATGGTCCGCAGCGCGCGGTAGAGCGCGAGCGGCGAGGCGCGGAAGGGCTTCGTCATACGCTGCGAGGGCACGACCTGCATGACGTCGCCGTCGCGGACGTAGCGCTTCGCGCGCTCGACCGCCGCGTGGTAGGCCGTCTCGCCGAAGCCCGACAGGGCCGGCTCCGAAACCACCGAGACGTCGGTCGGCAAGGCCACCGGCTCGCGCAGCCGCGCGAGCAGCGCCTTCAATCGCGCACGCGCCGCCTGGAACGCGCCGGGCGCGCCGGGCTCGGCGTACACCACGAGCGTGAGTTTCCCCGACAGGTTGTCCACGATCGCGATCTCCTCGGAGACGAGGAGCAGGATGTCGGGCACGTCGAGCTCGTCGGGCTTCCTGACGCCGGAGAGCCTGCGCTCGATGTAGCGCACGGTGTCGTAGCCGAAGTAGCCGACGAGCCCGCCGCAGAAGCGCGGCAGCTTGGCGTCCTGCGCCACCCGGAAGCGCTGAATGTAGGAATGGACGAACGCGAGCGGATCGGCGTGAATCGCTTCGCTCAGGACGCGGCCGCCGCGCACCTCGGCGCAGGCGTTTCCCCGCACCTCGAGGCGGGTCTCCGCCGCGAGCCCGATGAAGGAGTAGCGCCCGAAGCGCTCGCCCCCCACCACCGATTCCAGGAGGTAGGTCCAGGGGCGGTTCGCGAGCTTGAGGTAGATCGAGAGGGGCGTGTCGAGATCGGCGAAGGTCTCGAGCACCACCGGGATGCGGTTGTAGCCCGCGCGCGCGAGCTCATCAAATTCGACTTCAGTCATGGTCTGCTCCAACTGCCGGACAACGGGAAAGAACGAAGCGGCGCAACTAGTGCCGCGACACCTCAGTTTCGAAACGATTCTGCCTACGGGCAGGATGTCGCGAAACTAATGCGGCTCAAATTACTAGCGCGCGCCAACCGGGCGACGAGCGACGCCACCAGCGCCAGGGGCGCGCGACGATCGCCGGTCGGTTCTTTCCGTAATCCGTGCGGTGCATGACCAATTATCAGTGCTTGACCACGAGTTTCGCGGCTTCCGCGAGTGAATCCACTATAGCATCAACGTCGAGTTCCCGCACGTCCCGGCCCTCGTTGTAGCCGTAGGGCACGCAGAAGATCGGGCAGCCCGCTGCACGCGCGGCCTGGGCATCGTTCAGCGAATCGCCTATGAACAGCATGTCGCGGGGAGCCACGTCGAAACCGCGGCAGGCATGGAGGAGCTGCGCAGGGTCCGGCTTCTTCTGCGGCAGCGTATCGCCCGCCACCACCTGCGTGAAATACGGGGCGAGGCCGAGGTATTCGAGCAGCGGGCTCGTAAACCTGCCGGACTTGTTCGTCACGCAAGCGAGCGGGAACCGGGCCTTGCGCAGCGCGTCGAGCCCGTCCATGACACCGGGATAGATGGTCGAGTTCCTGCCGTTGGCCTCGGTATAGCAGCGCTCGTATATCGGCATCGCGCGCTCGAGGAGGTCCTGGGGCACCGTGCCGTCGAGACTGCTCGTCAGCGCGCGCGCGACGAGGTTGGGTATGCCCTTGCCGACGAAGGTGCGGATCAGGTCGACGGAAAGCTCCTGGCGCCCCAGCTCGCGCAGCATGCCGTTGGCTGCGGCGGCGAGATCGGGAATCGTGTCGGCGAGCGTGCCGTCCAAGTCGATCATCACGGCTTTGACGCGCAGGGGAAAGGATGGCTTCATGTCTTCGCCAGCTCCGCCCGCATCGCCGCGATCGTCGCCTTGTAATCCTTCGCCCCGAAGATCGCCGAGCCGGCGACGAACGTGTCGGCGCCCGCGCGCGCCGCGTCCCCGATGTTCTCCACCTTGATGCCGCCATCGACCTCGACCCAGATGTCGCGCCCCGCCGCTCTCACCCGCTCGCGCACCGCGGCGAGCTTCAGCAATGCGGCCGGGATGAACTGCTGGCCGCCGAAACCGGGATTGACGGACATGATCAGGATAAGGTCGAGCTTCCCGATGACGTGATCGAGGTGCGAGAGCGGGGTCGCCGGATTCAACACCAGCCCCGCCTTGCACCCCTGCTCGCGGATGAGACCTATCGTGCGGTCGACGTGATCGGAGGCCTCCGGGTGGAAGGAGATGATGTTCGCCCCCGCCTTCGCGAAATCCGGAACGATGCGATCCACCGGCCTGACCATGAGGTGCACGTCTATCGGCACCTTGACGAGCGGCCGTATGGCCTCGCAGACCAGCGGGCCGATGGTGAGGTTGGGCACGTAATGGTTGTCCATCACGTCGAAATGCACCAGGTCGGCGCCCGCCGCCACCACGCTCTCGACCTCTTCACCGAGCCGGGCGAAGTTGGCGGAAAGTATGCTCGGGGCGATGCGGTAGGTCATGAGTGCGCCGGGTCGGGGAACGACGACCGATTGTACCTGTTCCGGCGTAGAACCGCCTTGCGCCGATCAGCACCATGCGCCTGCTTGCGCGGCTCAGCACCATGCGCCGTCTTGCGCGGCTCGGCGAAATGGTCAAGAATCGCCGCCATGGCGGACAGTAAGCACGAAGTGAAGGTGAGCGCGCGAACCGCGTTCATCCCGGAGCAGTCCGACGTGAATGCCGGCCGCTACGTGTTCGCCTACACCATCACCGTTCTCAACACCGGCTCGGTCACGGCGCAGCTCCTCTCCCGGCACTGGATCATCACGGACTCGAACAACCAGGTTCAGGAAGTCCGGGGCAAGGGCGTCGTCGGCGAGCAGCCGGTGCTGAAGCCCAACGAGAGCTTCGAATACACCAGCGGCACGGCCATCGCCACCCCGGTCGGTACCATGCGCGGCAGTTACCAGATGCGGGGCGAGGACGGCGTGGAGTTCGATGCGACTATCCCGGAATTCATGCTGTCGATGCCGCGGGTATTACATTAGTCGTCCTCGTCGCGTGGCTTTTTCCGGCGGGGCCAGGTCCACCAGACGATGAAGACGAGCAGCCCGAGGGCCGCCGCCGCCTCCAGCAAGAGCCACAGCAAGGCATCCATCCGTAACAGTTTCGGGTTTCGAGTCCCAAGTTTGAAGTTTGACGTCTGAAGCTGCAACTCGAAACTCGAGAACTCCAAACTTGAAACCTGGAACCTGGAACTCGAAACTTGCGAGGTGGCTGGCGGCAGCCGCCGTGCTCGCGCTGGCAGGCTGCGAGTTCCTCGCTCCCAAGCCTGCCTCGACCAAGCCCTCGACAACTGTGCCCTCCGTGGAAGCGCCCGCGGCGAAGCCGCCGGCCGCGGCTCAGCCGGTCAAGCCACCGCTGGTAACCGACACAGGAGCGCTGCGCCCCGCCGGCTGGAACGATCTTCCGGGATGGAGGACGGACGACGTGGCCGCCGCGTGGAGCGCGCTCCTCGCGAGCTGCCGCGCGCTGGTCGCGCAGGACATCTGGCGCGACCCCTGCGCCGCCGCGCAGGCCCTGGGCACCCCTGATCGCAACGGGGCGCGCCGCTTCCTCGAAGCCCATCTCGCGCCCTTCCAGGTCGTCAGCCCGGAAGGCTCCGAGGAGGGATTGATCACCGGCTACTACGAGCCGCTCCTCCGGGGAAGCCGCAAGCCGAACGCGCGTTATCGCTTTCCGGTCTTCGGCGTGCCCGACGATCTGCTGGTGGTCGATCTCGGCGAGCTGCATCCGGAATTGAAGGGGCTGCGGTTGCGCGGACGGCTCCAAGGCCGGCGGATAGTCCCTTACTACGACCGCGCGGGGATCGAGGAAGGTCGCGCGCCGCTTTCGGGCCGGGAGATTGCCTGGGTGGATGACCCGGTGGAGCTGTTCTTCCTCCAGGTCCAGGGCTCTGGGCGCATCGCTCTCGACTCCGGGGAAACGATGCGCGTCGGTTATGCCGATCAGAACGGGCATCCCTACCGCTCGATCGGCAGGGTGCTCGTCGAGCGCGGCGATCTACCGCTCGAAAAAGCATCCATGCAGGGCATCAAGGCCTGGGCGCAGGCCAATCCGGGCAAGCTGACCGAGTTGCTCAACCAGAACGCGAGCTACGTGTTCTTCCGCGAGCTGCCGGCGACCGGCGACGGCCCGCCCGGCGCGCTGGGGGTGCCGCTCACGCCCCGGCGCAGCATCGCTGTGGACCCGCGCTTCATCCCGCTCGGCGCGCCGGTTTACATCGCCACGACGTGGCCGCTCAGCTCGAAGCCGCTCAATCAACTCGTGCTCGCCCAGGACACGGGCGGCGCCATCCGCGGCGCCGTGCGGGCGGACTACTTCTGGGGATTCGGCGAGGACGCGGCGCGGGAGGCAGGACGCATGAAGCAGCCGCTGCGCATGTGGGTGCTGCTGCCGAAGAACTGGAGACCGGAGACTAGAGACTAGAGACCAGGGAGCAGAGTGTAGTTTCCTGCACCAGTCTCCAGTCTCTAGTCCCTAGTCCCTGCTCTCAGCGGTAGCGAAGCTGACGCTGAGCAGCAAGCGGCTCCTCACGGCCCGCTCGTCTTTGCGAGCCGGCGCGAAGCGTATCGCGGCGAGGCTCGCGCGCGCGGCGTCCACCCAGCCGGCGGGAATGCCGGGCTCGCCGGCGCTCACCTCGACGACCTCCCCCTGCTCGTCGATGCGCAGCCAGAGGGTGAGGCGCACGACCGCTTCCCCGGCTCCTTCCGGCGGCGCGAACCTGAGAGGGGTTCCGGGCCGGGGATAGACGTCGAGATCCCGCGCCGCGTACCACGTTGTATCTCCGGCGGCGGGCAGCCTGGTCAAAGCCGGGGCAAGGCTCGATTTTTCCGCGCTCCGCGCCAGCGTCGATGTACTGGCGACTACAGCCCCGGCTGACTCCGCTCGCGGGGTGCGGGGTCGCGGAACCGGGTCTGCCGCTCGTTCGTCCTGAACAGGCAATATGCGGGGCTCGACGAGAGAATCCCGCGCGGCATTTTCCGCTTCTTTCGATGGCGCGACTGCGATCCGGGCGCTGATGGTGCTCGACGCCTGAAGAGCGGGAGCGCGAACCGATGACCCGCCCGGGTGCGCGGCGAGGAACCACGCGTGCGCAATGACCGAAGCACCCAATGCAAGGCTTAGGCGTAGTGAATCGCGGTGCATGTTGGGCTAAACGCCGGAGCCGCGTATGTGTTGACCTGCGTAAGCACTGCCGGGGTCGGACCCGAACAACTCAATGAACCAAGACGACAAATTGAATGAAATAGGGCTTTGGAAGGCCTTACAGCCACATTTCTGTCGGCAACATCGGTGTTCCGGGAAATTCAACACGCGAACATGGCGCTGACGGTCACCGGGCCGTCATCGCGACAGCCAGCGCTCGCTGCCGAACCGTGGTATGCCCCGATACGCTCCAAACCTCAGCCAGCGTCGACTGGATTCAATAGAGCGTTATACGCCCCACACGATGGACAGGTCATGTGACGCTCACGGCCGGCGCCGTCTTTGAAAACCGTATCCTCCACAACTAAGTCTGCCTGGCCGCACTGCGGGCAACGAACCTTCGCATTCTTGTCTCTGGCTAGCTGGATGCCAGCTTCTACCCAGGAAGGCCGATCTTTGTCATCACCTGAGGAATGCATTTGAATGCCTTTCTCCCAAATGCATGAGCAGCCTTCGACGGATATAGGGACAGACCACAGTACCAGCACCGCTCCAACAGCGACGTCGGTTGTCGTGATGCGTGCTCGGTGACTGTCGGTGCCATGTTCGCGCGTTGATTTCTTGGAACACCGATAGGTCGATAGACATGGGTTCCAGCTCTTCCCAAGGCCATATCTCATCGAGATAGCGTACGCGGCGACGAGCACTTTCTCTTGTTTGGCTGCGGCGATGCTTTCGGCCCTCCCCGGCTGCGCAACTCCCCCTATGAACTGGGGCGAGGGGATGTCTTTGTTGGGCGCTCTTACTTACCCACAGAGTTCAGCGCCTCTTCAAGCTTGTCGGCCGGGACGTAACCGCCGACCTGGCGGCCGTCGACAAGGTAGACCGCGGGCGTGCCGCGGGCGCCGAAGCGCTTGGCGAGCGCGATATTCTTATCGATGGGCGTGTCGCAGCTCTTGCCGCCATCCTGCATCTGCACGGAGCCGCGGGTCATCACGTCGTCCCAGGCCTTGAGCCGGTCCCGGGCGCACCACACCATTTTCGCTTTCTCGGTCGAGTCCGGCGAAAGAACCGGCCAAAGGAAGGTGTAGATCGTCACGTTGTTCAACCGTCCCAGCTCACCATGAAATTTTTTGCACCAGCCGCAATTCGGATCTTCGAACGTATAGAGCACGCGCCTGCCGTTCCCGCGGACCCGCTTGATCGCGAGGTCCGTCGATTGCTTCAGCGCCTGGGCGTAGATCTGCGCGTAGCGCTCCTCGGTCAGGTCGCGCTCGGCGGGGCCGCGCGTATCGAACAGGCTGCCGATGAAGAGAAAGCTCGCCTTTTCGTCGGTATAGTGGATGCGGCCGCCCACGATGACCTCGAAGATGCCCGCGAACGGCGTTTTCGTCACGCTCTCCACCGGCACGCCCGGAAACCGCGCCTGCATCGCCTTGCGGATCTCGGCTTCGTTCGCCTGCGCGGACGCGGCTGCGAGCCCGGTCGCCAGCAGGAGCGTTGTCATCGCTTTTCGTAGGATCATGGTTGTTCAATTCCCCTAGGCCACGGCCTGGCGCACCAGGAACTTCTTGATCTGCGGCTGCAGGTTGACGAGATTGAGGCCCGCATTGCGCGCCCTGGCTACCCAGACAGTCTCCACCGCGAAAAGTTTCTGCAGCCCGTGGGTCGTGAGCTGCATTGCCGCCACGTCCTCCTTGCGCGAGCGCTCGTAGCGGCGCAAGAGCGCATGGTCCCCGCAATCATACCGCGCCTCCCGGCCCGACAGCGTGGCGGCGAGCACGCGGGCGTCGCGAAAGCCGAGGTTCACGCCCTGCCCGGCAAGCGGATGGACGTTGTGAGCGGCGTCTCCGATCAGCGCAACGCGCGGCATTACGAA
>DASRJL010000045.1:0-10107 GCA_035649495.1 Burkholderiales bacterium | reverse complement strand
GTTTACCGTCGAGCCCGGCGCCTTCAGCGACGAGCCGCGAGGCCCGCACCCCATCTCGCAGTTCAACGTGATCTTCGAGATCCCGGAGTTCCAGAACATCGTGCCCTGGCTGATGCTGAACCGCGAGGGCCTCGACGTTCTCGTCCATCCGCTGACCGAAAGCTCCTACGACGACCATAGCAAGAATGCGCTGTGGCTCGGCACCCCGGTGCCGATGAGACTCGACGTCCTGCGACCGAAATACAGCGAGAGCCTGTTGCCGACCGCCGAGCGGGCGTAGTTCCAGATCAATTAGCCACGGAAACACACGGAAGGGCACGGAAGTTATCCGCCGTTTTCAAGGCAGTGGGCAGGCGCATCCTAAAGGGCCATTGCGTAACGCGCTTCCCGGTCTGCAATCTAGCGCAGTCGTCCGTGTGTTTCCGTGTGATCCCGTGGCCAGGTTTCACTTCTTTACCGGGGGGATTTCGACGACGTAACGCAGAAACCCGCTGTGCGGCGTGTACTTGTCGTAGAGGCCGCGCGCGCGGTAGTCAGCGGGCGTGGTCGCGGGGTTCGATTTTTCGGATCGCCAACGTGTCACGTGTCACGTGTCACTCCTTCGGCAAGGTCGAGCGAAGCGAGATCGCCGACGGTGACCGGCTTCACCGGCGGCCGGATCCGGTAATAGCCCACTTCCTGCTGCGGCACGCCGCGGCACTCGGCGATCAGCTCGGTCACCGTCAGCCCGCAGAGCCGGCCCTGGCACGGTCCCATCCCGCAGCGCACGAAGGCTTTCATCTGGTTCGGTCCGGGGCAGTTCTGCTCGGTAACGAGCCTGCGGATCTGTCCGGCGGTGACTTCCTCGCAGCGGCAGACGATCGTCTCGGGGTGGCGCGGCGCGACGTACTCCTGCTCGGGACGATACAGCGCTTCAAGAAAGGGACGGGCGTTCAGGTGCCGCTCGAGGTCCGGGCGGAACTCGGTGGCGCGACTGTCGCGCTCCGCCGCGGAGATTCGTCCGACGGCAGCGGCTGCCGCGAGCGCCGCCAGCGTCCCGGAATACTCCGAGGCCTTCGCGCCTATGATGCCGCCGCCGTCTCCCGCGATCAGCACCCCGGGCACGGAGGTTGCGCCCCACGCGTCGAGGCGCGGGCGGAAGCAGCGGGCCCGCTCGTCCCATACGTGCTCGCAGCGCAGCGACAGCGCGAGATTCACATTCGGCACGACGCCCTGGTGCAGCAGCACGAAATCCGCCGGCTCCGCGCGGCGCACGCCGTCCGCTTCGTATTCCACGCCCTCGGCGCGATCCTTGCCCGTGACGCGCAGCCCGCGCACGCCGCGCCGGATCGGGACGCCCGCCGAGCGCAGCGCGCCCATCATGGACAGGCCCTTGGCGAGATAGCCGGGGGACCTCACGAACGCCAGCCAGTGCAATATCGCCGAACCCAGGTGGGTTTTCGTCTCCAGCACCGCGGCGAGCTTTACCTCGGCGCGGAGGAGCTGTGACGCGAGCAGGTATAGGAGCGGACCGCTTCCCGCGAGCACGATATTGCCGCCGGGAACCAGCGCCGCCGTCTTCAGCAGCACCTGCGCCGCGCCGCAGGTCATCACGCCCGGCAGCGTCCATCCCGGGACCGGCATCGGGCGCTCCAGCGCGCCGGTGGCGATGAGTACCTGCTTCGCTGCAGTACTGCTCACGCCACGGGCATCCCGGTAGCGGACGGTGAGATCGCGGTCTATCTGCCACACCGCCGATTGCGCGCGATAGTAGATGCGCGAGGCACGGAAGCGGCGGACGAGACCCAGCCCGGCGGCGTAGTCGTCGCCAAGTATCGGCAGGTGGACGGTGCGCGTGGTGGCGACGCGCTCTATGCCCCGGTAGATCTGGCCGCCGGGCTCGGGTTGCTCGTCGAAGACGATGGTCTTCAGCCCCAGGTCGGAGGCCGTGACCGCCGCGGCAAGGCCCGCCGGACCCGCGCCGACTATGGCGAGATCGTATGGAGCGTCCGGGCCTTCGCTCATTCGGCCACCTGGCGTGCCCGGTCCTGACGCCTGATACGCATGCCCTCGGCTACCGTCACCAGGCAGGCCTGCCGGTTGGGCACGCCGTCGATCTCCATCAGGCAGTCGAAGCAGACGCCCATCATGCAGAACGGTGCGCGCGGGCTGCCGGATACGGGCGTCGTGCGGCTGATGCCGCCGTGGAGCAGCATCACCGCGGCCGCCGTGAGATCGGCGGGCACCCGCAAGGCATCGCCGTCGAGCGTCACCGTCACGGTGGCGGTAGCGGACGAAGGGTCAGGCAGCCGCTCGAACATGGCCTCAGGCTACTTTAGCGGCGGCAAATCTGGCGCCTGTGAAGCGTGCCAGCTCGGCGGGCAGCACGCCGTCCAGCACATGCTGCGCGTATCGTTCCGCATGAGCTGCCGCGAGTGTGACGCCGCTATGGCAGCTCGCCACGAACGCGCCGGGAAATTCGCGCGACTGGTCGTAGATCGGAAATCCGTCG
Organism: Burkholderiales bacterium; assembly: GCA_035649495.1. GTDB lineage: Bacteria > Pseudomonadota > Gammaproteobacteria > Burkholderiales > SG8-41 > SG8-41. Next base: position 7,616 of record DASRJL010000045.1, on the reverse strand, counting down.
GGCGACATCACGCGCAGGGCCGCCCAGGTGCGCACCACGTTGACGTCGCGCAGGAACGGGAACGCGCGTACCGCCCGCGAGGTAATGTCGCGGATCGGCCGCGGCGCAACCACGTCGTCGTACCCCGCCTCCTCCTGCGAATCGCCGAGGAGCAGTCCGCCCTCGGGCATCTGCCGGAAGTTCTGGGTGAGAGGAATCACCGGCGCCACGCGCTCGGTGACGACGATATGCCCGCGCACCGGCCGTACCGGCGCGTTGAGCCCCACGAGCGGCGCCAGATCCTTGTTGCCGAGACCGGCCGCGAGCACGAGCCGGGGAGCGGTGAACGTTTGGCCGCCCGCGTCTATCCTGAAGTCGTTCGGCCGGGCTGAGATCGCCGTTACCCGCGCGTTCGGCGTGTACCTCCCGCCGAGCTTCAATAGTCCCGCATGTAGCCCGCGCAGCAGGAAGAGGGGATTCGCGGCGCCGTCGTAGCGCGTCCAGGACGCGCCGACCGCTTCCGGTCCGACCGCCGGGATGAGGCGCTTCAACTCCGCGCGATCGAGCATCTCGTACTCGAAGCCGGTCTCGCCCTGCTCGACGTGGATCTGCTCCATCAGCTTGCGGCGGTTCTCGAATTCCGCCTCGGAGAGCAGGATGTTGACGCCGCCCTTCCGCTCGTGCGCCGGGCTCACGCCGGTGGCTTCCGCCAGGTCGGCGGCGAAATCGATCCACAACTCGGATGAAAGCCGCGACCAGCGCTGGTACTCGGGCATGCCCGCGCCCTTGCTCTGCACCCACACCAGGCCGAAGTTGCCGCGCGCCGCCCGGAAAGCGGAGTCGCCCTCGTCGAGCAGCGCGACCTTCAGGCGCCGGCGCGCGAGCCCGTAGGCGATCGCCCCGCCGACGAGGCCGCCGCCGATTACGATTGCGTCGTGGGTGGACATGCGTTACTGATGAAGCGTGACTGAAGATTCGTGACTGGTGGTGCGCGACTGATAATGCGAGGCTGGTGATGCGTTATTTGGATCCAGCGTCCAATCTGAGACAATAGCATTCTGCCAGAACCGTAAGCAGTGGGTGGGCGTTTCGCTACAGTAGCCACGCTCTTTCAGTCACGCCGGACCAGTCACGCTGTATCAGTCACGAGTTTCCAGTCACTTTATGGCCAAGAAAATTACGTTGATCGGCGCCGGCATCGTCGGCATCACCACCGCTACCTACCTGCGGCGCGACGGCCACGATGTGACCGTGGTGACCATGCATCCGCCGGGCGAGTACTGCTCGTTCGGCAACGCCGGCATGCTGAATCCCTCCGGCTGCGTTCCGCAGGCCATGCCGGGCGTGCTCGCGAAGGTGCCCGGCTATCTCACCGATCCGCTGGGGCCGCTGACCATACGCCCGTCCTACCTGATGAAGGCGCTGCCGTGGCTCACGCGCTTCGTGCTGAACGCGAAGGACCGGCAGGTCGAGCATGCGGCGGATGCGCTGCGGGCGCTCATCAAGCCCACCGTGGAGTGCTATGAAGACCTCACGCGCCAGGCGGGCTGCACGGACCTCGTGCGCCGCACTCCCTATCTCGCGGTCTACGAGACCGAGCAGAGTTTTCGGGGCGACGCGCGGGGGTGGAAGCTGCGACGGGAGCGCGGCGTCGTGACGGAAGAAGTGGACGCGGCGCGCATACGCGAGCTCGTGCCGCAGCTTGCTCCCATCTATGCGCGCGGCGTGCTCGTTCCGGACCAGGGGGTCGTCCTCAATCCCGAACGGCTCACCAAGGCGCTCGCGGCGCAATTCGAGAAGGACGGCGGCACGATCCTGAAGCGCAAGGTGCTGGACATCGAGGTCGGCGAAAGAGGGGCGCAGGCCTTGAGGACCGATGCGGGGCGGATGCCCGTGGAGACGCTGGTCGTCTGCGGCGGCGTGCATTCCGGGGAGCTGGCGGCCATGCTGGGCGAGCGGGTGCCAATAGAGGCCGAGCGCGGCTACCACGTCACGTATTCCGATCCCGGCCTCCAGCTCTCCATGCCCATCAGCATCTCCGAAGCGAAAGCATTCGTCACCCCGATGGAGATGGGCGTGCGGATAGCGGGGCAGGCGGAGTTCGCCGGCATCTACGCCGATCCCAACTACCAGCGCGCGGAAGTGCTCGAGCGGCACATGAAGCGCATGTTTCCGAGCCTGCACTCCGCCGACAAGACGCAATGGATGGGGCGGCGGCCGGCCATGCCGGATTCCCTACCCGTAATCGGCCCCTCGGTGAAGCAGTCCAACGTGCACTACGCGTTTGGACACGGGCACCTGGGGCTGTGCGGAGGCGCGCCGACCGGAAGGCTGGTCGCGGATCTGCTGGCGGGGCGGAAACCGGGGATCGACCTGGCGCCGTACCGCATAGATCGCTTTTGAGTGACCAGTGACTCGTGACCAGTGACCCGTGCAGCAAGGGGAGCGCGGTGACCGGTCACCGGTCATCGGTCACAGTTCACGCCCTCACATCAATGCGGCAATCTTCTCCGCAATCATGATCGTCGGAATGTTCGTGTTCCCGGCGATCAGGTTCGGCATGATCGAGGCGTCCACCACGCGCAGGCCGTCGATACCATGCACGCGTCCTTCGTTGTCGGTGACGGCCGCCCTGTCGTCTGCGCGGCCCATGCGGCAGGTTCCGGCCGGATGGAATACACCGCTCACGTTATCCCGGATGTGCTGAGCGAGCTGCTCCCGATCTGAAACCAGCGCCTTCAGGTCGACGCGCCGGCCCGTGAGCGAGCTGAAGACGAGACCGCCGATACCCGGCACGGCGTCCAGCGCGAGCGCGATGAGCGAGCTTTTCAGTGCGTTGACCGCGTTCTTTTCGTTCAGCGTCCGTATCCGGTCGCCGAAGCGAACCGGGAAGGCCCGGTTGGAAAGGGCGCTCACCTGGCCGGAGCAGACGATTTCCACCGCGAAGCCGAACACCTGCATCAGGCGCTCTAGATCGACGTCTTCGGCGAGGAAGTTGAACTCCACGCGCGGCTGGACGAAGGGATTCGTCGACACGAGCGATACCCGTCCGCGCGATGCGGGCAGGAGCAGCGTCGGCACGATGCTCCCGATCTGCTCGCCTAACGCGCTCCACGAGGTCTTGTTCAGGACGTTGACGTAGAGGTCGTGCTGCGGGCAGTCGGCGATGCCCGAGGAATAGCGAAACGAGATGGCCGGAACGGTGCGAAGCGCCGCGGGATGCCGCGCGCCGCGCTCGAGATGGAGCCCGATGAAGAGCACCGCGTGGTTCTGGAGATTTGCGCCTACCCCGGGCAGGTCCGCGACGACCGGTATGCCCGTTTCGTGCAACTCTCCACCGGGTCCGATGCCGGCGCGCATCAGCATGGCCGGAGAGAAAATCGCGCCCGCCGAGAGGATGATGTCCTTTCCGCGAAACTCCTCCTCCCGGCCATCGATCCGCGCCTTCACGCCGACCGTGCGACGGCCTTCCAGCAGGATCTGCGTAACGGTGGCGGAGGTCGCGATCGTCAGGTTGCCACGGCGGCGTACTTCGGGTCCCAGGTAGCAGATCGCGCTGGAAGCCCGCGACTCCGGCGTGTTGGCCATAGGCACGGAGCAGTAGCCATCCCGGAAGTCGGCGTTCAAGTCCGCTATGAAAGGGAGCCTGCGCTCGCGGGCGAATTCCTCCACGGCGCGCGCCAGCGGAGGCCAGGCTGCGCGGTCCGTGCGCCTGATCGTCACCGGCCCCTCGTCGCCGTGCATATCGCCCCTGAAATCCCGGTCGGTTTCGAGCTTGCAGAACCAGGGGAGCACGTCCGTCCAGCTCCAGCCCGTTGCCCCTGCCTGCTCCCAGCCTTCGTAATCGTCCGGCGTACCGCGCAGCGCGATCATGCCCATCACCGATCCGCCTCCACCCAGGATGCGGCCCTGCGGCAGGCTGGTCTCGGGCGAATTGCCGCGGTTGCGCCAGTGCGCTTTCAAGCCGGGCCAGAAATAATTCTTGTTGAAGTACGACGCCGGGTAGGGATCCGCGATATCTGCGGGCGCCTCGCCCTGCGGAAAATCCCTGCCCGCTTCGAGCAAGAGGACCGATTTCGCGGAATGCTCCGACAAGCGGCTAGCAAGCACGCAGCCGGCCGCGCCCGCGCCGACCACGATGTGATCAAACGCCTGAGACATGAGACGGGTAGTGTAGGATTTCGGAGTTCATTTTGATATGGGCCCGCTCGAAGATATGAAACAACGCAACGTGGGAAATTCCGGCGTCAAGGTTTCGCTGCTGGGACTCGGCTGCAATAACTTCGGACTGCGCATGCCGGTGGAGGATTCGCAGGCGGTCATCAAGAAGGCGCTGGATGTCGGAATCACCTTCTTCGACACGGCCGATGTTTACGGCCAGCGCGGCGGCTCGGAAACCGCCCTGGGCCAGTACCTGGGCAGCCGCCTGAAGGACGTGTTCATCGCCACCAAGTTCGGCAACGCGATGGACGAGGAAGGCAAGTTGAGAGGAGGCTCGCGCGCCTACGTGAGGCAGGCCATTGAAGCGAGCCTGAAGCGCCTGAAGCGGGATTGGATAGATCTGTACCAGATGCACCGGCCGGACCCTAAAGTGCCCATAGAGGAGACGCTGCGCACGCTCGACGATCTCGTGAAGGAGGGCAAGATCCGCTACATCGGGTTTTCCCAGCTCGCTGGGTGGGAGCTGGCCGACAGGCACTGGATCGCGCGGCACAACGGGCTGAACCCCGTGACCGCGGTCGAGATCGAGTACAGCCTGCTGAACCGCGACCCGGAGCGGGAGCTCGTCCCGGCAATGCGGCAGTACGGCGTCGGATTGCTGCCGTTCTACCCGCTCGCGAGCGGGTTTCTCACCGGGAAATACAAGAGGGGCGCACCGCTGCCGGAAGGCGGGCGGCTCACGAAGGGCAAGAGCTACGCCGATCTCTTCATGACCGACTCGAACTGGACCGTGCTCGAAAGGCTGGAAGCGTTCTGCGCTGCGCGCGGACGCAACCTGCTGGAGCTCGCGCTCTCCTGGCTTGCGGCCCAGCCCGTGATGCTGAGCGTGATCGCGGGGGCAACCCGGGCCGAGCAGGTGGCGGCGAACGTGAAGGCGATCGACTGGGAGCTGACGTCGCAAGAGCTGGCGGAGATCGATGGCATCACCGGCAAGCCTCCGGCGTCGGGAAGAACACAACGGAGAACTGCGTGACCGGTGACCGGTGCGACATGTGATCGAGTCACGAGTCACGGGCCACGAGTCACTTCTTCAACGAGGCATTTCCACGTACTCCGGCCCCAGCTCCGCGACGCTGGTGCAGCCGATCAGCGCCAGCACCCGATCGATCTCGTCCCGGTAGATCTGGAGCGCGCGCAGCGCGCCCGCTTCGCCGGCGCTTGCCGTGCCGTGCAGCGGCGCGCGGCCTACCATTACCGCGTCTGCGCCGAGGGCCAGAGCTTTCACGACGTCGCTGCCACGGCGGAAGCCGCTGTCCACGATGACCGTGATGCGCTTCTTCACCGCTTCGACCATCCGCGGGAGCGCGTGTATGGTCGCGCCGCTCGCGTCGAGCACGCGTCCGCCGTGGTTGGACAGGACCACCGCGTCGGCGCCGCAGTCGGCGGCCAGCACCGCGTCGCGCGGATGTTGTATGCCTTTGACGATCAGCTTCCCGGGCCAGAGCTTGCGCAGTTGGCGCACATCGTCCCAGGTGAGCGTGTTGTTCAGAGCCGTTGATCTCCCCATGGGGAGCGCCGTAATGCGGGTCTGCGTGTTGGGCGGGAAATTCTCGTAACGCGGCATGCCGGTCGTGACGAGATAGCGTCCGAGCGTGCCGATCAGCCAGCGCGGGTGCATGAGCACGTCCGTGACGTTGCGCCGCGTGAACCGGAAGGGGATCGTGAAGCCGTTCCGGAGGTTGTACTCCCGGCCCGGGGCGACCGGCGTGTCCACGGTGAAGACGAGCGCCTCGAACCCTGCGTCGCGCGCCCGGGCGATCAAGTGATGCGAGAGCGAGCGGTCGGGCCACATGTAGAACTGCATCCACAGGGTTCCACCGGCCTCCGCGGCCACCCGCTCCAGCTTCGTCATCGAGCCGCTCGCCAGCGTGAACGGTATTCCGTATGCGGCCGCCGCCCGCGCCAGCGCGATCTCGCCTTCGTACCACGCCAGTCCGGCCGAGCCGGTGGGCGCCACGATGATGGGCATCTTCTGTTTCTTGCCGAGGAGCGTGATCTCCTGGCTGCGCTTCGAGACGTCGACCAGTACGCGCGGCACGAGCTTCACGCTCTCCAGCGCGGCGCGATTGTGGTGCATCGCGACGTCGTCGTCGTTGCCGCGGTCCATGAACTCGAAGAGGCCGTGCGGCAGCCGCCGTCGCGCGGCCTCGCGGAGGTCGTGGGTGCTGTAGAAGCCGAGGGTCGTGTCTTTCATTCCGGAATCAAATGAAACCGCAGATGAACGCCGATAACATCAGGGACAAATTGGCCACGGACGCACACGGACAAAATCTGGAATTCACCGACCAGGTTGGCAAGAATGAGCGAATGTGGATCAGGAGAGCAAAGGAACATTCGGCATTCAGAATCGTGCGTCCGTGTAATTCCGTGTGTTTCCGTGGCTAAGTGATCTTGTCGTTATCGCCGCGGGATCTTGAGCAGAGTTCTCGCCTCTTCCACGCTCGCCACCCCGCGCCCGAGTATCCCCGCGAGGGCCGCCATGCGCGACACGTGATCGACGTTGTCGCCGAGCACGCCCGGGCTCAGGTAGGGCTCGTCCTCCGTGCCGACCCGGACGTGCCCGCCCGCGAGCACCGCCATCGTACCCAGGGTCAGGTGTGTGGGGCCGGTGACGCTCGTCGTGTAGAACGTGTTCTCAGGCAGGTGCTTCACGCGGTGCAGGAACTCTTCCATCGTGGGCGGCGACCAGGTGCCGCCGGGCCGTCCGAAAAAGAGCGTCATCATGAACGGCGGCTCGACGAGCCCCTTCCCCGCCAGGTCGTCGATCAACCACAGGTCGCCCAGCGCGCATACCTCGAACTCGGGCTTCACGCCGTTGTCGCGGCACATGCGCATCAGCTCGGCCAGCTCCGCGCGCGGGTGCAGCATCTGCAGATCGCGCCCGGTGAAGACCAGGTTGTGCGCGCCCACCGCCACGGAGATCATGTCCGGGTGGTTCTCGATTACCGCGCGGCGCTGATCCACGGTCTGGGTCGAGATGCCGTACTGGATCATGATGCCGCAGCGGTCACGTACCGCCCGCGTGTGGGACTCCCACGCCTTGTAGTCGCCGGGCGGCGCGTGGATGTGCGCGATGGCAGCCCCCGCGCGCCAGGCGGGCTCTATCGATGCCGCGAGCACGTCCGACTTGTCGAAGCGGTTCACCCACTCGGGATACATCGAGCAGTCCGTCGCGCAATTGGTGATGATGAGTTTTTCCATGTCAGGTCAAGAAAAATTAACCGCCAAGACGCCAAGGCCGCCAAGAAAGATCTGGTCACGAGTCACGGGTCACGAGAACTGATTTCATAAATACCTGCGCATGAGAATCATGGCGCAGGCGAGGTGAACGAAGGCAAGGAAATGCTCGATCAGTCGATCCCAACGGACCATTACTCGCTTGTATTTGTTCAGCCAGGCGAAGAGCCGTTCGATCT
>DASRJL010000044.1:0-4232 GCA_035649495.1 Burkholderiales bacterium | reverse complement strand
AGATGGACAAGGTCATTGCGGAGATACCGCAATTGAAGCCGTTCCAGGGTAACGACTATTTCGACCTGGTGGGCTGGGGCGAATCAGGGTATTCCCCGGTGACCACACAGTTGCTGCGAACCACCAGCAACACGAAGCCGGAGGACATGGCGCAGCTGAAGCGTCTGGCGCAGGCGCTCGCCGGGCGGGGCATTTATTTCAATACGCACGTCGAAATGAAAGAGGCGATCGATGCTTTCCTCGACGTGTACGAGGCGGTCAACAAGGAACAGCCAATCAAGGGGCTGCGCTGGTCGTACTCGCACCTCGACCAGGTCACGCCAGACCAGCTCGAGCGCATGAAGCGGTTGGGCATGAACGCGCAGATACATACGCGCCCGCTGATCCAGGGGGCATTGATGCACCGCGTCCACGGCGACAAGGCCTGGACCATGCCGCCTTTCCGCACCGTGCAGGACAGCGGCGTCTTGTGGGGGCTGGGGTCCGATGCAACCGCCGTGACGACTTCCAACCCGTTCTACAACCTTGCCTTTGCCGTTACCGGCCGGATGGTAGGTGGGCAGAAGGTCAACAACCAGACGATCAACCGCGAGGAAGCGTTGGTCGCGCACACGCGGAGCAACGCATCCATCGTATTCCAGGAAGGTAACCTCGGATCGATACAGAAGGGGAAGTACGCGGACCTCCTGGTGCTCGATCGCGACTACCTGACCGTGCCCGAGGACCAGATCAAGGACTTGAAGCCGGTCATCACCATGGTGGGTGGAAAGATCGTCTACGACAACCAGAGACTAAGGACTAGGGACTAGGGACCAGCGAAACGAGTTCGAGACACCAGTCTCAAGTCTCCAGTCTCTAGTCTCTGTCGGAGCGAAGCGAGATGGACGTAATAATGCCGCAGCTCGGCGAGACGGTCGCCGAAGGTACGGTCACGAAGTGGTACAAGAAGGTCGGCGACGCGGTGAAGGCCGACGACGTGCTGTTCGACGTCGAGACCGACAAGGTCAGCACGGAGATCCCGGCGCAGGCGACCGGCGTGATCGTGGAAATACTCGTGGCCGAGGGCGCGACTGCCAAGGTGGGCGCGAAGCTCGCCGTGATCCGCGAGTCGGGGACCGTGGCGCCACGCGCGGCTTCCGGCACATCGGCGGCACAGGCTGCGGCGCCACGGCCTGTCGCGGCCAGCCCGGCTGCCCCCGCCGCCCCGCCCTGGTCTCGGTCCGGCCCCGGCCCCGACGCCGACGGGAAGCTCTCGCCGGTCGTGCGCAGGCTCCTCGCCGAGCACACGCTCGACCCGGCGCAGATAGCAGGCACCGGGCGCGATGGACGCATCACTCGCGACGACGTGCTCGCGCATATCGACCGCAGCCGTCAGCCGTCAGCTGCCAGCCGCCAGCCGCCAGCCGCCGCAGAGGCAGAGACGGTTCCGCTCAACAATATCCGCAGGCGCACCGGCGAGCATATGGCGAAGTCGTGGACCGCCGTGCCCCACGTGCTGCAGGTCGTGGAGGCGGATTTTCACCGGGTGGAGCAAGCCCGGCGGGCGGCCGGCGCGCAGTGGAAGAGCCGGGAGGGGTACGAGCTTACTTATCTGCCGTTCATCGCGCGCGCCCTTGCCGCCGCGCTCGCGAAATATCCACGCTTGAATGCGAGTTTCGGCGGCGATCATCTCACGGTGCATCGCCGCATCAACCTCGGGATCGCCGTCGATCTCAATTTCGAGGGTCTCGTCGTTCCGGTGCTGAAGGATGCGGCGGGCAAGTCCGTGGCGCAACTCGCGCGGGCGATCCGCGATCTCGCGACGCGGGCGCGTGCGGGAAAGCTCAGGCCGGACGACATGACGGAAGGCACCTACACCGTTTCCAACAACGGCGCGTTCGGCACGCTCATCACCGCTCCCATCATCAGCCCGCCCCAGGTCGCGATCCTGTCCACCGACGGCATACGCAAGCGCCCGGTGGTGATCGAGGGACCGGACGGAGACGCGATCGCGATCCGGCCGGTGGGCATGCTCGCGCAGACCTTCGACCACCGGGCGGTGGACGGCGCGTATTCCGGCGCGTTCCTGAACGAGCTGAAGACGATCATCGAGACCCGCGACTGGACCAAAGATCTCCAGTGACCAGTCTGCGTGACGCCTGACGCATGACCCATGACCCATGACGGACAAAGCGAGCTAATGGCGAAGCACAAGTCGAGCGCGCTGGTCGAGCCCGCATGGCTGCACCGGCGCCGGTCCGATCCGAAGGTCAGGCTGATCGAAATCGCAGGCCTGGGGCAGGAGCAGAAGCAGGCCTGGCGCGCCGGCCACGTTCCCGGAGCGGCGTGCTGGGACTGGAAAGAGATGCTGTGGGACGCCGCCCGCCGGGATTTTCCGGCGCCGGAGGAATTCGCACGGCGCTGCGGGCACGCCGGCATCGCCAACGATACCACCGTCGTCTTCTACGGCGAGGGCATGCAGTTCGGAATCTACGCCTGGTGGGCGTTTCGCTATTGCGGACACCGCAAGGTGAAGGTGCTCGACGGTGCGCGTTACCGCTGGGCGGCGGAAGGGCGGCCGCTCGTCACCGACGAACCGCCCGCGGCGACGCCCGTGCACTACGAACCGGTGAAGCGGGTAGAGCGCATGCGCATCCACCGCGACAAGGTGCTGGCTGCGCTGCGCCCGGAAGGCCCCGTGATACTGGACGGGCGTTCGCCCGAGGAATACCGTGGCGAGCGGGTCGGGGCCCCGGGCGGCCCCGACGTCGGGGCGATGCGCTACGGGCGCATCCCGGGCGCGAAGCACCTGCACTTCGAGGACATGCTCGACGCCACCAGGTCCTTCAAGGACGCCGGCGAGCTCGCGCGCTTGTCCGAAGCGCAGGGAGCGGGCCCGCAGCGCGATATCATCGCTTATTGCCGCCTGAGCCATCGCGCGACCGTCCTCTATTTTGCGCTGACCGAGCTGCTCGGTTACCGGAAGGTCAAGGTTTACGACGGCTCGTGGACCGAATGGGGTAACCTCGTCAACGTTCCCATTGAACGTTGACGACGAAGGCGGAATGCGAAAGTCGGAAGGCGGAAGGCGGAAGGGTTAGCGTCTTGGAAATTGTTCCCATGCATGCTCCGCTCGGCGCCGAGGTGCGCTGCGGCGACCTGCGCGAGGCGACCGACCTCCAGATAGCGGAAATCCACGAGGCGTGGCTGCAGCACCTGGTCGTGCTCTTCCGGGGGCAGCGATTCACGGACGCCGATCTGATCGCGTTCGGCCGGCGCTTCGGTGAATTCCAGTACTCCACGCCCTTGCCGAGCCCGCTCGCCAACGACGGCAAGGTGAAGCAGGGCGGCGCGGACGAGCGGCATCCCGAGGTCACCGTGGTTTCCAACGTGGTGGAGAACGGCATCGCGCTGGGCGGATTGGGCGATGGCGAGCTCATGTGGCATACCGACATGTCGAGCTACGAGGCGCCGCCGAACCAGACGATATTGCACGCCATCGAAGTGCCGGTGGAGGAAGGGCGCACCGGCTTCGACAACATGTACCTCGCTTACGACGCGCTGCCCGCCCGTCTGCGCGAGCGGGTGGAAGATCTCACACTCAAGCACGATGCGACGATCGATGCAGCCGGCTACGTCAGGAAACGCTTTGCAGACGCCCCGGAGGACGTTCGCGCGAGTCCGGGCGCCTCGCACCCGCTCGTGCGCACCCATCCGGAGACCGGGCGCAACTGCCTGTATCTCGGACGCCGGGTAAAGGCGTACGTCGTCGGCTTGCCGCTCGAGGAATCGGAGGCGCTGCTCGACGAGCTGTGGGCGCACGCAGCGCAGCCGCAGTTTGCCTGGCACCACGAATGGCAGCCCGGCGACGTAGTGATGTGGGACAACCGCTGCGTCATGCACAGACGCGATCCGTTCGATGCGCGCGCGCGGCGCATTCTGCACCGCGTCGTGATCAAGGGCACGCGGCCGTATCGGACACCGGGAGCGATTCCGCCCCATCCGCGAGGGCATACCGCGGAACGTCAACGATGAACGTGGAACGGGGAAGGATGACCTGAACGGCTGCGCAAGTCTCTTACTTGCTTTCGGCCAGCAGCTTCTTGAGTGTGGCGTAGTCCACCGGCTTGATCAGGTGGCCGTCAAACCCGGCCTCCCGGGATTTACGGCGGTCTTCATCCTGTCCCCATCCGCTCAGGGCTATCAGCGCGATGTCCTTGCCCCACGGCTCCCCCCGTATCTTGCGGGCCACT
>DASRJL010000043.1:0-100122 GCA_035649495.1 Burkholderiales bacterium | reverse complement strand
CGGGCTCGAAGAAACGCCCCGACGGACGCGTCGTCTGGAAGCGCGACCCGGCGATCCAGAAGGGATTCATCCCGACCGAGATCTGGCGCTACGTCGAAGCGATCCGCGCGCCCATCATCTACATCCTCGGCGGCGCGAGCAACATCGTGCCGCCGGAAACGCAAGCGCGCCTGAAGCAGGTGCTGCCGCAGGTCGAGATCGTCACGATGCCCGGGCTGGGACACTATCCCAGCGATGAGGATCCGCCGGGATTTCTGGCGATCGTCGACCGGTTCCTCGATCGGAACGTTCGTAAATCGTGAATCTTCGTGAATCTTCGTGAATCGTGGATCGGGAGAGTCATCTGAAGTTCCAGCCACATTGAGCGATTCACGATTCACCAGCGTGCGGGGCACTGCGTTCCGGCGCTACTGGCTGGGAGAAACCGCGTCCACCCTCGCCTGGCAGATGCTGGTCGTCGCCGTCGGCTGGCAGATGTACGAGCTGACGGACAGCGCGCTCAACCTCGGCCTGATCGGCCTGGTCCAGTTCCTGTCGCAGCTGCTCTTCACGCTGGTGGCCGGCTACGCGGCGGACCGCTACGACCGGCGCTACATCGCCCTCGCCTGCCAGCTCGTCCAGTGCGCGCTGGCGGTAGCGCTGGCGTCCGCCAGCTACGGCGGCTGGGTAAGCAGCGGCTTTCTCTACGGCTGCGCGTTCCTGCTCGGCACGGCCCAGGCGTTCCAGTCACCGACGCTGCGTGCGCTCTTGCCGGGGCTCGTGGCGCGCGAGGTGCTGGCGAGAAGCATCGCGTGGACCTCGGCGGTCAAGAAGGCCGCGGTGATCGCCGGCCCCGCCCTGGGTGGTGTGATCTACCTGATCGATGCCAGCGTGGCCTACGGTGCAAGCGCAATATCCTTTGCGCTGGCGGGAGCCTTGCTCGCGAGCATACTCGTGCCGTACCGGGAGCCGGACCCGGAACCGGTGACGCTCAAGTCCCTGTTCGGCGGCATAGCCTACATACGCCGCCATCCGGTCATTCTCGGCGCGATCACCCTCGACCTTTTCGCCACGCTCCTCGGCGGAGCCACCGCGCTCCTGCCGATCTACGCGAAGGACATCCTCGATACCGGGCCATGGGGGCTCGGCCTGTTGCGCGCCGCGCCGGCGGTCGGGGCCGTGCTCGTTTCCGCGTACCTGCTGCGATCGCCGTTCAGGCACAAGGTCGGACGCATCATGTTCGTGTCGGTCGCGATATTCGGCGCCGCCACGATCGTATTCGGCCTGTCCCGCTCCCTGCCATTGTCCCTTGCTGCGCTCGTAGTGATGGGCGCCGCCGACATGGTCAGCGTCGTGATCCGCCTGTCCCTGGTGCAGCTCGACACTCCGGACGAGATGCGGGGCCGCGTCAGCGCGGTCAATTCCCTGTGCACCGGCACCTCCAACCACGTCGGTCAGTTCAGATCCGGCCTCACCGCCGACTGGTTCGGCGTCGTGCCCGCGGTCGTCATCGGCGGCATCGGAACCCTGGCGATCGTGGCGCTCTGGATGCGCTGGTTCCCGGACCTGGCGCGCAGGCAGTCGCTGCAAACTTAGCTGGCGGCTCGTAGCCCACGGCGAAGCGCTGGTGGAGGATAATCCTTAGTCGCCAAGGGATATATCATGTCAATCGCACCTCGCAAGAGCACTCTGCGCGTGCTCATCTCGACCGGGCACCTCGGTACGGCGCCCTCCAGCCCGGAGAGCTTCCACCTCGGCATGGAATCCGGACCCGATTATGTCGTCGCCGACGGCGGCAGCTCGGATCCGGGCCCGGTCTACCTGGGCGAGGACATCACCCTGGGACACTTCGCGCGCGAGGAGCTGGAACTGTTCCTGACAGCTTCGCGCAAGCGCGGGATTCCGCTCATCATCGGCTCGGCCGGGGACACGGGCAGCAACCGCGGGGTGAACGAGTTCGTGGGCATCATCAAGGAGCTGGCGGCGCAGCACCGCATACCGAAATTCAAGATCGGCTACTTCTATTCCGAGGTCGGCAAGGACTACGTGAAGCGCAAGATGGCCGCGCGGCAGAGGGTAACCGGGCTCGGCGGCTTCCCGGATCTCGAGCCGGAGGAGATAGACAAGGCCACGCGCATCGTCGCGGTCGCCGGCGTGCACCCTTTCCTGAAGCTCCTCGACATGGGTGCGGACGTGATCATCGCCGGGCGCTGCGGGGACATCAATTTCACCGCCGCGCCGTGCATACACGCAGGCTTCCCGGAGGCGCTCTCCTATCACATGGGCAAGATGATCGAGTGCGCCTCGCTCGTCGCCGAGCCGTTCATGGGCAAGGAGACCGTGATCGGCACGATCTCGCACGACGATATCAAGCTCACGCCCTACCACCCGGACCAGCGCTGCACGGTCGCTTCCGCCGCGGGCCATTCCATGTACGAGCGTGAGAACCCGTACTACGAGCACACGCTGGGCGGCATGCTCGACATGCGCCACTGCCGCTACGAGCAGTTCGACGAACGCACCTGCCGCATCACCGGCGCTGCGTGGGTGCCGTCGCAGGAGCTGCGCGTCAAGCTCGAAGGGGCGAAGAAGGTGGGCGAGCGCTACATGGGCTTCGTCGGCCTCCGGGATCCCCACGTGGTGGGGCACGTGGACCAGGCGATCGAGTGGTGCCGCACGGCCGTCGCGAAGCGGTTCGGAAGCGACCGCTACGAGCTGTTCTTCCACGTATTCGGCCGGGACGGCGTGCTGAAGGAGCTGGAGCCGGTACGCGAGACCCGCGCGCACGAGCTGGGGATAGTCGTGGAAGGACTGGCCGACACCGCCGCGCTGGCCGAGAAGATCACCGATTTCGCCGTGCGGATGTTCTTCCTCGTGCGGATACCCGGAGTAAAAGGCACCGCCGGCGCCGCGGCGACCACCAAGCAGACGATGCGCTCGTCTCCCGGCTACATGTGGAACGTCAATCACACCGTCGCCATCGACGACCCGATGGAGCTGTTTCCGGTGCACATGACCGAAGCGGGCGTCTAACGACACTGACCGGTGACCAGTGACCGGTGACCGGTGACCGGTGACCCGTGACCCGTGACCCGTGAACCGCGTTACGCGCAAGGACTGACGATGGCTATCAAGTTGAGTGAATTGGCGAACACCATCCGCAGCAAGAACGCCGGGGTCAACCAGGTGACCTTCGACATCATCTTCAAGAACGCGGAGGACTACGAACGCGTGCGCAGGAGCGGCGTAATCACGCGCGACACGGTGGCGCAGTTCTTCCGGATCCCGCGGGAGCGGATCTCGGACTTCGTTGAATTCGATCCCGCCAACGCGATCAAGTTCACGATCTACCGCGCCCGTCCCAACGGCAGCCCCGGCGACTGGGACATCCTCGGCTGCCAGCAGTACGGCCCGCTGCTCGATATCGAGATCCCCTGACCATGCGTGAAAGCGTCGCGCGATGGGGCCTGGCATTGGCTGCCACGGCCGTCTTCGGCCACGCCCAGGCGCAAACGGGCGCAGCCGCGGGTACGTATCCCGCGCGGCCGGTACGCTGGCTGATAGGATTCGCGCCGGGCGCGTCGAACGACATCATCGCGCGCATCATCGCTCCCCGGCTCTCCGAAGGGCTGGGACAGCAGGTGATCGTGGACAATCGCACCGGCGCGAGCGGCATGATCGCGGGGGAAATCGTCTCCAAGGCCCTCCCGGACGGCCACACCCTCCTCTTCGCAACCGGCGGACCGAACGTGTTCGGCCCCATGCTGACGAAGCGCGCTCCGTACCGGGCGGACGATTTCGCGTTCGTCGTGATGTTCGGCCATACGCCGTTGCTCATCGCCGCGCATCCGGCGTTTCCGCCTCGCAATCCGCGCGAACTCGTGGACTACGCGAAGGCCAATCCCGGCAGGATCAACTGGGCCTCGGCCGGCCAGGGCAGCACGCCGCACTTTGCATTGCTGGTGCTGCAGGCGGCGACCGGCATGGAGGTGACGCACGTGCCGTACAAAGGCGCCGCCCCGGCGTTGATCGATATTGCGTCCGGCCAGGTACAAGCGATGCACACGTCGGCCGTCTCCTCGGAGGCGTACCTGAGCAGCAAGCGGGTGAAGGCGATAGGCGTGGCCGGCACGAAGCGGCTAGCCGCGCTGCCCGATGTGCCCACGCTCGCGGAGCACGGCATAGTCGACGCGGAGGCATCCGTATTTTTCGGCATGGCGGCACCCCCGGGAACACCGCGCGCGATCGTGCAGAAGCTCAACACGGAAGTGAACCGGCTCCTCAAGCAGGCGGACGCGCTGCGGCGGCTGCAGGACCTCGGCCTGGAAGTGCTGGGCGGGACGCCCGAAGCGGCCGCGCAACACGTAAAGCGCGAGATCGCCAAAGTGGCGCGGCTCATAGAACTCGGCAAGCTGCGGCCGGAATAGAATCCCCGCTCGCTTCGTCCCTGCGCTCGCCGCCCCTTTAACAAAGGGTGCAGGCCGAAAGCCGGGGGATTCTAGCGCGGGCTTGCGGCTGCTTCCGTCTCACCGTCGGCGAATGCCGGCGCGACCTCCCGGGCGAAGCGCCTCAGGCTCTCGCGCGAGCTGGCGCCGAAGCTGGCAAGCACGTAGTGCACGCCCACCGCGCGCAGGGCCTCGATCCTCTCCATCACCTCGTCGGGACTGCCGTAAAGGGCAACGGCCTCGGTGGCCTCGGGCGTGTGCTGATAGGCGAGCTGGTGCGAGCCGCCCGGCCGCGACGGATCGCGGGCCACCGCGAGTATGCGCTGGCGCGATTTGACGTTGCGCTCCAGCGCCGCCAGCTTGTCGGCCTTGTCTTTCGCGATATGCACGTCCCGCGCGACGACCACGTCCGTCGGCCGGAACACGCGGCCGCGCGCTTCCACTTCGGCCTTGAAGAGCGCGATTCGCTCGCCGAGCACGTGCGGCGCCGCGAACTGGTCCAGCATCAGGTTGCAGCCGCGTTCGGCCACGCGCCGGATCGAAGCCGGACTGCCCGCCGCCATCCAGATCGGTGGATGCGGCTTCTGGGCGACGGGCGGCTCGACCACGATATCCTCGAACTGCCAGTAGCGCCCCTGGTGCGAGAAGCGTCCGGCCGCGGTCCACGCCCGGATGATCACGGCCAGGGTCTCCTCGAAACGCGCTTCGGCCTCCTCCATCGGGACGCCGAAGCCCTTGAACTCGTTGTAGCGATAACCCTTGCCGATGCCGAAATCGAGGCGTCCGCCGGATAATAGATCGAGCGTGGCTGCCTGCTCCGCGAGCAGGACGGGGTTGTGCCAGGGCAGCACCATCACCGCCGTCCCGACCCGCAGCGTCGTGGTCTTCGCCGCAACCCACGTGAGGAGGTTCATCGTGGCCGAGATCTGGTTCCAGCCCGTGAAGTGATGCTCGACCTGGAAGCTGCTGCAATAGCCGAGCGCTTCCGCCTCGACGTTGAGGTCGACAAAATCCTTGAATCCCTGACCGGGGAGAGCGCCCGGAGCGCTGCTGTTTGCCTGCGCGCCGCCGAATAGACCGAATCGCATACTCGCGAGTCGAACACACACCCGGGCCCGCGCGCAAGCCTGGGGACGGAGTTTCACGATGCGGCCGTTCTACTGTACTCCTCGTCCGGTACGCTATCCTCGACGCAGTTGAAAACAAGGACTGAATGATGCGATTGCTGCCGGCATTGCTGGCTGCGACAGCGCTCACCGCGGTGGTCGGCGCTGCGTCCGCGCAGACCCAGCCCAGCCGTCCGATGCGATTGGTGGTGCCGCTGGCGCCCGGCGGGACCAACGATACGCTGGGCCGCATCGTTGCCGGGCCACTCGCCGAGCGACTCGGCCAGCAGATCGTGGTCGACAACCGGCCCGGCGGCAACAGCCAGATCGGCTCGGCAATCGTCGCGCGCGCGGTGCCCGACGGGCGCACGCTGCTCATCATGGGAGCGGGCCATGCGATCAACCCCAGCCTGCAGAAAACGCTGCCCTACGACACGGAGCGCGATTTCGCCCCGGTGAGCCTGGTCGGGGGCGGCCCGTACCTGCTGGTGATCCACCCGTCGGTTGCGGCGCAGACGCCGAAGGAGTTCGTCGCCTGGCTGAAAGCGCGCCCGGGAAAGGCCAGCTATGCATCCGCGGGGGTAGGCAACCCCACGCACCTGGCAGGGGAATTGTTCAAGAGCGCGACCGGCACCGATATGCAGCATGTCCCGTACAAGGGCGGCAATGCCGTGTTGCCCGATTTGCTCGCGGGGCGGGTGACCGCATTTTTCTCCTCGATCACCACCTCGCAAGTGCACGTCCAGGCAGGCAAGCTCCGCCCGCTGGGCGTGACGACTGCCAAGCGATCTCCGTTCATGCCCGAAGTGCCGACGCTCGCCGAGTCCGGCATCGCGGGGGTCGAGATCGACGCATGGTACGGCATTCTGACGACGGGCAAGACCCCGCGCGCGATCGTGAACCGCCTGAGCGCCGAGCTGGGCCACGTGCTCGCCGAACCGGCGACGCGTGAAACCATCGTCAAGCAGGGCATCACCCCCCGCTCCACTACCACCGACGAGTTCGCGGCGCTCATAAAGAGCGACATGGCGAAATGGGCGAAGGTCGTGCGCGATGCTGGAATCCAACCCGAGTAACAACAAGGATGACCATGGATATCGGAACCTTCCTCCTCATGCAATCGCCCTCGGGCCGCTCCTCGAAGGAGATCTTCGATCGCGGCGTCGAGCTCTCCCTGGCCGCCGAACAGCTCGGCTTTCGCAACGTCTGGATGGCCGAGCACCACTTCTCGACTTACGGCTACCTGTCCCGCCCCCTGCAGCTCGCGACCTACGTCGCGGGGAGGACGACGAAGCTGCGCGTGGGCACCGCCGTCATCGTCGTGCCGCTGCATCATCCGCTGGTCGTCGCCGAGGAGATTGCGACGGTCGACATCCTCTCCGGCGGGCGGTTCGACATCGGGCTCGGCCGCGGCTACCAGCACTACGAGTTCGAGCGCTTCGGCCTGGAGCTCGACGCCGGCCGCTCCCGCTTCGACGAGGCGGTCGACATCATCGTGAAGTCGTTCGAGGGAAAGCCGTTCACCTACGACGGCAAGCTCTACAAAATTCCTGAAACCTCGCTCTTTCCCCAGCCGCTGCAGAAGCCGCACCCGCCGGTGTGGATCGTGGCGCAAAGCCCCTATGCGCTGGAGGCCACCGTGCGCCGCGGCTTCAACGTGCTCTCCGGCGGCTTCGGAGTGTCCATCGATCAGCTTGCCGAGTTCGGCAAGCTCTTCAACAAGGTGGTCGCCGAGGTCAAGCCGAAAGAGCAGCCGCGTGTTGGTGTACAGCGCGCCGTCTATGTCGCGGAGAGCGAAGCCGACGCGCGCGACGCCGCCGAGCATGCGCGCTGGAACATGCGCGTCACCCTGAGCCTGCGCAATCACTACGAGAAGGTCGAAAACGGCAACGCCATTGCGACCCCGGCGAAGAGCGAGCCCACCATGGACGACCTCCTCGACCGCTTCCTGGTCATAGGGACGGCCGACACCTGCACACGCCAGATCAAGCGCCTGAAGGAACTGGTGGGGATCACGCACTTCAACTGCAGCTTCTGGTTCGGGGATCTCGATCAGAAGCGCGTGCTGCGCTCGATGGAGCGGTTCTCGAAGGACGTCATGCCCGCCGTTGCATGACCCCTGACCCATGACCCCTGACGGCTACTTCCGCGCAAAGGCGATCAGCGACTTCCTGAGCGGCGCCACGGCATCCTTCAGCGCAGTGCCCACGGACTTCAACCGTTCCGCGCCGGTCCGGTAGCGCCGCGACTTGAGGTAGCGAACTTCGATGTCGCGGAATCCCGCCTCGGCGAGCAGCACCTCGAGCTCCGCCTTCGTAAATTCGCGATTGTGCCGGTCGGGATAGTACTCGCGGCCCTTGTACACGACCGGTTTCGCGTGCAGGTAATGCTCGCGGTAGTCGAACGTGATGTGCTTGCCGCGCAGCATGCGGCTGCGGTTGCGGAAGCTCGCGGCGTTGGGCACGTCCACCTCGATCACGCCGCCGGCCCGGAGCACGCGCTTCATTTCCACGACCGCGGGCAGGTGCGAATGGGTGAAGTGCTCCAGCGCCTGGCAGCAGCTCACGGCATCGAGGGCGCCCGACTCGTGCGGCAGCGGATCCGCCTCGATGTTGCAGACGGCGAAGGGTATGCCGTGCCGCGCATAGAGATCGTCGGCACGCCGGTCGAAGAGGTCTACCGCGCATACCTCGTGGCCCAGCATCTTGAGGAGGGCCGGCAGGAGGCCGTTTCCCGAGCCGACGTCGAGCACCCGGCGCGATTGCCTGAAGGCGAGCGCGATATCGCAGAACCGGTCGATGGACCCGCGGAAGACGTCCTCCAGCTGGGGCGTCCGGAGATCGTAGTACTCGCCCGCGGCGCGCTTCGCGAGCGCGAATCGCATGATCTCCGGCTTCGTCAGCGCATGCACCGTCATACGAGGTCCCGCCGCGGGCCCGTCCGCGAGGCCGGATTGTACCCGGCCTTTGGGGCAAACCGGATTCATGGTATGTACAGCCTGATCTACACCTTTCTCAGTCATAAAGTGACACTGAGGACGACGGGATCAGGCCCCACGGGACCTGGCCATATCGGCCCAGTTACTTCGACTATCATCACCGACGACAGAACCCGGAGGACACCAGATGGATACCGTAATGGGCAGCAAAGAGGTCGGCGTGAGCATGGATGGCCACGTGGCCACGGTCGAGCTGAAGCGCCCGCCGAATAATTTTCTCGACGTCGACCTCATCGAAGCCCTGGCATCGGCCCTGGAGGCGCTCGACCGGGAGCCCGCGTGCCGCAGCATCGTCCTCGCCGCGGAGGGCAAGCATTTCTGCGCAGGCGCCAACCTGATGCGGCGGTTGAACGCGGACCCCGCGGCCCAGTCAGAGACGAAGCACCTGTATCACGAAGCCCAGCGCCTGGTGCAGACCAGGAAGCCGATCGTCGCCGCGGTCCACGGCAGCGCGATCGGCGCGGGTCTCGGTCTCGCGCTGGTCGCCGATTTCCGCGTAACCTGCAAGGAAGCGCGCCTCGCCGCGAATTTCACGGCGCTCGGCTATCACCCCGGCTTCGGGCTGACCGCGACGCTGCCGCGGCTGATCGGCTACCAGAAGGCGCAGTGGCTTTTCTACACCGGCCGCCGCATCCCGGGCGACGAAGCCTTCGCGCTGGGACTCGCCGACCGGCTGGTCGAGCAGGACAACGTCCGCGCGGCGGCGCACGAGATGGCCGCTGAGCTCGCGCAGATCGCCCCGCTGGCGCTGCAGGCCGCGCGCCAGACGGTGCGTCTCGACCTGGTGCCCGCTTTCCGCGCCGCCACGGAACGCGAGGCATTGGAGCAGCAGGTCCTGCGCGGGACCAACGATTTCAAGGAAGGCGTAAAAGCGAGCAACGAGCGGCGCCAGCCGCAGTTCACCGGAACATAGGAGAGTGCCGTGTTGTTCACCCTGTCGCAGGAAGACCAGATGCTGAAGGACCTCGTCGCGAGGTTCGTCAAGGATGAGTTGATGCCGCTGGAGCAGAAGGTGCTGGCCCGGGATGCGGCAGGCACCGGCCCGCTCACCATCACCAGGGAAGAGACGGACAAGCTCGACGCACGGGCGAAGGAGCTGGGCCTGTGGGGACTCGACGCGCCCGCGGAATTCGGCGGGTCGGATCTGCCGGTCACCTCGATGATAGGGGTGAACGAGGAGCTCGGCCGCTGCGCCCTGCAGTACCGGTTTCCGCCCGATTCCCCCAACCTCCACATGCTGATGAAAGTCTGCAACGAGGAGCAGCGCCAGCGATACCTCGCGCCCTACGCCCGCGGCGACGCCCGGTCCGCCATCGCGATCTCCGAGCCGAGCGGCGGCGGCGATCCGGCCAGCATGAAAACGCGTGCCGAGCGGGCGCGCGGCGGCTGGATCATCAACGGCCGCAAGATCTGGGTGAGCGGTGTGTCCAGCGCGGACTTCGTGATCGTCATGGCCGTGACCGATCCCGAGAAGCGCGCGCGCGGCGGCATCTCGGCTTTCATCGTGGACAAGGACACGCCCGGGTTCACGATCATGCGCAAGATCGCGATGATCGGCGGCCGGACGACCTACGAGCTGGCGTTCGACGACTGCTGGGTGCCGGAATCCAAGCTGCTGGGCGAGGAAGGCAAGGGCTACGGCCCGATGCAGCTGCGCCTCTCGACGCGCCGCGTGCAGATCGGCGCCATCTGCGCCGGCCGCGCAAAGCGGGCCCTGGACATGATGGTCGAGTACGTGCCGCAGCGCAAAACCTTCGGCGTGCCGCTCTCGGAGCGGCAGGCCGTCCAGTGGTGGATTGCGGACGCCGCGACGAAGATACACGCGACACGGCTCATGACTTACGACGCGGCCGAAAAAGTCTCGCGCGGCGAGGAAGCGCGGACCGAGGCCTCCATGCTGAAAATATTCGCAACGGAGATGGCGACCGAGATCATCGATCACGCCCAGCAGTCCTTCGGCGCAATGGGAATGACGCGGGAAATGCCCTTCCACCTGATGGCCGCCCAGCTCCGGGTCATGCGGATTTACGAGGGCCCGACGGAAGTCCATCGCATGCTCGTTGCGCGCCACGTGCTGACGGGGCGGTTCTGATCCGGTTGGCGGAAGGAAAAGCCATGGACGGCAAACGGAGTCTCAGCAGGACCCTGCCCTGGCTATTGGCTGCGGGTCTGCTGCCAGGCCTCCATCCCGCTTCCTTCGCGCAGGAATACCCGGCAAAAACCGTGCGCGTGGTCGTAGCCAATGCGCCGGGCTCCTTGAACGACAGCGTTTCCCGCATTGTCTTTTCCAGGGTCGGGGAAATTCTGGGCCAGCAATTCATCGTCGACAACCGTCCCGGCGCGGGCGGGAACATCGGAGCCGAGGCAGTCGCCAAGTCCGCGCCCGATGGCTACACGCTGATCAACGCCGTCAACACCATCATGGTCGTCAACCCGTTCCTGTACTCGAAGGTCGGCTACGACCCGCAGCGGGATTTCGACGCGGTCTCCATGATGGTCAAGATAAGCGAGGTGCTGGTCGTGCATCCCTCGCTGGGCGTGAAGACCGTCCCCGAGTTCGTGGCGCTCGCCAAGGCGCGCCCGAAGCAGATCGTCTATGCGAGCGGCGGCAATGGCCACCCCACGCACCTGATGATGGAGCTCTTCCAGCGCAAGGCCGGAATCACGCTCGTACACGTGCCGTACAAGGGCACGAGTCCCGGTATGCAGGCGCTCGTCAGCGGAGAAGTCGCCGCCTTCAACATCGGCATCGGGCTCGCCCGCCCGCACATCACGAGCGGCAAGGTGCGCGCGCTGGCACGGACGGGCTTCCCCTCGAAGGACGCGCTGCCGGACGTTCCGCCCCTGACCGCCACCTATCCGGACGCGGAGTACATTCCCTGGCAGGGCATATTCGCGCCGAAAGGCACGCCCCGGGACGTCGTAGCCAGGCTGAACGCGGCGATCGCCAGGGCCCTGGCGGCTCCCGACGTGACGACGCGCCTCGCCGCGCTCGATCTGACCGCGGCCGCCACCTCGCCGGCCGAGCTCGATAAGGCGGTGCGCGCCGAAATGGATGTGAACCGCGGGCTCGTCAAGAGCATCGGGCTCAAGCTGGATTGAGACCAGTGACCAGTGACCAGTGACCGGTTGTACACTTTTGTGAAACGCACGTCGTGCGCTGAACGATACTCCGCAGGAGCCAGACGATGAGCAGGCAACTCAAGAAAACCCGCATCGAGCTGAATAACGCCGTTTTCTCGCTGCCCGATATCGTCGCCCGGGCCGAGGGCTATTTCGAGCAGGAGGGCCTCGACGTGGAGCTCGTCCTGCCTTCGATGCGCAAAGCGATGCTGGCCGCGGCGGGAGCGAGGGCGAGCGAGCACGCGGCCATACAATCCTTTCTCTGGCACGAAGGCATAGAGAAGGGCGAATTCTCCGTTTACCATGCGTGCGAGTGGGGACAGATGCGGCGCACGCAGGACACGTGCACCGGCGCGAAAGTGATCACCAAGCGCGCCGCGGTCTCGACGCAGGCCATCATCGTGCGCGGAGACTCGCCGTGGAACGTGCCACAGGACCTTGCGAACGTCGAGGTCGCCGTCAACTTTCATGCCGGCTCGCACTACATTACGCTCGGCATGCTCTCCGGCTACCTGAGCCGCGACGAAGTGAAGACCGTGCACGTGGGAATCCCGAACCAGCGCTTCAAGGCGCTGCTGGACGGCACCATCCAGGCTGCGGCCGTCATGGAGCCGTGGATTTCGGCGGGCGAAAAGCTCGGCTGCAAGGTGATCTGCGAGGCGTTCTACAACGGCCTGGAAGTCGCCGACACCTCGGTCGACGGGGAAATCTTCAGCGGGCTCCATCGCGCGCACATCCGGGCCGTGGACAGGATCAACCAGGACATACGGCCCTGGCTCAGGCACCTCACGGACGAGGTGCCGGCCGATATCGTCACGCTCGAGCCCTCGGACCTGCACCTGCCGCGCCTGCGCTACAACTATCCGGAACCCTACTCGCCCGCCGAATTCAAGCGCACCTACGACTTCATGGTGGCCTGGGGCCTCATCAACCCCGAGAGCACCTACGACAAGCTGGTGGACGTGCGCGTCGCAGTGTGAGGCGTGTTGCGCGCGAAATGCCGCTGCACGTGCTCGCGCGTGAACTCCATGAAAGCGCGTGCGGCCGAGGGCAGCTGCTTGCCGATCGGGTACACGAAATGCAGGTGTCGCTCCAACGGTAGCCCTTCGACGTCGAGCGCCACGAGCTCGTCCTGCTCGCCCTCCAGACCGAACGTGTAACGCGGCAGGATCGACACGCCCAGGCCGGCGCGTATGGCTTCCCGGATCGCCTCGTTGGTCGAGAGCTCCATTCTGACCCGCGGCTGCGAGCCGTAGCGGGCGAAGATTTCCAGGACAGCCGCGCGGGTGCCGGAACCGGACTCGCGCATGAGGAATGGCTCCTCCGCCAGGCGCGCGAACGCGATACGTTTCTGCGCGGCGAGCGCATGATCGGCGCGCGCGAGCATTACCATCGGATTGGGCAGAATCTGCTGCACGACCACTTCCACGCCCCGGGGCGGATCGACGAATATGTAGAGGTCGTCCACGTCGTCGACGAGCCGCTTCAGCAGCATCTCGCGATTGTGGATCTGCAGCGAGACGTTGATGCCGGGGTGCTGCTGCACGAACGCGGCGAGGATGCGCGGCGCAAAATACCTGCTCGTGGTGCTGGCGGCGAGCCACAGGCGTCCCGAGTCGAGGCCGCGTATGCTGGAGAGCCTGTCCTCGATCCGGACGAGCTCCTGGAAAATCTCCCGGCACGCCGCCTGCAGCTCGCGCCCGGCCTCGGTCAGGTGGGTACGATTGCCGACCTGCTCGAGGAGGGGCAGGCCTATCGTTTCGGTGAGCTTCCGGATCTGCACCGACGCGGTGGGCTGCGCGATGTGCAGCTCCTCCGCAGCGCGCGTGTAGCTGCCCAGCCGCGCGACGGCCTCGAAGACGCTCAACTGGTGCATGGTGCCGTGCTTGAAGTAGCGGCGGATCTTCGCTTGCGGCATGTCGACTCTCCTTCTGAAGAGCTGAAACACTGCCGCGCCCCGGCGGGGCGACGGCCTTTACCTCGAATCGGCAAAGGCCCAAAAAAAAGACCCTTGCCGTTCTGGCAAAGGTCTCGCTGCAACAGTCGCTGCTGTTGCCGGCATGGCCGGGGACTTTCAGTCCCGTGTTGACGACCATGCCATAAGTAACGCGTGAAGCGTGAACACTGCGCTACTTAAAGCTACTCCCCTTTGGAGGGATTCCGATGCTCCCACTCCATTGCATCGGGTAATGGGGATTATATCGTCCTCCTATCGCGGGGCAAGAGAATTGTCCATGTATTACGTTTAGTAATGATATGGATTACACGTACGGGATTCCCATATGCGGATCGTATGGTTGGCATTGCCAAACTTCACCCCGGGCTCATCTTCCGCTGCCCATACTCCATTCAAACAGAGTGGAGGAGCACCGAAATGGAAGACAAGGAATCCCATGCGAAGCCGATCAACGAGGTCGTCAGCGGCTTTCAGACCCACGTCGATCACGGCCTGACCCGGCAGGAGGCGCAGGACCGTCTTCGGAAGTTCGGTCCCAACGAGCTCATGGAGAAGCCCCGGCCGGGTTTTCTCTCCCTTCTGTGGGACCAGTTCAACAACTACCTGGTGATCATCCTGATCGTCGCGGCATTGATTGCGCTCGCGCTCGGGGAATGGGTCGATTCGATAGCGATCATGATCATCGTCGTGCTGAACGCCGTCGTGGGCGTGATACAGGAGTCGAAGGCGGAACAGGCACTCGCGGCCTTGAAGAAAATGTCCGCCCCGAACGCGCAGGTCATTCGCGACGGACACCAGGTCACCGTTCCGGGCCGGGAGCTCGTTCCAGGCGATATCGTCGTTCTGGAGGCGGGCAACTACATACCCGCCGACATGCGCCTCGTCACGAGCGTCAATCTCAAGGTCGAGGAGGCTTCGCTGACGGGTGAATCCGTGCCCTCGGAGAAAAATGCGGCTGCCGTGCTGGACAGGGAAATCCCGCTGGGAGATCGCAGGAACTCCGCTTTCATGAGCACGGTAGTCACGTACGGCCGGGGCACGGGCCTCGTCACCGGAACGGGGATGCGCACGCAGATCGGGCTCATCGCGGAGATGATTCAGTCGTACGAGGACGAAGATACGCCTCTGCAGCAGAAGCTGGAGCATCTCGGCAAGGTGCTCGGCACGATCTGCATCGGGATCTGCGCGTTCGTTTTCATCTACGGCCTCTTCCGCGATACCAAGCTGACCGATATCTTCACGATCGGATTCCTGAACTACCTGCAGGGCGAGCAGAAAGACATCATCAATCTGTTCATGACTGCCGTAAGTCTCGCCATCGCGGCCGTGCCCGAAGGGCTTCCGGCCATCGTGACCATCTGTCTCGCGCTGGGGATGCAGCAGATGGTCAAGCGCAATGCCCTGATCCGGAAGTTGCCCGCGGTGGAAACGCTGGGCTGCGCGACCGTCATCTGCTCCGATAAGACGGGCACGCTGACGCAGAACGCGATGACCGTCGTACAGGGGTGGGTCGGCAACCGGCGGCTGCGCGTTACCGGAGAAGGATACAACCCGGCCGGGCAATTTTCCGTGGACGGTAAGCCCTTCGATCCGCGCTCCGACGCTGACGCCGCCGTGCTTCTGCACGGCGCCATGGTCTGCAACGACGCGAAGCTCGAGGAAGCGAGCGACGAAGCCGGCAAGCGGTCGTGGCGGATCATCGGCGATCCGACGGAGGGCGCCATGGTCGTGGTATCCGCGAAGAGCGGCTTGCAACGCAGCGACCTGGACAACGTCCTGCCCCGGGTCCAGGAAATTCCGTTCGATTCGGACAGAAAACGAATGACGACGATCCACAGCGCTGGCGGTCAGGCTTCAGCGGCAGGCTTCCGTTACCCGTCGTTTGTCGCCTTCGTCAAGGGGGCGCCGGATGTACTACTGGACCTGTGCAGCCATATCCACGAGTCCGGGCGAGCCGTACCGCTGACGGATGCAAAGCGCAAGGAAGTGCTCGACTACAACCTCGACATGGCGCGCAGCGCGCTGCGGGTGCTGGGGGTCGCGTATCGCCCCCTCGAGGAGGTCCCCGCCAACTGCACGCCCGAGAACGTCGAGAAGAATCTCACCTTTGTCGGGCTGCTCGGCATGATCGACCCGGCGCGCCCGGAGGTCATGGATGCGGTGAAGGTGGCGAAGGGCGCCGGGTTGCGGAGCGTGATGGTCACCGGCGATCACAAGGAAACCGCCGAGGCGATCGCCCGGGATATCGGCCTGCTCAGCAAGGGCGGTCTGGTCCTGACCGGGCCGGAGATCGAAAAGCTGACCGACGCCGAACTGGCGGCCAGGGCTGACAAGCTGGAGGTGTGCTGCCGGGTCTCGCCAACACACAAGACCAGGATCGTCGACGCCTTCAAAGCGCGCGACCACGTGGTGGCGATGACGGGTGACGGCGTGAACGATGCCCCGGCTCTCAAGCGGGCGAACATCGGCGTCTCCATGGGCATAACCGGAACGGACGTCGCCAAGCAGACGGCGGACATGGTGCTCACGGACGACAATTACGCCAGCATCGTGGCGGCCATCGAGCAGGGGCGGATCATCTACTCCAACATCCGCAAGTTCGTGTACTTCCTGCTCGCCTGCAATGCCGGCGAAATCCTCATCATCTTCGGCTCGATGCTCTTCGGGCTGCCGATCCCCTTGCGGCCGGTTCAGCTCCTGTGGTTGAACCTCGTGAGCGACGGCGCCCCTGCCCTTGCTCTGGGGATGGAAAAGGGCGACCCCGACATCATGAAGCACCCGCCGCGCCCCCCGAAGGAGCCCGTCATCAATCGGGACATGGCGATCGGTATCGGTGTCATTGCAGTGGTCGACGCGATCGCCATCCTGCTGGCGTTCTACTTCGGCCTGCAGCGGTATCCCGGGCACCTCGAGGCGGCGCAGACCATTGCCTTCGTCACGCTCTGCACCTCCGAGCTGATCCGGGCCTATACCGCGCGCTCCGAGTA
Organism: Burkholderiales bacterium; assembly: GCA_035649495.1. GTDB lineage: Bacteria > Pseudomonadota > Gammaproteobacteria > Burkholderiales > SG8-41 > SG8-41. Next base: position 83,527 of record DASRJL010000043.1, on the reverse strand, counting down.
CCTCAGCCTGTTCGCCATCGGCGTGTTTTCCAACAAGTGGATGAACTGGGCAGTCCTGGCTTCGTTCCTGCTCGTGCTCGCGGTCGTATACGTGCCGTTCCTGCAGCCTTTCTTCGACACGGTGCCGCTGACGGTGAACGACTGGCTGTTCATGTTCCCCTTCTTCTTCGCCTCGCCGATCGCGATGGAGCTGCTGAAGGTCTACTTCAGGAGAAGGACGTTAGGAACCGGCGCGACGCAGGCGCGTCTCGTTCATTGATCGGCCATGCGCCAGGCGCAACCGGGTCCACGACGATGAAGAGAGTACTCGTTCCCGTCGACGGCTCGCCCAACTCCGAGCACGCTCTGCGCCGCGTCATCACCCGGTTCATGAGCGACTCGGCGCTGGAGGTCCACCTGCTGCACGTCAGGACACCGTTTCCGCAGTACATCGCGCGCTTCGTGAGCGGCAGGAACCGCGCGAGCTATCACCGGGACGAGGCCGAGAAAGCCACCCGGCCGGCGCGCGACCTGCTCGGGCGCTTCGGCGTGCCCTACGCGTGCCACATGGAAGTCGGCGACAAGGCTGCGGTGATCAGCACGGTGGCGCGCCGGCTGCGCTGCGACCAGATCGTCATGGGCACGGCGCGCAAGAATTCGCTCACGCGCTTGATCGATGATTCGATCACCAGCAAGGTGCTCGAGCACACGAACGTGCCGGTGGAAGTCATCGTCGGCGACGCGATATCGCCGGTCGAGCGCTACGGCGTTCCCGCCGCCATCGGCACCGCCATTGCGTTTCTACTCATGGCCGCCGCGGACTAAGGACTAGAGACATACCGGTGGCCTAGGCCACGCGCCTGATTTCCCTCGCCCCGTCCATCGAGCACTCTCTGGAAATGGAGTGGCTCATGAACCGGGACAGCAATCAGGGAACCCTGGACGTGCAATTGCTCGAAGCGATCCGCCTGCAGGACGTCGAGCGCGTGCGCGCCCTCCTCGCGCTTGGCGCCGACGCCAATACGCGAGAGCCGGAGCGACGCTACGTGTACCACTATGGGTACCTGCCCACCGACCACGACACCGCGCTCACGTTGGCGTGCAATGCATTGACGGAAGAGCGCATCGCCATTGTGCGCATGCTGCTCGATTGCGGCGCCGATCCCGCCGCCCGCAACGGGAGCGGGCTCAACGCCCCCCAGGTCGCCGAGCGCACGCGGGTGGCAGCGGCCGATCGGAACCGGCAGAGATGGCTCCGGGAGCAGGTAGACGTCGCGACGGAACTCGTGGACGCACTGCGGGCGCGGATCTTTTCCCGGAACGCCGGGGTATCATGAAAGGCGATGCTGCGGGCTGGCTGGGACGCTATTCAGTTTCCAGCCCGCTCGCGGTGCCGACCATGGTCTTCACGCCGTCCTGGTTCTCGCACCAGACCTCGACCGTGACGCGCACCCTGTCGCCTTCGGATTCCCGGCTCTTCACGCGGCCGCGCACCGTCAACGTGTCGCCCACGATGACGGGCTTGATGAAGGACACGGACATCTTCCCGCCCTTGACGAAGCCCTGCCCCGCGAACTGCGTCATCAACTGCGACACGTACGCGGTCGACATCATCGCCTGCGCGAGCGGCGCCCGGAAGCCTTTCCTGCGCGCCCATTCCGGGTCGGTGTGTATCGAGTTCGGGCGCACACCGGAATAGCAGTCGATCTGGCGCTGCTGGATGGTCTTGGTGAGCGGCGGCAGCTCCGCGCCGATTTCCAGGCGGTTAGCGGTTTGCTGTTTCACGATGCACTCCCGACTCGGGGAAAATCATCTGCGTGAACTGCCCGCGGACCAGGACCGCGCCGGTCTCCTCGTCACGGGTCTCGAACTGCGTGACCATGTAGTGGCGGTCGCGCCGCTCGTACTTGTCGATGATCCTGCCGTGCGTGCGCACGCGCATGCCGGCGCGCAGCGGCTCGAGGAACTCGAATTGCATCTTGGCGTGCAGGCCCGCAGGCACGATGTAACGGGAATGCCGCATGAGCAGGGCCTGGTTTGCCATGAGCGTCGGGTGCGCGATCTTCCCGCCGAGCGGCGAATCCTCGAAGTACCAGGGGTGGTGATCGTCCACGGCAAAGGCGTAGGTATCGACGTCCTCGGGCTTGATGAGAAAGTCGTCGGAGCGGAATTCCTCCCCTACCGTCACCTTCTCGTACGAAAGCGTCTTGAATTCGACCATCCCGGCCCCCCTCTGCAGAACATTTGCCACGGAATCACACGGACGTACACGGACAACATCAACAGCACAGAATGACTGACGCGAATCAGGGCAGACTCCCGGGATCGCACCTGCCGATGTTGATGACGCTAGTCAACTTTCCGTGTGTTTCCGTGTGTATCCGTGGCTAAAACTCATTTGCGCTATCTGCGTTCATCTGCGGTTTCATTGCGAAACAAGCCGCACCAGGTCGCGGCCCACATCGCCGGACTGCTCCAGGTTCGCGATCGCCGCGAGCACTTCGTTGCATCGCCCGGGCGCAAGCCGCACCGCGGCCATCTCGTGGAACTTCCGCTCCACGTCCGCCTCGCTCATCGGGCTTTTCGCGTGCCCTCTCGGGTACAGGACTTCGCGCGTGTGCGTCTCGCCCGACGCCATCCTGATGGTAACGCGCCCGGGCGCACCTTCCGGGTACGCATCCGACAGGCGCTTTTCCTCCCGCACCTTGACCTTGCGCATGAGTTCTCCCACGACCGGATCGCGCAGACGGGCATCGGCAAACGACTCGCCCGTAATCCTCCCGTCGAGGAGAGCGATGGAGATGCAGTACGGCAGGCTGTGATCGGCCGTCTCGTGCGTATCCGGCGCCCAGCGCGAGGGATCCGCGCCCATCATCATGACCGCGGCCTTGTAGGTATCGATCTCGATGCCGGCGATCTGCGCCGGGTCGATGCGCTCGCGCAGCTCCAGCGCCGCCCAGGCCGACGATTGTCCGTGATAGCAGATCGGCAGGCCCTTGATGTGCGTTTCCCCGATGAAGTGGCGGCCTTCGGGAAGCAGCCATTCCGGGCGCGCGCCCGTCGCCTGCCACAGGCCGCCATCGCCTTCGAACACCGCCGTCGGGCCGGTGAAGCCATCCTGCGCCAGGAGCGCCGCAAACACGGCGTTGCGCGAGGCGTTGGGGCCGGCACAGCCTTTCCAGCTCGATAGCACCCCGCGGCGGGCCTGGGCAAGTCCCAGGTTCGGGACGAGCGCGAGCGAGACCGCGTTGCCCATGTGGCTGCGCGTAAGGCCGAGCAGCTTCCCGGCCCCGAGCACGCATCCGAGCGCGTTATAGGCCGGCTGGTCCCAGCCCCTGGAATTGAAATCGACCGTCTCGCAGAAGCTGCAATAGACGTCGTAGGCAAGCACGATCGCCGTGATGAGCGACTTGCCGTCCGCGCCGGCGGCTTCGGCAACGGCGACGAGCCCGGACGTCATGTCGCTCGGATGGCCCCTGCTCCTCCCCATATACGTATCGCTGATATCGAGCAGGCGCACCATCACGCCGTTCGTGAACGCCGCTGCTTCCGGGGTTGTGCGGATGGCGCTGCCCCAGACGCTGGCCTCCACGCCTTCCACGCCGCGCGTGCGTTCCGCAACCTTGCGTGCGGCTGCGCTCAACGGCTCCTGCCAGGCCCCGAGAGCGCTCGCAAACGTGTCGATCAAGCGCACCTTGCACGCGCGCACGACCTCCGGCGGCAGCGCGTCGTAGCGTGCGCGCTCGGCGAATTGCACGAGGCCCTCGGTCGTTGCGTCCCACTGTACGGCGGCAGGATTCCCGGTCATTGCCCTCTCCTCGCCGTTCTTGTTATCAGAAGGGGGCGCGCGTGTCCACACCATTCCGCAACCTGGAACGGTGTGGACCGCCCGAACGCAGACGCCGGCTAACCCAGATTGCGCTCGGCGAATTCCCAGTTGAGCAGCTCGTTGATTACGGCCTCCAGGTAACGCTCGCGGTCGTTGCGGTAATCCACGTAGTACGCGTGCTCCCATACATCGATGGTCAGCAGGCACTTCATGCGGTGGGCCATGGGAGTGTCCGCATTCGAGGTGGTGACGATCTCGAGCTTGCCGGCCCCGGATACCAGCCATGCCCAGCCGCTGCCGAATTGACCGTTTGCCGCTTCGGCGAATTTCGTGGCGAACTTGTCCCAGCCGCCGAAATCGCTCTGCAGTTTCTTCATCAAGGCGGCCGACGGCTTGCTTCCCTTCGGCGCTAGAGAGTGCCAGTAGAAGTCGTGGTTCCACGATTGCGCGGCGTTGTTGAAGAGCTTGCCTTTGCTGGACCGCACGATTTCCTCCAGCGTCGCAGCGCCGCCGCTGCCTTCCTCCGCCAGCAGCTGATTCATCGTCTCGACGTATTTCCTGTGATGCTTGTCGTGATGCAACTCCAGCGTTTCCTGCGAGATCACCGGCGCGAGCGCGTCGCGGGCATAGGGCAATGGCGGCAGCTCGAAATGCGGCGTCTTGACGGGACGTTCCTTAGTGGCTGATTTCATAGAACTCCTGTGTCGGTTGCGGTTACCCCCCCGGGGATTCCCACCTTATATATAGAAATCATGCGCTGCTTCGAGTTCAAATCCGCTCGCCCGCGGAACCGGGTTACCGGTGGGGTGTTCCAACTCCCTGGAAGAGCGCATTTCATGGACCGGGCCCCTGCAGGATTGGAGATCAAGGAACCGCTGTCGCCGTACCAGGCTGCCCAGTGCCTCCTCGAGGAGTGCCGGACCGTGCTCCCGGGAATTCAGGCGCTCTTCGGATTCCAGTTGATCGCCGTATTCAGCCCCGGTTTCGAGGAAGCCCTGTCGCCATTTCAACGCGGGCTTCACCTGGCCGCGATCGGTCTCGCCGCGCTTGCAATCGCGATCATCATGACGCCGGCGGCGTATCACCGGCAGAAGCATCCATTCGAGATCACCGGCAAGTTCATGAACGTCTCCGGGCGGTTGCTCCTGTGGAGCATGCTGCCGCTCTCGATTGCGATCATCCTGGACTTCTACGTCATCGCGAGCCTCATCGTCGGGGGCCTCTGGGCGCCGTTGCTCGCATCCGGGATGTTTGCGGTCTTCGTCCTTCTATGGTTTGTGCTGCCCCGCTCGGCGCGCCTCGAGCGCATGATCCTGGGCACCGGCGGCAAAGTGCGCCGGCCCGATATCTGACGCGGCTCGAGCGGCGTTCCCGGCCTGCCAGTCAGCGCATCTTGGCGCGAGCGGATTCGGCTCTGGCCGCGCCGATTGCGCTCTTCACTTCCTGGCGCTCTTCGGGCGGCGGCAGGACGGCCTTGATTCCGAGCGACTCGACCCACAGCTCGCGGGCCCAGCCCTTGGTGTGATAGAGATGCTCGTCTTCCTGCTCCTCGACTTCCTCGAAGGCATCGCGGAGAGCCTTCTTCTTCTCTCCGGTCAGCTTCTCCGCGCACATCCCGATGAGGTGCCAGTTCAGATGATCCTTGGTCTCGGCAAGCACGACGCATTCGCACGCCACGAGCTGGGCCGCCGTCATGTCACCACCGGCGATGGCGGTTCTCATCGCATCGACCAGCGCCGCACCCATCTCGCGCACGATCTTCCGCCCCGGGCTCTGCTGCCCGGGATCCAGCCCGAACGCCTCGAAAACGTCGATCAGGAGATGCACGTGGTTCTGCGTCTCGCCAAGGTACTTCTTCCACTCCTCGCGCAGGTCATCGTTTACCGCGCACTCGAGCGCGGTCTGGTAGATCATCACGCCGCCCTTCTCGTGCTCCAGCGATTGCAGCAGCAATTCGTGCAGCTGGTCTTGCTTCATTATTCCGGCCTCCTTGGTCTGGTTCCGAGCGACAACGCGGCCAGTGTGCAAAAGTGCCGACGTCGCTTCTGTAGGCAATTCACCTGCGCGCTGTAGGCCGCCGCTGTCGGACCTCCGCAACTCGCCCGGGCTGCGAAAACCGTGCCCGATGACACCGGACACCCGCGGCCACCGGCGGGCGCCCCTTTTTAGCCCGGCACGTTGCGCGCATCCGGTTGCCTGTATATATTACCAGTATGGCGCCGAGCAGCACCGTGACGACGCAACGCCTCGTTTTCGTCGACACCGAAACAACGGGACTCGATCCCGCCGCCGACCGGATCATCGAGGTCGGGGTGGTGACGGTGGACGAAGACAGGATCGAGGAATGGTCGGCCCTGATCAATCCGCGCACGGCTGGCACCCGGTCATCCCGGCTGCTGCAGGAAATCGGCGAAGATCGCGCCGCTGGACTGCCCCGTTTCGGGGAGGTGGCGGGCACGCTTCGCAGCCTGCTCCAGAATCGTCTGTTCATCGCGCACAACGCCCGTTTCGACTATGCCTTTCTCAGGGCCGAGTTCGAGCGGGTGGGAATTCAGTTCGAAGCGGAAGTCGTGTGCTCGCTGATGCTCTCGCGGCGGCTTTACGAAGCGCACGGCAGGCACGATCTCGCGACCCTCGTGGAGCGCCACGAGCTCGATTCCGCGGTACGGCATCGCGCCCTGCCGGACGCGCAGGCGCTCTGCCAGCTCTGGCAGGCGTTTCACCGCGACCATCCCGCGGAGCGCATAGAGAAGGCCATCCGTGAGCTGCTTGCCGGGCCAGTGCTGCCTGCGGCTCTCGACCCCGCCTTGATCGACCGATTGCCGGAGAAGCCCGGCGTTTACGCGCTGCACGGAAACGGCCGGGCGCTGCACGTCGGCCGCGCGAGCAACCTCAGGCTGCACCTGCAGAACTACTTCCGCCTCGACCGGATTTCCAGGAGGTCGCTGCGCCTCGCCCATTCGGTCGACGACATCACCTGGAAGAGCACCGCGGGAGAGCTGGGCGCGAAGCTGCAGCACGCCACCCTGTCGAAAGCGGTCCTGCCGCCGAAGAGCCGGCACGCGACCGGCGGCGCTTTTTCCTGGTCGTTCGATCCCGCGGCGCGCCCCGCGCTCGCGCTCACCTCGCTCTTGAGTGCAGAGAGCCGCGCCGGATACACGTTCGGCATTTTCCAATCCGAGCGCAAGGCGCGGAACGCGCTCACCCGCCTCGCGGAGCGTCACGGACTATGCCGCCCGTTGCTCGGCGTTCATGCAGGCCCGGCCCATGCCTGCGATGCCTGTTGCCCGCAGGCGAACCACGGAAAGCGGGAACGGCTCGCGCATCTCACGCGGGCGTACCAGGCCCTCCTGCCATGGAAGATCGAGCCCTGGGCCTACAGCGGTCCCATCGCGATACGCGAGCGGGCCGACCTCCACGTGATCGATCGATGGCGGTATCTGGGGACTGCGCAGGGGATAAATGAAGTCGATTCGCTGTTGCAGCGCCGGCTGCCCGAGTTCGACAGCGAGATCTATGCTCTGCTCGCGGCGAGGCTTCCCCGCCTCCCGCGGCGACGTATAGTGCCGCTCCATGGTCCGCTGGTTGACTGTCGGGTTCAAGCGACATTCATGTAAAAAATTGTAACTATCGGGGCGAAAGTTACCTTCGTTGGCTACGATTTTCTCGGAGGAAGGCGCGGGCCCAATTGGCCCGCAGGTTGGCAGCGTCCTGCCGCATTTTCCCCGCAGGTGCGGGACGAAGAGCGGCGCTGCCGATGGAGCATGGAAAAGAGGGACGGGGGTGTCAAGACGAGCGTAGCGGGCCGCTTCGCGCCGGAAGCGCTGGAGTGGCTTACTACGCTTGCGGTCATCGCATTCCTCTTCTGGCAATCCGCGCCATTTCGCGAGGCTGCCTTCGCCCGCGGCGCAGGCGACCGCTACGAGCAGGCGGTGGAATTGAAAGCGCCGATTCTGCCGCGCGCCGCAGGCACCGGGCGCATCGTGGATCTCTGCACGCGGCTCGGTGGCTGGCTGCCGCCCTCGGAACGTGAAATTTCGGCAGGACGGACGGGTGTCTGCTATTCGGATTCCCGGCACCCCATCCCCGCCACGGCCACCGGCGCGATCGATCCGGCCGAGATCGACGCTCTCACCAGAGCCTACGACGCGGCCGCGCAAAGCCTCGCGGAGCCGGTCAAGTCCCGGCTCTCGCGGCTGGACGAGTTCGAGAACCGCGCGCGCGAAGCGCGCGCGGAAACCGACGTGCAAGGCGCAATCGAAAGTCTGGCGGGCGAGACACGCCTCTATCGCGACGCCTACGGCATTGCGGCTGCCGGAGCGCGCTCGACTCCCCTGGAATGCGCCTGGAGCTATCTGGAGGCGAAGTACCGTGCAGGCGCCCGCAACGCCTCCGAGGCGGAGCGCGTGCTGGCGCTGCTCGCCCTGGCCGCGCTCCTCGACGGTGATTCGAGCCGGACGGCAGCGGCCGCTTTCCCTCCCGGGGAAGCCAAACGCGAAACGTGGTCCAAGGCGGAGCGTAACGCCGGCTGCGCCGCCGCGGGCTCGCCACGGCAGGTCCTGCCCGCAGCGGCCGAGATAGTCGCGAAGGCACGAGCGAGCGAGAGCAATGCGGCGAAATCGACCGCAGCGCGGGAGCTGTTCTTCAACGCGCACTGGTACTTCATGCTGTGGGCGGTAGCGGGTCTCGCGCTCCTGCAGATCGGGCGCCAGCCGCTGCAAGCCCGCCGCTTCCTGCCTCTGGCCGCGGCGGTGTGGGCAGTGCTGGGATGGATTACGCACGTCCACGTGGAGTGGCTGAGTGACCGCAGCGCGCATACGGCGTGGCTGTCGGGCTGGGGCATCAAGTTCCCGGATTTCTTCCAGCTCGCGCTCGCAACCGCCGCCGTCGTGTTCCTGCTCGGAATGGTGTTCCCGCCGGCGCGCGGGACTTCGACCACAGCGCCCGTCCGGCAAACGCCGTCCTCTCGCATCGGCTACGCGGGTTTCGTGCTTTTCGTCGGGCTCGGGTGGTGGCTGTTGCTGGATCTGTCGGCCACGGGGCATTACGCGAATCGCTTCCATGCGCTGTACCAGCAGGTGTACGTCTACGCCGCCTTTGTCCTCCTGACGATGCTCGCGCCGCTGCGGCTGCTGCTCGCGGACCGGCTGGGGCGCTGGCTGGGGCGCTTTCTCCTCTTCGCGAGGCCCCGCGGCGCGGGACTGCGCCGCTACCTGCCATGGGTTATCTACGCCGCGGCCGCGGCCGCGGTGCTGGTTGCAGCCGGCGCCTCCCACAAGCACCAGACGCAGCTCACCTCCGAGATTTTCCGTCTCTGGCTGGTCCTCGGCGTTTCGTGGTTCTTCTTCGTGCGGGGGGAATCCGCGCTGTCGCTCTCCACCGGCAGCGCGAAAGGCGGGCTGCATGGCCTGGTCTTCACGGGGCCGCTCGTTTTCGTCCTGTGTGTTCCCCTCCTCGGCCTGGTTCTGACCGACGATCTCGGCCCGCTTTTCGTCATGTTGTACGCCGCGTCGATCTTCCTCGGCGCGGCGTTCGCGTTTGCGTTCTTTGACAGGGCGGGCTACCGCCAATGGATGGGAGGCGCGGCCGGCGTTCTCGTCGCCGGGGCCTGGGTCTATCTCCTCACCTTCGCGCTGTATTCGCTGCCCGCGCCTCTCGCCCGGGTCGCCGAACGGCTGGAAAGCGTGCGCAGCCCGTTCACGGCGACGAACGACCAGATGGCGGTTATCACGTGGTTTCAGGAATCGGCGCCGTCGGGCGGGTACGGCCTGGGCGCCGTCCCGTGGTGCGGCGAGATCGGGGGCGCCGGCTGCCGCGGTGTCCCCAGGCAGATCCAGAGCGACTACATATTCACCGCGTTCGTCGGGGTTTACGGCAAGGCCGCGGCAATAGCGCTCGTCGCCCTGCTGGGGTTCTGGCTCGTGCGAGTCGTCATTCACCACAGTCGCGCAACGCGCGGGACCGTCGCCCTCGACTCGCCCGCCGCCACGCAGCAGGCCTGGTTGAGCTGGATCGCGGTGTGCTGGGTCGGGCTCACGCTGGCGCAGCTCGCCATCACGGTCGCGGGAAACGCGGGCTGGCTGCCGCTCACGGGAATCACCTTTCCCTTCGCCAGCTTCGGTGCATGGTCGCTGCTCGCGAACACGTTGTTCCTGAGCCTCGCCATCGGCTTGCCGAGGAAGGCGTAAGGACCATGCAGCCTGCACAGCCACCGTCTCTGCTGCAGCGCACGCTCGGCGTGTTCGTCGTTCTGGCGCTCCTGCTGCCCTTGTTTCTGTGGGCCGGCCGGTCGCTGGTGGAGCGCCCCGTCGACAACATCTATCTCGACGCGCGCCGCCTGGCGGCGTTGCGGACCTTCGAGCGCGCGATCGTGCCGCTCAAGTCACTGCGCGACTACCAGACGCCCACTGCCGACCTGATACGCAGGCAGTTCGCTTTTTGCCCCGATCCGCTGAAGGAGCAGGACCAGCGGGCGCTGTCTGCGCGCAACCGGAGGACCAATCCCTGCGCGAGCACGGCAGCCGCGGAAGAGCTCGCCTGCCATCTCGGAAGAATCAATTCCCGGCTGCATGAAATGAGCGGCGATCGACGGCCGCACCGCGAGCTGCCGCTCACCGAGCGTTACGTAGTGAATGTCGATCGCTGGATAGAGTCGATCCGGACGACGCAGGAGCAGCCGGGCGCGCAATCCGCCACGGAGCGCCGCCGGGAGGCAAAGTACCAGGGCGTGGCGTGCCGCGACGCCTTGAACGCGGCCCGGCAGGTTGCCGCAGGCGATGGCAGGCTGCTCGGCCTCATCGCCTGGCGCGAGCTGTCCCCGAAGAGCGTGGCGGCCCGCCAGTTTGCTCCCGGCCAGGCAGTCAGGGTTCCCGGCCGGATCATCGAGCAGCGCAATCCGTGGAGCGGCGTGCCCGGGTGCATCTATTACGGCGACCCCGGCAGGCACGGCAAGGTCATGTTCGTGACCGACCGGCGCCAGAGCAATCGTAACGCCTGCCTCGCGATGCGCCCGGCGGGCACCGCGGAGAAGGATATGGCGGCAGTCTCTCCGGGAACGCCCGGCGACAAGCCCGAGAACGCCGCGCTCCACGCGCCGCCCGAATCGCTGGACGTTGTTCTTGGGGAGCTGGATCACATCCGGCTGCCATGGAACGATCTTTACCGCGCGTATACGGCCGAGGCGTCTGCGGGAGAAGCGACGGGCGGCGCGAACGATGAGGGCCGTCCGGTCGCCCGGTCTCATGGTCCCAACCAGCTGGATCGCCTGAAGCACAAGGTGGATGCCGGCTTCAACGTTCATCTCACGATCGATCCGGACGCGCAGCACGTCGTGCAGCTCGCGAGCAGGTGCTATACCGGCGATGCCGCGAGCTGCCAGCGCATTGGACTCGCAAGCGATGCGCGGTTCGCGGACCTTATCAAGCAGATGCACGAGAAGGCGGCAGTACGCATGGCGGCCGTTGCGCTCGTCGATATTCCGACCGGAAGAATCGAGGCGCTGGGCAGCGCGCACACCGACTGCTTTCGCCAGGAATTCGACGGGACCGCGCGCAGGGCGCGCGAATGCCCCGATCTCCCGACGACGCCGCACTACGAGCCGGACCGCCTGCTGAATCACGCGCTCTTCGCGGATGCGCTGCCGGGCTCGATCATCAAGCCCATCCTGGCGGCGGGCTTTCTACGCGATCCCGGTTACCGCAGGAAAATCGTCGCGGAGCGCGTGGCGGCCGATTTCACCCGCCTCCAGGACGAGTTGAAAGGCTCGGACTCGGTGGCGTTCCTGAACCGCATGTTCTGCTCCGACAAAGGGTGGACGAACTGCGATCGACCCCGGAGCATCCAGCAGGCGGCCGTGCTGCTGGGCTGGGACCTGGGCTGTCTCGACCCTTCCTTCCGCTGCGGCCGGCTGAACGTGCTGTTCGGCTACCCGGCGACGGCGCGCATACGCAGCGATGTCGCGCGCATGCCGCTCGGGGCTTCCATCGTCTACGGCCGGCTGCTCGTCGAGCCCGCATCGGCGAAGCGGACCGCCGACCTCCAGATGATGCGCAACCTGGCGTTCGAGCCGGGGCACGCCGCGGCCTGCAGCCGCGGGGACTACTACTCGGGCGCCGGGCTCAACCGCGGATGGCGCAAGTGCAGGCACGGTCGGCTCGTCTATCTCGAGTCGGAGGGATGGGGCCAGGGCAACGCCCGCACGACAGCCGTGGGTGCGGCGGGGATGATGGCGCGCCTTGCGGCTGCCGCCAACGGACAGGCCAGCCAGCGGCTGCCGTACCTCGTCGATCGAATCAGCGATGCCAATGCCCGGACGTTCGAGCTTGCCGCGCATCAGTTCCGTCTCGCCGACCCGGTGGGGATCGAGATTCCGCAGGAAGACGCGGCGCTCATCGTCCAGGGGATGATCAGCCACAAGTCGCGCGGCACGCCCGCGGGCACGCGCTCGGGTACGGCCCACGCCGCCTGCGCCGCGGTGTTCGACGCAGCGACCTGCAACCGCATCGACTGGATCGCGGGCAAGACCGGCACGCCCCCCTACGGCAACGATCGCCTGACCCTGAAGGAGATCGGGCAGAAGTGCCGGCTTGCGCCGCCGGGGAACGCGGGCTTCGGCGAGCAGCAGGAATGGTGGGCCGCGTGCAGCCGCGAGGTGCCCTACAAGTGGTACGTGGCGGTATTCAGGACCGACGACGGGCAGAACGGCTTCAACAAGGCGCTCGCGGTGCTGACCGAGCGCAACTGGTACCGCTCCGGTCCCCAGGCCGGCAAGGTGCAATCCCCGGGAGACCACGACCAGTTGAACATCAGCGCCGAGCTGGCGTTCCGGATCATGGCCCGGATGAGAACGGGCATGGTCGAAGCTCAGGCGCCGGTACGGGGGAAATCATGAAAACCGGCATCGCAAGGATCGGGGAGCAGGCGCGCGGCGCCGACGAGGTGTCGGCACCGGACGCAAACACGACGACGGACATCGAAACGTTCGCGGCGCCGTGGCCCGGGGTTCTGGTGGAGATGAAGGACTTCATCGATCTGTGGTTTCTCGCGAGCAGCGGGAAACGGCAGGCGGCGGCGATGCGGATCTTCATTTCCAAGTCACTGGTGTCTCAGGCGAAGTTGCAGCCCCATGCGCGCGAGTTCAAGGCGGCCGTCTCGCGTAGCGCCTGCCGCATCGAGTTGAAAGGTACTGAAGAGCCGGCGCACAGGATCGAAATCGAATACAGGAGATGACCCATGGCCATGGTGAACGGCACAGGCGGACTTTGGAGCTGGTTGAGCGCGGCGTTCGAGCGCTCGGACATCGGCGCCGCGGGCGCAGCGCGCGACGATGCGGCCGGCGACGAGGACATGATCAGGCCGACCGCGACCCGCTACGCGCCCATCAGGGACGCCGTCGAGCGCCGGATCAATGCATTCCTGCGCGAGGACCTCGTCTCGCATCTGGAGATCGGCTTCAACGAGACATTTCTGCTTCACTACATCGAGATCGTCGCGGACAGCCAGGGCGCGGCCGAGCTCACCCAGTTTCTCCATGAGTTTTCGCCGGAAGCGCGCGTTCTGTGGATCAAGAAGCTTCTCGGGGGAGCGGTGGGGCGGCATGTAAGCGTCGACCAGTTCCTCGGACTGGACAAGGAATTCACCGCCGAGCAGCTCGCAGAGACCGACCCGTTCGAGGACAGGCTCAATCAGGCCGTGACACCGCTCTATCGAGTTATCCTGCACGGCCGCTGGGAAAGCGGACAGGCCGGGGAGCAGCAGTCCACGAGCGCCGCGCAGCCGTCTGCGCCGCAGGAACCGGCGCGCCTCGCCGGTCCCTGCCTTCAGCTGTCGGTCCGGGACGCCAAATCACCGGGCTCCGGGAATGAGGCGCGCATTACCGAAATCGAGCAGTTCCCGGCGGTGGTGGGTTCCTCCGTCCACGCGGACGTCGAGTTGAGCGGCTACTACGTATCCGCCAGGCACTGCACGCTGCATAGTGACGGACAGAACCTGTGGATAACGGACCACTCCACGAACGGCACGTGGGTCGATGGCGAGCGCGTTCATCGAGGGGCGCGCGTTGCCCTGGCGAACGGGGCGCTACTGGGTTTCGGCCGGGACCAGGGCGAAACGGATCACGACCGCTATCCGGCCATGCGTGCGGAACTCATGGGCAAGCCAGGGGCGCCGGGCGCAAGCTCCACACCCATCTCGGCGTCCCGGCCTACTCCCGTCGCGCCGGGCATCGCGCCGGGCATCGCGCCGGGTATCGCGCCGGGCATCGCGCCGGCTACCCTTGTGGCTTCGCCGGAGAACTGCGCGCTGGCCGTTCTCGCGATCGTCGACGCGAGCGGCAGCCCACGGCAGCACGTTCTCAAGCTGCCCTTCGCGATCGGCCGCGGCTCGGCGCAGGACTACGTCGTCCCCGACGCCAACCTGGGCGTGTCGCGCGAGCACCTCGTAATCGAGGAGATCAACGGTTCCGGAGCGGTAACGCTCAACCGGGCTGCAGGCCGGAACGGAACGTTTACCGGCAGCCAGGCGCTGCCGGAGCGATTCGTATGGCGGTTCGGCCAGGAAATCGTGCTTGGCGAGAGGTGGACGGGCGCGCCGGCCGTCCGGGTGTCATTGCAGCGTATCGGAGAAGCCTCTTGAACACCCCAACGCCGGTGCATTTCCCGCGGGCGACTCCGGTCCTGCCCGCTTTTCAGCCGTGGCGCTGGCCGGGTGGACTCACCGCGGCCTACGCCTCGGAGACCGGGCGCGGGCACGAACGCAACGAGGATAGCTGCAGCCATATTCCGTCGGAGGAGCGCCCGGGATTCTGCGGCGTGGCCGACGGGGTCGGCGGGGGCGCTCATGGGGAAATCGCGAGCCGCGTCCTGCTGGCGCATTGCGCGCAGGCGCCGAAGGAAGCGTATTCCGATCCGGCCAGGCTCATCGAGTGGCTGGCCCGGGCCGACGCGCAGGTGCGCGAGGCCATTGCACGGCGTACCAACCGGACCGGAGCCGCGACCCTGGCCGCGGCGTGGTTTCCCTCGCAGCGCACGGCCTACCTGCTGAATGTCGGCGATTGCCGCGTCTACCAGTTGAAGCCGCGCATGCGGGGCTATGCCATCCGCCAGCTCACGGTGGACCAGACCTACGCCAGCTTCTCGCAAGAGCCGCCGCGCGACGGCAGACCCGAGGACCCGGCGCGCATGGTCGGCGTTGGCGCCGTCGGCGTTCCCCCGGTCGTCAGGGCCCGTATTCGCTCCGGCGCGCTGCTTCTTCTCTGCTCGGATGGCGTCCATAGATTTGTTTCGGACGACGAGATGGCCGGTATCGTTTCCAGCGGACTCAGGAACGGCGATTCACTGAGAACGATCTGCAGCAGGCTGGTTCAGGCGGCGCGAAGGAATGGCGGCCGTGACGACGCGAGCGCATTGCTGGTGATGCGCCGCCATTGGTTCAGGCCGCGCTGGCTGTATGGCTGCGCACTCGCCGCGGCCCTGTTGCTGTGGTTGGTATTGGCATAGGACTCGCGCGGATCGAGCAGGAGCGAAGGGAGCGTAACAATGACGGAATCCAGGGATTGCATGCCAAGGTTTTTCAGCCTCGCGCTCGCTTTCTCGCTGGCCATGGGCTTCGGGACGGCGGGCCTCGAGCCGGCGCTTGCCGAGACGCAATCGGTCATCGATCCGGTCGAAGCGCCCGAGCCGCAACGCCCCCCTGCCTCCAGGGCGAAAGATCCGCCACGCCCCGATGAAACCGTGAAGCGAGAACGCCGGCGAGCCGACGAGCAGCAACGCAGGCGAGCGAGCGCCGAAGCACGCGAACTGGCGGCCGCAAACGAGGCTGCGAAGCTGCGCGCGATCGAAGAGTCCCGGCGTGCTGATGCCGCAGCCCGGGAAGTCGCAGCCCGGGCAGCGGCGCGGAAAGCCGAGGCAGCCAGGGCAGCGACGGCGCGCGCTGCCGCCGCGAAGGTGGCAAAGGCGAAGGCCGCGGAAGCGGCAAGGAAAGAGGCGCTGAGACAGGCGGCAGCGAGGGACGCAGCCGCAAGAAAGGTGGCGGCGCGCGAAGCCGTCGCGAGAGAAGCGAGGGAAACCGCGGCACGGGAGGCCGCGGCGCGGGAGGTGGCCGCACGAGAAGCCGCAGCAAAGGAGGCGCGAGAGGTCGCAGCACGGGAAGCCGCAGCACGCGAAGCCGCCGCAAAGGAAGCTGCAGCGCGAGAGCTGGCCGCACGGGAGGCCGCAGCGCGAGAGGCCAAGGCGCGGGAGGCCGCAGTGCGGGAAGCCGCAGCACGCGAGGCAGCCGCGCGAGAAGCCGCTGCGCGGGAGGCGGCAGTGCGGGAAGCCGCTGCACGCGAGGCAGCCGCGCGAGAGGCGACCGCGAGAGAAGCGGCGGCAAAAGAGGCAGCCACGAGGGAAGCCGCAGTGCGGGGAGCCAGGCTCGCCGCAGGCCACGAGACCCTGGGAGCCGACTCACGAACGGCAAATGGGCCACCGTACCTCAAGGTCTTTCGCGATTGCGCCGAGTGCCCGGAGGTGGTGTGGCTGCCGAAGGGCGAGCTGCCCCCGGGTCTGAACGCGGCCGGCGGTCCGCGATACGCCCTGAAAGTGAGCTACGTGCTGGCGGTGGGACGCTTCAAGGTCAGCATTGCCGAATGGGATGCGTGCGTTGCCGACCGCGGCTGCCGCCGGCGACCGGACGGGGCGGGCTGGGGTCGCGGGCGTGATCCCGTGACCAACGTCAGCTGGGAGGACGCGCAGCAGTACGCGACCTGGCTCTCGCGCAGGACCAGCAAGCCCTATCGTCTGCTTACCGGGCCCGAGTGGGAGTACGCCGCGCGCACGGGCTCCGAGGTGTACGACATGCATGGCGGCGTGTCGGAATGGGTCGAGAACTGCTATCAGTACCGCGATGCGCGCAACGGCAACGGAGGATGGAAGCTGGAGTGCACGAACCAGACGTTGCGCGGCGGCGCGCAGCGGGATGCCGTCTACAGGACGGGCGTCAACCGGTCCTTCGCCCCATTCAACCACTACGACGATCGAATCGGCTTCCGTATTGCACGGACGGAGTAACGCATGGCTCTCTACCATCGCAGGCCAAAGGACGACGGCGAGCGCGCGACACCGGGGGGACGGGTCGAACCGCGCCTGGGCCCGGAACCGCGCCGCGCGCCAAGCGAGGTGTTCGATACCGGTCGGAAGACGATCATCGATTGCGCCCACGTCAGGGTGGAGCGTCTCGATACCCATCCCGTTCTATTCTCGAAGGTCTTCAAGGAGTTCGAGGACGGGAGGGGACGAAGATACGACTATCGCTACTGGGCGGAGCGGGAGAACTTCTTCCTCCGGGAGTTTCTGAAGAAGCAGAAGACGTTCACCCACGTCGTCCAGGCGCGGCACCTGATATCGGAAAACGAAGCCGCGAAACAGGTGCTGACCTGCGACGCCGGGATAACGATCGCGGACTGGCTGCGGGTGAAATCGCGCTATGCCGATACCGCGACGCTCTCCCATCCGTTCCAGCGCCCGGACATGTTCCTGCGGCTGATACGCGCCTGCCTGGTGGCGCTGAAGGAGATCCACGAGCATCGCATCGTTCACTGCGACTTCAAGGAAGACAATATCTGCATACCGTACGCGCCCGATCCTGCCGCGGGCGGGGAACGGAGGATCCGTCTCGAGTTCGAGAGGCTCAAGCTCATCGACTTCGCTTTCTCCATAGCCCACGCCATCCCGCTCACTCAGATACTGGTGATCGACCCCGCCGAACGCCTTCCCTACCAGTCCGAGCTCCTCATCTCTGCGTTGCGCGCGGACCGGCGCAGCGGCTCTCCCAACGCGGTGCAACAACTCGACTACCGAGTGGATCTATTCAGCCTGGGTTACCTGGCGGAGAAGATCAGCGCCGCGGGGCTCGATTCGTCGCGCGCATCCCGCGACAGCCGCGTGCCGGAAGGCGTGAGCGCCCTGGTTCGGAAGCTGAAATCATTCGATTCGCTCCCGAGCGGCGCCGTGTTCCCCCATGATGCCCTGATCGCCGAGGTCGACCGCCTGCTGGCCGCGACGGGGGGCGTCTCTCAGCCCCAGGAATTCGTGGTGGATGGAGAGTGGACTGTGGAGGAAATGGCGCAAGGGCGCGGCGCGGGCCGCAGGACACCCATGACGCCTGTCGCCCTTCCACTGCAGACGCCCGTTTCCGTCCCGCCCGAGCATATCCCGCGCCGATCGGGCGCCCTGTCACGAATCGGCGTCACGCTCCTCTACGCCCTGGCGCCCTTCGCTGCGGCTGTCGGCGTTTTTCTGTACCTCGGAGGGAGCGACCACGTCCCGCAGTGGCTGTTCCGCGTGCTGGAACGGACGGAGACCGCTCTGATGCAGCCGCCCCGGCCTTCGGGGACGGCGCCCGTCACCGCAGCGCCCCCGGAGCAGGTGCGTCCAAAGGCCGGCGCGGAAGCCGCAGATCGCATCGCGTTACTGCTGCGAAGCGATGACGATGCCGTTTTTCAGGCGGCAGCGGAAGATCTGACCCGGCTCATGACGAGCGACCGCCCGGCCGCCCTCGCGATAGCCGGGTCCATCGCGACGGCATATGGCGGAGCCCTGGCGGGATCGGGTTCCCGGGCAACAAGGTCGCGCGCGCTGGCCCGGCTCATGTGGATGGCGAATGCCGGCAACACGTTTGCCGCCGAGCGCGTCGCCGCGTTCGAAAAGGACTACGACGAGGCCAAGCAGACGGTGGCCCGGTCTGCCTGGTGGATGCGGGGTGAGGACCCTCAGCCGGAGGGAGCGGCGCGCTGGATCGAGAACGGCGCGGTGCTGGCGGAAAACGGCGACCGGCCGGCCATGCTCGACCGGGCCTTCGCCATGGGCTACGGACGGGCGCTCCAGCCGGATCGCGCGACTGCCGTGGAAACCTATCTGACGGTAATGGCCCGTGCCGACGGGAGCGACCAGACCGCCACGAAGCTCCGGCAGTCCGCAGGTCGCGGCCTCCTGGCGCTGCTGAATACCATCGTCGAGCAGAAGGACCAGGATGCGGTCAGGCGCGTGCTGCCCGCGCTCGAATCGAAGTCCGGAGCGGCGGGCGTGCAATACTACCTGGGCCTCATGAACGAGTGCGTCGCGCAGCCCGCCAACCTCGAAGCGGCGCGGCAGTGGTACCGCAAGGCGGCCGCCGATCCGGCGTGGAAACGGACCGCCGACGACAAGCTGCAGGTGATCGGCACGTGGTGCCCGGCGACGACCTAGCTCTGAACAAATAAAAAAGCGAGGATTTGAGGTCCCCGCTTTTTGCGTTCCTACGATCTGTCAGTTCATCTTTCGATGATCGGACCTATTTTCGGAAGGCGATTGCATTAGAGCACTCCGCGTAGCCCGCGCCTATCGGGATATCTCCTACAAAGTCCTACAAAACTGTTGGTCACCGACCGCGGCCTCCGTTACTCCACCGCGATTTCCAAATGCATCATGTCGGCCGCCCTGCGCGCCGCCGGGGGTCAGATCCCCATCAAACCACGATGGGGCCCCTCTCCGCCCCTCGACGCGCTACTCCCAGAACGCGAAAGTCCTCGTTTCTATGCTCTCGCGCGGCGGCGCTCCCGCCGGCGTCGCAGGATCGTCGAACGCGCTGTGCGCGGTGAAGCGCGAGGGCTTGCCGGTATCGGAATCGAAGACCTTGAATACCAGCGCCTCGTTGCGCTCCATCTGCGGAAAATAGAACCACTCGTGCGCCGGATCGTAGGCGATGTGATAGACCTCGCCGGTGCGGTACTGGTAGCGCCGCTCGACCCGGATGAAGCCCTTCTGCGGAATGCTGCGGCCGTCGCAGATGCCGAGCGGGTCGATCATCACCCTGCCGCGGATCGGCCGCCACGTCTGGATGATGGCCCAGCGCTTCTTCAAGCGGCGCTCGGCTTCCGCGTCACCGACGATCTCGCGCAGCCGCACGGGTGCTGACTTCTCGGTGTAGTCGTTGTGCACGCCCTTCACCGTCGGCCGCGCGCCCACGGCTTTCTGTCCCTCCTCGTCGCTCACGCGCAGGGTGTGGTCGAACACCACGACGTCCGCTGCGCCGGAATGCTTCATGATGAGCGCCTTCACCTCGGGGTCGTACACGCGCGTGCGCTCCCCCTCGTCGGTGAAATCCCTGACCTTCGTTTCGTGCTTCGCGAACACAAACCCGTGCACGTCCAGCTTGAACGTGTCGGCGATCGGTCTGCCGTTACGCACCGCCATATCGTACTGCCGGTATTGCGGCGGAACCGCTTTGTGCTCCATCTCCGGCCAGTCGATATAGCGGACCGGCGGCACGCCGGTGTCGACGATGTAGTTGAAGTTGGCGTGGATGGTGTCGGTAGCGGGCTTCTCGACGACGAGGGGCATAGGCTCTCTCCCGGTTAAGGGTCTCCAGCCCGATGATAGCGCAATGGGGAGACTGGGGACTAGTAGGTCACACCTGCAGAAACGAAGAGGCCCGCACGCGGCGGGCCGGATCGAGCGTAAGACTCGGGGTTTGTATCGCCCGGAACCTGCCTATCCGGTTCCTTCAACCACTTCGTCCTCCAATTGCATCTCCGCCCTCAACGCCTTCTTGCGCTCCAGAATTCGCGCACCCAGTTCCTTCATGTCGAGATCGGTTTTCCTTGCCTTGGGGAACATTTCTTCCTGTTCCTCCTTTACATGGTGAGCGATGTATTCCCCCAGCACGATGACTTTAGCCGCATACTTGTCATCCGCGGTAGCCATCTCCAGGATTTGCGCGATGAGATCCTTTGCGGTCGCATGTTCAACTTCAGCTTCGTCCAGGAGATCCTCATCGTCGATGGCTTCACGTACTTCCGGATAGAAGATTTCTTCTTCCACCGTCGCGTGGACCGTCAGTTCGTTGCATATCTGTATGGCGACCTGTTCTGCTTCTTCATCTGCTTCGTCTTCGTGCAGCCGTTCGAAATCTTCGAAGAGCTTCGTCACCTTGTCGTGGTCCGCCTTCAGGATTGCGATGGCGTCTGTGGAGGCGCGTTTTTCGGACATTGGAAAATCCTCTGGTAGAGTTGATTAGGAAACCCACCGGCGTTCCCGGTCGAGCATGATCATTGAAGGCTGCCGTGGGCCCTGTAGGCGGAACGCGTTATCAGCGTAAGACCCCTCCTGAAAACATCCGGGACAATCCCGGGTCACGTAGGATCGGTCTGCGCGGCCTCAGGCATCGCGATCGCTCGCGTTAATCAATACAACCAGGGGGCCGGACACGCTCATTTCCTATCACCGAGGAAACCTCGCTTCGGCGCGCCGATGAACTCGCGGCGCAGCCGCGTGTCACTCTTGTTGCACATTGTTGTGTCGAGGATGCCCATGTGCTCGGCGTGAAACGTCCTCGGCGAGCCCCCGATCACTACAGACCCTACAGGAGATCCAATGGAAGCCACTGCAACGGGTAGCAATTTCCCAAGCACCGGAGCGTCAGGAACGGACGGAAACCTGAACAAGGTTGCGTCGAGTGCGCATCAGGCCGTCGATTCGGTGGCCGGCAAAGTCGACGAAGCAGCGCGCAAAGCCGGGCCCGTCGTCGACAGAATCGCGAAGGCGGCCCACCAGGCGGTGGACAGCGCGGCCAGCACCGCCGCACCTGCGGCCGACTGGATCGCCGAACAGGGCGAACATCTGAACGAAGCCCAGAAGAAATTGGTCGACGACCTCTGCAAGTACGTGTCGGCAAACCCGATGAAATCGCTCGGAATCGCGCTGGCGGCCGGCTTCCTCATAAGCCGTATGACCCGATAGGGCCCAGGGTATGAACCCCGCGGGCGACGAGACGCGAAGTCCGATGGCCGGCATGCTCGAGGAAGTGATGGGCACGCTCGCGTCGGCGCGGGCGGCGCTCACGCACTTCCTCGACTTACTTTCGCTGGAAGCACGTCGGGCCGGCATCGCACTCGTCGGGATGGTCGCGGTCGGCTTCGCGGCTGCGGTGTGCGCCGTTACGGCCTGGCTCGGGATCATGGCCGCTCTCGCGATGTGGACGGTGTCGCTCGGCCTGCCTCCCGTGGCCGCGGTGATCGTGCTCGCCGGGTTAAACCTCGCGGCGTGCGCGATTCTGGCCTACCGCTGCATCGGGATGAGCCGGGATCTTCTCTTCCCGGCCACGCGGCGCCAAGTGGCAGGCACAACGGCCATTCCGCCCGCAGTTTCCTGATGCAGGCCCCCGACAAGGCTGAGGTCTATGCCGCCGAGTTGAAATTCGCTCTGGCGGCGCAGGACACGGTCAATAGCGCGCGCCGGGCGCGCGCTGCGCTCCGCTCGACTCTTGCGCAGCCCTCGACGCTCGCCTGGCTCGCGGGGGCCGCGGCCTTCGGGGGTTTCATGCTCGCGCGAAAGACGCTGGCGCAGGAGAAAATCTCCGGGCGTCGGCGCGTGCAGCGAGCGCCCAAGGCGTCCACAGCGGCCTTGTTGATGGCCTTCGTCCTGCGCGAGGGACTGCGGCGGCTACCCCTTCTCGCGCAGCTTTGCATGGCGCGAGGAGCCACCGCTGTGCGCCAAAGCCCGCGCCGGTAGGGCACGAGTCTCTAGTCCCTGCTCTTGAGAAACCGCAGAAATCTCGTCTCGTCCACGTCCATGCTGCTCGCACCCCGCCTGGCCCCGTTCCGGAGGGTGCCGGCGAGGTACTCCTCCAGGATAGCCGGATGGACGTACGATTTCCGGCAAATGGCCGGCGTGTTGCCCAGCCGGACGGCCACGGCCTTCATGGCGTTCACGATATTTGCCCGTGCCTCCCCCTCCGCTTTGCAAGGCGCGTGGGAAAGCTCGGACATGGCCAGCACGCTCGCCGCCCAGGTGCGGTACTCCTTCGCCGTGAAGTCCGCGCCGGCGGCCGCCTGCAGATAGGCGTTCACGTCGGTCGACCTGACCGGGCGCGGCTCGCCCGCCTCGTCCAGGTAGTTGAAGAGATCGTGTCCCGGAATGTCCAGGCAGCGCCTGATGATCCGCGCGATGCGCGGCTCGTTCACGGTCACCCTGTGCGTGATTCCGCTTTTCCCCTTGAACTCGAAGCGCACATCGTTCCCGTTCACGCTGACGTGCCGGTTGCGCAGCGTCGTCAGGCCGTAGGACCGGTTGCTCCGCACGTATTCGTCGTTGCCGACGCGCATCAGGGTCGTCTCGAGCAGGCGCACGACCGTCGCCAGCACTTTCTCCCGCGGCATTCCCGGCTGTGCCAGGTCAGCTTCGACCTGCTTCCGTATCCGCGGGAGCGCCTTGCCGAACTCCAGCATGCGCTCGAACTTGGTGGCGTCCCGCACCTCGCGCCAGCGCGGGTGATAGCGGTACTGCTTGCGTCCCCGCGCATCGCGCGCGGTCGCCTGTATATGGCCGTCGGGGTCCGGGCAGATCCACACGTTGCTGTACGCCGGCGGAATGGCGAGCGAGTTGAGCCGCGCGATAACCTCGGGATTGCGCACTCGCCTGCCTGCGGGATCGAAATAGGCGAAGCGCTTGCCGATTCTGCGCCGGCTCATGCCCGCGCCATCGTCGGTCACGTAGCGCAGCGAAGCCGCGCGCACCACCGGGGCATTGGACACGGCAGGATCCGTATCGCGACCCGCGGACTCGCTTTGTCGTCTCGAGAACATAGCCCGGCAGCGGCTCTCCGATGATTTACCGCGATTTGACCGGGCGCAAGGAACAGAAGTTGCTGCAGTAGCTCGCTGCGTTGTCGCGCTGCAGCGACGTCAGTCACCGCCGACATGACGAATTCGACGGGTCCGACTGCCGGAGTGTGACCAATGCCGCAAGATGGTGACGCTGGACCGGGAGGGAGGAGAGCAACTTTCAAGGAGATCAAGACATGACGCGAACTGCAACAGTACCCCCGACCACCCACGCCACCGCGCCCGGCGGCGCAAAAATCGCCGGTAATCGCGGCTCGAGTCACGGCGGACCCGGACCGCATGTGATGGCGGCGAGCACGCTCGAAGGCAACAACGTCTTCAATCGCGCCGACGAAGAGCTGGGCGAGGTGAAGGAGATCATGCTCGACGTTCCGTCCGGCCGCATCGCGTACGCCGTGATGTCCGCCGGCGGCTTTCTCGGCATAGGCGACAAGCTGTTCGCCATTCCGTGGGGCGCGCTGACGCTGGATACGGAAGGGAAGCGCTTCATCCTCGACGTATCGAAGGACCGCATCAAGAACGCGCCGGGGTTCGACAAGGACCACTGGCCGTCGATGGCGGACCAGGCGTACTGCGGGACGCTCCACAGCTACTACGGCGTGCGTCCGTACTGGGAAGAGCTGTAAGCCCTGCGATCGCGACACAGCGCGAAAGACGGACCTGCGGGTCCGTCTTATTCGCGTTCCCCCTCAGCCCCGGGAAGGGGGGTATTGTCGTCGTTCATCCAGCCCTGCTGCAGGGCGTAGCGGACGATTTCGCTGCGGCCGCGCAGCTTGAGCTTCTCCACCGCGCAGGCCCGGTAGAATTCCGCGGTTTTCACGCTGATGTTCAGGCGGCGGGCGATTTCCATGTTGCTGTAGCCCCACGCCACCAGTCTCAGCACGTCGGTTTCGCGCCCGGTGAGGGCGGGGGCGCCGACCGGCTGCCTCCGCCGGCCGAGCAGGTCGTCGTGTAACCGGTCCCTCAGCTCCGCGTCGATGAAGGTATTTCCTTTGGTGACCGCCCGGATCGCGTTCACCAGATCTTCGGCGGCCGAGCGTTTCAGCACGTAGCCCCTCGCGCCGATGCCCAGCATCCTGTGCAGGTACTCGGCATCGGCGTGCCGGGTCAATGCGATCACCCGCACCTGCGGACACTCTGCGAGCAGCCGCTCCGAAGCCTGCGCACCGTTCATATCGGGCATCGACAGGTCGATAACGGCGACGTCCGGCTTCAGCTGCCTGGCGAGATCGAGCGCTTCGCGCCCGCCGCTCGCCTGGCCGACCACGCACATGTCCGCCTCGCGGTCTATGAGCAGCGCCACGCCTTCACGCAGCACCGCGTGGTCGTCGGCGACGAGGATCCGCACCTTGCCGGTTACGACCGGCGCCTGCACCCGATCTTCGCTCATCTCGCGCTCATTCCCTCACCCCACCCTTCCTCACCCCAGCCCCCCCCCCGCGGGGCATCGACAGATTATCGCCTCTCGTCATCAATGGGACGGTGAGAAAGATAGTGGTGCCGCTGCCGGGAGTGCTCTCGATCTGCAGCGCGCCGCCCACGAGAACCGCGCGCTCGCGCATTCCCCTTAGACCCAGCCGCCGGGCGTCGTTTATGGACCCCACGTCGAATCCCCTGCCGTCGTCTTCGATGATGACCCGCAGCTCGTTCGCTCTGCGCTCGGCGATCAGGGCAACGCGTGTGGCTCCCGCATGCTTTGCCACGTTGGTCAACGCCTCCTGGACGACGCGATATATCGTTGTTTCGATGATGAAGGAAAAACGCTCCGGACCCAGGATCGTGATCTGCGCGTCGACGGCGATCCCGGTTTCCCGCGACCACTCTTCCAGGTGACGGCGCAGCGCCGCCTCCAGTCCCAGGTCGGAGAGCGCGAGCGGACGCAGCGCGTGGGAGAGCCGGTCTATCTCCTCGTCGAGGCGCCGGGCTATCCCCTGCATCTGCAGCATGCGTCCACGAACCTCCGGGGAGCAGCCCTCGGCCAGCTCGACGGCCTTCAATCCCATCGCCAGCGCGGCGAGGTGCTGCCCGAGCGAATCGTGCAGGTCGCGGGCGACCCGGTTCCTCTCGTCTTCCTGCGCCGTCGCGAAGTCGAGCAGGAGCTTGGCGCGCGCTTCTTCGAGCCGTATCCGCCCCGCTACCTCCGTCAGCATCCGCTGGTTGGCTGCGGAGAGATCGCGCGTGCGCTCCGTCACGCGCTGCTCCAGGTCGTCCTTCGTCCTCGCCAACTGGTCCTGGGCGTCCCTGCGCGAGGTCACGTCGGTGAACATGACGCCGATCCTGATGCTGCCCGGACCGCCGATGCGGGACACGAACACATCGAACCAGCGCTCCAGCGACGGAATGCTCGCCTCGAAACGCATCTGCTCGCCGCTCTGCGCCACCTGCCGGAAGTGCCGGGTCCACCCCGGCTCCAGATCGGGCAGGGTCTCGCTGACCGTCTTCCCCACCACGTGGGTGAGGCCGGTCTGCTGCGCGAACGCCGGGTTGACCTGAAGGTACTTGAAATCCTCCTTCCCACTCGAGTCGGTGATTGTTTCAAGGAGCGCCACCGCTTCGTCGATGCTGTTGAAGAGGTCGAGGTAGCGGTTCTCGCTCGTCGCGAGAGCCTCCCGGATATTGCGCAGCTCGGTGACGTCCACGAACGTCAACACGACGCCCGCGATGCGATCGTCCATCGTCCGGTACGGCAGCAGCCGCACGAAAAACCATCGCCCCCCGGCGCGGCCGACCTCGCGCTCGATGGGCACGAGGTTTTCCAGGACGCGCTGGGCGTCGCGCTCCAGGCCGATGTAGTCGAGACGATGCGTCAGATCGGTCAGCGGCCTTCCCACGTCCGTGGGAATCAGGTTGAACAGCTCCACCGCCGTGGGCGTATAGCGCGTGATGCGCAACGTCCGGTCGAGGAATATCGTCGCGATGGCGGTCGAGGCCATGAGGTTCTGCAGATCGCTGTTGGCATGCGCCAGCTCGTCCACATTGCCTTTCAGCTCGTGGTTCACCGTCGTCAGCTCCTCGTTGATCGATTGCAACTCCTCCCGGCTCGTTTCCAGCTCCTCGGTGGCGGAGCGCAGCTCCTCGTTCATGGCGTGCAGCTCTTCGTTGCTCGCCTTCAGCTCCTGGGTCGAGGTCTCGTGCTGCTCGATTGTGTCGCGCAGCTGCCCCTGCACCCGCTCCAGCTCGCCTTCGAGATGCGTCGATGGGGGAGCTTGGTCGCCCGCCGCAGTCTCTTCGTTCTTGCGGACGAGGGGCGACATCTGCGCATCCAGCGTGACCAGCATGAACCCGTCCGCCAGCTCGTAGGCCGGGACTACCCGCATGTCCACCGCGCGGCGCGTTCCGTCGATATCGATGGGTACCGAGAGGGTTTCGGCGGGCGCTCTCGTCTGGCCCGCCCGGTACAACGCCGCCCGCAAGTCGACTCGGAGAGCCGGATGAATCAGATGAAGCAGGTTGCGCGAAGGTTCGCCTCCCGACACTCTCAAGTACTGGCCGGCCTTTTCGGAAAGATGCACGACCTGGTGTTCTCCGTTCACGAGTATGGATGGCGGCGCGAGCCAGTCGACGATCGTGGCGTGCACGCCCGCCCAGGACTGGGTGCTGGGGATATCGGGAATGGACTGCGCCGGCGTTTCCTCGCGCGCGCGGAAGGCCGGTCCCGGCAGGACCGGCGGCTTCCTGGGAAGTGGTGTCCGCAAAGCAAGAGCCAGGCTGGAGGGTCCGGGCGTGACCGGCAGTCCCCGCCTCTGGCCGCCGCGGTGCAGGTATATCCGCTGCTTCTTGTCCAGCTCGGTGAAGCTCGCGATTCCGTCCGCGGTTTCCGACAAGCCGAGGAAGAGCAGGCCGCCGTTGTTGAGCGAGAAATTGAAGATGTCGAAAGCGCGGACCTGGGCGGGACGATCCAGGTAGATCAGGAGGTTCCGGCAGGATATCAGGTCAAGGCGCGAGAACGGCGCATCCTTGAGCAGATCGTGGGCGGCGAACATCACCGATTCCCGTATTTCCCGGCGCACGCGGTAACCGCCGGGCTCCTTGGCGAAATAACGGCGCAGCCGCTCTTCGCTCACGTCGGCGGAGATAGTGTCGGGATACACGCCGTTTCTCGCGGCCTGGATGGACTCGTCATGCAGGTCGGTCGCGAATATCTGGATGAGCGGCGGCGAATCCAGCTTGCGCGAGTACTCGGAAAGCAGGATCGCGAGCGAGTAGGCCTCTTCGCCGGTGGCGCACGCCGGCACCCACACTCGCACGATATCGTCGGGGCTCTTCGCATCGAGGATTTTCGGCAGATGTGACGTGAGGGACGTGAAAGCGTCATGGTCGCGGAAAAAATTCGTGACGCTGATCAGGAGATCCTGCAGCAGGGCGTTCGCCTCGCCGGCATGCGTGCGCAGGAACGCCAGGTACGCCGGCAGGTCCTCGACGCTGTTTATCTGCATGCGCCGGGCGACCCGCCGCAGTATCGTGGCGCGCTTGTAGTACGAGAAGTCCCGGCCGGTGCGCGTGCGCAGGAAGGCCAGCGCTTCCCGCAGCGCCGCCTCGTCATCGCCCGGCGGCGTGGTCGGGGGAGCGGCCGGCTGCGCTCCTTCCTCCGCAGGCAGCTTGAGCTTTTTTTCGAACGTGCCGTACTCGACGAGGCGCTCCGGCATCTCCCCCACCCGCAGCACCCAGTCGACCATTCCCGTGGCGATCGCCGTCTGCGGCATGCCGGGATATTCCGCTTCCTCGGGATCCTGGACGACGGTAAGCCCGCCCCGCTCCTTGATCCGCTTGATCCCGATCGCCCCGTCGCCGTCCAGTCCCGAGAGGACGATCGCCGCGGCATGGGGGCCGTGACTGTCGGCCAGCGTGCGGAAAAAGATATCCACGGTCATGCGCTTGCCGCGTTCCTCGCTGAGATCCTCGAGCTCCAGGAAGCCGTCCGCAGCGATCAGCGACTTGCCGGGCGGGATCACGTACACCTGGTTGGGTTCCACCTTCGCCCGCCTTGCAACCTGGGTGACGTGCATGCTGGTCGTGCGCTGTATCAGGGTGCTGAGCACACTTTCATGCTCCGTGGAGAGATGGAGCACGACAACGAATGCCATCCCGCTGTCGGGAGGCATGGCGCTGAAGAACTCGCGCATGGCTCCTATACTGCCGGCCGATCCCCCCAGTCCGACTATGGGTATCTGCCTGTAACCCCGGGAAGGAACGATGTTGTCGAAATCTCCCGAAAGCTGCTGTTCTGCATGGTCAGGAACAACATGCGCCGGCCCCGGCGCCGGTGCACGCGCTCTGTTCGTTCGCGAACGCTTCGACTTGCCGCCCGGGCGCTTGGGCATGGCCCCTTTCCTCGTGTGTGCTTCAGGAATCCGGCGATGTTCCCGCCTGCAACAATGCTACGCCAAATGGGAAGCGCGTGCGGCTCGCGGCGACTGGGGACGCGATCCATGCCCGGGGGTTCCCCCGGGATCAATGGTTTTGCCCTTGCGCTACGATAGCCTGACACACAGGTTCTCCGTGAATCCCGCCGACAGCCATCTCGCCGGGCATCTGCTCGATCTTCTCAGCGCGCAATCACGCGCGCTCGCCGTAATCCTGCTGGACAATGAAGGAAAAATCGTCGGCTGGCTGGCCGGAGCAGGCGAGATTTTCGGCTACGAGGAATCGGAAGTCCTGGGGCGCCGCCTGGACTTTCTGCTGCCGCTCTACGACCGGGAGCGCGGGGGATGGCGCTGCGAGCTGCAGGACGCGCAGACCTGCGGTGAACACACGGACACGCGCTGGCTGCTGCGCAAGGACCGCACGCTCGTCTGCATGGACAGCGTACTCACTCCCCTTCGCGACGAGAATGGACAGCTCGCGGGGTACGGCAAGGTGCTGCATTACTCGGCCGCACACCGGGCGAGCGGCGAGCACCTGCGGATTCAGAGCGAGGCGCTTCTGCGGCGCAACGCGGAGAGGAATGAATTCATCGGGACGCTCGCCCACGAGCTGCGCAACGTGATCGGCCCGCTCTGCAGCGCGGCCCAGCTGCTCCGGCTGAAAGCCGATGGCGGAAAGCCCGACCGGACTGCTGAAGTCATCAGCCGCCAAGTCGGCTTCATTGTCCGTCTGGTAGACGAATTGATGGAAATGACGCGGCTCGATCACGGACAGGTCGAGCTCGCCGTCGCCGAGACGGACCTCGCTACCGCCCTCGCGCAGGCGCTGGAGAGCTGCGACGGACAGCTCACGGCGCGCGGCCAGTCCGTCCTCGTAGCGATAGCACAGCCGATCGCACTGCAGGCCGACCCCATCCGCCTGCAACAGGTGCTCGTCAACCTGATCTCGAACGCTTCCAAGTACAGCGCGCGCGATTGCCGGATATGGATCAAGGGAGAAGCGGATGACGGCCATGCCGTAATACGCGTTCTCGACCACGGGTGCGGCATCGCGCCGGAGTTTCTTCCGCATGTGTTCGAACCGTTCAAGCGGGGCGGGCCATGTTGCGACGGCGATTCGAAAGCGGACGGGCTCGGGCTCGGGTTGGCGATAGTCAAATCGATCGTGGAGCTGCACGCCGGCACCATCGACGTGAAAAGCGACGGCGCGGGCAAGGGATGTGAATGCGTGGTGCGCCTTCCGCTCCGCCGAATCTAGAAATACTCTCTACTCTGATCGAGGGTCCAACCTAGCCCCGTCGATTGTGAGTTTTTGAGGCCGGATCCAGTGGCGTCGTTCCGGGCGCCGGATTCGCGAAAACGCTGCCCCAGCCGTGACCCGTGCCGTGAAGGGCCTGCACCGCGGCGCTCAGATAGGCCAGCTTCTGCGGCTGCGTCAGACGCTCGAACGCGGTGTTCGTCAGAAAGCGGAATTTCTCGTCCTCAGCCAATGCGCTATCTCTTCCTTGGGCAAGTTACCCGGGGAATCCCCGGGTAACACCAGTTTAGGCCTTTGCCAGCTTTGCGCAAGCGATTTACCGTGCGCTTCGCCCTCGTGACGCCAATTCACCCGCAGCCCACGTCACCTGTCCGGCTTTGTCCTACAAGCACCGCGCTTGAACATGCGCCGGCACTCGCCGCGAACAAACATCCGATGGGGCCGTCTTATTAGCGAAACGGCTGGCGCCCTCATGGCTCTCGACACCTACCGCAGGAAACGCAACTTCAGAACGACCCCGGAGCCGAAAGGACGCATCGGCAAACGCCGGGCGAAGGCGCTCGCATTCGTCATCCAGAAGCACGCCGCAAGCCGCCTGCATTACGATTTCCGCCTGGAGCTGAACGGCGTGTTGCTCTCGTGGGCGGTGCCCAAGGGCCCGAGCCTCGACCCGCAGGACAAGCGCCTCGCCATGCACGTCGAGGACCACCCGATCGAGTACGGGGGTTTCGAAGGCATCATCCCGCCGCAGCAGTACGGCTCCGGCACCGTGATGCTCTGGGACGCCGGAACGTGGATACCGAAGGAGGACCCCGAGTCAGGCTACCGGAAGGGCCGGCTCAAGTTCGAGCTCCACGGCGCGAAGCTTCGGGGCGGCTGGATGCTGGTGCGCACGCGCGGCAGCAAGTACGGCAGCGACAAGTCGTGGCTGCTCATCAAGGAAAACGATGAATTCGCGCAGCCGGCGGCGGAAGGGCGCGTTGTGGAGGAGGAACCCGACAGCGTGGCGACCGGCCGCAGCCTGGAGGAAATCGAGGAAGGCGCCGACCGCATCTGGCACTCGAACAAGTCGGTAGCGCAAAACGTGCGCGAAGGCGCCATAGCGCCGCGGCGAGCACGGGCCCGAACGAAACGGACTCGCGCGGCAACGGGAAGCTCAGGCGGACGGACGCGAAGGTCCGGGGTGAGAACATCGGGACGCGCGTCCGCGTTCGTCAAAGGCGCCGCAGCCACTTACCGGGCGGCCCTCTCCGCCATGGACGATGCGGTGTCGGGCACCCTTCCCGGATTCGTCGAGCCCGAGCTCGCCACGCTGGTCAAGGAGGCCCCCGGCGGTGCGGGATGGCTGCATGAAATGAAGCTCGATGGTTACCGCATCCTGTCCCGGGTCGAGGATGGCAAGGTCCGGCTGTATACGAGAAACCGCAACGACTGGACGGAGAAATTCCGTTCGATCGCGGACGCGGTTGGCGGGTTGCCCATCGAATCGGGCTGGCTGGACGGCGAGGTCGTCGTCATGAAGGCCAACGGCCTCTCCAGCTTCCAGGCGCTGCAGAACGCGCTGTCGCAGGAAGACACGGGGAGCCTGCACTACTACGTGTTCGATCTGCCGTACCTCGATGGCCGCGACCTCCGGAAGGCGCCGCTCATCGAGCGAAAGAACCTGCTGGAGAAAGTCGTGTCCGGCGCGCCGCCGGTGATCCGCTACTCGAGCCACGTGCTCGGCTCGGGCGACGAATTCTACGGCCAGGCCTGCAAGCTCGAGCTGGAAGGTATCGTATCCAAAAGGGCCGACTCCCCGTACAACGCCGGGCGCGGCCGCGACTGGCTCAAGATCAAGTGCGGCCTGCGCCAGGAGATGGTGATCGGCGGCTACACCGATCCCGCCGGCGCGCGGAGCGGCCTTGGCGCGCTGCTCCTCGGCGTCCACGAGCGTGACGGGACGCTGCGCTATTCCGGAAAAGTCGGGACCGGATTCGACCACGACACGCTCGTCGCGCTGCGGAAGAAGCTCGATGCAATAGCCAGCAAGAATCCGCCGTTCAGCAATCCGCCGCGCGGCGCCGAAGCACGGCGCGCGCATTGGGTGAAGCCCCGGCTGGTCGCGGAAATCGCATTTACCGAATGGACCGACGAAGGCACGCTGCGCCACCCGTCGTTCCAGGGATTGCGGGAGGACAAGAATCCACGCGACGTGGTTCGCGAAAATCCGGCAGGGGTCACGCGTCAGGGGGCAGGCGTGAGAGGTCAGGCGTCAGGGGTCAGGCGTCAGGGGTCAGGCGTCAGGGGTCGGGGGGCAGGCGTCAGGCGTCAGGCGTTAGGCGCCACTGGTCGCCGGCCGCGCGCCACGAGCAACGAGTCACGGGTCACGAGTCACGAGTCAAGCAGTTCGACAATCGCCGGCATCGCGCTCTCCCACCCCGACAAGGTGCTGTACCCCGAAGCGGGCATCACCAAGCGTGAGCTGGCGCTTTACTACGAAACGGTGGCGGACCGGATCCTGCTCCATTTGAAGAATCGCCCCCTCACGCTGGTGCGCTGCCCCGACGGCTGGCGCAAGCACTGCTTCTATCAGAAGCACGTGAAAGAGGGTGTTCCGAAGGTGGTCGGGCGCGTCGTGGTCCCGGAAGGCGACGGCAAGGCCACCTACATGATGGCGAATTCGCTGCCGGCGGTCGTCTCGCTCGTGCAGATGGGCGTGCTGGAACTCCATCCCTGGGGCTCCTCGGCGCGCAAGCTCGGCTCTCCCGACCGCGTCATTTTCGATATCGATCCGGACGACGACCTCCCGTGGAGCAAGGTCGCCGATGCAGCGCGGCTGATGAAAACCCTGCTGGAGGAAATCGGCCTGCGCGTTTTTCTCAAGACCACCGGGGGCAAGGGCCTGCACGTCGTGGCACCGGTCAGGCCCACGCGGGACTGGGATACCGTCAAGGCGTTCACGAAGTCCGTGGCGGAGCATCTCGAGAAAACCTTCCCCGACCGGTTCACCGCCACGATGTCCAAGGCAAAGCGCAGGGGAAGAATCTACGTCGATTACCTGCGCAATGCTGAAGGCGCCACTTCCATTGCGGCGTACGCGGTACGCGCGCGCGCGAACGCCCCCGTTAGCCTGCCGATAGACTGGAGCGAGCTGGATGAAGACGTGCGATTCGATCACTTCAACGTGCGCAACGTCCCCTCACGGCTGGCGCGAATGAAGAAGGATCCCTGGGAGGAATTCCTCGAAGTCTCGCAGGCGCTGACCGCGGCCGTCATCAAGAAACTAGGATGACTGGTTCGCTACATGCCCCGGACCGGGACGAACACCGCGACGGGGATGACGGCCACCTGCTTGTCGTCGAAGTAGAAGCCGATTGCGGTATCGAAAAACACTCCGAAGCATCCCTCGTAGCGCTTGCCGTCCTCCTCCCACGTCGCGCGATTCTTCAGGTTCGAGACGTCCTTCAGCTCGCACGCCTCGCGATACAGCGTGACGGCGGCTTTCCCGTGCTGAACCACCGCAAAAGGCTCGGCAGACACGCCCGCCGCAGCGGCCATCATCACAACCATCAGCGCTTTCTTCATCGGGTCATTCCCTTTTTTCAGGTCCGGCCGCCAATCCGGCTCGACGATTGGAGCATGCTCGAGGCGCTGCGGGTATCGGCGTAGCGCTGTCAGCGCCGCACGGACAGACGACCGGAATGCGGAGTACCACCATGGCGGGGACAATGGGTTCATCGGCTTTCTTACGCTGGCGGTGGCTGGTAATCAGCGCGGTCGCGTGGCCGGCACTGACTCTCGCCCCGGTGCCGCAGCACACCGCGCTCTGGACCGCTGTGTTCGCCGAGCGCGGGATGGATGCCTCCACCGGGGGCGCTGCGACGCGTGTTCCGCGCGGGATCGCGGACTGGGTCGTCCTCTCCCGGGACAACGACGGGCTCCCTTTCATCGTGATCGACAAGGTTGCAGCCGAGCTCCATGTGTTCGACGCGGCGGGCACGTTCCTGGGAGCCACGCCGGTGCTGCTCGGCGCCGCGAGCGGGGATCAATCGGTTCCCGGGATCGGCGAGCGCCCCCTGGCGACCATAATGCCCCACGAAAAAACCACGCCCGCGGGCCGGTTCGTGGCGGAGCGCGGGCGCAATCTGAAGGGCGAGGACATCATGTGGGTGGACTACGACGCGGCGGTGTCCCTCCACCGGGTGCGCGCCACCAATCCCCACGAACACCGGCTGGAACGGCTCGCCACCGCCACGCCGCTCGACAATCGCATCTCCTTCGGCTGCATCAACGTCCCCGCGAAATTCTACGACGCGGAGATCGAGCGCGCTTTCGCGGGAGGTCACGCGATCGTCTATATTCTTCCGGAAACACGCCCCGCCTTCAGCGTTTTCGACCGGTCGTCGGTGCGCCTCGCCGCGGCCGGATCCCGATAGCCGCCCGTTTTCTCTACCCAAAAAAATGCCGGGCCCGCGGGCCCGGCAGGAAGTGTGGCTGAAAGCTCGTCCTAGTCTTAATTGCGATCGGCGCGCGGTGCGCGGGCGACGGTGTCGCTACGCGACATGCTGCTGCCCGAATCCGTAGCCGTGGCAGTGCTGCTCCCGGTCGTGCTCGAGGCAGCCCTGCGGCTGGCGCGGGACTTGCCCATGCTGGAGCCACTCTCAGCAACGTCCGGCTGGCTCGAGGGGCCACCCGGCTGACTGGTCATGGGACGCGAATCGGTCTCCTTCCCGGCCGGAGTGCCGGAGCCCGATGCAGCACTGCGGTTGCTTGGGGAGCCAGTGGTTCCCGACGGACCGCTCGGCTGTGCAGTCTTCTCGGCCGAATCCGGCGAAGAGCTTGCCGGCGGACGAGCCTGGGTCGAGCCCGAACCGGGCGTCACCCCGCTGCCGGGCTGAGCTGTTTGCGCAAGTGCTATTCCTGTCGCCGCAGCAATAGCGGCCGCGAGGGCAATGTTTACCGCAGGTTTCATATGAACATCTCCTTTGGGTTGACGGAGAAACAAGGTCGCCAACCTGTAAGAAGGCGTGCAGGCGACCGTGACCTATTTCACCCTGCTTCGTCGGCAACCGAGTTCAGGTGGACGCTGAACCACGTGTAGGCCTAGTCCTGCATCAAGGGGACGTCTCCCCGGGGGTGTCCGGCACTTCCAGCACGCCTTCGGTGACCAGCGCCGCGATCTCCTCCTCTTCCATCCCCAATATGTCCCTGCAGATGTCGCGGGTATGTGCGCCGATTACCGGTGACGGCCAATTCTGCTCGGAGCGGGCGCGCGGCAGCCTGAACTCCGAGCGCTGCACGGGATGCCGTCCCATTTCCGGGTGCTCGTAGTAGACCAAATGGCCGCGATGCTCGAGCTGCGGGTCCTCGAACAAGCCCTGGTTGGAATGCACGATACCCGAAGGAATCCCGGCGGCCTGCAGCATCCGCATCAATTCTTCGGCATCACGGGTCCGGGTCCAGTCGGCGAGCAGGGATTCGAGCTCGTCTTCATGCGCCTTGCGGCCGGCGAGCGTCGCGAAGCGCTCGCCCTGCGCCCAGGCGGGCTCGCCGATCACGCGCTTCAACGCCTGCCAGTGTGCGTCGGTCAGGCAGGCGATCGTCACCCAGCGGTCCTCGCCCCTGCACGGAAAGGCGGCGTGCGGCGCCGCGGCCGGGTCGCGGTTGCCCACACGCCCGCCTTCGCGCCCATTCAGTGCGCGATCGAGCAACGCCGGTGCGCTGAAGTGCAAAGACACTTCGAGCTGGGACATGTCGAGGTGCTGGCCGCTCCCGGTGCGCCGGCGGTAGTCGAGCGCGGCCAGGATGGCAGCCACGGCGAACCGGGGCGTGATGAAGTCGGTATAGGCGCCGTAGGGATTGGTCGGCGCCCGGTCCGGCCAGCCGGTGATGCCGGTCAACCCGGAGAGCGAAGACAGCACTGCGCCGAAACCGGGCAGGCTCGCATACGGTCCGCCACGGCCCAGCATCGAGGTGCTGAACATGATGATGTCGGGCTTGATCGCGGCGAGATCGTCGTAGCCCAGCCCTCTTCTTTCCATCGTTCCGGGCGTGAAATTCTCGGTGACCAGGTCGGCCCAGCGGACCATGCGCTTCACGAGCGCCGGCGCTTTCGGGTGCGCCAGGTTGAGGCCCAGCGCGTGCTTGTTGGCGTTGTAGTTGGCGTAATAGCCGCTGCGATGCAGTCCCTTGCCCTTACCGCCGAACGGCGGCGAGCCGCGGAGCACGTCCGGACGCTGGCGCGATTCCACGCGCACGACCTTGGCGCCGTATTCGGCGAGGTAGCCGGTGGTCATCGGTCCGGCCGCGACCCAGCAGAAGTCCAGGACCTTGAGTCCGGCGAGGGGTTGGGGATTTTCCTCTTGCTTCATGTCGCGCCTGTCATGCTGGACCCGTAAATATCCTTGATATTTGCAGGACCGTCATGCCGGTGAAAACCGGCATCCAGGCAAAGCGCTCTGGATTCCGGCCTCCGCCGGAATGACGGTACTGGTTGCAACATCAGATCGCGCCGGCTTCGCGCAACCGCTCGAAATCCGCGCGCGACAGTCCGAGCTCCTGAATGTAGATCTCTTCGTTGTGCTGACCGATGCGCGGTGCTGCATTCGATTCGAGCGGGGTGGCGCTGGCGCGAACGAAGGGGCCGAGGGTCGTCAACGGCGTGGCTATCCCCGGATGCTCGACCGTCTGGAAAAACTTGCGCGCTGCCAGCTGCGGATTCGCGAGGATATCGCCGAACGTGGCGACCGGGAACAGCAGCACGCGCCGCTCGATCGCGCCTTCGAACAGTTCCTGCTTGGTGCGCTGCATGAGGAAATCAGAGACGGGGCCAACGATCCGGTCCAGCATCTCCTTGCTGATCGTGCCGTAGCCCAGGGCCTTGAAGTCCAGGCTCTGCATGTACGCGTCGCCCATGCCTTCGTCGGCCATCCAGCGCACGAAGTTGTTGACGCTCTGGCCCGACGACGCGCCGCCGGAGAACTGGAAGTTGACGAAGCCGTCCTTGCACGGCCACGTGATCCGCATGAATTGTCCCTTACCGGTCTGGCGATAGGAGCCCTGGCGCACGATCACCGCGCGCTCGACGGCGTAGGCGGCCGGCGCATTCGCGAGCGCGCGCGTCACGGCCTCCTGGCAGGACACGTCGACGTGCTGCCCGCGGCCCGTCAGGCAGCGTTGCGCATGCGCCAGCATGGCTCCCGTCGCGCCGGCGGCAGCGCCGTGCAGGTAAAAGTGCGGAAATCCGACGCGCACCGGCGGACGGTCCGGGTCTCCCGTCACGTACATGAAGCCGCTGAGCCCCATGCCGACGAGATCGCTCGCACGGTAGGCCGCGTACGGCCCGGTCTGGCCGAACGGCGTGATCGACACGACGATCAACGCCGGATTGAGCGCGGCGAGGTCGTCGTAACCCAGCCCGAGCGCCGCCATCTCTCCCGGCCCGCCGGACTCGATCAGAAAATGCGCCGAGCGAACCAGGCGCGCGAGGAGCGCTCTGCCGTCGGGCACGGCCGGGTTCAAGGTGATGCTGCGCTTGTTGCTCGCGTACGACCACCAGTAGAGGCTCCGTTCGGGATCGGGCTCGTCGCGATAGAAAGGCCCCACGCGGCGCGCGGTGTTGCCCGCCGGCGGCTCGACCTGCAGCACGTCCGCGCCGAGATCGGCGAGTATGCGTCCGCACAGGAGCCCGCACTCGTCGGTGAGATCGAGCACCCGGTAGGGACTCAGCATCGAGGCGGGTTCGGGGCCGGCTTTCATATCGTTTCATGATAGCAAGCCCTGGAGGGAACGCGGCGTTTCCCGGGTCCGTTTATACTTGCGCCTCCGAGGAAGGATACCAATCATGATACGGACTACACTCAAGCTCGCCACCGCGTGCTGCGCCGCGGCTTTCGTCTCTTCACCGCTCAACGCCGCCCAGGGTGATGCAGCCGCGACCTACCCGACGCGGCCCGTGCGCTTCATCGTGCCGTTCGCTCCCGGGGCGGGCACCGATACCACCGCGCGCACCCTCGGGCTCAAGCTAAGCGAAGCGTTCGGGCACCAGTTCCTGGTCGACAACCGCACCGGCGCGGGCGGCGCGATCGGAGTCGATACCGTGGCGAAAGCGCTGCCCGACGGCTACACGATAGGGCTCATCTCGGCCTCGAACACGGTGGGTGCAGCGACGAATCCCGGGCTCCCGTACGACATGCAGAAGGACTTGCAGGGGGTATCGCAGGCGACGTCGCTCTTCTACGTCATGTACACGCATCCGTCGATGCCGTTCAAGACGGTCAAGG
Organism: Burkholderiales bacterium; assembly: GCA_035649495.1. Lineage (GTDB taxonomy): Bacteria > Pseudomonadota > Gammaproteobacteria > Burkholderiales > SG8-41 > SG8-41. Next base: position 45,201 of record DASRJL010000043.1, on the reverse strand, counting down.
AATTCATCGCCTATGCCAAGGCAAACCCCGGCAAGCTGAACTACGGCAGCTCCGGCAACTACACGCTGCAACATTTCTCCGGCGAGCTGTTCAACCACCTCGCGGGCGTGAAGAACGTGCACATTCCGTACAAGGGCACGGCTGCCGTGATTCCCGCGATGCTGTCGGGCGAGGTGCAGTTCGGCTTCGGCTCGTTGATCGGCACGCGAGCGCAGATGCAGGCCGGCAAGCTGCGCGGCCTCGCGATCACGGCAGCGAAGCGCTCGCCGTCCGTCGATCTGCCGACCGTCATCGAGGCCGGCGTGCCGGGCTTCGAAGTGGATCAGTGGTACGGCGTGATCATCTCGACCAAGGTGCCGCAGCCGATAGTGAAGAAGCTGAACGCGGCCATCGTGGAAGCGTTGAAGGCCCCCGACGTGGCGCAGCGGCTGGCGGGCGACGGCTCGACGCCCGTCGGCAGCTCGTCGGCGGATTTCAACAAGCACATTGCGGCCGAGATCACCAAGTGGAAGAAGCTCGTCAAGGAAGCCAATCTGCCGCTGCAGAAATAGACCCGTCATGGGTCATGGGATATGGGTCATGCGGGCCCTACTGCGACACGCTTGAGGGCTGACGCCTGACGGGTGTTGAGACGCCTGATGCCTGACCGATGACGCATGACGGGTGTTGACAGCCATGGAGGCCATCTTCATCGTCAACGAGGACCAGAAGGCCATCCTCGAGACCGTCAAGCGGTTCGTGGATGTCGAAGTACGGCCGCGCGCGGCCGCGCTCGATGCGAATCCCGACCCTGCCGCCGGCTTCTCCTGGGAAATCGTCGAGAAGGCGCATGAGGTGGGCATCCGCACGATGACGCTCTCGGAAAAATGGGGCGGACTCGCCACCGATTCCCTGACGACGGCGATGGTGATCGAGGAGCTGGCGAAGGGCGACATCGGCGTCTCGGTCATCTTCGCGCAGACGCTCAAGATCGCGCAGATCATGGAAAAGGCGTTGAACCGGGAGCAGCAGGAGCGCGTGCTGCCGGGATTTGCCGGAGACCCGCGCGGAATGCTCGCGATCGGGATCACCGAGCCCGATAACGCGTCGAACTACTTCCTCCCCTTCCCCACGCCGTTTCGCACCAGCGCCGTGAGGACCCAAGGCGGGTGGATCGTGAACGGCCTGAAGCATTTCATCTCGAACGGAAACCGCGCGAGCTGGTACCTGGTTTTCGTGCAGACCGATCGGGCCAAACCGATGGCCGAGGGCGCCACGTGCTTCCTGCTCGAGCGCGGCCACCCCGGCTTCACCATAGGGCGCGTGCACGACAAGATGGGAGAGCGCCTCGCCAACAACGCCGAGCTCGTCTTCCAGGACTGCTTCGTACCCGACGGCAACGTCGTCGGCGAAGTGGGCTGCGGATTCAAGGTGCTGGCCGATTTCTTCCCGCAGAGCAATGCCTATGCGGGCGCGACGGTGATCGGTGTCGCCGAAGCGCTGTTCCAGAAGGCGCTCGACTGGACCCGCGTGCGCGTCCAGGGCGGGAAGCCCTTGATCGAGCACGGGGAAATCCGGGCGCAGCTGGCGGAGATGCGCATGCTGATCGACGCGTCGCGCTCGTACATCCACCGCGCCTGCTGGCTCGCCGATCACCGCGAGCACGGGTGGGACAAGACGCTCGGCGCGCTGCCGAAAGCGATGGCGGCCCAGTCGTGCTGGAAGATCGCGACCTGGACGATGGAGCTCCACGGCGGGCACGGCTACATGAAGGAACTCGGGGTGGAGAAGCTCGTGCGCGATGCGGCCGCGTTCCTGCACTCCGACGGCGTCAATCGCACGCTCTTCCTCAAGGCGGCCAATTTCATGTTTGGGGTCTGACCCCAGTAAGTACCGGAACTGACGGGATTTTCTGCCTGACACGACTCATTTTTCGGCCTTAAAAGGCGGATTTCGCTATCGAAATCGCGCCTCCAGGCCGGACAGTTCCAGCCGAGCTTACGGACGGCTCTAGAACGCTTTCCCTATCCCGCGACGAGCGTACGGAAATGCGCTTCCATGCGGGCGGCGTCGGCGCTGCGGCCGGTGAAGAGGCGGAACGCGCCCGCCGCCTGGAACACTGCCATGCCGCCGCCGTCGAGCGTGCGGCAGCCTTTCGCGCGCGCCGCGCGCAACAGCCCGGTTTCCAGTGGCACATAGACGATCTCTGCGACCCAGTGCCGTTTTTCGAGGAGCTTCGCCTCGAGCGGCATACCCGGGCGCTGCTTCATCCCGGTCGGCGTGCAGTGAATCAGCCCGTCCGCCGATGCCATCGCCTGCGCCACGTCCGCTACGGCCGCGACACGGGACTTCGGGAACATGGCTTGCAGCCTGCTGGCGAGCCCATCCGCGCTCGCGGTCTGGATGTCGTGCAGCAGCAATGCCTTCACCCCCAGCGCAAGCGCTGCGTAGCCGACTGCCGAGCCGGCGCCGCCCGCGCCCAGCATCAGCACGCGGTCGAGCTTCGCTCCGGGCAAGCCGCGCGTAAAGTTTTCGGTGAATCCCATGGCGTCGGTGTTGTGGCCGGCGCGCCTGCCGTTGCCGAGCAGAACGGTGTTCACGGCACCGAGGGCACGTGCTTCGGGCGAAAGCTCGTGCAGGAGCGGCACTACCGCCTGCTTGCAGGGATAAGTGATGTTGAGCCCGGAGTAGCCCAGGCGCTCGGCATCGGCCAGCAATCCGGGCAGCGCCTCGACACCAACCCCGAGCACATCGAGGTCGATCAGCTGGTAGTCGCAACGTAGCCCCTGCGCCGCGGCCTCCCGCTCGTGCATCGCTGGCGACAACGATCCCTGGATGCCCGAGCCGATCAGGCCGCAGAGAAAGGATGTGCCGGCAGAAAGCACCGCTCCGCTCATTCGGCGACTCCTCGTCGTTCAGACCCGGCGGGACCTGGAAGCGCGCAGCCGATTGATGTACTCCGTCACCAAGCCGACGGCGAGACAGGCCCCGAGCCCAGCCGCGGCGCACCGGAAGGCGAAGCGGAAACCCTCCAGAAACGCCTCTTCCATCCCCGCTCCGGCGTTTAGCGCGGCAGCCTCCGCGTCGCGCAGGAGCGCCGTCAACAGGGTCGCCCCGGCGGCGACGCCCAGCATGCGCGTCAACATGGTCAGGCTGCCGGCGACGCCGCGGTCTCTTCGCGGCAACGTCGCCATCACGCGATCGGCATAGGCCACCTGAAACACCCCTGCGCCGAACCCCAGCGCGAAGAGCGCGGCAGCCGCCGCCACGAGCCCGGTCTGCGCGCTCCATGTCCCCACGGACGCCAGCCCTGCGACACACAGTGCAATGCCGACGAAACCGCTGCGCTCCAGGCCGAACTGCCGGCCGAGCCGCTCGGCGAGCGCTGCGCCGGCGAGCGCCCCGCCCGCCCACACCCCGAGCTGTGACCCGATACCGAGCGCATCGAGTCCGCTCACGCGCGCGAAGTAGAACGGCCCCAGGAGTGGCACGGCAAATGCAGCCAGGTTTGTGGCAATACTGAGCAGGTTGAGGATCGTGAACCGGGCATCGCGGAACAGCGCCGGCCGCAGGATCGGCTCCGCGATGCGCGACCCGCGCACGACGAACCCGGCGAACGCGCACACTGCCAGCAATGCGAGCCACATCCGGGTCTCGTCCGCAGCCGCGAGTGCGAGCACGAACGCGCCGGTCCAGGCGGCTAGCAGCATGGCGCCCGCCGCGTCGAAGGGGCGATCGCCGGATCGCGCAGGCGCCGCGGAAACCAGCCGCAGCAGCGTGAGCGCCCCGAGCGCGAGCGGCACGCGCATCCAGAAAACGGACTGCCAGCCATAGAGATCGACCAGCGCACCGCCGGCGAGGACCCCGACCGCGCCACCGAAGGCGAGCATCGAGGTGTAGTGACCGAGCACGCGAGTGCGTTCGCCCTCGGGAAACTGCGACAGCGCCAGCGCCGGACCGCACCCGAGGACGAGCGCAACACCCACGCCCTGCCCGATCCGCGAGGCGAGCAGGACTTCATAGCGCGGGGCGAGCGCGCAGGCTGCGAAGCTCACCGCTACCACGCCGAGACCGAAGCCGAACACCCGCCGGTAGCCATGGAGATCGCCGAGCCGCCCGCCCACGAGCATGAGCGCGCCGTAGGTCAGCACGTAGAGCATGACCAGCCAGCGGATCTCGGGCAGATCGAGACCGAAGGCGGCGGTGATCGCCGGAAAGGCGACGTTTACCGCCGTGTCGAGCGGCGCGACGGATGCGCCCGCAAGGACGACGGCAAGTGCGAGGCGCGGACGCACAGGAGACCTTGTTCAGGGTCGTTCAGACTAGCCTACCACGCGCGCGCGACGGAACTCCCCGGCAGACGGCGTGTCGCAACGTAGGGGGAAATTCGGTCGAGGAGGCGCATGTGAAACTCAAGGCAATGACGGTGCTCCTCATGCTGGCGTCGTGGTCCGTCGTCGGTGGCATTCGCGCCGCGGACAACCTGCCGCCGCCGGTGGTGCGCGCCGGCCCACCCGTCCCTGAAGCTACCTTCAGGGCGCTCGACATGGACGGAGACGGCTACATTTCCCGCTCGGAAGTCCGGCGCGGGACCTACCTGCAGCGGTATTTCGATCAGCTCGACGTCAATCGCGACGGGCGGCTGTCGCGGGAAGAGCTGGGCGGCATGTACGCAGTCGAGCGCCCCGGAGACACCACTAACAGGAGAAGTGGCTTCTAGGGAGCACGGCGTCGTATTCAGGTGCGCGCAGCCACGCGCCGCGCCACACCCGCCGGCGCGCGAAACGGAAACGCGTCGCCCGAAGCGGCGAGCTTCGCGTTGTCGCGTTTTGCGATGCCCCAGTGATCGTTGCGGTTGGGCGGCCACTTCCAGTCGTCCGGCCCGCCCGTGCGGTAGCTGTCGTCGACGCGCTGCACCTCCGCCGTGTACTCGATGCACGCGCCGAAGGGCGCGATGAAATACGCGAATACGTTGTTGCCGGGACCGTGGCGGCCCGGACCCCACGCCGGCTCGAAGCCGGCATCCGCCAGCCGTCCTACCCCGCTCATGACGGAATCCAGGTCGGGCATCTCGAACGCGATGTGATTGAGTGATGCCTTTTTCGCGTCGGCGTAGGCGATGGCGTGATGCGTGCTATCGCAGCGCACGAAGTTCATGATGCGCGTGCGGTCCGACAGCTTGAAGCCGAACGCGTCCACGAGCGTCCGGCTGCCGGCCTCGCGATCGAGCGTATTGAATACGACGTGCGAAACCTGCAGCGGCCGATTGGATTGCGCCGGGAGCGCTTTCACCGGCTCTCTTTCCACCACGAAGCGGTAAGGCTCCCCTTCCGGCCCCGTCGCGTAGAACCCGGCGCCGCGCCCGGGTTCGTCGAAATCCGCCATCCAGCCGCTGTGTGGCAGCCCCCCCGCCTCCATGCGGGCGAAAAGCGCCTCGACCTCCGCTGCACTGCCGGAGAACGTCGCCGCAGCGAAGGCAGCTACCGGGGCTTCGGTAACCGAAACGACGTAGGCGTGATTCTCCGTTCCCCGCAGGTAGGTCGTCCCGCCGCGCGTCCCGGCGTCGATCAAGCCCCAGGGGTCTTTCAGGAATTCGGCCGCCGCGGCGCGGCCGGGCACTTCCAGTTCTACACTGCGCAGGCGCATGGCCCCTCCTATGAGGGTTGCTGATCCGAGCCCGGTATCGTATCAGAGGCGGCAACGCGCGGCCTTCCTCCCTGACCAGTGTAAATTAGGCCGTTCCATATGAGCTGCCAGCCGCCAGCTGTCAGCCGTTTGGCGGCAGGTCACAAACTCACAGCTGGTAGCTGGTAGCCGATAGCTGATAGCCAAGGAGGAAACGAAATGAGCGACGACAGGTACGAAAGAGGCAGGGCCATCGCCCGCTCGGTGCTCGGCAAGAGCACCGACTGGAACATCGACGGGCTGGCGAAGATCTCGCCCATGCACGGCCGGGCGATCTACGAGTACTGCTACGGCACGGTATGGGCCGAGCCCCACCTGTCGATCAAGATCAAGGAATTCATACTGATCGCGGTCTGCGCCGCCCAGGGCGAGTACGATGCCGTGGAACGGCAGGTTCGCGGCGCGCTGAACCAGGGCGCGACGCAAAAGGAAATCATCGAAGCGATTACCACCTGCGCCCCGTACATCGGCTATCCCCGGACCAATGCGTCGCTGCGCACCGCCCAGCAGGTGTTCGACCTGTGGGAGGAAAAGAAAGACGAGTGGAGAGGCGTGTGAGCGGCGTGAAGCGTAAGGACGATCGCCGCAAGGTGATCCAGCGTCGAAAAAAAGGGAACCGCGCTCTACGGGGTACGGGCCGGCGGAGCGGCCAGCGACGCAGGCCGGTCACGCCCACTTGATACGCTCGCGGATCGAGCGCCCCATCACCCAGTCCTTGTCGCTCTCGGACATGAAGGTCAGCTCCTGCGTGAAATGGGCGATGCGCTGGCTCCAGGTCGCCCGGGCGAAATTGGCCGTCATGTCGGTCCCCCAGTGGCAACGGCGCGGCCCGTAGGCGTCGAACACCCGCTTCAGATGTTCGTTCAGGTCGCGGAACGGATAGGGCTCCAGCGACGAGCTGACGAGATTGGACATCTTGATGCTGACGTTCGGATAACGCGCGAGCGCCACCGCGTCGCCGATGGCCGCCGCCGTCCGCCCTTCCTTCGCGATGACATTGTTCACGCCCATGTGGTCGATAATGAGCACCAGTCCCGGGTGGCGCTCCGCGATCGGACCGAACTTCGACACGTTCCCGAACGCGAGAAACATGACGGGAACCCCGGCCTTCTCGGCCGCCGGCCAGAACCAGTCGGCGGTGCCGTTGGAGAGCCACGCAAGCGTTTCCGGCGTATTGAACGTCACGCGCACGCCGAGCATGCCCGGCTGCTCCTTCCAGCGCGGCAGCAGCGCGGCTGATTTCGGATCCTGCAGCGGGATTCGCCCCATGACTCTGAAGCGGTCGGGATAGCGCCTGGCGGCTTCGAGCCCATAGCTGTTGTTGTCGTTCAGGGCCGGCGGCACGACGACGACGCGGTCGACGCCGGCCTCGTCCATCAGCGGCAGCGCGCGCTCGATGGTAAAGGGCTCCGGCAGCTGCGGCTTGGCGCCCGGATTCCAGGTGTAGTCCGGACCGCTTGCCTTCCACAGATGCACTTGCGCGTCGACGATCATGCGCTTGCCCGTGGGCTGCGTCGCGCAACCGCCGGTTGCCAGCGCCACGCCGGCCCCTATGGTCGTACCGATGAATTTGCGTCGTGTGAACATGGCAATCCTCCGATGGTGTCGTTCGTTGCGGGCGTTGTTGTTGCGCGCACTCTAGCACCTCACGCGACACCGGTTCCCTGGAGCGTTGATTTTGGCCGCAAAACTGGCTCTCTAAGGCTTAATATGGCCAACATTTTTACGACTTATTTCTTGAGATCCAATACTTACTGGGGTCAGACCCCGGCGCGGGCCCCGCGCACCAGATCGATGAGCTCCAGCGGAGCCGCCGGTTCCTCATCGCCCCGCCAAGCCACGTGCTGGTCCGGTCGCACCAGCGCGAGCTTCTGCCGGTAGAGCTCCCGCGCTCCGGGCGCTTCCACGTCGACCACGGTGAGCGGAACGCGCCTTTCCGCAGCTGCTTCCACGATGCGAGTAACGCGCGCCGCCGGATCCAGGCGAAGCAGGTTATAGCCCGGACCGAACGCGTCGTACAGCGACCGGCGGCCGTCCAGCCACAAATGAGGCGCGCGACATCCGGGAACCGTGGACGACGTAAACGTGCCCATCGTGTAGGAAGGCGGCTGCTCGCCATCGTAGGCGATGATGGGCGAGTCATCGTAGTAGTAGCCGAAATTGAGCCCGCCGCAGCATTGCTGCTCGACGTCGAGGGCATACGCTTCCTTGCCGATGCGCGCGCGCGTGGCGTCACCGACCGCATCCCGCCGTTCGATGTCATCGGAGATTTCGCGCCGCTGCGTCATGACCCTCTGGCCGATCCCGGTAATGATGCGCGAGGCCTGCTCCGTGATCGGCTGGCGCTCGGCGTTGTAGGAATCGAGCATGCCCTGCCCGGCCCAGCCTTTCAGCACCGCGGCCAGCTTCCAGGCCAGGTTGGCGGCGTCCGCGATGCCGGCGTTCATGCCGTAGCCGCCGTGCGGAATCCACACGTGCGCCGCGTCGCCGCAGATGAAGGCGCGCCGGTCCCCTAACCTGTCCGCCACGAGACGGCGACTCACCCAGTCCTCTTTCGAGATCAGCTCGTAGTGAAAACCCGGGCCGACGCCGAGGATCTCCCGGATCGCCCAATCGCGATCCACGGCATCGAAATCCGCCTCGCCGCGATAGAGATAGTTGTGGATGATCCAGGTCTCGCGGCCGTCGACGGCCAGCGTGGATCCGCAGCGGCGCGGGTTGAGCGACAGGTAATTCCAGGCGGGCTTGCCGGGAAGCATCCCGATCAATGCCGGCGCGCGAAAGTGAGTCGACTGAACGCGCTGAAGCGTGGGCGCTCCCGTGAACGCGGCGCCCATCGCCTTGCGGACCGTCGAGCCAGCGCCGTCGCATCCAACCAGGTACGCACAGGCTATCGAAAGGCGCTCGCCGCCGTCGAGATTGCGAGCCATCGCGGTGACACCCGCCTCGTGCCGGTTGAATTCCTCGACTTCGATGCCATTCAAGATGCGGATGCGAGGCTGCGCTGCCGCATGCGCGAGCAGCACGGGCGCGAAGAATGTCTGGTTGACCCGGTGAGTGTGTTCCGGCGTCGGCCACGACGTGTCCGGCCCCGTCGCGGCGGGACCGCGCTCGCCCCGGGCAGGGATAGTCACGCGCGACAGCTCGATGCCGGTCACGCTGGTGGCCGAGACGATATCGTTCGGATAATCCGCGGGAAGCCCGACTTCGCGCAACCCGTGGGCGACGCCGAGACGGCGGAAGACCTCCATGGAGCGGGCCGAGATCTGGCCGCATTTGACGCCCGCCGGCGCGTCGGCCGGCAGCCTCTCGGCGACGATCACATCGACGCCGCGCCACGCAAGATCCATCGCGAGCGTCAGGCCGACCGGCCCGGCGCCCACGATCAGCACTTCCGTTCGTTGCGTAGCGTGAGGCATCACGAATCATATAATAGGCCTGGTCCACCGCTCATCAGACAGAGGACACCATGGCCACACTCAACGTCGTCAGCATCTGCGGCAGCCTGCGCAAAGGCTCGTACAACAGAATAGTCATGAACGCCCTGCCCGGCCTCGCGCCGGAGGGATTGCAGATCAGCGAAGCCCCGCCCTATCACGAATTCCCGCTTTACAACGCCGACATCCAGAATTCGAGCGGCTTCCCCGCGCCGGTCAACACGCTCGCCGATGCCATCCGGGCGGCCGACGGCGTGATTTTCGTGACGGCGGAATACAACTTCGGCATCCCCGGTCCCCTGAAGAACGCCATCGATTGGCTCTCCCGCCTGAAAGACCAGCCGTTCGCCGGCAAGCCGGTCGCCTTGCAGTCTGCTTCGCCCGGACCGGTCGGCGGTGCGCGGGTACAGTACGACGTGCGCAGGTCAATGATGTTTCTCGATGCGCTCACGCTCAACAAGCCCGAGATCTTCATCGGCAACTGCGCGCAGCGCATCGACGACAAGGCGGGCCAGATCACCGACGCGCCGACGAAGGAGCTCATCAAGCAGCAGCTTGCCGCGTTCGCCAGGTTCATAGCCACGCACGGCGCCAAGAGGTGACGGCGCCCTGAAACACCCCTCGCCCCGTGCCGAAGGAGAGGGGTATTTTTTGAGACGAACTCTAGTGAAAGTCCTGATCACAGGCGGCGCGGGATTTCTCGGGCGCCGGCTCGCGGGCAAGCTTCTCGAGCGCGGGACTTTGAAGGGACCCGGCGGCCGTGACAACGCGATCGACGAAATCGTGCTGCTGGACATCGCGCCCGCCGAGGGTTTCAGCGACGCGCGCGTCCGCACGATAGTCGGGGACATCTCCGACGCCGCATTGCTGCGCCGCGCGGTCGACCGTGATACCGCGTCGGTCTTCCATCTCGCTGCGATCGTGAGTGGACAGGCGGAAGCAGATTTCGATCTCGGCATGCGCATCAACGTCGATGCGTCGCGGGCACTGCTCGAAGCATGCCGTGGGGCCGGCCACAAGCCTCGCGTCGTGTTCACGAGTTCGGTTGCGGTATACGGCGGCGATCTGCCCGCGACGGTGCCGGATTCCACGGCGCTCAACCCGCAGTCCTCGTACGGCATGCAGAAGGCTGTCGGCGAGCTGCTGTTGAACGACTACAGCCGCAAGGGTTTCATCGACGGGCGTGTAATGCGGCTGCCGACGATCAGCGTGCGGCCCGGGAAACCGAACAAGGCGGCGTCCTCCTTCGCGAGCGGCATCATCCGTGAGCCGCTGAACGGCGAGGAATCGACGTGCCCGGTCGCGCCCGGGACGCGCGTGTGGCTCCTGTCCCCGCGCCGGGCGATCGAAGGTCTCATCCTCGGGCACGATCTACCGGCGGAGGCGTTCGGGTCGAGCCGCGCCGTCAACCTGCCGGGCGTGTGCGTGACCGCGGGCGAGATGGTCGCCGCGCTCGAACGCGTGGCGGGCGCAGAAACGGCGAAGCGCGTGCGCTGGGAGCGCGACGCGACGATAGATCGCATCGTTTCGAGCTGGCCGGGCGCCTGGGACACGCGGCGCGCCGCAGCGCTTGGGTTTGCAGGCGACGCGGATTTCGACAGCATCATCCGCGCCTACCTTGAGGATGACCACAAGGATTACCAAATGGTTATGAGGTGAGCGTACTTTTTCAGTAGATAGTAATCGAGCAACGCGCGATCATGCCTCGTTTGGGGGCCAGGATGCAGAGATTGCGGTGGTATCCCGGATTCACGCGCTCGATCCTGCTCGCGGCCGGTCTGGCCGCAACGTCGCCCGTCTTCGGCCAGTCCGCCCGGGGCTATCCCGTCAAGCCGATCCACGTGGTGTCGGGATTCCCGCCCGGGGGCGTGAACGACTCGGTAGCACGCATGGTCAGCACGAAGCTCGCCGAGAACCTGTCCACGGCCGTTGTCGTCGACAACCGTCCCGGCGCAGCTGGAACGTTGGCCGCCGCAATGGTTGCCAAGGCGGAACCGAACGGCTACACGCTCCTCGTCTACAGCAGCGGCTTCGCCATCAACGCCGCGATCCAGGAAACCCTGCCCTACGATCCGCGCAAGGATTTCGTGGGAGTGGCGCAGATCGGGCCGAACACCCAGGCCCTTATCGTCGCGCCCTTTCTTGGCGTCAAGTCGGTGGCGGAGCTGGTGGCGCTCGCCAAAGCACAGCCGGGCAAGATCGTTCTGGGTTCTTCGGGGGCGGGGTCGGGATCGCACCTGATCGGCGAGACAGTCCGGCTCCTCGCCGGCATCAGTGTCGTGCACGTCGGGTTCAAGGGAAACGCGGACCTGATGCTCCAGATCGCCGGCGGCCGGGTCCATTACGGGATCAGCGCCCTGGGCCCCGCCATGCCACTCGTCAAGGACGGCAAGCTGACGGTCCTCGCGGTGACCTCGCCGCAGCGCTCGCCTCTCATGCCGGATGTGCCTGCGCTCACCGAATCGCTGCCGGGGTTCAGGTATCGGGGCGGATTCGGGCTGCTGGCGCCGGCCAGAACCCCGCGCAATGTCGTGAACCTCCTCAATCGTGAGGTCGGCCGGATCCTGGAACAGCCGGACGTGCGGGAGCGGCTGGTGAACATGGGCGTCGTGCCGGCCCCTGCCAGCGCCGAGCAATTCGACACGTGGGTGCGCGAGGAGATCGAGTATTTTTCGAAAGTGGTGCGCGACATCGGCATGCGCAAGCCATGATCGCGGCGAGCCTATAATTCGGCGCAGAGATCTTTCGGGACAGCGCAGGAGTTCACCATGAACCAGACGGTCGTGCCGGCGCCCAGCATCTCAGGGGCGGCCATCATCGAGGCGATCAAGCGCGCGGGCGTCGAGTTCGTCGTATCGGTGCCCGATCGCGTCACCAGCGAGACCGTGCTGAGACCGATCGCCGCCGACCCGGCGCTCAAGCTGGTGCGGGTGTGCAAGGAAGACGAGGGCATCTCGATCTGCGCCGCGCTCTCGTTCTGCGACAAGCGCGCGCTGCTGCTGATGCAGCAGACGGGTCTCCTCGACTCGCTGAACAGCCTGCGGGGAATCGCCGTCGAATACGGCTTGCCGGTGGTGATGATGGTCGGGCTGCTTGGCCACGAATCCGGCAGCCCGCCGGTATCCTCCCGTAAATACGGCGTGCGCATCGTCGAGCCGGTGCTCGACGCAATGGGGGTGGCTCACGAGTTCCTGCACGCCCCCGGCGACGAAACGCGCATCACGACGGCGATCGAACGGGCCTATGCAACCCGTGCGCCGCTTGCGTTGCTCATCGGGAGGACTCCGGCATGATGAAGCGCGACGAGTGCCTGAAGGTTATAGCAAAGCACCACCGCGACGAAATCGTGGTGCCGGTGTACCAGGCTGCCTTCGAGTGGCTGGCGATCAAGCCGGAGGCAGCGAACTTCATTTCCGTGGGCGCCATGGGACAGGCATCTTCCCTGGCGCTGGGCCTCGCGCTGGGGCTGCCGAACCGCAGGGTGATCGTGCTCGACGGAGACGGCAGCCTCCTCATGAATCTGGGAAGCCTCGTTACCATCGCCAACGCCGCCCCGGCGAATCTCCTGCACTTCGTCTGCGAGAACGGCACCTACGAGGCGAATGGCGGACATCCGATTCCCGGGAAGGGAAAGGTGAATTTCGCCGGGCTCGCCCGGGCCGCGGGCTACCAGGCCGCGCACGAGTTCTCCGATCTCGCGGCGCTGGATGCCGCGCTGCCCGCGATTCTGCGCGCGACCGGGCCGGTGTTCGTCGACCTGAAGGTCGAACGGGGCGCCGTTTACCCCGAAGATTTCGCCTACATGCACGGCGCCGCCGCCCGCGAGAACTTCAAGGCGGCGATAGGCAAGTGAGGGCAAGGCACGCCAGTCAGGAGACGCCGAAGTGAAACGCCATATTGCCGCCCTGTGGACAACAGCATCGCTTGCCCTGCTCTCTTCCGCCGCCATGGGCCAGGCAATGCAGGCCCCGGTGGTGAAAAAGTCACCGGTCGATACGCCGCTGCGCGTGCTCTTCGTCGGCAGCAGCATCATGTACTACGGCGGTGGACTGCAGACCCATACGCACCGCATCGCGGCCGCCGCTACGCCGCCGCTCGATCTGCGGCCGGGGTACACGTCGGTGCACATCACCACCGGAGCGCTTCACCACTACCCGCTCGAGCATTATCTGAAACCGGGCAACCTGGACAAAAAGGAGCCGTTCCAGATCGTCGTGCTGGGTGGAAACTTTCGCGACGGGATGACGGATGCCGGCCGCGCAAAGTACCGGCAGACGGTGATCGAGTTCGATGCCATCATCAGGAAGCACGGCGGGCGCACCGCGCTGTACTGGCTCCCTCCCCACGGAAAACCCGGCGACCCGCTCCCACCCGCCGAGCTGGGGCGCAGGCTCGACGAAATGGTGGTGTCCGTCGGCAATGAAGTGGGGGCTTTCATCATTCCGGTGGGGCTCGCGTTCCAGGAAGCCTACCGGCAACGGCCGGCCATCAAGCTGCAGGTGGGCTACGACGAGTATCACCCGACCCTCGCAGGGCAGTACCTGGCCTCCAGCGTGGTGTACGCCAGCCTCTACGAGCGCTCGCCGGTCGGCAACCCCTACGACTACTTCGGCGCGATCGACCCTGACACGAAGGCTTTCGTGCAAAAGGTTGCGGACGAGACCGTCCGCAAGTTCTACAGCCGGTAGCTCGACCTGGAGCCGCTGCACCATCTGCGGGGAACCAACCCAGGGGTTCTTCATGCCATCCATGGATTGGATTTCCTGCCTTTACATCAGTGTGGCACAGGCACACAATCGACGGCGATATTTCGCGCAATGGAGCGACGGCATGAGCGATGAACTTCTGCTTTCCGCGGATTCACACGTCATCGAGGATCCGCAGTTGTGGAAAAAGCGGTTGCCTCAATCCTTCCAGGACAGGGCCCCCTTATTTCCCGAACTGAAGGTCGGCGGCGCCTTCCAGGCGCAACCGGGCGGCCACGATCCGCAGGCACGACTGACGGAGATGGCGCAGGACGGCGTCAGCGGGGAGGTTCTCTACCCGAGCTTCTGCCTCGATCTGTACGGATTGACCGATGCCGCGTTGCAGGAGGCGTGCTTTCGCGTCTACAACGACTGGATCAGCGAATATTGCTCGGTCGCACCCGATCGCCTGTTCGGCATCGGCAATCTTGCGTGCTTCGACATTTCGAGCGCGGTGAAGGAATTGGAGCGCTGCAAGAAGGCCGGCCTGCGGGGCGCGATGATCTGGCAGGCTCCCCCTGCCGATCTGCCGTTTCATGGCGACCACTACGAGCGGCTGTGGGCCGCTGCGCAGGAGCTCGGAATGCCGATCAGCATGCACATCCTGACGGGCGTGCCGTATCCCTTTCCACGCCAGCCGCCCAATCGGGTTGCGCACGTATACCTTCCGCACGCCGTCAACGAGAAGCTGCTCTATGCGTCCAATGCGCTGTGCGGCCTGATCGCCGGCGGGGTGCTCGAGCGTTTTCCCCGTCTCAAGCTGGTTCTCGTCGAAAACGAGGTAAGTTGGCTGCCGTTTGTCTTCTCCCAGTACGACAAGTACTGGTCGCGCGGCAACCTCCAGTCTCAGATGAAGCTCAAACCGGGTGAATACTTCGAGCGGCAGATCTACGCCACCTTCTTCAACGATCCGCCTTCGAGGATGCTCGTGGGGCAGTGGGGAACGAAGAACTTCATGTGGTCGAACGACTACCCTCACCCCAATTCCACGTGGCCCAAGTCGCGCGAGGTGATCGAACGGGATCTCGGCCATCTGCCGAAGGACGCCAGGAAGCGGCTGCTGAGCCAGAACGTTCAGGAGCTCTACGAACTGCCGCGCATCGTGGAGCTGCAGGCGGCCTGACCCTCAGGCGTTGCCTGGCCGACTCCGCAATGGTCATCACCAGCGTGAACGCTACGCGCGCTCTGCTGGTGCTTCTCACCGTCGTCGCGACGACTGCGTCCGCCCAAACGTATCCAGCGAAGCCGGTGCGGGTCGTCGTTGCTTTCGCGCCCGGCGGCACGACCGATATTCTCGGACGCATCTACTCGCAAAAGCTTTCGGCTGCCACCGGGCAGCAGTTCGTCGTCGATAACCGCACCGGCGCCGGAGGCACGATCGGCACCGAGGCCGTCGTCAGGTCGGCGCCCGACGGTTACACGATCAACTTCGGCTCCACGAGCTCGCTCGCGGTGAGCCCGAACCTCTATCCGAAGCTTTCCTACGATCTCATGCGCGACGTTGCGCCGGTGATCCAGGTGGCGACCGCTTCGTTTCTGCTGGCGGTGCACCCTTCGGTGCCGGCGAAGACCATGCGCGAGCTGATCGCGCTCGCACGCGCGCGTCCGGGACAGTTGAATTACGCGTCTTCGGGCAGCGGGTCGTCGTTGCATCTTTGCGGCGAATACCTGAAGTACCTGGCGAAGATCGATCTCGTCCACGTGCCGTACAAAGGCGCCGGCGCCGCACTGCCGGACCTCATCGCAGGCCAGGTCCAGATCCTGTTCTCCGACATGGCGCCTTTCGTGCCGTACGTCAAAACGGGAAGGCTGCGGATCCTCGCGGCGTCGACCGCCCACCGCTCGAAGCTTTATCCGGAATATCCGACCATCGCGGAGTCCGGCGTACCCGGCTACGATCTCGCGGGCTGGTACGGGGTCGTCGTGCCTTCAGCGACGCCGCGGGCTGTCGTCGATCGCCTGCACGCTGAGCTCACCAAAGCGATGCGCGCGCCCGACATGGTCGAACGCTACGCTACGCTCGGCGTCGAGCCCGTCGATTCGACGCCCGAACAGTTCGCCGCGTACATGCGCGCCGAGCTCGCCAAGTGGGGCGACATCATCAAGCGCTCGGGCACGAAGCTCGAGTAACCCAGGGAGGGATGCCATGCAACCGATGGACTACGGCCCGTTCCCGTACGTGCCGATCAACCGCAGGTCGAAGTGGAACTGGCCGAATGGCGCGCGCCTCGCCGTCTGGGTGATCCCGAACCTGGAGTTTTTTTCGCTCGAGACGCCGCTCGCCGGCCACCCGTGGGAGAAAGCGCACGAGCATAAAGCACCGACGGTGCGGGCGTGGGGACAGCGCGATTACGGCAACCGCGTCGGTGTGTTCAGGATGATGGATGTGCTCACGAAGCACGGCATCCGGGCGACGGCTACGACGAATGCCGACATCTGCGATCACCACCCCCAGATCATCGAGGACGCGGTCAAGCTCGGCTGGGAATTCATGGGGCACAACAAGACGAACAGCACGCGGCTGACGGCACTCGATCCTGCGCAGGAGCGCGAGCTGATCCGCTACTGCACGAAGCGCCTGACCGAAGCGACCGGCAAGCGACCGGTCGGTTGGCTCGGGTCGGGTCTCGCCGAGACGTGGGGCACGCTCGATTACCTCGCGGAGGAGGACTACCTCTATGTTTCCGACTGGGTGAACGACGACCAGCCGTACCGCATGAAGGCCGGCGGCAGGGAGCTCGTCTACCTGCCGTACTCGTACGAGGTCAACGATTCGGGGCAGGTCTACTATCGCTTCGCGACCGGCGAGGATTTCGGCCACATCATCCGGAATACCTTCGACGTCCTTTACGCCGAAGGGGCGGAAGCGGCGCGCGTGATGGCGATCTGCCTGCATCCCTTCATGACGGGCGTGCCGCACCGCATCGGCGCGCTCGACAAGGCGCTCGCCTACATCAAAGGTCACGACGGGGTGTGGTTCGCGACGGGCGAGGAGATCGTGCGCGCGTATCTCACTTCGAAAGCGTCGATCTGACTATTCAATCTTGATATTCAGCCGCTTCACCTGCTGCTCCACTTCGGCGTACTCGCGCGCGATCGTTGCCTTGAGCTGCTCGGGCGTCATGCGTTCGGCCGGTTGAGCTCCCTCGATCTCGAGCTTTTGCCTCATCTGCGGGGAATGCATCCCGTCGCTCACCACGCGATTGAGCGCTGCGACGATCGCGCGTGGGGTGCCCGCCGGCGCATGCAGACCGTAGCGATTCGTGATCTTGAACCCGGGAAATCCCTGCTCGGCGACCGTCGGCAGGTCCGGCATTGACGGTATACGCGTAAGACCCAGGGCGGCCAACGCGCGCACCTTGCCGGTCTTAATCGCGGCGGTCGCAGCCATCGAGCTCGCGGCCACCATTTGAATTTCGCCCGCCATGGCGGCAATGACGCCGGGAGCGGTTCCCTTGTACGGTATGAACAGCAATTTCGCGCCGGATAGCTGCGCGAATCGCTCCATGCCGAGATGTACCGTGGCGCCAACCCCTGATGATCCCGAGTAGGTGACTCTCTGGGTTGCCGAATACGCGACCAGCTCCTTGATCGACTTGACCGGCATGTTCAGGTTCGCAAGGAGGACGTAGGGCTGAGCGGATGTGGGGACGACCGGATCGAACGCCTTCAACACGTCGAACGGGACGCGCTTCAGCGCACCCAGAAGCATGAAGTTGTCCCCCAGGCTGAGCAACGTGTAACCGTCAGGCGCCGATCTCGCGGCCAGCTCTACGGCGATCACGCCGCTGCCGCCAGGCCGGCTGTCGACGATGGCATTCTGGCCCCAGGCATCGGTCAGCATCTGGGCTACTGCGCGCGCCATCATGTCGCCGCCCGCACCGGGAGATCCCGAAATGACGAGCCGGATGGGCCGAACCGGATACCCGCCCGGCTTATCCTGCGCGACAGACGCGCTGTTGTACGCGAGCACGGCGGCCGCGAGCAAGCTCCTGGTCATGGTATTCATGGATACCCCTCCGCCGAGGACTGCGCCCGATTCACTGTAGCATGCGCGAGCTCGAAAGAACGGCCGCCGGTTGATTCCGTGCGATGCGTGCCGCTTCGCTCTCGTGAGACAATCCAGCGACGATGATCATGCCACGGGGAGGCCCTGACCGCTCCCGGATTACGAAGCACCCATAGCGGGATTCCGCAGAAACGAGAGATAGCATGTCCAGGAAAAACGAGATGTACCGGGCGCTGCTGGGGAAACCGACTGTCACGCTGGCGGCCAATATCTTTGACCCGCTTTCGGCGCGTATCGCCCAGATCGTCGGATATGACCTCCTGGTCTTATCCGGATCAGTCGGCAAGGCATCCAATCTGGCCGCTCCCGACATCGTTATCTCCACCCTCCCCGATGTGCAGGACCATATCCGCCGGATCACCCGGAACACCGATATTCCGATCATGGTGGACGCCGAGGACGGGTTCGGCAATGCGGTCAATGTCTGGCGCTGTGTGCGCGAACTGGAGGCTGCCGGCGTCTCGGGCATCGAGATCGAGGACAATGTGGTGCCCCGGCAGTTTGGCGTCGAGAACCCGGGCCTCAACCCTGTCGCGACTCAGGTCGGCAAGCTGAAGGCCGCTGTGGCCGCGCGCACCGATCCCACCACGGTGATCATCGCTCGCACAGCCACCTGGGGTCAGGATCGCGAGCATGCTGTCGACCGTATGAAGGCGTATGCGGCGACTGGCGCCGAGGCGTTCATGCTGACCGGAGTGAAGAGCAAAGCGGACATAGCGGCCACTCACACGGCTGTTCCGAATATTCCCATCACGATTCTTGCTCCTCCGAGTGAGGTCAAGGACGACGCCAGATTCTGCTCGGACCACAACGTCAAGATCATCATGTTGGGTAACCCCACCTACCTGGTGGCGGTGAAGGCTATCCATGACACGCTGAAATTCCTCAAGGACGGTGGCGATGCCGCCCAGCTGAAGGGAAAGGAGGCGGATCGTGAGCTGGCCCGGCAGGTCATCCGCACCGACGAATTCGAGAAATGGCAGAAGGAGTACATGAAGTAGCACGCCTGATGGTCTGACGAACCTACGACGGGAGAAACTGATGGGCACGACACAACGCATGGCTGCGTTCATCGCAGGTGCAAAGTACGAAGACATTCCGACCCCCGCGGTGAATCTGGCAAAGCTGTGCCTGCTCGACGCGGTCGGCTGCGCGATTTACGGCACGACACGCCCCCTGGGCAGGATCATGACCAGTCTCGTGGACGAGCTCGGCGGCAAGCCGGTCTCGAGAGTCCTCGGAACGCGCATCGAGACGAACGCCGTCAATGCAGCGATGGCGAACGGTACGCTCGGACATTCCGAAGATTTCGACGATTACGGCGCCGGCCACCAGGCGGTGACGCTGATGCCCGTCGTGCTCGCGCTGGGCGAGGATCTGCACACGAGCGGCAAGCAGGCGCTGCTCGCTTACGCCGTCGGGTTCGACATCACCACTGCCGTGACCCAGAGCATGGGCCACGATCACTACGGCAAAGGCTGGCACAACACGTCCAGCATCGGCACGCTGGGGTCCACCGCCGCGGCGGCGAAAATGCTGGGCCTCGATGAGATGCAGGCGCGCATGGCGCTGGGGATCGGCGCGACCCAGGCGTCGGGATTGCGCGGCAACTTCGGCACGATGACCAAACCGTTCCACCCGGGCAATACCTGCCGCGCGGCAGTCACCGCCGCCAAGATGGCGCAAAAAGGCTACGAGGCGAACCCGGACATCATCGAGCACCGCTTCGGCTACGCGGCCGTCTATGGCGAGGAGATGATGAATCTCTCCAACATTCCGCGGCATCTCGGCAACCCGTGGGGTCTGATGGGCACCGGGCGGGAAGTCGCCAACGGCATCTCGATGAAGATCTGGCCTTGCTGCGGCGGAACGCATGGCGCGAATACGGCCATGACGCATCTCTTCAAAAAGCGTTCCATCAAGGCGGAGGACGTGCAGTCGGTGGATATCGTGACGACACACGAGCCCTCGTGCATGGCGCCGAATTTGCGCTGGCCGAAGAGCGGTCTGCAGGGCAAATTCTCCACGTGGTATACGGTCGCGTCCATGATCGTCGATAGCGGGAAGCTCGATCTCTCCAGCTTCACCGACGAAGCCGCCCGGCGCCCCGCCGTGCAGGATCTCCTGCAGAAGGTGAACATCACGCAGGATCCGGAGACGGCCGGCCGGCCGCACCGCTCCCTCGGCGGCGCGCACTGGTGGGACGTCGCCGTCACGCTGAAGAACGGGGAGCGCATCGCTTGCCCTCGCGTGGAAGCGAACGGCGGGCGCGGCGACTCTTACAATTGGGAATCCAGGGAAGCGGTGTTCGACAAGTTCAGAATGCTCGCGGGCGCGGTGCTGAAAGAGGCGCAGGTCGATGCAGCGTTGAATGCGATCATGCGCATGGAAACGGCAGCGGATGTACGCAGCATCGTGGACACGGTGGTACCAGGCCGCTAGCGGCTACGCGCCCCGAAAGAGATCGCCGGCAAGTCTGGTATAACGATCCCGAATCAAACTGCAAGGAGCAAGCACATGGCCCGTATCCAGCATCTCGCAATCGCCAGCCTGAATCCCGAAAAGCAGGCGGAGTTCTACAAGAAGGTTTTTGGCTTCGAGGAAGTGCGGCGGCTCGACAACCCGCGGGCGCGCGGCGTGGTCCTGACCGACGGTCACATCAACATTTCCATATTGCTGTTTCGCCAGGACCAGATCGATCGCGGGATGGACTTCACCGGCCCGCATCACTTCGGCGTCTATGTCGAAGATCTGGAGGGCACCGCGAAGAAATGCCTGGAGGCGGGCTGCGTGGCCTACGACGAGCTGCCGGAGGATCCCGGCGAGAAGGCCAAAAACTACCGCCCAAAGCGCTCGGATAAGTTCAAGGGGCCGGAAAACGCCCTCTTCGACATTGCCGACCATCCGTGGATCGGTACCGCGCCCGTGAAGACGTGACCAGTGACCAGTGACCGGTGACCTGTGACCAGTGCCCCTTGACGCGAAACCTCAAGAACCGATCATCCTGGCAAAGGCTGGGATCCAGTTTCTGGTTGTGCGCGGTTGCCGCTCTTGTAGCACATGTGGATACGGCCAGGGCCCAGGGCTATCCCGGCAAGCCCGTGCGCGTGGTAACCGCGGCAGCCGGGGCTGGCGGCGATTTCGTCTCGCGTATCGTCGCGGCCGGACTTACGGAGCTATGGGGCCAGCAGGTCCTCGTCGACAATCGCGGCGGCAGTGCCGTTATCCCGATCGAAGTAGTGGCGAAGGCGCCTCCCGATGGCTATACCCTTCTGGGTTTCGGGACTGCGCTCTGGCATCTGCCGCTCATGCAAAGCGTTTCGTACGACCCGATCAGGGATTTCGCGCCGATCACGCTGGTGGCAGCGACTCCCATGATCCTCGTCGTCCACCCCTCGCTGCCCGTGAAATCCGTCAAGGACTTGATTGCCCTTGCCAGGAAAAACCCGGGACAGCTCAACTATTCCTCGGGTATTTCGGGCTCCACGACGCATCTGCCGGCGGAAATGTTCAAGGCCATGGCCGGAGTCGACATCGTGCGCGTTACCTACAAGGGAGGCGCGCCCGCGCTCACCGCGCTGCTCGGCGGAGAAACGCAGGTGATGTTCGCCAACTCGGGCGGTGTCGGAGCGCACATACAAGCCGGGAGGGTGAGGCCGCTGGCGGTGACCACCGCGCAACGGTCCGCGTTGTTCCCGGATTTACCTACGATCGCGGCGTCAGGGCTCCCGGGTTATGAAGCGGCGTCGTACCAGTGCATATTCGCCCCGGGCGCGACGCCCGCAGCCGTTGTCAATCAGCTCAACCGGGACCTGCTCAGGGTTCTGAACAGGCCGGAGGTGAAAGAGCGGTTCCTTCGGGCCGGCTCCGAGATCGTGGGCAATTCTCCGGACGAGCTTGCCAAAGCGATCAAGGCGGACATGCTCGCGATGGGAAAGATCATCAAGCAGGCAGGCATACGCGCCGACTGAGCGGCGCCCGCAGCGGAGAGTGGAGAAAGGCATGCGCATCCGGGTGCAGGTATTTTCAGCCCTGTTGCGACCGCCTCGGGGCCTGGCACGAATGCTGACGGCGGCATCGGCATTGCTGGCCGCGTCCGCGGCGTGCTCTCAAACCTTCCCGGACAAACCGATCCGCATGGTTACCGAGCTCGCTGCGGGGACCGGCGGCGACGTCCAGCTGCGCCGGTTACTGCCTCATCTGTTTGGCCAGCCGGTGATCATCGACAACCGGCCCGGGGCGGGCGGAGCGGTAGCAGCCGAGGTCGTGGCGCGCGCCGCACCCGACGGCTATACCCTCCTCGCGGCGACGCAGAACGCGCTCATCATGCGCCCGTTCCTGTCGAAGACGAAGAGCGTGGATGTCTTCAAGGATCTTGCCGCGCTCACGCAGGTGTGGAACGCAACAACGGTTATCGTGGCCGGCCCGGCCCTGCCGGTGAAAACGCTCGCGCAGTTGATCGACTACGCGAAGGCGAACCCGGGAAAGGTGTCGTACGGCACGTCCGGATTCGGCACCTCCCACCATTTCACGGGCGAGGAGATCCAGCAGCTCACGGGTTCCCGCCTGGTGCACGTTCCGTACAAGGGAGGCGTGCAATCGATGCAGGGCGCGTTGACGGGAGAAGTCGATATCGCCATCGGCTTCGGCCCGACGGCGCTGCCCGTAATACGCTCCGGCAAGGTGAGGGTGCTTGCCATCGTCGAAGGCAAGCCCTTCGGGGGGATGCCCCAGGTCGCCGCCGCAGCGGACGCCATCCCGGGATTCCAGCCCCCACCGTCCTGGCTCGGCATTTTCGGGCCGGTCACCCTGCCCTCTCGGCTGATTGCCCTCCTGAGCGGCGAGATCGTGAAGACGCTCCAGGCGCCCGCACTGCGTGCGAGCAGCAACGAGGAGGGTCTCGACCTGGTCGGCAGTTCGCCGCAGGAATTCCTGGCGCAGCTGAGGAAGCAGCACGACTTGATCGGACGACTTGCGAAGGCCGCCAACATCCGGCCGACCGAGCATTAGCACTCACAAGCAGCCGCCGGACCCGCTCTCTGCCAGCGCCTACTGTTGATCCATGGCAGGCAATACGTTTACCGCCGGAAGCGCTCGGGCTGCTCGATGCGCTGATTGAGCGGGAGGATCAGCTAGCTAGGTGTCAGGTCGGTTATCAACCTGGGCGCCCTTGATTGGCAGATTGCCTATCCAGCGGCACGCGTGCGATTGGCACTGAAAACGGTATCGGCCTGGACTGAATAATCGATCGACGAACCGTCGATGCACACGAGATAGCTCGCCGCCGCAAATGGGGCAACGGGCAGACTCGTAAACCATCCACGCGCCGCTGCGCATGTCATATTCCCAATATTGCATTCACACACATTGCGTTGGTTCGAGGTCCGATTGCAATCGGATCCGCGCTACGACGTGTGGTTGTCGAACGACAGTGCCTCTTGAATTCCCAAAAGTCCCGCCAGCCGCGGGTTACCTTTCTTAGTTGTTTCGATAGACGGCTCGCACCTCTATCAAAACGGGTAGCCTGGCGATCGGGATCCTCGAATTGGGGCTGTGGCCCGCGCGTCCTATCAGACATATCCAGCGGACTTTAGACCCTCCGAGCGATAGTCTGCCGCTTGCGGCGCGCGAGGGAGCGTGCGCACGGGCGATCCAGTATAGGCAGGGTCCTACACCACTACAGCGCGTTTTCCGCATTACGCGGCGGGCCAGAGTTAAGATCTAATAGCCTTATGGACGCGACCGAACGCGCTGTCGTGCGTTGGATATTCAAGCGTCACCCCGATGGGCGCTGGTCTTGGGTGCGCTCGACGATGGATGAGTCATCCTCCCAAACGTCCGAACTCTGCGACGATTTTGGAAAGGTAATGGCGCATGCGATTCGCCACGGGTTCGACTCCAGGCAGCATATCTGGATCGTAGAAAACCAGGGCTGGCTAACGACCTATCGTCCGGGTGAACCGACGCTTCATGAACCTATGGTCGTAATCAACGATTTAGCCGGCAAAGCGGAATCAGAAAACGACGGCAGGGCTCCATGATGATGGCTTGTTCCAACTGCCCTCGCTGCCATGGGTGCCTCTGGGTCTGCGAGGAGCATCCCTGGGGTAAAACCCATGCGGCCGTCGAGCTTCCGCCGAACACGCAATTTGCCGCTAAAGAGAGGAAGAAGTGTCAGAAGAGAGTTATGCGAGGCCGTTCCGTTTTCTAACAGCAGAAGAGTTCAGGGAACTCGGGCCGAGTGAGCGAATGGACTACATGACTCGCGCCATCGCCGAACTCCACAGGAGAGCCGCGAGGAGACGGAATATTTTCGTGGACCCGGATTCTGACCCAGAAACCAAAGCTCAATAAAGCCCAACGCTCCAGCTCGGGGTAGCGACTATGTGAGCGCCGAACTTTCAGTCTTTGGTGGGATTGTCAGACTCTGTTTCCAAGGCTTCGGGCCCGCAAAGCCGGTCATCCAGCCACTTCGCAATGTCCCAGTCGATGTAGGTCTGCCCGACACGGAATGTGGAGCCCTCGAACACGCGGATGGCGCGGCCGGTTGGACCGATCACCTGTCCGGTTCGGGCGCATCTCCATACACCGGGCCTCAATCGGGTGAAAAGCTGCAGGGGGGTGTTCATTCCGCTGTGTGTATCGGGAGCAGTGCGACGAATCTGTGCCGCGCTCTCAGTGTCCATATTCATCCGGCCGGGGCTTGTCTTCCCCAGATCCGAGAACGAGTCGCCGCTAACGTTTGAGAAGCTCGGACATCTGAGGCCAGGTTGCCGACCACGACTGCACCGCGGCGCGAAGCTGTTCCTCCGACACCCCGAGGGTCTCACACCAGTCGTGCACTTTGTCGTCCTGCTCCAGGCTGATCAGGTCGCGATCGGCGCAGCCAGTTTTCTTCGGATCGTCTGACATGATGTTCCTCTTTGGAAGATGGCTCTACGCCAGGGGGTTGCATTGGCAACGATCCCAGTCCGCGCCGCCTGCGTGCCGTGACATAGAGAGCGCATCATCCCCAAGGGATCGATAAAATTATGTCCGCTTCAGAGGAAGAAACCAGCAGGAGTGTACCTACACGCCGTGCGCGCGTATCGCATTACCGCCGGCCCCGCCCTGCAACCGCCTTTGGCAGTCTGGCCAGGCGTGCGGCTTCCTCCAGGCACTGTATGAGTGCCTGGGCGCCCGGTGTGATCGGGCGTTGGCGGTTCCAGATAATGCCCACGGGCCGCACCAGTTTCGGCAGCTCCAGCGGAAGTATCGCCATCAATTCAAGCGCTTCGTAGTATCTCGACACATCCGACGCCAGCGCGGCGATCGCGTTCGTATAGTGCAGGTAAGCGCGAATGACGTGAACCGAAAGCGTCTCGATCCGGTCGACCGGCATCGCCAGGCCGTGATCCTCGAACGCGCGTTCGAGCGGCTCGCGCAGCAGGGTGTTCACCGGCGGCAGGACCCATGGGTACAGCATCAGGTCGGACCAGCGGAGCCGTTTGCGCCTTGCGAGCGGGTGACCGCGGCCGGCGACGAGGCTCACGCCCTCCTCCATCAACGTCTTCTCCCCGAGCCCGTGCGCGATGTGCCCGCTGGGAAGCCGGCCCACGATCAGATCGAGGTTCCCCTGCCAGAGCTCCGGCAGCAGGATCTCGACGGTCCCCTCCCGCACGAGCACGTTCATCGCCGGCCGCTGCGCCTTGAACATCGCGAGGCCGCGCGGCAGCAGTTCGAGCGCCGCGGTTGCCAGCGCGCCTACCCGGATATTGCCGGCGCTGCCGGAAGCGAGCCCGCGCAATTCATCCCGCGTCTGGGCAAGCTCGCCCAACACGGTGCGCGCGTGACGAATCATGCATTCCCCGTAGGCAGTCGGATGGACGCCGCGCGCCGTGCGCTCGAACAGCTTCAGCTCGAGCCCCCGCTCGAGCTCGCCCAGCGCCTTGGAAACCGCGGGCTGGGACACGTTGATGCTGGCCGCGGCCTTCCCGAGGTGGCGTATCTCGTCCAGCGCAACCAGCAACCGCAGGTGACGCGGCTTGAAGCTGGTGCGAATGTAGGCGTCGAACTGGGCCATGGCTGCCTCCGCCGGTGAGCAGGCTGATATTACCAAACAGTTATGGGGGCGGCCGTATATTTCACTGGATAGTAATCGCTCGAAGCGCGATGATTCGGCCACGCCACGACCGGCCGGGTTTGGCCACCGGCCGCGACGCAACGGAGGAGATCCTTTCTGTTCTGCTGGATACGCAGGCTGCTCGCCGGCCTGATGTCATTGGCCTTCTGCGGCGCCGCCCCGGCCGCGGAGCCGTACCCGTCAAGGCCGATCCGGCTGGTGCTGGGCGTGGGCACGGGCGGCGTCGGGGACATCAGCATGCGGCTCTTTGCGCAGCAGATGAGCCGAAGCATGGGCCAGCAGATCGTAGTCGATAACCGGCCGGCTGCGGGCGGCGTCGCGGCCGCGATGGCGGTGGTGAATGCCAGCCCCGACGGCTACACCCTGCTGCAGTCAGGCAATGCCGCGGCCATCAGCGCGTCGCTGTTCAAGAAGCTGCCCTACGACGTGATGAAGGACGTCACGATGGTGTCCTCGGCGGCCTTCTTTCAGCTGGGGCTGGTCGTCACGCCGCAGTCGGGATTCAACTCGCTCCCGGAAGTGCTCGCGTTCGCGAGGAAGAACCCCGGCAGGCTCAACATCGGCACCATCATCGTGGGCAGCACTCAGTACCTTGCCGCCGAGCTGTTCAAGTCCATAGCCAGGATCGAAACGCAGACCGTGCCCTTCAAATCCAACACGCTGCTGATCGCCTCGTTGAGGGGCAACGAGATCGGCGTGGCGTTCGAGCTGCTGGGTCCCGTGCTGTCGCACATCAAGAGCAACTCGCTGAAGGCGCTGGCGGTGGGATCGGACCGGCGTTTCGCCGGACTGCCGGATGTTCCCACCCTGGCCGAAGCCGGCCTTCCGGGCTACAACGTTTCTTCCTGGACCGGCTTCAGCGTGCCGGCCCGGACACCTGCCGCGATCGTGGACCGCCTGGCAAAGGAAATCGCTCGCGCCGCAGACGTCCCGGAAGTCCGGCAGACGCTGCAGGAAATCGGTATCGAGGCCCGCGCCGCCACGCCCCAGGAGGCGCGCCAGCTGATGGCGTCCGAAATTGCCAAATGGAGGAAGCTCATCGAGCAGGCGAAGATCGAGCGGCTGTAACTCCTGTTTTCAACTCATCGAAGGAAATCCGATGCCCAGCACCCCGCTGCGATTGAAGATGGCCATTTCCACCCAGGGCCACACTTCTGCCCTCAAGGACGGCAGCATCCCGATCGAGGGGATAACGCCCGAGTTCGTGAACGTGGAGCCCCAGATCGCCGCTTACCGCCGCATGGTACGGGACGTCGAGTTCGACGTTTGCGACATCGCGCCCTCGACCTACATGATCGCTCGCGAGCACGGCGCGCCGTTCAAGGCCCTGCCGATCTTCGTCTCGCGCAACTTCCACCATTCCGGATTCGTCTACCGGCCCGATGTGGGCATAGTCAAGCCCAAGGACCTCGAGGGCAAGAACGCCGGCGTGCGCGCCTATTCGGTGACCACCGGGGTCTGGGGCCGCGGCATCCTGCAGAACGAGTACGACATCGACATCTCGAAGATCACCTGGTGGGTGGACGACGAGGAGCACGTGACGACGCTCAAGCTGCCGTCCTTCGTGAAGCACGTTCCCGAGGGCAAGTCGCTCGTCAGCATGATGGCGTCGGGCGAGCTGCAGGCCGGTTTCACGGGAAACGCCGGTCTCGGTCGCACGGGCGCGCCCAAGGAAGGCTGGGCTGCCGGAGCCGCCAAGCCCACGGAAACCAACTACGTCGAGTTCTTCAAGGATTCGAGGAAGCTCGAAGCCGAGTGGTACCGCCGGACCGGGATCTATCCGTTCCACGGGACGATTGTCGTCAAGGACTCGGTGTTGAAGGAGCATCCGTGGGTCGCTGGCTCGCTCTACAAGGCGTTCGCCGAGGCCAAGGAACGCTACGTGAAGCAGCTTCCTTCCCCCGACAAGGCCGCGGGCAAGGACAAGCAGCTCTCCGAGCTGGCGCAGATCGTCGGGGATCCGCTGCCCTACGGCGTCAAGGCCAACCGGCCCTCGATCGAGGCCCTGATCAAGTACGTCCACCAGCAGGGCATGCTGAAGCGCAGCTACGAAGTGAGCGATTTCTTCGTGGATCCCGACGCCTGATCCCACAACTTCACCTACTCAACCGGACAAACGGCCATGGCTTCCAAGATCATCGATATCCATCCGCACATCATCTCCAAGGACACGAAACGCTATCCGATCACGCCGCTGGGCGGCAAGCAATCGGTCTGGTCGGCCGAGCGCCCGATCGATTTCGAGAACCTCATCGCCTCGATGAACGAATCGGGCGTGGACAAGGCGGCGATCGTCCACTCCTCCACGACGTACGGCTACGACAACACGTACATGGTCGACTCGATCGCGACCCAGCCGAAGCGCTTCACCGGCGTCGGCGCCGTGGATTTTGCCGCGCCCGACGCCTCCGAGAAGATCCGCTACTGGCACGGCAGGGGCGTCACCGGCCTGCGCATCTTCAGCGCCGGCAGCACGATGGAGAAGCAGGCCGACACGCTCGACGATCCGAAGACTTTCGCGGCGTGGGAAACGTGCGAGGCGCTGAGGATCCCCGTGGTGACCCAGCTGCGGCGCGAGGGGCTTTACATGCTCTACACGCTCATCCGCGGGTTTCCCAACGTGAAGATCATCGTCGATCATCTGATGCACGTCCCGAGGGGGGATGAGGCGCCCTATTCGCGCTCGGCGTTCCTCTTCGAGGTGGCGAAATATCCGAACGTGTACTTCAAGCTCTCGACCAACAACGTGCGCCACTCCAGGGACGGGGCGAACACGCCCGAGAAGTTCTTCCCGAAGCTCGTGCAGGAGATCCCCGCGAGCCGCATCGCGTGGGGCTCGAACTACCCCGCCTCGAAGGGCCGGCTCAAGGAGATGGTGGACGAAGCGAAGGCGGCGCTCTCGTGCCTCAAGCAAAGCGACCAGGAGTGGATCTTCGCGAAGACCGCGCAGTCGCTCTATCCCGCGCTCGCCGACTAACACCCTTCTCCCAGGAGACCGAAACCATGAGCACGATCAAGGAAGCCGTAAGACTCAACGCCATGCTCGGCGACTATCCCAACACGACGGCGCTGAAGCAGGGTAAGGTGAAGAGCGACCGCGTGCAACTCGACTTCCTGAAGTTCGCCGAGGGTGGCGTCCCCCACGATCACTTCAAGGCCGTGGTGAAAGGCGAGTTCGATTTTGCAGAGCTCGCGTTGATGACCGTCCTGCAGGCGATCGGCTACGGCTACCCGCTCGTCGCGCTGCCGGTGGCGCTGCACGGGCGTTTCCAGCACGGCCAGATCGCCTACAACCCCGACCGGGGCGTTTTGAAGCCCGGGGACCTGCACGGGAAGACCGTCGGCGTGCGCACCTACCCGCAGACCACGCCCACGTGGGTGCGCGGCATTCTGCAGAACGACTATGGCGTGGATCTGTCGAAAGTCAATTTCGTGGCGCAGACCGACGGCCACGTTCCGGAGTACAAGGAACCGTCCAACGTCCGGCGCGCGGATAAGGGCAAGAAGCTCCTGCAGATGCTGCTCGACGGCGAGGTCGACGCCGCGGTGCTCGCCGCCAGCCAGGATCCGAAGTTGAAGACGCTCGTCCCCGACCCGGCAGCGGCCGGTCAGGCGTGGGGCAAGAAAACCGGGGCGCTCATGGTCAATCACATCGTGGTCGTCAAGTCGTCGGTAGCGAAGGAGCATCCGGACGCGGTGCGCGAGATCTACCGTCTGCTCAAGGAAAGCAAGGCGGCCGCGAACGAGCCGGCGCCGAAGGATGGCATCGACATCCGGCCGATCGGCTACTCGGCCATGAGGCGCAATTTCGAGGTGGCGCTGGAGTACGCGTGGCAACAGCGCATCATGCCGAAGCAGCTCAAGGTCGACGACCTGTTCGACGCGACGACGCGCGCGCTCGACTGAACGGACGGGACCACGATGATCGTCGACATACACGGGCACTACACGACGGCGCCGAAGCCCCTCAAGGACTGGCGCCAGCGCCAGATCGACTCGCTCAAGGACTCGGCACTAGCGCCCAAGGCGCCGCCCGTCATCAGCGACGACGAGATCCGCGAGAGCCTCGAAGGCGCGCAGTTGAAGGCCATGCGCGATCGCGGCGTGGATTTCACCATCTTTTCGCCGATCGCCGGCCAGATGGGACATCACATCGGGAAGCAGGCTACGAGCGAGAGCTGGTCGGCGCTCTGCAACGAGTTGATCCACCGTGTGTGCAGGCTTTACCCCGACAAGTTCGTCGGCGTCTGCCAGTTGCCGCAGTCGCCCGGCGTGGCACCCGCCAACTGCATTCCCGAGCTGGAACGGTGCGTCAAGGAGTACGGGTTCATCGGCTGCAACCTGAACCCCGATCCGTCGGGCGGCTACTGGACCGATCCGCCGCTCACCGACAAGTGGTGGTACCCGCTTTATGAACGGATGGTAGCCCTCGACGTGCCGGCCATGGTGCATGTGAGCGGCTCGTGCAATCCGAACTTTCACCATACCGGCGCACACTACATCAACGGCGACACCACGGCGTTCATGCAGTTCCTGACCTCGGATCTGTTCAAGGATTTCCCGACGCTCAAGTTCGTCATTCCCCACGGTGGCGGCGCGGTGCCCTACCACTGGGGCCGCTACCAGGGGCTCGCTCAGGACATGAAGCGTCCACCTCTGAAGGAGCTGCTCCTCGGGAATGTGTTCTTCGACACCTGCGTCTACCACCGCCCCGGCATCGAGCTGCTGCTGAAGGTCATTCCCGCCGACAACATCCTCTTCGCACAGGAGATCTACGGCGCGGTGCGAGGCGTGAATCCCGAGACCGGCTTCAACTACGACGACACGAAACGCTACATCGATTCGATCGAGTGGCTGGATCCCGGCGACCGCGAAAAGATCTTTCACACCAACGTGCGCCGCGTGTACGGGCGCTACGGGGCGCCCGCCACAGCACGCCGCGCGTGATCCGGGCGCGGGCGATCACTGCACGTTTCCGTGACGATGGCTCGCCTCGTAACCGTGGCCGCGGCAGCCGCCATCGTCGCAACGATGGCGCCGGCTGTTGCGCAGGAGTATCCATCGAAGGTCGTGCGCATCGTGACCTCCGAAGCCGGGGCAGGCTCCGATTTCGTCGCGCGCCTCGCCGCCCACGGATTGACCGCCGCCTTCGGTCAGCAGTTCATCGTCGATAACCGCGCCGGCGGCGTGATTGCCGGCGACGCCGTGGCGCGATCCGCTCCGGACGGCCATACGCTTCTCGTCTACGGCAACACGCTGTGGCTGCTGCCGCTCATGCGCAAGCAGATGCCGTACGACCCCCAGCGGGACTTCGCGCCGGTCACGCTGGCGGCGCGCGGGCTCTTCGTCCTGGTGGTCCATCCGTCGCTGCCGGTGAAATCCGTCAAGGAACTGATAGCGCTCGCGCGGGCCCGTCCCGGTGAGCTCAATTTCAGCACGGCCGCGCCAGGAACTACCAACCATCTCGCCAGCGAGCTTTTCAAGTCCATGGCGAGCGTGAACATGGTCCGCGTTTCCTACCGCGGCGCCACATCGGCGCTGAACGCGCTCATGAGCGGCGACGTGCAGGTCATGTTTCCGGGCGTGGCGTCGGTCAAGCCGCATATGGAGTCGGGCCGGATAAGGGTGCTCGCCGTGGCCACGGCGGCGCGTTCGCCGCAGTACCCCGATCTGCCCACGGTTGCCGAATCCGGCGTGCCGGGGTTCGAAGCGATATCTGCGACGGGCTTCTTCGTCCCGGCGCGGACGCCCGATGCGATCGTCGTGCGCCTGAACCAGGAAATCGTCCGGGTCTTGCGACGGTCCGACGTGCAGCAACGCATGGCGAGCATGGGGCTCGAGCCAGTAGGCAGCACGCCCGCGCAACTGGCTGCCATGATCAAGGAAGAGGTGATGAGGATGGGCAGGGTCATACGGGAAGCAGGAATCCAGGAGAGATGATGAAGTCAGCTCGCCCATCAGTCGTGACTGCGCAGCGCACAGTGGCCGCTGCGCTGATGCTTGCGTCGGCATGCGCAAGCGCGCAGACCTTTCCGTCGAAGACCGTGCGTATCGTGGCTTCCGAGGCCGGAGGAAGCGGCGACTTCGTCGCGCGGCTCGTCGCGCAGGGACTGACGGCCGCGTTCGGCCAGCAGGTCATCGTGGACAACCGCGGCGGCGGTGTCATCGCGGGCGACACAGTCGCGAAGTCGCCGCCCGACGGCTACACCCTGCTCATCTACGGCAACACGCTGTGGCTCCTGCCGCTCATGCGCAAGCAAATGCCGTACGACCCCTACCGGGACTTCGCACCGGTCACGCTGGCCGCCCGCGGGGTCAACGTGCTCGTGGTGCACCCCTCGCTGCCGGTGAAATCGGTCAAGGATCTGGTCGCTCTCGCGCGCGCGCGGCCGGGGGAGCTCAACTTCAGCACGGCCGCGCCGGGCACCATGAACCACCTTGCGGGTGAGCTCCTGAAATCCCTGGCGAAGGTGAACATCGTGCGCGTCTCCTACCGGGGCAGCCCGTCGGCGCTGACGGCAGTCGTGAGCGGCGAGGTGCAAATGACCTTTGGCGCAGCCGCGCCGGTACGGGTCCACATACAGGGGAAACGGGTCAAGCCGCTGGCGGTCACCACCGCAGCGCGATCGCCGTCCTATCCGGAGCTTCCCACCATGGCCGAAGCCGGCGTGCCAGGCTTCGAGGCGGTCTCGGTACACGGCGTGTTCCTGCCGGTGAAGACGTCCGAGCCGATGGTCGCGCGCCTGAACGAGGAAATCGTCCGCGTACTACAGCGCCCGGAATCGAAGGAGCGTCTGGCAAGCGTCGGCCTCGAACCGGCGGGCAGCACGCCCGCGCAACTCGCGACCACGATCAAGGAAGAGGTGGCAAGGATGGGCAAGGTCATACGGGAAGCCGGGATCCAGGAGAAGTAGCCCCGGCCGGGAATCGCGACTGGAGACGACCATGACCGTAATGCTGGGTTACGAGACGCTGCGCGGCGCACTGCTGATGAAGGAAGCGATCGATTTGCTCGAGCGCGCATTTGCACGCGAGTCCGCGGGCGCAACCGTCGTCTCGCCCAAGTTCGTCACCGATTTTCCCAGCGGCGCCATGCGTATCCTGTTCGCTGCGGACGAACACGCGGGCTATGCCGCAATAAAGGCGTACCACAACGTCAAAGGCGCGGGCGGACGTTACGTCGTGTCGCTGTACAGTCTCAAGGACGGCGAGTTGCTGGCATGGCTCGACGGACAGATCATCACCGACCTGCGCACCGGCGCGTGTTCCGGCGTGATTGCCCGCAAGGTGCCGATCCGCGGCTCCGTATCGGTGGGCGTGATCGGCTCCGGCAACCAGGCGCGCACGCAGCTGGCGGCGCTCGCGGCCGTGTATCGGCTCGGCGCCGTGGCGGTGTTCAGCCCCACGGCGGCGCACCGGGAGCTGTTCGCGCGTGAGATGTCCCGGTCGCTGGACGTCGCGGTGACGCCGGCCTCCTCGATCGAGGCGGCGGTCCGCGGCAAACAGGTGGTGGCATCCGCGAGCAGGGCTCGCACCGCCGAGCCCGTGCTTCGCGGCGCGTGGCTCGATGAATGCCGCCTGCTGTGCGCGGTCGGCAATACGCGCAAGCAATATTGCGAGGCCGATATCGATTGCTTTCGCAACGCGCGGCTCACCGTCGTCGATACGCCGCACGCGCTCGAGGAAGCCGGCGAATTGCGCCAGGCCGTAGAAGCCGGCGCCCTGCCGGAAGCCAGGCGCGCAACGCTTGGGCAGGTGGTCGCGGGCAGCGTGCGCGTGCCCAATGAAGGGATGATCGTCTTCAAGTCGGTAGGCTCGGCATTACAGGACCTGGCGCTCGCTTCGCGTTATTACGAGAAGCTCGGCTCGCGGCCCGAATTGCCGCGCGGCGACGGCGTCGGCCGGCTTCGCCAGCGTCCGTGGGCAGCATAGGCCGGAGGACACTGACGCTCGGCGACCTCGGGTTTGCGAAGGGAGTGAAGTAACGTAGACTTTGTGCGCAGTGAGCGCTGAACCCGAAGGCTACGGCGGTTACGGGATCCGTCCCAAGGGGCCGGGCTCCGCGCGGCAGTGGATGGATCCCCTGCCGGAGAACTGGCAGCGGGCGATCGCGAGGGCCGAGGCTGCTCTCGCCGAGCCGTACCGGGGCGTAACGACCGACGGACAGGTCGTGCCGGGCCTGTTTCCGCTGCGAGAGACCGGTATTGCCACCCGCCCGATCGCGAGTGCGGCCAGGTCGTTCCTGACGCTGCTCGATGAGGAGCAGCGCCGGGTGGTCTTGCACCCGATTACTTCGCCCAACTGGCGCAAGTGGGCCAACTGGGAACAGTTTCCGCTTCGGCACGGCGTTTCCCTCGAGTCGTTGAGCGGCGCGCAGCGCGAGGCAGCACTGGATCTGCTCCGGGAGAGCCTGAGCGTTCGGGGCTTCGATACGGCGCGCAACGTGATGAAGCTGAATCACGTGCTGGGCGAGATTACCGGCAACTGGGCGTTCTTCGGAGAGTGGGACTACTTCCTCTGCGTTTTCGGAGAGCCTTCGCCCGACGAGCCCTGGGGCTGGCAGCTCGACGGCCACCACCTCAATCTGAATTATTTCGTGCTGGGCGACCAGGTAGTCATGACCCCGGGCTTCTGGGGCGCCGAGCCGGCGATTGCAGATAGAGGCGTATACGCCGGCTTGCGCGAGTTCGATGCCGAGCAGCGCGAGGGGCTGGCGCTCGTCCGGGCCCTGTCGGCGACCCAGCGCCGCCAGGCGATCATCTACGATTCGATGCTCACCCGGGATCAGCCGCCGGAGCGCTACACGCCCAACGACGGGCGCCAGAAATCGGTGGCGTTCAAGGACAACGTGGTAATCCCGGTGGAGGGTCTGCGCGCCGACGGCATGAGCAAGGGGCAGCAGAAGCTGCTGCTCGACCTGATAGGAATCTATACCAGCCATCTCCGGCCGGGGCACGACCAGGAATGGCTGGGACAGGTCAAGCGCCACCTGGATGAAACCTGGTTCGCCTGGATCGGCCGCTACGGCGATAACGATACCTTCTACTACAAGATCCACAGCCCGGTGCTGCTGGTCGAGTTCGACATGCACAAGGGCGTGTTCCTGAACAACGACGAGCCCGAGAAGTTCCACATTCATTCCATCGTGCGCACGCCGAACGGAAACGACTACGGCAAGGACCTGCTGCGGCAGCACCTGGCGCGGCATCACCATCCCCCGCGCTCCTGACCTTCCCCGGGAAGCGGCCGCGTCAGAAACGGATGAAGCCGACCCCGTTATCAATCCCCATTTCGGTTCCGAAGTTCTTCGACAGCCGCTTGATCCGGTCCAGCGTCCGCTCGGCGGTCTCGCCTTGCGCGATCAGCGGACGGCCCTCGGTAAGATGGTGCTCGCCCTGCCCGGTGCCGCGAGTGATGGTCCCGTCGCGCGCCATCCGTCCCATCTCGACCGGGTGCAGGCGCATCTGCCTGAACTTTCCGTCCTGCATGCCAAGGGTCATGAGGGCTGACGTCCACCAGGTTTCGCTATTGCTGTCCAGGCCGGGATGCAACGGGTGGTCGGAAGGATGCAGGGTCGGCAGGCGATCCATGTCGTGGCCCCAGCTCTCGTAGCTGTCGTAGGGCACGCGGCGGATGAACTCCGACTGCGCGAAGAAGTTGCCGATGCCGTAGACGATCGGCTTGCCTTTGTAGATCTCGATCCCCAGGGTGTTGTGCCACCCATGGCCGACGTAAACGTCGGCCCCGGCGTCGATCGCGGCGCGCGCGAACTCGCGCACGAACATCGGTGTCCTGTCGCCGCGCTTGCCGTCGGCGATGTTGAAATGGTGGGCGACGATGACGAAGTCGGCCATTTTTTTGGCCTCGTCGATCGAGCGGAGGTTTCCCTCCAGGTCCCGCTTGTGGCACGTGCTCTGGATCTCGAACTTGTCCCCGGCGATGAACACGTTCGAGCCGCGGGTCGACTGCTCGCCAGGCATCTGGAAGCTGAATTCGTCGCCCTTCAAACCGACGCTGCTCGTGCTCCTGCCAGCCTCGCGCAGCACGTCGAGCTTGCGCGCTATCGCCTTCATCTGCTCGGCCGCTTCGCGCTCCAGGACGTACTTGAAATTGACGCGCAGCGGGTTGATGCCAGGCCGGCCGCGCACGCCCCCTTTCGCCAGGCTCGCCCATTCGTTCGACTTGTTTCCTGACGTGGTCGATATCAGCGCGACCCGGCCGTGCTTCGTCTCCAGGTATCCCGGCTCGCGCGCTTCCTCGAGGTCGGTCCCGGTACCGGCCACGACGAGGCCGGCGGCTCTGCAGTGCTTGATGGTTGCTGCAATGCCCGGCTCCCCGAAATCCACGCTGTGGTTGTGGGCCAGCGACATGATGTCGATGCCGGCCCACTTCAGATCCCGCGCGATCTGCGGGTCGGCCATCATGAAGCTGCCGAGCCAGTCGCCGCGGCTCGTATAGGCCAGCTCGTCATAGTTGGCGAGGTTCATTTCGAGATGCCCATAGGTCAGGTCCGCGGCGCGCAGCAGTTCGACGACGGCCATCGATGCCTTGTCGTCGTGCATGGCGAAGGGACGCGAGACCATGCATTCGCCGGCGAGAGCGACGTTCCAACTGAGCGTTGAAGAAGCCATTGTCTTCCCCCTTTTCCGCGTTATGACTTTGGGCGAACGACCCCGGTATTGCAGAGTCCGATGATGGTCCCGGACACGGGAATAATTGTATATTGCTGCAATTCAAGGGGCCACGCGAGTGCTCGTGAGCCTCTCGAACCTGGCGGCCCGTCGGATGGTCACCACGACTGGAGACAGCGCAGTCGACCTGTTCCGGCACAGGAAGAGCAGCAACGCCAACAGGGTTCCCCCCGGCAACAGGATTTCCAGCATGAGATACGGGCCCAATTTCCGGCCGCATCGACCCAACATTCGCGCAATATTCTTGACTGCTTGCATGTCCAGCTCCCGCTCGTCTTGTACGGCCCGAACCCTCCGAGCCTTCATTGAGTGGTCGAGCGGGAAAGCTTGAAGTCGACATGCCGGGTCGCCGAATTTATTTTGTGGACCGTCGGGTGCCGATGTCGATTTGACGCTCCGCCCCACGACTGTACGGTGAACGGTGCATCGCGATGAATATTCTCACGGTCAATCTCCTGTTCAGTACCTTCATTTTCTGGATCGCCGCCAGGATCTACGTACTGCCGAGACTTCCGGAACTCGAGCCGCGGGCGGTTCTGGTGCCTATCCTTCTGCTTCATTCGTTCCGGCACCTCGGATTGATGTTCCTCGCACCGGGCGCGACCTACGCGGGGATCTCACCGCAATTCGCCTATCCGGCGGCGTACGGCGACCTGGCCGCCGCTTTGCTCGCATTGGCGGCGCTTCCGGCCGTCGTCCGGGGTGCGACAAGCGCTCGACTGCTGGTCTGGATATTCAATTTGGAGGGAACGGTGGACCTGGCCGCAGCGATAGCGCTGGCCACGATCCATGAAGCGTCGCCGCTGATGGGACCCGCTTACTGGATACCGTCGTTCTGGGTTCCGGCGTTGCTCGTGACGCACTACATCACGTTTCTCATGCTCTTGAGGCACTGGCGGAAATCGCCGACCTCCTGATAGGAGCTTCCTCTTCCAGGTAAACGGGGGGCGGGTTCACCTTTCCCGAAAACAGAACCCGGCCCCACTTACGCTTCGCTAGCGCAAGACCTTCGTCGGTAGCCTCAGTCCGGGCCGTCGCCGCTAATATGGGTGTCGTTCGGGTTGGGACTGCCTTTCCGGGTTTCCACGAGCGACTTCAAGCTCATCAGATAAATCGCCCACTTGGTGCTGCAATGGTGCATGAATTCGACCGCCTCCTTCCAACCCTGGTGTTTGAACAAGACGATGGCATGTTCGCCTGCTTGCTTGAGATCAAAGTTTATCCTGGTGCCGATCCATTCTTGTGGCCCGTCGACCACTTGCCATAGCACCCGTTTGGCGGGCTGAAGCTCCAGCACCTTCATGTCGAAGCCGCCGATCTCGGAGCCGCTGGAGTTGAAGCGGAACTTGAGCAATCCGCCGACCTTGCTTTCCCCTTGCGTGTTGTTCGTCCACCAGGCGGCGAGACCTTCGCGCGTGGCCAATGCCTTGTAGACTTCATCCGGGGACGATTTGATTCCGACTCGATGCAGAATATCCGTCATTGCCGTTCTCCTTACTGATTGGTTGTGTTGATCGAACGGCCACAGGTTAGCTTTGGGCGACGGCGGACCGTGAGTAACAAATGTGACGGGTTTTCGCGGCCCCCGATCGCGGCATGAGACTTGATATGGATGCGCTCATCACGGCGGCAGGAAGGGCACTCCAGGCAGGCGACCCCCTGGGCGCACTCAAGCGGATCGCGCTCCGGGACGACGCGCCCGCGCTCGCCCTGCGCGGGATCGCCATGGCCCAGCTCGGGGAGCTTGCGAAAGCCAGGGTGCTCTTGCGGCGTGCGGCGCGTTCGTTCGGCCCGAAAGAGCGCGTGGAGCGCGCACGCTGCGTCACGGCCGAAGCCGAAGTAGCGCTCGTATCGCGCGACCTCCGCGGGCCGACGCACGCGCTCGACGAAGCCCGGCGCACGTTCGGCGCCCTGGGCGATCGCGACAACGAGCTTCACGCCGCGCTCCTTCAGATCCGCCGGCTGCTCCTGATCGGCCGGGTGACCGAAGCGGGCGGCGCGCTCGACAAGCTGGCCTTGCGCACGGCTCCCCCCATGTTGATGGCGCGGGGCGAGCTCGTCGCGTTCGAGATCGCGCTGCGCCGCGGCCGCACCGCACCCGCCCGGGCGGCCCTGGCCCGTGCCCGGGCTGCAGCAGACCGTTCGGGCATCAATCCTCTCCGTGCCGAAGTCGAGCGAGCCGAGCTCACGCTCGCGCTTCCGGCGGCGCGGCTCATCGCGAACGGCTTGGAACGACCTCTCGTGCTGGCGGAAGTCGAGACGGTGCTCGCTTCTCAGCACCTGATCGTGGACGCGTGCCGGCGGGTCGCGCGAGTGGAGCGGCGTGAAGTGCGCCTCGAGCGGCGCCCGGTTCTGTTTGCGCTGCTGCGCTCGCTGGCCGAGGCATGGCCCGGCGAGGCGCCCCGCGAAATTCTCTGCGAGCGCGCGTTCCGTGCCCGGCGCATCAACGAGACGCATCGCGCGCGGCTCCGCGTCGAGCTCGGCCGTCTGCGCAGGGAGCTCCGCTCGCTGGCCGACGTGCGCGCGACGCCGGGTGGTTTCCTGCTCGTACCCAGGTCGGGCGAAGTGCAGGTCCTGGCGCCACCCATCGAGAGCCCGGACGCCCAGGTGCTCGCGCTCATGGCCGATGGCGAAGCGTGGTCCACCTCGGGGCTCGCCCTGGCGCTCGGCTCGAGCCAGCGCACGGTGCAGCGCTCGCTCGGCACGCTCGAGTCGTCCGGCAAGGTGCGCGCACTCGGCCGCGCCCGCGCGCGCCGCTGGCTCGCCGCACCGGTTGCAGGATTCGCGACGACCTTGTTACTCCCCGCTCCGCCCGGCATGGGCTAGGCTGTTCGCACACCAGCAAAGGAGCAACGCATGAAAACATCAAGAGGCAGTGCAAAGTCCGGCGCGCAGGCAGCCGAGATCGTCCGCGAATACGGCCCGTTTCCGGATGCCCCGAAGGTGGCCGGCGTGACGTTCGACGGCACCCACGTGTGGTTCGCCGCAGGCGACACGCTGCGCGCGTTCGATCCGTCGAGCGGCCGTGCCGTGCGTGCCATCGACGTCGCATCCGACGCCGGCACTGCGTTCGACGGGCGCTACTTCTATCAGATCGCCGGCGATCGCATTCAAAAAGTGGATCCCGCTACGGGAACGGTCATCACGACCATCCCGGCGCCCGGCAACGGTAACGACTCGGGCCTTACGTGGGCCGAGGGCACGCTCTGGGTCGGGCAGTACCGCGACCGGAAGATCCACCAGATCGATCCCCAGACCGGCGCGATCCTGCGCACGATCGAGTCGAACCGATTCGTCACGGGAGTGACGTGGGTCGACGGTGAGCTCTGGCATGGCACATGGGAAGGCGACGAGAGCGATATCCGGCGCATCGACCCCAAGAGCGGAAAGGTTCTGGCCCGGCTCACCATGCCCGAAGGCGTCTTCGTGTCGGGCCTCGAGTCCGATGGCGCCGGCCTGTTCTACGCGGGCGGCGGTCAGAGCGGTAAAGTGCGCGCCGTGCGCCGACCTCCCAAGCGCATGCGCTGACACCCACACCCCTGCCTCGCAGGGAGCGTTCAGCCCTCGTCGAGCGAGCGGGGAAAGCTGTCGTGCAACAGCCGGGACAGCGCGCGGTCGGCCAAGATGACGCCGTTGGTCTGGCAGCGGGCGCAATAGTTGCACTCGTTCTCCGCATACACGATGCGCTGGACCGGCGATCCGCAGACCGGACACGGCTGGCCGTAACGGCCGTGGACCGCCATGCCGGGGCGGAACGCAGTGACTTTCTCCGGAAATCCGGAGTCCGCTTTGGCCCGCAGCCGCGCCGTCCATTCGCTCAACACGTCGCGCGTTGCCTGGAACAGTCGCTCGATGTCGGCCTCGGCCAGCTTGCTGGTCAGCCTGAGCGGCGACAATCGCGCGCGATGCAGGATCTCGTCCGAATAGGCATTCCCGATGCCGCTCAAGAGCCGCGGATCGGTCAGCGCGCGCTTCAGCGTGTGATTTTCCTGTCGCAACCGTGCGGCGAAGTCGGCGAAAGCACTCTCCCCAACCTCCAGTCCGCCCCTGTCGAACTGCGCGAGCGCTGGCGCCCCCTGCACCAGATGCAGCGACGCGCGGCGCTTCGTGCCGGCCTCGGTGAACGCAATCCTGCCGTTGGCGAACTCCAGAACCGCCAGCGTGTTACGTCCCTTCGCCCCGGCATCGAGCCAGACGAGGCGCCCGGCGATCATCAGGTGGATGACGAGGAAGAGATCGTCTTCGAGCCCCAGCATGATGCGCTTGCCCAGGCGACGCACATCCCGGACGCGCTTGCCCTCTGCCGATGCGATGGGCGGGACCGCGGTGCGCAGCACGAACGGGTTCCTGATCTGCACGCGCTGCAGAACCTCGCCTCGCACGCGCGCGGCGAGCGCTTCACAGTAGACGGTTACGTCGGGAAGCTCGGGCATGGTCCAAGTGCCGGAACGGAGCGCCCGTGATCAGTCCGCTCTGATCCCGGCTTCGCGAATGATGGGTCCCCAGCGCGCGTGCTCGCGCTTGATGAACGCGGCGAATTCCTCCGGCGTGTCGCCCACGGGCTCCCCGCCCTGCTCGGCAAACCAGTCGCGCGCTTCGGGCGTTTTCAGTATCTTCGCCACCACGGCGTTCAACTGCGCGATGATTTCGCGCGGCGTGCCCGCGGGGGCGCCGAGCCCCATCCAGCTCAGGTAATCGTATTGCGGCAAGCCGGACTCCGCGACGGTCGGCACGTCCGGCAGGGTGGGAACGCGCTTCGTGCTCGTCACGGCCAGCGCGCGGATCTTGCCCGACTTGACATGCGGCCCCAGCAGCGCCAGCGAATCGAACGTGTAGGTGAGCCTTCCGCCCATGAGATCGAGCGCCGCCGCCGCGCCACCCTTGTATGGGACATGCGTGGCATCGATCTTGGCCATGCGCTTGAAGAGTTCCGCAGCCATGTGCGGCGGGGTGCCGCTCCCGGGTGACCCATAGTTGAACTGCCCGGGTTTCTTTCTCACCATGTCGATGAGCTCGCCCACCGTTTTCGCGGAGGTTCCCGGATGCACGGCGAGCAACAGCGGACTGATGACGAAACGCGTGATCGGCGCGAAATCGGCGATCGGGTCATAGCCCGGGCGCGCGTACATGTGCGGGTTCAACGCGGCCGTGCCCTGGTGGATGATCACGAGCGTATAGCCGTCCTTCGGGCTCTTGGCCGCGGCCTCCGCGCCGATATTGCCGCCTGCCCCGCCCCGATTGTCGACGACAATGGACCTGCCGAGCGCGGTGGTAAGCCGCTCCGACACCCAGCGCGCGCGTATATCGGAGACACTGCCGGCCGGAGACGTCACGATCAGCCGGATTGGCCTGGCGGGATACGTCTGGGCAAACGCGCACGTGGTCCACAACAGACCGAACACGATGGCCATCGCAGGATTCGGCGACCGTAGGTTCATGCCGTTCCCTCGCTGCCTAGTCCGCCTTCACCCCGGCCCGTTTCACCACCCCGCCCCACAACGCGTGATCCGCGCGGATCTGTCTATCCAGTTCCGCCGGCGTGCTGGGCGAGGGCGTCATGCCGAGCGCGCGGATGCGCTCCTGCACGTCGGGCATGTTGAGTATGCGCACGAGAGCTGCATTCAACTGATTGACGATAGTGCGCGGCGTCCCGGCGGGGGCGACCATCCCGTACCACTCGACCACGTTGCCGAACTCTTTGAAACCAGCTTCGACCGCGGTGGGCACCTCGCGCAGCGCGTCGATGCGCGTGGCGCCCATCACTCCCAGCGGCCTCAACCTGCCCGCCTTCACATGGGGCACGACCGACGTGGGGTTGGAAATCATGGTGTTGACATTGCCGCCCAGGAGATCGAGCACCGCGGGTCCGGCCCCCTTGTACGGCACGTGAGTCAGGTTCACGCCCGCGGCAAGCTTGAACAACTCGCCGCCCAGATGCTGCAGCCCCCCACTGGTGGCGAACGTCACCTTGCCGGGATGCTGCTTTGCGTATGCAACGAGCTCCGTGAGCGAAGCCGCCGGCAGCGACGGATGCGCGGTCATGACCATGGCCTGCTCCGTGTAGCGCGTCAGCCCGGCGAAGTCCTTCAGTGCGTCGTAACCCACCTCGCGGAAGATGTGCGGGTTCACCGCCATCGTGCCGGAGTGCGCGAACAGGATGGTGTAGCCGTCCGGCGGGGACTTTGCAGTGATCGCCGTAGCGATGCTGCCCTGGGCCCCGCCTCGATTATCGACAACGATCTGTTGCTTGAGTATCTCGGTGAGCCTGGGCGCCATGATGCGCGACACGGCGTCGGTGCCGCCGCCGGGCGGTGCGGCCACGATCCAGCGGATCGGGCGCGTCGGGTAAACCTCGTCCGCCCACGCCGGCAAGCTTACACAGAATGCCAGGATGCAAAATGTGCAGCGAAATTCCCTGGTGCAGAGTTCCATGCCTCCCCCGGACGGCTCCTGGACGGTGCTCCAGCATACCAGCCAGTGCATGTCGACATTGCCGATGATTTCATCGAACTCGCTCAGCGAGCATCTGGCCTGCGCCCAGGCTTCCGGCATCGCGTCGAGCATCGCTGGTTCCATCCTGCGTGCGTCCTTCTGGGGAAACTCCGTCACCTGTGAAGGGTTTTTCAACTATGGAATACCCGTATCGGCCGGATATTGCCGAGGGCCGGCCGGGTATTGCCGAGGGCGAAAATACGAGTTATTCGTAAATTCAATGACTTAGTCGATCTGGCCCGCGGTTTGCTTAGTGCAATCGTATGAACCCACGGGATACCGATCTTTCAACACCCAGCGCTTCACGTGATGGATGCAACGACGCTGCCCGTCGCTACCCTGACGAATTGATCGCGGCGATACACGAACTGATTGATGAGTTGAAAGACATCCGGACAGTCGGCCAGAACGCGCTGGGGCGTCTAGGTGCGCTGACTGAGCGCAAGGTCACCTAGCTGCGGGCGCCGTCGTCGTGGTGCCGGCGTTGGGGAATTCTTCACGCGAAAATCATGCTCGGACACGGGCTAACCTCGGAGGTCGAGGTCAGCTGAAAGATGCAACTTACCACCCTGCTCAGGGAAATCCGCCGTCGATCCCGATCTCTGCCTGAGCCGCAGATTGATCCGCTGCAGGTCATCTGCCAGCGCTGGCGTGCAAACCCCGAAACCCTGGAAAACAAGACGCTGATGCGGATCGCGCGCGCCATCGAAGAAGGACGCGGAGATTTCGACGACGCGGATATCTGGGCGCTCAGCCAGGAAGCGCTCGGTCTGCTCGATGCGTTGATCGGGCGGAAGATTTCCAGCTAGCACTTTGCCGCGTGCTGTTGCTCCGAGCGGGTGGTGCGCCCGTCTATCGTGACCGTCCAGCACCCGGGCGTGCGATGTTCTTTGTTGCAGGCGGCGGATGTGCTCAAACCAGCTTCTTGAGTTTCTCCGAAAGCCGTTCAAACCTTGCATCTATTTCGCGGAAAGCTCCCTCAGCCTTCCTGATCTCCCCGCGCATACGCCTGCGCTCGATTGCCCGGATAGCGGCCTGCCCGAGGCGCTCGATACGGTCTTTTATCAGATAGTCGTCTGCGCCGTTCTTCATGGCGTTCACCGCGTTAGGCTCAGAAATCGTTCCGGATACGATAATGAAGGGCACATCCAACGCGCGCTCGCGCACCATCTCCAGAGCGATCTTGCTGCTAAATTGCGGGAGGGCATGGTCGCAAAGAATCAGATCAAAGTCAGGAGAAAGCAGGTTGGTGAAGCTCTCTCTTGTATCTGCTATGACTGCATGCGTTTCAAATCCCGCTTTCCGCAATTCACACAGCATGAGCTCGGCATCAAGCGAATTGTCCTCGATGAGAAGAATTCGGAGCGGGACAGGCACGCTCATATGAAAGCCCGTTCTTGCAACACGCCCGCGAGCTTGTGAGCCGCACGCATAAAGGGGGCCGATGAAGGAAGCATGCGCCAATTCCATCCGTTGGGCAGTCAGGCTCTTGCTGACGTCATGTAGATAAGAAACGACAGCCGCGCTAACGCTACTTGTTGCGACGGCTCCAGCGCGCCACCAAGCTCAGCCCGGCCAACCCCGCACCGATCAGCCCAGGGTCGCCGGCGCCGGTACCCTGGCGGGCACCGAATTCGCCGTGCTGAGCCCGCGCGCCGGGAGCAGCGCCCGGCGTTGTCGGAATTCTTTACAAAA
This sequence comes from Burkholderiales bacterium, assembly GCA_035649495.1. Taxonomy (GTDB): domain Bacteria; phylum Pseudomonadota; class Gammaproteobacteria; order Burkholderiales; family SG8-41; genus SG8-41. The sequence goes on along the minus strand of DASRJL010000043.1, from coordinate 286 downwards.
TCGCCCTTCCGCACGCGATTTGACGAGCCCAAGCACTATGTATACCAGATGACATAACCTATTGATAATCATCAGTACATTATCCGCATACGCCTCGCGTCAAAAGCGGGTTGTTAAATTTACCGACACATTCCGCTGTGAGACATGGGAAAACCCTCACCGCTCGCGTTGTCAGGATCTCCGACGGCGACACGATCAAGGTTCTAGTGGAGCAACGAGCAAAACGCGCCTGCACTTTGCAGACCCTTTTGTTTGAAGTGGCGCGCCACATTGCAGGAGATGCCTT
>DASRJL010000042.1:0-2667 GCA_035649495.1 Burkholderiales bacterium | reverse complement strand
GGACCGGTCTATCTACGATGTGGCGGGGCGTTGTGTTTCCGCTATGATGGAGCCTGATTATATCGTCCCGGCCGCGCCATGCCCGTACACAAAGCCCAGAACTGGTACGTCCGCAAGCCTCTTGCCCGGGGACGCGGCGGCATCGTAGCGACCCAGAACCGCATCGCCGGCGAGGCCGGCGCGCGCGTGCTGGCCGCGGGCGGGAACGCCGTGGACGCCGCCGTCACGACCGGCTTCGCGCTCGCCGCCGTCGAACCGTGGAACAGCGGGCTGGGCGGCGTCGGTTTCATGCTGATCTACTCCGCTCGGGAGAACCGCGTCAGGGTGGTGGATTTTGGACCTGTTTCGCCCCTGGGCTGCAAGCTGACCGACTACCCGCTGGTCGGCAGCGGCGCCACCACCCGGGATCTCTTCACGTGGCCCTCGGTGAAGGAAGACCGCAACGTGCACGGCCCGCTCTCTTTCGCGGTGCCCGGCCATGTAGACGGCATGGGACTCGCGCTGGAGCGCTTCGGGACGATGCCGTTCGGCATGGCGCTTGCGCCGGCCATCGAGCTTGCCGACGAGGGCATCGCGACCGACTGGTTCCTCACGCTCAAGGTGGCGACCAATGCGCGCGAGTTGTCCCGCTACCCCACGACGCGCGAGGTCTGGATGCCGGGGGGCTTCCCGCCGGTCACGACGGCCGGTGCGCCGCTCGAAAGGTTGAAGCTGCCGCGCCTGGCGGACACCATGCGCCGCCTGGCCGCCGCCGGCCGGCGCGACTTCTACGAGGGAACCGTTGCTGCAGGCATCGTGAAAGACGTGAGCGCTTTGGGCGGTGTGCTGGGAAGCGAAGACCTGCGCCGTTACCAGGCGCGCATCGTCGACCCGATCGTGACGGAGTATCGCGGCGCAGCGCTGGCCCTTGCGCCGGCACTTACCGCCGGTCCCAGCATGCGGCGCGCGCTGCAAGGGCTGCGTCACGAGCGCTTTGGCCGCAACGGCCCGCATGCCGACGCCTTCCTCGCCTATGCCAGGGTGCTGCGGGACGCTTACTCCGACCGGCTTGCCAAAATGGGCGAGGGGACGGACGAGCGCATGCCGACGAGCACGTCGCATCTCAACGTGATCGACCGGCAGGGCAACATGGTGGCGCTGACGCAGACCCTGCTGTCGGGCTTCGGATCCAAGGTAGTGTTGCCCTCCTCCGGTATCCTGATGAACAACGGGATCATGTGGTTCGACCCGCGCCCGGACTCCGCCAATTGCATCGCGCCCGGGAAACGCCCGCTCACCAACATGTGCCCGGTCATCGCCATCCGAAACGGCAAGCCGTGGTTCGCGATCGGCGCCTCCGGCGGACGCAAGATCTTTCCGGCGGTGCTGCAGATCCTGTCGTTCCTGGCGGACCATGAGATGACCCTCGAGGATGCGTTCCATCAGCCACGGCTCGACGCCAGCGGGGGCGATACCGTGACCGTCGATCCGCTGCTGCCCGGCGTGGTTCGCAAGGCGCTCGCGCAGGAGCATTCCGTCGAGACGGCGGAGTTCCTGGTCTACCCCACCAATTACGCATGCCCCAGCGCCGTCCTGCACGACGCGGAGAGCGGAGAGAATTTTGGCGTAGCCGATATCATGTCGCCGTGGTCTGGAGCGGTGGCGGAAGAATGATCAACGCCGCGATAGTAGGCCTCGGCCGCTGGGGCCAGAATCTCGTCAACAGCGTGCACGGCACGAGCAACGCGATACGTTTCGTGGCCGGAGCGACGCGCACGGTCGAGAAAGCCGCGGCCTACGCGCGGGAGAAGGGATTCCCGCTCCACGATTCGTACGAGAAGGTCCTCGCGGATCCGAAAGTGGACGCCGTGGTGCTCGCGACGCCGCACACGCAGCACGCACGCCAGGTCGTGGCCGCGGCAAGGGCCGGCAAGCACGTGTTCACGGAAAAGCCGCTGGCCTTGACACACGCCAGCGCGCGCGCCGCGACGCAGGCGTGCGCGGCCGCAGGCGTCACGCTCGGCGTCGGCTACAACTGGCGCTTCCAGCCGGCGCTCAACGAGATCAAGCGCATGCTGGAGGATGGGCGGCTGGGAAAGCTGCTGCACCTCGAGGGAAACTTCTGCGGCCCCAGCGCCTACCGTTTTCCCAAGGGGCATTGGCGCCAGGAGCGCAAGGAAGGTCCGGCCGGCGGCATGACGGGGCGCGGCGTACACACGGTCGACGCGTACCTGTACCTCGCCGGACACATCGCTTCGGTTCACGCGCAAAGCTTCCGGCGCGCGCTCGACTACGGCATCGACGACACGACCTCCATGCTGTTTCAATTCGCGAGCGGCGCCACCGGTTACCTCGGCACGGTCCTCGCGACCGCGGAGACGTGGCGCATGCAGGTGTTCGGCTCGAAGGGCTGGGTGGAGGTGGGCGACGTGCAGCACCTCACGACGTGGGAGATGCGGGTGTGCTACGTCAACCCGCAAGACCTGCTGCTTCACCACAAGCCGGAAGTGATGACGTTTCCCGGCGTCAGCACCGAGCGCGCCGAGCTGGAGAATTTCGCGCACGCCATCGAGCAGAAGCACGCGCTCGCCGTTCCGGGCGGTGACGAAGAGCACGGCGCGGCGGTGCTGGAAGCGGTGTTGAAGTCGGCGCAGGCGGGGAAGAGCGTGCGCGTTTCCGGCGGCAGCA
>DASRJL010000041.1:0-94948 GCA_035649495.1 Burkholderiales bacterium | reverse complement strand
GATCGCAGCCGCAGACCCTACCGGCAGGCCAACCAGCTGCCCTTTCAGATCGAGAAGCTGATCGTGCAGATCAAGCGGGAGCACCCGAGCTGGGGTGCGCCGAAGATCCGCGAGAAGCTCAGGCGGCGACATAGCGATATCCGGCCCCCGGCCATCAGTACGGTCCACGCCGTGCTCTATCGCCACGACCTGGTCAACCGCGGCCGCAGGCGACGCTTCAAGGCTCAGGGCACTACCCTGTCCAGGCCGTTGCGTCCCAGCGAGCTGTGGTGCGTCGACTACAAGGGCGAGTTCATGCTCGCCGATCGGCGCTATTGCTAACTTTATCGTCCCGTGATGGCCGGTCGCGGAGGACTTCTACCCTTTTGAGGGGCGAGCGGCGCTCGGCGCTGCGTCGATGAACTTCGAGATTGTGTCGACGACGTTATCCGCGTCTTCCGCCCACCACCAATGGCTCTTGCCCTCGAGGGCGACCAACCACGCATCGCGGATACTTGCCGCCAGGTGTTCGCCTGCTTCGAAGCGCACTGCGCGATCACCGCGGCGATGGAGTACGAGCGTCGGCTGCCGCACAGCCGGCAGCAGCGTTCGGACGTCCGCATCTCGCAGGCCGGCGAGCACTGTCCGCAGGCTGGCCGGTGACGCGGCGTGGCGCAACATCCGTGCCCACCAGGCGCGAACTGAGGGATCGTCGCACTCGTCCGGCGAAAAGGTCTCGATATCGGACGGTCCTCCCCAAGCACCTATCAACCGCTCCATCCAGCGATCGAAGGCATCGCGCCGCAGGGCCCAAGGATAGTCCTCAGAGTAGGACCCCTTCGCCATGGCCCCGAAAAGTATCAGGCCGGCAACGCGTGAGGGGCGCGACGCGGCCAGGTGAATGGCAGCGGGTCCCCCCTCTGACGAGCCAAAGAGCCACACCCGCTCCAGGCCCTCTGCATCAAGGATGGTCTCAACGTCGGACGCTGTGGACTGTACTGTTCCGGTGGCGTCGAGCCGCTCCGACAATCCCATTCCACGCCGATCGAACATGATCATCCTGAACCGCTCCGCCAGACGTCCCAAGGCTGCACGAATACCGCCATGCTCCCACGCGATCTCAATATGCGACACGAATCCGGAAATAACAACGACCGTCTCGGTACCGCTGCCTACCGTCGTGTAAGCGACGGTGCGGTCGGGTGAGCCGGCGAAACGGACTTCCAGTCGCTCGGCCTCGCCTCGTGGCAACCAGGAATCCTTACGGAGCTCACGCTGCGATTCATGACGCAGCTGAAGATAGGCCTCCTCGGTCGCCCGGCTCGGTTTACATCCAAACTCCTGGCGAAGAGCTTCTGCACAGCGCATAAAAGCGGCTTCAACGCCGGTTGTATCGCCCATTGCTGCAGCGATCGACATACGCTGAACATGAGCAGGTTCGCAAAAAGGGTCGAGTCCTAGAAGACGCTCAAGAGTGTCCACGGCATCCTCGAACTCGCCGCGTTCGCCTTGAATCTCTGCCGTTCTGACAAGCATTCGTGCCAGCAAGTGCTGATGCTCCAGTTGCTGAGCATGTAGCCAGTCCTCGAACATAGCCGACCCGAAGGACACACCTTCCAGCAGAGGATCGCACGCGAGTCGTGTTAGCTGCACGAGTGCAGCAAAGGCCTGGTTACATACGCCTTTGCCGACCAGCTCGCGCGCAGCATGGCGAAACTCGACAGCGTCACACGAGCACGTATCAGCCGCCAAGGATAGCGCGCCATTATATGATGTCAGCAGGTCGCGACCGCACGCATCGTTAATCCGATAGACAAGGCGACGCAAGCGGGTCCGCGTCGTCGCGAGGTCCGCATCGGGCCAAAGCAGCGAACCAAGGTACCCCCGCGGCACAGGACGCGCCTCCAGCGCAAGGACGGCCAGCAGCGCATAGGCGCGTTTGAGCGCAAGGCGCACCGGCTTCCCGCCACATGTGACGGCCGGCACGCCAAACAGCTTCAGGTGCAACCCCTCGTGCTGACCGCTCATGCGCGCATTCTGTCGCCGTGGGTGAAGAGTGAACAGGGACGAAAAAGGGACGCCGGTTCGATACGTTCTTTGCGTCGGCAATGTAGACGCAAGGAGGTTCCTATGATCCCTTTCGACCGCAGACCAACGCAAGGCCCGGTATTGATCCTGCTCCCAGCAATGGGCGTTGCGGCTCGCTTCTATGAATCATTCGCCGCGGAGCTCGAGCGTACCTGCGACGCCGCAGTGCTGTCCCTGGACCTTCCTGGACAGGGCACAAACCCCCTCCGTGCGGACCGTGGCGATGACTACGGCTACTGGGATGTCGTGGGACACTGCATACCGGATGCTATTCGGCGCGCAATGGCGAGCCACCCCGGCAGACCGCTGCTCCTGATCGGCCACAGTCTCGGCGGACAGCTCGCACTCGTTGCAACGGCACACATGGCCGATATGCTGTGCGGCTTAGTCCTCATTGCAGCAGGGACGGCACATTGGCGCGCCTGGCCGAGCGGCGCACGCTGGCGTGCGGCGATGACGGTGCACGCGATCAGGGCTGCCGCCGCCATCCTGCCCTGGTATCCAGGACGGCACCTTGGTTTCGGCGGCAACCAAGCGCGCCGATTCATGGCCGACTGGTCGTTCAACGCCTGCACCGGGCGCTATCGGCTTGACGGAAGCGCCCACACGCCCGAGGACATCGAGAATGCCCTTCGCGAGGTAAGGTTGCCGGTCCTGTCGATTTCCGTACGCGGTGATCCGATAGCACCCACGGGCGCCGAAAATGAACTGCTAGCCAAGATACCTTGCGCACCGATCGCTTGCGCAGCAATCGATGGCGTGAAAACTGACCGTCCTTGGAGACGTCACTTTTCCTGGGCGCGCTCACCGGTGGAGGTTACGACGGTTGTTGCAGATTGGCTCGCCGCCCGCGCCCGGTTGCCTGCTTCTGCGCCGGGCATCAGCTCCGGATAATCACTGTTGGGCGTCATCAAGGCGTGCCCGCTGAGAGGACCTCAACGACTACGTCGAAGGGAGTGCGACATGATCGGTGTATTCGTTACATTCCGCTATGGAGACAGCTTCGATGAGCGAGCAGTGCGGAAGATCGCTGAGACCGCGCGCGTAAGGTTGAAGGAATGCCAGGGCTACGCTCAAAGGCTTTCACGCTCAATTCCGGGAAGCGTGAGGCCACGAACTTCTACGTTTGGGATTCAGAGGAGGCCGTTAACGCGTTCTTCACTGATGAGCTACTCGAGCGGGTGGCCGGCCTCTACAGTGTGCGCCCCAGCGTCGAGTTCGTGCAGATTGCCACGCTCGTGGAAAATATCCGTCCGTGACGTGGTCCAGGGATGACGCCCAACCCGTCGATGCACCGGACCCATTACAGCGGGCTTCGCCCGAGTCCGCGGACCGGTGATCGCCAGCAGCGCAATGCGTACCGGCAAAAACCGGGGGATTCTCACTGGCTGAAATTTTTCGCCGAAGAAAAGCTTGTAACGCTTTGACTCGTTGCACAACCTGTCGGCGACAAATTGCCAAAAAGACCCGGCAAATTTCTTAATTTGCCAATTGGAATTGTGCTGCAAGGGCAAAGATAGATACATCGAGAGTGCCGCGCAGGTGGCAGAACAGTTCCGCAACATCGGCGACGCGCCACCGGCAATCCTTCGACCACGATTAACTCGGCTGAACATTCCCAACCGGCAAGGCACCCCAATATGGGCGGGAGACCCGCGGTTCCCGTCCGCCAAGCTACCTCAGTTTACGTGCATCGGACATTTCCATTCCGACACGGTGCGCGACAAAGACGCGTTCTTGTCGTCGGCGATCGTGGTCTGGTATCAGGAAGCCTACGGGCTGCCGACTGACGAATACATCCTGGCGCAGCTGCGCGAACTTGATTGGGCCGCGCACGCGTGGGATTGGGACCCGTGACTCGCTAGCAACCAGATATCCGGAAGGCCGGCTGCACGGCGGGCCGTGTGGCGCGCCAGCGAGCCCCTGTAGTCACACCGTGACTGTTTCTGCCGGGCTGCGCCGACAGGATAGGCCGAACCATGCAGCGCACCATCCTGCCTAATGGGTATGGACACGACAGCGGCACTTCTCCTCCCGCCACTTTCCAAGTCAGCCACGGTGCGACCGGTTGGCGCGCGATACGCTGACTACCGCTCCTCCAGCGCGCCCGTGCGCGAGCCGGAAACCGTCCGCGCGTTTACTGGCGTTTTGATTGCAGTTCCGTTAGGCGCGCTACTGTGGGTGTCGATTCTCTGGCTCATTCTTTAAGTCCTGAGCGCCGGCCGTCCGCGCCGCCGCTGTCGAATCCGACGCCCTGTCTTTTACAGAGAATGGGACGCGTCTCACTTACATGCAGGGAGGGCCCAGATACGGGTGAGTAAGAGCAAGCCAGCGTGATCGTAGCGTCTCTATACGCGGAGCACGCGCACTACCTCAGCTAACAACACGTCAAGGGATTGACTGAAATCCACTTGTGTTGAATTCGGCAGGGTTTCCGTGGGGCGGATGTGCACGTGCAGAATTCCGTCTGCCACGTGCTTCATTGAGTCATTAAGGTTTGACATCGCACCCTTGAATGATCGGCCGTCAATTGAACCAGCGGAGTGTTGCGCAGCCACATCCGCGAACTTCACCTCGCCAAAAATTGGCGGCACATGATCCGTGATCGCCCGTACAAGCATCGCTGTAGCCATGTCCATGTTATTTGCATGCGCTAGGTTCAACTCCTGCAACATCCGGATGAGTCGGCGCGGGTCCCATTTCGGCTTAACAAGATTCTGCAGTTCTGCAATACGGCTAGGGTTAACGTACGGTGCCTTCTGCGGGCCGCCAAGTGGCGAGGCGGGACGATTTTGCTTCCGGCGAACTTGATTGAGCCCGCCTTCGACGATTCCGATTGCCTCCTGCAATTGTTCCAAGCTAGGGGGTTGAGGAGACCATAGCCTGGGAGGTTCGCCATCCTGCCGAGGGGCATGGAAAAGTCGTTCAGATGCCCCAAGTCCGAGTCCAGCATCGACTTCGCTTCGAGCATTAGGCGCTTGAACGCAGCCCTATCTGTGCTGGTTAGGTCGGGCGCACTCGCAGCGGTCGCTTTCACGAAACGCCCCGTCATGTCTTGGAGCGCGTCAACGATTCCGTGCAGATCCTGTTCGTGCATTGATCGGCCCCATGCACATGGCCGCATCCGCGGCGCAGCGTCACCAGAAAGTTGAATTTGGCAACAGCGTTGCCAAAGCCAGGATTTGGCAACGGCGGGAACTTGGTAAGTTCTTGATTATTCTGGTCGGGGCGGTGAGATTTGAACTCACGACCACCGGCACCCCATGACAGGCGTCAATGAGCGCTAATCCGATGATCGGGCTCTGATTTCTTGATGCCATTTGGAAAACTCTATCCCTCGTAAATGCCATTCGGGTCTACCCGTAGACCCGGGAATTTTCCAAAATCCCAAACCTGTATCTGAAGCTCGTGCAGCGACGCTAGATCGCAGCGAGCCGTTCCACCGTATCCGGAAACCTTTTCACGAGGTTGATGAGCAAGGCAGCCTGTGCGTTGGGTTTGGCTCTTCCCTGCTCCCAGTTTTCCAGCGTGCGGACATTAGTTCGGAGGTAGACAGCGAACAAAGCTCGCGATAGCCGCAGGTTTTTCCTGACCCGTACCAGTTCCCGTGGGGTTACTTCCGGCGCAGGCTTGAACTCCGCCGTATGCGTACGCAGCGTACGCTTGCCTTGCCGTTCCTCGGCTAGCGCCGTCATACCTTCGCTCAATTCCGCGAATAGATCCCGCTTCTCTGGACCATGCCGCTTGGCTTTCACAGTCTTCATGTCGCTCTCCTTGATTCCAATTCCGCCTTGAGCATTGCCCGTAACGCGCTGCGCTGCTGGGCTGTTAAGTCTGCCATCTCGTCCTTGTCGTAAAGGGTATAAAGCCAGAACTGCCTGCCACCGCCCCACCAGTAGTAGACGACCCGCAGGCCGCCACGCTTGCCCTTCCCGCGCCGAGCGTCGGCGAACCGAACCTTGCGAAGACCTCCGGTCCCTTGAATCACGTCGCCAGCCTCGGGATTCCTCATCAGCGCATCCTGCAATCGCCCGAATGCGGCGTCGTCCAGATAGTCCGCACGGTGACGTTCGAATGCTGGCAGTTCGACGAAGACGGCTTTCACTTGAGTTATTATACGCATTCTACGTATATACGCAAGTTACGTAGAATATAGCTTTATCAATGACATAAACGAGACCGACGTGCTCTGCTCCGCGCAATGAGTCTTCGATACCCGATGCCAAATTAGCGAGACCTTCGTCCGATCAGGAGAAATGACTCTGCATGGCGAGGCGGCGGGCTGTAACGGTTGCGGACCTGCAGCGTCAGCCCGGTTACCTAGCAATGGCCAGCTACTCAGCCGGACTCCGCATTGCTAGAGTGAGGCCTCGGCAAATGGCTGCCGTAATCCTGGTCGGCCCATACGTCAGCGAGTTGCGAGGCCAATTCTTATCGAGTAGGGTAACCGGTGGCGTCGAAAGTACCTACCAATGCCGCACAGACTCCCTACCCCGCGCACGCCTACAATGAGCATGAAAGACCGAATTGCCGCCCTCGAAGCAGAGTGCGCGGCGCTTCGGGCCGAGAACGAGGCACTGAGAGCCAACATTCAGGGCAAGGCACCCGGGAATGCCCGCGTTGCCCCACCACAATCACGACCTCACCTCGCGGACGCATTAGTCCGTCATGACTCTGCAACGACCGACAAGGTTGCTCTCTTCCGATCGCTATTCCGCGGTCGCGAGGACACCTACCCGCTCCGATGGGAATCGAAGGCCGGACGATCTGGGTATAGCCCAGCTTGCGCCAACGAGTGGGTTTCCGGCATCTGCGAGAAACCCCGGATCAAGTGCGCCGATTGCTCCAACAAGGCATTTTTTGCAGTTTCCGACGACGTCATCTTCGATCATCTCTCGGGACGGCGCACGTTGGGTGTTTACCCAATCCTGCACGACGATACCTGCTGGTTCGTCGCCGCCGATTTCGACGAAACGACCTGGCGCGAGGACGCCATGGCGTACGCCACCGGCTGCCGGGAACTCGGATCTCCGCCTACCTCGAAATCTCGCGCTCGGGCGAAGGCGCTCATGTCTGGACCTTCTTTGAGTCCCCGATCCCGGCAAGTCAAGCCAGGCAGCTTGCCAGCGCAGCGATCACGCGTGCGTGCGCAAGGCATCGTACCCTTGCCTTTGCCTCCTACGACCGGCTGTTTCCAAGTCAGGACACGTTGCCTAAGGGTGGGTTCGGTAACCTGATAGCGCTGCCGCTGCAGCGCAAAGCCCGTGATCGAGGGGCGAGCGTCTTCGTCGACAATGAGTGGCACCCCCACCCTGATCAGTGGGCGTTTCTCGCAGGGGTCGGGCGCGTGAATGCCATCGCAGTTGAATCCGCCTTGGCACGCGCAGCGAAGGAAGATGGTGTCCTCGGCGTTCGGTCGGTCGGCTTCGGCGAAGACGCGATCGACGATCCATGGACACTACCCCCTTCAAGGCGCCGATCTGAACCACTACTTGCCGGTCCCTTCCCGGATACGGTCAAAATCGTATCCGCAAACATGTTGTTTGTCGCCAAGGATGGACTGCCAGAACGGATGATCAACCGCCTTTCGCGCCTTGCCGCGTTCCAGAATCCCGAGTTCTACCAAGCCCAATCGCTGCGGTTTTCCACTTTCGGGAAACCGAGGATCATCGGATGCGCCGAGGAGTTTTCGAATCATCTCGCGCTGCCGCGCGGTTGCGCCGAGGATGTATTGGGTTTATTTCGCGACTGCGGCGCGGCCGTAGTCGTCGAAGACAAGAGGTATGACGGACATGCCATCGATATTTCCTTCCAAGGAGTGTTGCGTCCCGGGCAATCGAAAGCGGTCGATGCCCTGCTGGAGAACGAGATCGGCGTCCTATGCGCCCCGACCGCGTTTGGGAAGACCGTGGCTGCTGCCGCCATTGTTGCGGCACGGAAAACCAATACGCTCATCATCGTTAACCGCACGCAACTGCTCGATCAGTGGCGCAATCGGCTGTCCGCCTTTCTGCAGATCGACAACCGGTCGATCGGAACCATCGGTGCTGGAAAGCAGTCGCCGACCGGAATCATCGACATCGCCATCATGCAAAGTCTCGTGCGCAAAGGCGTGGTGCGCGATATCGTCGCCAACTACGGCCAAGTCATCGTCGATGAGTGTCATCACGTTTCGGCATTCTCTTTCGAGCGGGTCATGAAGGAGACAAAAGCCCGTTTTGTTCTCGGGCTCACGGCGACACCGCTGCGTCGCGATGGCCACCATCCCATCATCTTCATGCAGTGTGGGCCGATTCGCTTTCGCGGCTCGAATACGGACAGGAAGGCTGGTATCCGGCACATTGTGATTCCGCGCCACACCGGATTCGCTGCGCCGGTCGGCGCGGACAGCATCCAATCGCTATTTGGAGTGCTGGGACAATCGGAGGAACGCAACGCGCTGATCCTGCGGGACATACTGGCTGTCCTCGCTGATGGACGAACGCCGCTGGTGTTGACCGAACGCAAGGACCATCTGGATCGGCTCTCAGAGATGCTGAGAGCAAATACCGGGGCCGAGGTCATTGTGCTTTCGGGCAAGATGGGACGACGTAAGCAGGCCGCAGCCTTCGATCGCATCGACAAGTTGTCCGAAGCGCATCACCGCATCGTGCTCGCTACAGGACGCTTTATCGGGGAAGGTTTCGACGATCCGCGCCTGGACACCCTGTTTCTCGCGAATCCGATCTCATGGCGCGGGACCCTCCAGCAATACGCCGGCCGGTTGCACCGGGATCACGCTGACAAGCAGGAAATCCGGATCTATGACTATGTTGATGCCAGCGTGCCGACACTCGCGCGCATGTTTAACAAGCGGCTGCGCGGCTATCGAGCAATGGGGTATACGGTTGCCGATAACGCACGCGAAACGGTTTCGAGTTTGTCCTTGGAATAGCTTTGAGACCACTCAGCGTCGAAGTACCGAATGCGTACCGGCAAGAACCGGGCTGATCCCAACGCTGCAAATTCAAAAAGTCTTGCATGGTCAGTGGGATCTGAACCGACGACGACTGTCTGAAAAGCGCAGAATTTTCCAAATCTTTGGAAAACTCCTCGAATTTTCAAACTCGGCAGGACGCCAAGTCTTTGATTATGTGGTCGGGGCGGTGAGATTTGAACTCACGACCACCGGCACCCCATTTCCATTCGCGGCGTTCCGCAACCTGTTGATATGATGAATGACTCAGCAGGCGCACTTTCAAATGAATAGCACCAATACCCCCGGAGAAACGCTATTAGTATCAAGAATCGGCCTCGAGTTTGTAAGTTCACATGAACGGCTCTCTTCACGTCCGCCCCTCCACTCAGCGCGCCGTTCTCCACGTCTGACTGGTCCCCAATTCCCTGGGCGGGTCACCGCCGCTGTCGGAACAGCTCGGGAAGATCGACGCCGTATGACACCAGGCCGCCCACGCCTGTCATGGCACTCAAACCATAGACCGCAGGTAGCCGATAGCGCGCGGTCAGCTCGACGATAAGTTTGCGATCAGTAACGACACGGGATCCCGCAGAACGATAAGGCCGTAGCCGCCCTCGCGCGCCAGCGTGGTCATCGACCATCCGGTGAGTCTACTGTCTACCGCGGCTTCGGCCAAATTTCCAGACACTACGCGCTTGCAACCCTTTTCCGCCGAACATTTTTACCCACGGGGTACAAGCCAGAAACGGAAAGTCGATGCCGAAAACGATCGTGGCACTGCTGAAGCGTGATCCGTACTCGCCGGTACTCCCCGTCGCGCCTCCAGGCTGAGCAATCGAAACGGGCAGCACTCCAGCGTTAAGTCAGATCTTCGGGAGTTTCGGCCATTTCTTGGGAATCTTAGGGAGCTCTATGTTAGGCGCTTTCGGCAAACTTATCCTGATGGGGACGGATAAAACTGCGTTAAGCGCCTTACCAACTTCAGAATTCTTTCCGATGGTGTTTAGGGCCTTGTTTACTTCGCTGCCTTTTCCACCCCGCAAACCATACTTCGCTATATCGTCCAAACTGGCGCCGACGGTAGCACGTGCAGCTTTGGAGAGAAGCCCGCTTTCTCTCTTACCAGCCTCCCAGTTGGATCCGAGGATCGTTATCGCATTACCAAGCGTGCTTCTAAGTACCTGGTTGAACACATCATTCTTGCATTGCTCATTTAGCTTCTTTTGGTTCTTCTGTAGTTCATTCTCAAGCGCAGCTCGACCGTTCACAACTTCGGCAGTAACTAGCAGCTTAAAAAATGCGTCGACAAGTTCTTTCTCTATTTCGGGTGTCGGCACGTGCACCGGATATACTTTCTCGTAGAAGTATTTCTCGGCGTCAAAACCTGGTGACGCCTTTTTGAACTCATCGAGTAGAAGTTTCATATCGTCTCGCTCGGCCCAACTCTCGTATAGCCACTTCTTGTATGCTCGAACAACCTGCGGCCGTATGGATACAGCACCCCTCTTCCTGAACCGGAACGGGAAGGCGCTAACGAAGACCGGGTTCAATAGCCTGTGGTATCGCGCGCGACACGCCGCAGGATTCGGGAAGCACGAATTCCACTTCCACGACATCAAGGCCAAGTCGGTGTCTGATAGTCCGGATGTCTGCCTGCCCCGGACACCTTTGCACAGGCGTAGCCTTCAAGGTCGAATACGCCTCGTTATTTCGGGCCCTCCGAACTCTGCCACTGACATCCGTGGGGCGCTCGTTGCGCCGCGCGTTTGTCCAGCCGACCCTCGCCGACAACCGCGGCGGAGCAGGCGTTACCGTGCACCGACAACACCGCGAGAATCGCGCCGAACGCATATACGCTTGTGCACCTGCATCAGGGCCACCCTGACTCGCCACAACCGTCAGCGGATCAGCTTGAGGGCCAGCCAAATGACGCGGGACCCGCCGCTTACCACCTTGCGGGTGGCACAGTATAGGTCGTTCACTGCACCGGCTTTCGCATCGTCCCTCACACGGTTGGGATGCTCGCTGGTTCAAATTCCGTCTATCTACGGGCCTTGCCGGGGCGCCAGCGACACCCGCCTATGGGCACGCGTGCGGGATGCCAATTGCAGCACTTTTCGATGCGCGGTACGGCGTGCTACAAATGAGGCAAAATCCAAGTGATACGCGATCACCACGGGGTAGTCATGTGCGGCGACGACCAGTACGAGACTCTCGAGGAAGGCACATTCCGCCGTTATGCGCGCGCGCATACCGTGACTGTCAATTGCTCCGGCAGCCGGATGATCCGCTACCAAGGGGGTAGCTCGGTTCACGCGGACGAGCTGGATCCGCCCTCTCCGTCGCCGCACCGTTGTTTCGAGATGGGTGAGGCGGTAGCGCGCACGTTAAACGACACCCCATGGCGCGTGGTGGATCAACCGGTCGCATACCTTTCATCGAGAAGTTGGAGTCGGACCGACTCCTACATGCATGGCGCGATATTGGGGCGAGACCTAGACCTTCAACACGCCAAAATGTCTCGCACTGACAAGATGGGCGAGGCGGCGCAGGGCATCAATTGCTGCGACGGCTCGGCCGCAGGCGTTATGATGCTCGACAGAGCGCATGCACACAGCAAGGTGGCGAATGCAGAGAGCGAATGACAGTTCCAGCGCGAGGTACGCGACCTCATTCAGCGAAAAGCTGTTCGGCATGCGCTGCGAGGTCGAGGTCGTCGTCGACCTCACTTCCGGTCAACCGACCTCACACCTGTCCATGATGATGTTGATGAGCAGCCGACCGGTTTTCGTGATTTCCCTGCTGGACCTCAGGCTGATAGCTCGCGCGATACAGGATCTCAAGCACCACGCGAGCCTATTGACATCCAGGCCGGACGAGGCAACCGATCATCAGCTTAATTATTGTATCGGCGGGGCATCTGTCATTCTGGTACAACCGTCTGGGAAACCTGCGCGTTTCACGCTATCGATTGGAACATTCCAGCGCGAAGGTGTCCTCGCAGAACTGGACATGCGCGAGATCGAGCACGCGATCGCGAGAATCGAAACCTTGGAGAAGCGTGTGCTGGACAGGATCCCCAGGAAAGACGGAGAGAATAGATAGACTGTACCATCGCTCACCGATCCGGAATGGCGCGAGCGGGTTATTTGCGACCGCGCGTTAGGAAACTGCTGCAATCGGCTCCGGAACACGAAGAAAGCGCGCAGCCTTCCCTCTTCGTCGACGCCAGCCTGGCCATGTGTGCGCCCCAACACTAAAGTAAGGGCGGGAGATTCTGCACGGCATGGACCGCAACCCTGTTTCGATCTTCATCAGCTCTACATCTGTTGATCTGCGCCCGGAGCGCGAGGCGCTGCAGGTCGCACTCGGCAGAATGCGTGAATCTCGGTTCAACGGCATGGAATTCTTCGGCAGCCGCGACGAATCGGCGAAAATGGCTTCTCTGGAGGAGGTCGCAAAAAGTAGCGTGTATATCGGGGTCTTCGGCAATCGATACGGTTCCGGAATCACGGAGGCCGAGTATCGTGAAGCCCGGCGCCTGAACTTGAGGTGTTTCATCTACCTCAAGAATGACAACGCGACATGCGACAGCGGCGGCGAAGAGCAAACCAACCAGTCCCGCCTTGCTTCGCTCAAGGAAGAACTGACGAATGTCCATCTTGTTAGTTTTTTCTCCAATCCTGATGCTCTGGCTGCGCTGGTTCTAGCCGATCTACATCGGTTTCTTGTGGACGAATCGGGCGCTCTTGATCGGTCGCTGCGGACATACGCTGAAGGCATGATCGCCGATCCGCAGATCAGCGAGTGGACCGAAGAGTCCTATTTCGACCTGCAATTGGGACGTAACTCCTCGCCGTTCGACAGTCGCATGCGGCTGAAAGCGGGGGCGCCGCCACTCCAGCCGGATGCCGCACAGCGATTCTCCGTCACAGCCGCCGTGGAGTTGTTCCGTACTCTGGTCATCATCGGCGAACCAGGAGCCGGCAAGACGACCGCGCTGAAACGGCTGGCATTGAGCCTGTCACAAGCCTATCTGCACAAGCGCACCCGATCCGACGATCCTGCCTGTAGGATCCCGGTGTATGTGTCTTTATCGGTCTTCAATACGATATCCGGCGGCACTCCTTACGAGCGGCTGATGGGGTTGGTGCGCGATGCCTTCGAGCGCTCTGGCGCTCCGTTTACCGACACCCACTTTAGAGCCCTTCTGGAGAAAGTACCGGTCGTGGTGCTGCTCGACGGCCTAAACGAGATAGGGGACCAGGCACAGAGCGATATGTTTCTGGACGGCCTGAATGTCTTTGCCAGCAACCATCCCTCCACGCGTTTCGTAATCACGTCACGCATCTACAACTTTCAGTTCGGCAAACAGGCCTCACCTGTCTTCGAACTGCTCGAGCTGTCGTATCCGCAGGACATTGCGGCTTTTGCCCGGCGATACCTCGCCGGTGAGACTGGCCGCTTCATGTCGATCCTGTCAGAGAACCTGCAGCTCCGGCAACTTGCGGTGAATCCTCTACTGCTCCGGTTGACCCTGTCCGCCTTCGTGAACGAGCAAGGACGGCTGCCGAACAGTCGCGGGCAACTCCTCGACAGCATTTGCCACGGCCTGTTGGGCCGGTGGCAGGGCACTGACCGCGAACAGGAAGACGGAGCCGAACGGCGGCGATACTGGATCGAAGACAAGATGTTCTTTCTGTGCCATCTCGCCTACGTAATGCAGGACGCCGGCCTCGAGTTGAGTGAGGATCGCGTCATCAGCACTTTCCGCAGGGCAATAGAACTCGAGCCTTACCGGTTCAGCTCGAACAACGCGGCTCGTCCGCGAGCGTTCGATTCGCCACATCCAGACATGGAGTGGCCGCGGTTCATTGAGGAGTTGCGGCACGATCGCATCCTGTCGCAGACGAAGGGGCGAAAGACGGCGCGCTTCTGGCATCAGACGCTCCAGGAGTATTTTGCTGCACGTCACATCTGGTTCAAGATCCGCCCCTTGTTCGAGGACCCTGGCCAGGAATCGGGTGTGCGCAGCCCGGGCAATCGACAGTTGACGGCGTTTTTCCAGCGGCACGTCAGGGATGCCCACTGGCACGAGGTCTTGGCGATCGTGAGCGGGCTCGCGGACGGGAACCCAGCTGGCAAGGAAAAGCAAGACACCGCGGCGTCACGATTCATTGACGCCGTGTGGCGCAAGAACCGTCTCCTTGCGGCCTTGTGCATCGGCAACATCGAGGACACCTGCCACATACCGAAGCTGGGTCAGTACGTCGGGCATCTGGCGACCCGGTTGTACCTATGGGGCGTATACATGCGGCGCGCATATCCATGGCTCGTGCTACTTGTCGTAGTTGCCGCCGTCACGGCTGCTGACAGCCTTCGCATCGAGCATCTCGCGGCGACAATTGTGCCGCGTGCCGTGGACGGTAGTACTTCCGTCCCCGGCATGGCATGGATCCTGACGGGTGTGGCTGCCGCGATTTTTGTTTGGGTTTACTTCCGCGTGTACTGCCTGGCAGCGCTCATGTTCGAGCGCTTTGTAAACGACAGGATTCTGCGACCGACCCTATCGGCGCTCGGACACATACCCCTGGCTTCAGCGCAAGCCGCTTTGGCAGAATTCAATCGTGTAGTCGCCGAAGATCCGTCTGCAAGTGAAGTAACGCGGCAGCTGGCAGCGACGAGATTGTCCTTGCCGATTCGCGACGAGCCAGAGTTGATATACATGCTTGAGGATCCGGGCACGCGGCTGCAGGCGATGGAACGCCTGGTCGAAATAGGAGGCGAGCTTTCGGTGAGCGCCCTGATCCGCCTCACTACCGAATCTCGTCTGGAAGCGTTGCCGTACGGCGCCGCCGTTAGCTCTATAGTCCGTATGATGAAGCTCCGGTCCGCGGACCATCCGCGTCGCCTCGAGGTGCAACGGACTTTGTTGGTAACGCTCGAAAGCGATGCGGAATACGCCAAACGCCTCGCAGCCTA
This sequence comes from Burkholderiales bacterium, assembly GCA_035649495.1. Lineage (GTDB taxonomy): Bacteria > Pseudomonadota > Gammaproteobacteria > Burkholderiales > SG8-41 > SG8-41. The sequence goes on along the minus strand of DASRJL010000041.1, from coordinate 79,941 downwards.
CCGTGGGCTGCGCGAACTGGGCGTGACGGACATACCGGCGCCGAAAAGCGGCTTTATGAGTTGGCCTGTGGGCCGGACAGGAATAGCAGCTGGATGTGTCCTGATACTGCTTCTGGTACTGGTTTTCCTTGTGCTTGGCGGTGGTTAAATAATGTTCCGCAAACGACCCGTCGTACCGTGAGCACCACTGTTACTCCCACGCTGGCATTGCAGGTATTCATGGTTGCTGTCGCGATCGGCGGTCTGCTCAACGTGCATGCAGTTCATGCGGTAAGGCTCTTGTTCGGGTCATTCGTGGACGGCATGAGGCAGTACGACGATCGACATCGTAATTGGAGCTCACCGTGGGCAGCGCGGATCTTCGGTTACGCAATTCGCGATTTCATGGAACCGCGAACGTCTGCGTTTCCCTGTTTCGAGGTACTATTCGGCCTCGTCGTATTGCTCGCCCTGCTCCATCACGGGCTGAGCGCGGATTTTGCGCGCGTAGCCATATTGGCCGTCTTGGGATTCCCGCTCGCTTTGATCTCATGTCTGACCGAGGAAGAGGGAGCGATGACCCCCGATGAGATCGTTCTCCCGGGTATCGTCATCGGTATTTCGACCAGCCTACTTCCGGGCGTGAGCCCGAATGACTTAATCACGACGATGATCTCACCGTATGCATCGATCTTTACTCTCTCACAGACGGCGATAGGGCAAATCTCAGCCGGCCTGGATGCTTGTGCCGGAGCGGGGTTGATGTATGCAGTGTTTTATGCAATCTCGCGCGCTTACTCCGCTTTTCGTAACGGAGTGGAGGTAATGGGCCTCGGCGCAATCAAGGCTGCAGCGATGATCGGCGCTTTCTGCGGCTTGGAGGGAGTCTTGCCTTGCATCCTTATCTCGAGCAGTGCGGGGTCTGTCCGAGGACTGATTATCCTTCAGCGCCTTCACTCCGAAGCGAGAGTGGCGTTTACCCCGTTCCTTGTATTCTCAGGGATCGTCGTCGCTATCTGGAAAATTCAGATTATTTACCTGCTGATGAGGCCGGAATGAAGGCACTGGTATGCTAGGAGCAGAAGGGCCCGCGCGAAGCTCCAGGTACGCATGGTCCGCTTTGGCGAGGCGTTTGCCGAGATGCTGTGGCAATGCCTGTGCGTAGACTTCCGCTTACTGATGCCAATTAGGACCGCAACGTCGAGTACCCCGAAGGCGCTCGTGCGCTGAGATACACTGCCATGGTGGCAACGCCTCGAACAAAGAAGCCGAGCCGACCGGTGCCGGTTAAGCATCCGTCTTGCGGAACGACCGCTTGGCGAGTTACCGGCCGCGATCCACCGGCCTAAGGGTGAGCACGACACGGCGCGGCAGCGCCTCAGGCAGGAAGAGGAGCTGCGCCGCCGCCTCAACGGTACAAAAGTTACTGGCGGGCGAGTTGGTAATCATCAATTTTAGCCATCGACGTGCACCCGACGATCAAGGACGACGTGAACGTGCCTAACGGGCAAGTCGAACGGCAGCGCGCCGGATTGACGTATGGATTCAACAGTAAAATAGGAATGAATGACAGGACCAAAATCACCACCTCGTGCGCCGCTCGCATTTCGCGTCGGAATCGTCGGCCATCGCCCGAACCGCCTCCAGCATGCCGATTTCGATACGCTCGCGCGCGCGCTGCGCGAAATCCTCGACTGCGTCCGCGAGGAAGTCGAGAACGTGTGCAGTGTGCATTTCGACGGCGTTCATCTCTACGATCAGTCGCATCCGGTCCTCCGGGCGATTTCGCCGCTCGCGGAGGGCACCGACCGGCTTTTCGCCGAGCAGGCGCTTGAGGCCGGCTACACTCTTTGCTGCATCATGCCGTTCCAGCGCGCGGAGTATGAGCGCGATTTCGCCGCACCGCACGCGCTCGAGGCAGACTCGCTGTCACGCTTCCGGCAGCTCCTGGGACGTGCCGCATCGTCCTTCCAGCTCGACGGCGACCGTTCCGACGAAGGTGCACCGGCGTACGGCGCCGGCGGTCGCATGGTCCTGAATCAATCCGATCTTCTTCTCGTTGTATGGGACGGCGAGCGGCAAGGCAAGCGCGGCGGCACCGAGGAAACCCTCGATGAGGCGCAGCGCCAGGGAGTTCCAATCGTCTGGGTCGATGCGCGGGCCCCCCACGGGTGGCAGTTGATCGTAGGTGGGACGGGCGCGATAAAGCCCGCGGGCAGTCCTCGCGCGATGCCCGTATCGAGAGAGGCGTCGCTGGCTCGTCCCGAGCTTCAAAGGTGGGTCCGCCAAGCGCTGGACCTGCCGCAATCTACGGCGGATTCCTCGCATCGCCAGGTAGAGAACCCGAAACTGGCGCTATGCCGCTTCTATTCGGAGCGCCAGCCAGGATGGTCGGCCGCGGTGGTGTGGGGTCTGTTCCGGGACATCGTAGGGGAATTCCGTGCTCCCCGTCGAGGTTTTCGCGTAAATCCGTTCGAGGAGGACAGCGCGAAGGAGTGGGACGTGAGCGATCCTCCGTCGATAGGCGCTCTGCTGGAGCGGCTGAGGCCGTTTTACGCGTGGCCCGACAAGCTCGCGGTGCTGTGCTCCGACCGCTATCGCAGCGTTTTCATTCTCTCCTACTTGCTCGCCGCGCTGGCGGTGGGGATGGCGCTACTCCCGGTCGCGGCGGTCTTCCAGCCGCACGGGACCCCTGAGACGTTGGCGGTAGCAGCAGAGCTCGTCGCGATCCTCGCCATACTGGTCATGGTGGTCAGCGGCGTGTGGCGGCGCTGGCACGCGCGCTGGATCGACTACCGTCTGGCCGCCGAGCTGGTGCGCCATCTGAGGCTCGTCGCTCCGCTCGGCGGTGGCCGTCCGTATCCGCAAATTCCCGCCCATTGGGCGATCTACGGACAATCGAACGCCACGTGGATGTCCTGGTACGTGCGTAGTGTGGAGCGGGCCCTGGGGTTGCCGAATGCAGCCGTCGACCGCGGATACCTCCGAGCGACCCTGAAGGACCTGCACGGAGTGCTAAGCGGCCAGGCCAGCTTCCATCAGGCCGCCGCAGACCGCGCCCACAACCTGGAGCACCGCCTACACGCGGCGGGCATCGCGCTGCTCTGTCTGACGCTCGCTGCGTGCTTCGCCCATCTCGTTCCGGGCCTTGGCTTGCCGGAAGGCTCCATCTTGCGGGCCTGGATTCCTGAGTCGCCGCATCTCCTGATCTTCTTCGGTGGCTTTTTTCCCGCGCTCGGCGCGTCGCTAGCCGGGATCGTCAACCAGGGGGAATTCCGTCGCATCGCGAAGCGCTCAGCCTCGATGGCCCAGCACCTGGGCGGCTTGGTAGGCGAGGTGGATGGGCTGCTCGCACGCGTGGAAAAAGCGGAATCCAGTGTCGCCCTGTTCATGGGCGAGGCGATGGCGATCGCGAACAATGCCGCGCGCCTTCTGATCAATGAGGTGCTGGACTGGCGAGTAGTGCTGCTCGATCGCCCCTTGGAGCCCCCGGCCTGACGACAGTGCCTGCGCCCCGCCAGTGAGGTACGGTTCCCCAGTCCCTGATGGTTGCGCTCCGCATGATAGTGAGCCATGTTGTGCGCGATCGCCCGATGCAGCGAAGCCTGCCCGAGAAATATCATCCTCGGATTCTCTTGGGCCATGCGCGCGACCAAATCGGCAATCCCGCACATGATTCCCGGGCGACCTGTCCCACAACGCTTGCTGTAGTCCCATTTCTAAGCCACCAGGCGCTGGTACCAGCGCTTCAGGGTATCGGGAGTTACGATGGCCTCCAGCTTCAGTAGGGTCTTCCGTCCAACCGCCTTGGCGTTCCGCGCCAGGAGCGCCTGTTCGGCATCGGTGAATCGAATGCTTGTGCCGTGGAGGCGTTCCTTCAGCAATCGATTCTCGGCCTGCAGGTATTCGATGACGGTCAGTTGCCGCCGATTGGTCCAGCCCGATACGATCATCAACAAGAAAGTAAGCAAGCGTCGAGCGAGAATGAACTCCAGAATGAACTGGACCAGCAACAAGAGTTTGCATCCTGCTCCGTTACGAGCCGATAAACACGGATCTTGAACTACCCGAGCAAATAACATCTCTCTCAAGTCCGGGGATGGCTGAAGGGGTTCGTGGGGGTCAAGAAGGGATGGCAAGATGGCGTAAAGAATCAAAGGAACGGAATGAGATCGGTGTAAATGAACTGCGCCGAAGGATGGTTGCCAAGGACCTTCCCGGAATAGCAATAATCGTTTGGACTCTAGGTAAGATTCAGCCGAAAGAATTCAGCCAGCCCTTCAATGTACTTAACTTACATATAAAAATATACACAGCAGAAGGTGTCCTAGTGTATTGGACGAAGGGAAATATTCATGGATATGAGAGGGGCAAAAAACTTGAAACGCGTGTTAGGAGCCGGGATTTTTCGGCGTAATGTATCGTTCTGGGTAACGGGCCTGGAACTCGATGAGCTCAATCACCACCGAGACCCTGGAAAAGACCAGCTCAAAGTGGCTCCATTAACCCGATCATCGGTGGCTCCATTAGGGCGGTCAGTGACACATAGCGAAACCCGTTTCGCCAAAGACTGGGCCATCCGAACCGTCTCATTGATGAGCAGGAAAGGTCGACAAAGACAACGCCCGCCTTCACATAGCGACACCCGTCGCGCCAAAGACGCTGCGTCACTCGAACAGTGGCATCAGTAATTCAACGTAGCTCGGGGCAAAACGCTTCATTTCGTATCGAAAACAGGGATCTGACTACCTTGGTCGTGCGCAGTGCGCGCTACTGCGTGAAGGTGAGCGGCTCGGAGTACTGGCCAGGCGATGGTCCGGGCAATGAATTCGATCGGTCGACGTCTGGAACACGCGTATGTGTCCTGTTGGGCGAGTTCATAGTAGAGGAGTAGATACCCCGATACGCCGTTAAGGGAGGACTGCCATGGCGACACAGGAATTCGATGCATCAGTCGAACTGATCGATGCGCTGACTCGTGCCAGCGAGCGATGGTCCGATGCGTTCGGCGAGCGGTACCGCGATAAAGACCTCACAGCCAGAGGAGAAGACTTCTGGCGCGAATACAACGTTATGGCAAGCGAATGCCGACGCGGTATAGAGATCGTTCGGGCGCATCCGCGGTGCGAGAAAGAAACAGCACCGGGCTGGCTGGATCGTGTACGTTCACTGCTTGAAAGACAGTATCTCCACGAGGCAGTCAGAGCATTTGATTCCATTCGGCCGAAGGTCCAGACGGCATACTTTCGGACGATGGACACCGAGGAAGTGCTGCGTGTCGCGAAGAGTTTCGTCCCTTGTGAGCTTCACGATGCGGCAATCGAGGCCCTCGACGAGGAGGGTTTGTTGATGCAGGTTGTCCGAGACGCAGGTTGTAACGGGGCCAAGCGACACGCGGTCGAGCGGCTCGCGTTGCTTTTTCCGCAGCGCTCGACCCAATTCAAAGCATTGGGGCCTACCCCCGAGCCGAAGCGTTCGTTTGCCGAGCGAGTCGGGCTGGACGCGGTCGCGGTACCTAAGCCGAAAAGCTAAAGGCGCCTTGTGTTCACGACTGCATCTGCGGGTGAGATCAGGCCCAAGGAACTTGGCGTTCTTATCCAGCACGAAAACACTGCGCACCGGCAAAACAATTCTACTAGGCGCGGTTATCGGCGAATGAAGAAAATCGCCTAAAGCTTTGACTACGTGAGGAATCGGTTTGCGACGGACTTCGGCAACGTCTCTTAATTTGTAAGTTAAATGTCTGTCACAAGTTTTTGATTATCTGGTCGGGGCGGTGAGATTTGAACTCACGACCACCGGCACCCCATGCCGGTACGCTACCAGGCTGCGCTACGCCCCGAGGGGTCGAATTATATCAGCCGGCCACCCTCGTCCGCAGCGTTGCGAGGGCCGCGTCGACCGATGCGCCCAGCTTGTCCACGATCTCCGCCACGTGGCGCTCGTTGATGGTGAACGGCGGCGCGACCATGACGTGGTCGCCGCGCTGGCCGTCTATCGTGCCGCCCATCGGGTAGACCATCAGGCCGCGCGCCATCGCTTCACGCTTCACGGCCTGGTTCACCTTCAGATCGGGCCCGAACGGCTCCTTGGTGCCGCGGTCGGCGACGAACTCGATTCCGATGAAAAGCCCGCGGCCGCGGATATCGCCCACGTGGGCGTGCCGGCCGAGGCGCGTCTCCAGCGCCGCGCGCAGCGACTCGCCCTGCCGCGACACGTTCTCGAGCAGCTTTTCGTCGCGCACCACGCGCTGGACCGCGAGCGCCGCCGCGCAGGCGATGGGATGCCCGAGGTAGGTGTGCCCGTGCTGGAAGAACCCGGTGCCCTTGCGTATCGCATCGAAGATTTTTCCCGACACGAGCGTGGCGCCTATCGGCTGGTAGCCGCCGCCGAGGCCCTTCGCGATGACCGCTATGTCCGGGACTATCCCTTCCTGCTCGTACGCGTACAGGGTCCCCGTCCGGCCCATGCCGCACATGACCTCGTCGAGTATCAGGAGCACGCCGTAGCGGTCGCAGATTTGCCGGATGCGCCGGAAATAGCCGGCGACGGCCGGCACCGCGCCCAGCGTCGCCCCGGACACCGTCTCGGCAATGAAGGCGATCACGCGGCCCGGGCCCGCCTTGAGAATGGCCTGCTCCAGCTCGTCCGCCACCCGCGTTCCGTATTGCTGATCGGTCTCGCCCTCTTTGCGGTCGCGGTAGGCGTAGCAGGGTGCGACGTGCCCGGCGCCCATGAGCAGCGGCCGGAACTGCGCGCGGCGCCACGCGTTGCCCCCGACGGCGAGCGCGCCCAGGGTGTTACCGTGGTAGCTCTGGCGCCGGCCGATGAAATGCGAGCGGTGCGGCTGGCCGACCTCGAGATAGTACTGGCGCGCGAGCTTGAGGGCGGCCTCCACTCCCTCCGACCCGCCGGAAACCAGGTACACGCGCTCGAACGCGCCGCCCGCGCCGTCGATCAGCCAGTCGGCGAGCTCTTCGGCCGGCTCGCTCGTGAAAAACGACGTGTGTGCGTACGCGAGCTTGCCCGCCTGCTCGCGGATCGCCTCGATCACCGCGGGGTGCCCATGGCCTATGCAGGAAACCGCCGCGCCGCCGGATGCGTCGAGATAGCGCTTGCCCGCCGAGTCCATGAGGTACGGCCCTTCCCCTCCGGCAGCGACCGGATACTCCGAGCGGGAATTGCGATGGAACACATGGTTCATTCGGAAATCTCCCGCGCCGCCATGTGCAGCCGAGATTTGACTGGGTTTTCAATCAGGATTGCTTGCGGCGCGAGCCGGAAGCAATCCTAGCTCCGGAGGAACTCGAGGACGCTCTTCAATTCCTTGCGCAGCGAGGCGAGGCCTGCACGCGCCGCGCGCGCGGGCTTCGCCGGCTCCGATACCAGCTCGTCGAGGCGATTGCGCGCGCCGCTGATGGTGAAGCCCTGGTCGTAGAGCAGCTCCCGTATGCGGCGTATGAGGAGCACTTCGTGGTGCTGGTAGTAGCGCCGGTTGCCGCGGCGCTTCACCGGCTTCAGCTGCGTGAACTCCTGCTCCCAGTAGCGCAGCACGTGGGGCTTCACGCCGCACAGCTCGCTCACCTCACCGATCGTGAAGTAGCGCTTCGCCGGAATCGGCGGCAGCTGTGTCTTAGGACTTTGACTTGCTTCCATGGTAGTTCTGCTCCACCATCGCCTTCAGCTTCTGCGACGCATGGAACGTCACGACGCGGCGCGCCGTGATCGGGATCTCTTCCCCCGTCTTGGGGTTCCTGCCGGGACGCTGCGGCTTGTCGCGCAGCTGGAAGTTGCCGAAGCCGGAGAGCTTGACGCCCGCCCCGTTCTCGAGCGCGAGGCGGACTTCCTCGAAAAACGACTCCACCATGTCCTTTGCCTCGCGCTTGTTGAAGCCGACCTTCTCAAATAGAAGATCGGCCAGCTCGGCCTTCGTCAACGTCATGTGGTCCCCTTTCAACGTCATCGGAGCTTCGCGTTGAATTTGAGCTTCAGTACTTCGCGCAACCGCGACACCGCGGACTCGACTTCCGCGTCCGTCAAAGTCCTGCGAGTATCCTGTAATAACACCCTGAATGCAAGACGCTTTTTTCCATTTTCTACACCGGTACCGCGGTAGATGTCAAACAGGCCTATGTCGGCCACAAAGGGGGGCGGGTCGCGCTTCAGTTCCTCCAGTATCGCCTGGTAGCCCACACCCTCGTCGACCTCGGCGGAGATATCGCGCCGCGCCAGCGGGAACTTGGAAATCTCGGTGGAGACCGGCAGGCCCCGTCCGTTTATTGTGTCGTAGTCGAGCTCGAAGAGGACGGGTGCAGCGGGAAGATCATACTTCTGTTGCCAGCGGGGATGCAATTCCCCGATCCAGCCGGCATGCACGCCGTCCAGCTCGATGCGCGCGCTCTTGCCGGGATGCAGCGCCGGGTGAGGATCCGGCCGGTAGAGTGCCCCGCGCGGCGTCAGCAAGGCCTCCACGTCCCCCTTCACGTCGTAGAAATCGACGGGCCTTCTCACGCCGCCCCACTGCTCCGGCAGGGCGTCACCGTACGCGATTCCGCCCACGCGCACCGGCTGCGGGTATTTGCCCCCGCTCGCCGGCAGAAAACAGCGTCCGATCTCGAACAACCGCACCCGCGTCTGCCGGCGGCTCACATTGAACGCGAGGGCGTTGACGAGGCCCCCTGCCAGCGTCGAGCGCATCACGCTCATCTGGCTCGCGATGGGATTTGCCAGCGCGACGGGCGACGGGTTTCCCCCCAGGTCCCGCTCCCAGCTCTCGTCCACGAAGCTGTAGCTCACGATCTCCTGGTAGTCGCGTTCGACGAGCACCGATCGCAGGGCCGCTGCATCGCGCCGCGCTTCGGGCACCGGCAGCAGGACGGCCGGCGCGGCAGGAATCGTGGCCGGGATCCGGTCGTAGCCGTGGATCCGGGCGATCTCCTCCACCAGGTCTTCCTCGATGGCGATGTCGAAGCGGTAGGTCGGCGGCGTCACCCGGAATTCGCCTTCAGCCGCGGAAAACTCGAAGCGCAGCCGGCGCAGGATGTCGCTCACCTGCCCGCGCTCGAGGCGGATCCCGAGCAGCCGCTCGGCGCGCTTCAGCCGCAGCCGCACAGGATCGCGCGCGGGAAGATGTACGCGGGTTTCGCTGACCGGCCCCGCGGCGCCGCCGCAGATTTCCATCACGAGCTGAGCCGCCCGCTCGAGCGCTGCCGGGGTTGCGCCGAAATCCACGCCGCGCTCGAAGCGATACGCCGAATCGGAGCCGAAGCCGAGCGCGCGCGACTTGCCGGTGATGGCATCGGGCGCGAAAAACGCGCTCTCCAGGAACACGTCCTTGGTCGTCTCGGTGACCGCGGTATCGAGCCCTCCCATGATCCCGGCGAGCGCCACCGCCTTGCGCTCGTCGGCGATCACGAGCCAGCCGGGTCCGAGCTCCGGGGTCGAGCCGTTCAGGAGCGTCAGCTTCTCTCCCGATTTCGCGTAGCGCACGCGAATGCCGCCCTCGAGCTTCGCGAGGTCGAATGCGTGCAGCGGCTGGCCCAGCTCGATCATCACGTAGTTGGTGACGTCCACCAGCGCGCTGATCGAGCGGATGCCGCTTCTCGCGAGACGCCGGACCATCCATTCCGGCGTCGCGGCCCGCGCGTTGACGCCGCGCATGATGCGCCCGCAATACCGCGGGCATGCCTCGGGCGCTTCGAGCACCACCGGAACCTTTTCGGTGACGCTGACACGCACCGGCCGGATCTCCGGCGTTCGGAGCGACGCACCGCTCACGGCGCCCACTTCCCGCGCCACGCCGATGAGGCACAGGCAGTCGCTGCGATTGGGCGTGGGCTTCAGCGTCAGGAGCTGATCGTCGAGATCGAGCAGCTCGCGCACGCTCGTCCCGACCTGCGCATCGTCCGGCAGCACGAGCAATCCGTCCACGTCGGCGGGCAGGCCGAGCTCCACGGCCGAACAGAGCATGCCATGGGATTCCACGCCTCGCACGCTGGCGACCCTGATGCTCTTCCCCGGCAGCTGCGCGCCGGGCAGCGCGGTCGGCACCTTGATGCCGGGCCTCGCGTTGGGCGCGCCGCAGACGATGGTAAGCGGCTCGGCCCCGGCATTGACCTGGCACACCGTCAGGCGCGCGGCATCGGGATGGCGCTCCACCTTGAGCACCTCCCCCACCACGACCTGGTCGAACGGCGGCGCGGCCGGTTCTATCGCCTCGACCTCCACGCCGGCCATCGTCAGCGCCTGCGCCAGCTCGCGCGTGTTAAGCGGCGGGTTGACGAAGGTGCGGAGCCAGTTCTCTGAAAATTTCATGCCGTTTAATTAAACTGCTTGAGAAAACGCAGATCATTCTCGAAGAACAACCGCAAATCGTTCACCCCGTAGCGCAGCATCGTCAGCCGGTCCGGGCCCAACCCGAAAGCGAAGCCCTGGTACTTCTCGCTGTCGATGTTGACGTTCCGCAGCACGTTGGGATGGACCATGCCCGCGCCGCCCATCTCGAGCCAGCCCTTGCCGAAGCTCATGTCGATCTCGGCGGAGGGCTCGGTGAACGGAAAGAACGACGGGCGGAAGCGCACCTGTAGATCGTCGCGCTCGAAGAACCGCTTCAGGAAATCGATCAGCACGCCCTTCAGATCGGCGAAGGTCACGTTCTCGTCCACCCACAGTCCCTCGATCTGGTGAAACATCGGCGAATGCGTGGCGTCCGAATCCACGCGGTAGACGCGGCCCGGTGCGATGATCCTGATCGGCGGCCGGTGGCTCTCCATGTAGCGGATCTGTATCGGGGAGGTATGGGTACGCAGGAGGTGCACGCCGTCGGCCAGGTAGAACGTGTCGTGCATGGATCGCGCCGGGTGGTTCTCCGGCTGATTGAGGGCGGTGAAATTGTAGTGATCGGTCTCGATCTCCGGGCCGTCCGCCACCGTGAAGCCCGTCGAGCGGAAGAGCTGCTCTATGCGCTGGAGCGTGCGCGTGACCGGGTGCAGCCCGCCCGCGCCCGGCCCGCGGCCCGGCAGCGTCACATCGAGCGCTTCCTCCTTCAACCGCGCCTCGAGCCGGCGGGACTGGATGCGGTTCCTCTGCTCGCGCAACGCCTCCTCGAGCTCGTCCTTCGCCGCGTTCAACCGGCTCCCGAACGCCGGGCGCTCGGACGGCGCGAGCTGGGAGAGGCTCTTCTCCGCCGCCCTCAGGGTGCCGGAGCGGCCGAGATAGCGCGCCTTCGCCTGCTCGAGCTGATCGGCGTTTTCGATGCCCGCGAATACCGCGAGCGCCTCCTTGACGATGGCGTCGAGATCCTGCATGCGGGAGACCAGTGACTCGGGACTAGAGACCGGAGACTAGACTGAGGACTTGAGACTGGGAGCTAAAAGACTGGCGACAGGTCCAGAACAAGGTCGGTCAACCGTCGTTGATACGGCCGGGAATTTCCTGGTCTCTAGTCCCTGGTCCCCAGTCTCTGCCGTCAGGCGGCGAGCCCGGCCTTGGCCCTTTCCACGAACCTGGAAAATGCCGGCTTGTCGAGCACCGCGAGGTCGGCGAGGATCTTGCGGTCCACCATGACCGCCGCCCGCTTCAGCCCGTTCATGAAGCGGCTGTAGGTCATACCGTGCTCGCGGGCGGCCGCGTTGATGCGCGTGATCCACAGCGCGCGGAAATCGCGCTTGCGGTTGCGGCGGTCGCGATAGGCGTACTGCCCGGCACGCATCACCGCTTCGTTGGCGATGCGGAACACGTTCTTGCGGCGGCCGCGAAAACCCTTGGCCCGCTTCAGCACCTTCTTGTGGGCGGCGCGTGCGGTTACGCCGCGTTTGACTCTTGGCATGGCATCCCCCTTTCGATCTAGTAGGGCAGCATCGTGCGCACGGCGGCTGTATCCGCCGCGGATACGCCAGTGCTGCCGCGCAGATGGCGCTTGCGCTTGGTGTTCTTCTTGGTGAGGATGTGGCGCAGGAACGCCTGCCCGCGCTTGATTCCGCCGCCCGCGCGCTTCTTGAAACGCTTCGCGGCGCCGCGCTTGGTCTTCAATTTCGGCATGGTCTACCTCTTCTCGTTATAGAGCCGCCGGCAACGGCGTGCGCCGCGTCGGCTACTCCCAGCGCCGGGTGCCTCCGGGTGGAGGACTTCGAGAACCCGGACTACTACTTCTTTTCCGTGTCGGCGGTGGCTTCCGCCACGGGCTTGGCGGGAGCGCGCCTGGCCGGCGTCTCCCCCTTCTTCGCGGCCGGCTTGGCGCTTTTCGCCACCACCTTCCCGCCGACCTTCTTCGGCGCCAGCACCATGATCAGCTGGCGGCCCTCCATCTTCGGATACTGCTCGACCGTGCTGTACTGCTCCAGGTCGTTGCGCACCCGTTCGATCAGGCGGTGACCCAGCTCCTGGTGCGCCATCTCCCGGCCGCGGTAGCGCAGCGTGATCTTCGCCTTGTCGCCCTCTTCGAGGAAGCGGACGAGGTTGCGCAGCTTGATCTTGTAATCGCCCTCGTCGGTGCCGGGACGAAACTTGATCTCCTTGACGACGATCTGCTTCTGCTTGAGCTTGGCCTCGTGTCGCTTCTTGGCTTCACGGTACTTGAACTTACCGTAATCCATGATGCGGCACACTGGCGGCACGGCTGTCGGTGCGATCTCGACGAGATCCAACTCGGCTTCCTCGGCGGCCTTGTTCGCCGCCGCGATGCTGATAACGCCGAGCGGCTCGCCGTCGGCCCCTATGACGCGAACTTCCGGCGCGTTGATTTCGCCGTTGATCCGCGGTTCTTTTTCCTGAGCGATGAAGAACCTCCGTCAATCCATTAGCGTTACGCCGCGCGTCCCAGCAGGGCCGCTTCGGCCCTGACCCTGGAGATGAAATCGGCCAGACTCATCTGGCCGAGATCCTCGCCCTTGCGGGTGCGCACGGCAACCTTTTGAGCCGCCACTTCCTTGTCGCCTACGATGACCTGGTAGGGCAGCTTCTGCAAACTATGCTCCCGAATCTTAAAGGAAATTTTCTCGTTCCTCAAGTCGGTCTCGACCCGCAGCCCCGCCTGCTTGAGCTCCCCCGCCACCCTTTCAGCATAGTCTGCCTGCTTTTCGGTGATGTTCATGACCGCCACCTGCACCGGGGCAAGCCATACAGGCATGGCCCCGGCGTAGTGCTCGATCAGCACCCCTATGAAGCGCTCGAACGACCCCAGGATGGCCCGGTGCAGCATGACCGGCACGTGGCGCGCGTTGTCTTCTGCCACGTACTCCGCCCCCAGCCGCCCAGGCATGGAGAAATCGAGCTGCATCGTCCCGCATTGCCAGGGCCGCCCGAGGACGTCCTTCAACGTGAACTCGATCTTGGGCCCGTAAAACGCACCCTCGCCCGGCTGCAACTCGTAGGAGAGCCCCTTGTTGTCGAGCGCGCTCTTCAAGGCCGCTTCCGCCTGGTCCCACTGCGCGTCGGTCCCCACGCGCTTCGCCGGCCGCGTGGAGAGCTTCACCAGGATCTCGTCGAAGCCGAAATCGGCGTAGACCCGCTCGAGCAGGTCGATGAACCGGACCACCTCCGGCTCGACCTGCTCCTCGGTGCAGAAGATATGGGCATCGTCCTGGGTGAACCCCCGCACCCGCATGATTCCGTGCAGCGCACCCGAGGGCTCGTTGCGGTGGCACGAGCCGAATTCCGCGAAGCGCAGCGGCAGGTCGCGGTAGCTCTTCAGGCCCTGGTTGAAGATCTGCACGTGGCCGGGGCAGTTCATGGGCTTCACGGCGTACTGGCGGGACTCGGATTCGGTGAAGAACATGTTCTCGCGGAAATTGTCCCAGTGGCCCGAGCGCTTCCACAGGGAAACGTCGAGCACGGAGGGCGCCCTCACTTCGAGGTAGCCGTTGTCGCGCTGTATGCCGCGCATGTACTGCTCGATCTGCTGCCAGATCGTCCACCCCTTCGGATGCCAGAACACCATTCCCGGCGCCTCCTCCTGGGTATGGAAGAGATCGAGGCTGCGTCCGAGCCTTCTATGGTCCCGCTTCTCGGCTTCCTCCAGGCGGTGGAGATAGGCGTCCTGGTCCTCTTTCTTCGTCCAGGCCGTGCCGTAGATGCGCTGGAGCATTTCGTTCTTCGAGTCCCCGCGCCAGTACGCGCCCGCGACCTTCATCAGCTTGAAGACCTTCAGCTTGCCGGTGGAGGGCACGTGGGGCCCCCGGCAGAGATCGACGAAGCCGTCCTGCCGGTAGAGTGCGATGTCTTCTGCCGCCGGTATGGCGGCGATGATCTCCGCCTTGTAGTGCTCGCCCAGGCTCTTGAAGAAATCGACGGCAGCGTCGCGCGGCATCACCTGGCGCTCGACCTTGAGATCGCGCTTCGCGATCTCCTGCATGCGCTTTTCGATGGCCGCGAGATCTTCGGGTGTGAACGCGCGCTGGTACGAGAAATCGTAGTAGAACCCGTCCTCGATCACGGGTCCTATGGTCACCTGCGCTTCCGGGAACAGTTCCTTCACCGCGTGCGCCAGCAGGTGCGCGGTCGAGTGGCGGATGATCTCCAGCCCTTCCCGGTCCCTGTCGGTGACGATGGCGACGTCCGCGTCGGATGCGACGCAGTACGAGGTATCCACGAGCCGGTTGTTGACCTTGCCCGCAAGCGCGGCCTTCGCCAGCCCCGGGCCTATGGCCTGCGCCACCTCGGCCACCGAGACCGGCTTATCAAAGGGGCGGACCGAGCCGTCCGGTAGTTTCACTTGCACCATGGCGGTACTCATCTATGTCGTGTGTGCTTGTTCAAGGTTTCGGCGCCCGCAAACAAAAAAAGTGCGGGCCAGCCGCACTTTTTCGAACCGGGACAGAGCGCGGCTTCAGGACAGGGGACGCGTCGTAAACGCCCGCGTTCGGGCATTCATCGTCCCGTTATCCTGGCGCTGGCACATGGTGCTGGAGCTCGTTGCCGGTTTAAGATTCCCAGGAATAGTATCATGATTCTACGAAGAATATCAGCATTTCCTGGCCAGCCTTCGGTCACTGTACCGGTAGAGCCGGACGATGCGGCGGCCCGCACGCGGATAGTTCCCACCCGAACTCTGCCACATCGATTGCATCAATATCTGTAATCCGCGGTCCAACCGGCCATGGGATTGCGGCGCAACGGCACCTGCAACCGGAGGCGAACTGCTAAGCTTCGCCAAATCAATAACTTGCTGTAAATACGCCAACAACATACGCTCCTTCATTCATGGCTACGCACATCACGGACCGCGAGACACCCGTCGCGAAAAAGGCACAGGAGGGCGCCCGGTTCAGCGACTACGACGCCTACCTGTTCAAGCAGGGCGCGCACACGCGACTGCACGATAAGCTGGGCGCGCATCTCACCCGGCAGGGTGAAGCGAGCGGCGCATATTTCAGCGTGTGGGCGCCGAACGCCCGGGAAGTGTCGGTCATCGGCGATTTCAACCAATGGCGCGCCGATGCGAACGTGCTCCGCGCGCGCGAGGATGGCTCCGGCATCTGGGAGGGATATGTCGCCGGGGCCGGCCACGGCGATTGCTACAAGTACCGTATCGCATCGCGCTACAACGGCTACGAAATCGACAAGAGCGACCCCTTCGCCTTCTACTGCGAGGCGCCGCCCAGAACGGGCTCGCGGATATGGCGCATGGACTACGACTGGCTCGACGCCGAGTGGATGCGCACCCGCCACCGCGCCAACGCGCTCGATGCGCCGGTCTCCATCTACGAAGTGCATCTCGGCTCCTGGCGCAGGGACCCGAAGCGGCCGGCGGAGCCGCTCAACTACCGCGAGCTGGCGCACGGTCTCGCCGACTATCTCGATGAAACGGGTTTCACGCACGTCGAGCTGATGCCGGTCACGGAGCACCCGTTCTACGGGTCGTGGGGCTACCAGACGACCGGCTATTTCGCGCCGACGGCGCGCTACGGCACGCCGCAGGACTTCATGTACCTGGTGGACCACCTGCATCAACGCGGCTACGGCGTGCTGCTCGACTGGGTGCCCTCGCATTTCCCCGGCGACGGCCACGGCCTCGCCTATTTCGACGGCACGCACCTCTACGAGCACGCCGACGCGCGGCAGGGCTTTCACCCGGAGTGGAACAGCTACATCTTCAACTACGGCCGGCACGAAGTGCGCTCGTTTCTCACGAGCAGCGCGCTCTACTGGCTCGACCGCTACCACATCGATGGCCTGCGGGTCGATGGCGTCGCCTCCATGCTGTACCTCGACTACGCCCGCGGACCGGGCAGCTGGGTCCCCAACGTCCACGGCGGCAGGGAGAATCTCGAGGCCGTCGCGTTCCTGCGCGGCCTGAACGAAGCGGTCTACCGCGAGTTTCCGGACGTGCAGGTGATAGCCGAGGAATCGACCGCGTGGCCGGCGGTTTCGCGCCCGCTGTACGTCGGCGGCCTCGGCTTCGGCATGAAGTGGAACATGGGCTGGATGCACGACACGCTCGACTACTTTTCCCAGAACCCGGTGTTCCGCAAATACCATCACGACCGCCTGACGTTCAGCGCCTGGTACGCGTTCTCGGAAAACTTCGTGCTGCCGTTCTCCCACGACGAAGTCGTGCACGGCAAGGGCTCCCTGATCGGCAAGATGCCGGGAGACAACTGGCAGCAATTCGCCAACCTGCGCTGCCTCTTCGGCTACATGTGGGGCCATCCCGGCAAGAAGCTCCTCTTCATGGGCGGGGAATTCGGGCAGCGGCGCGAGTGGCAGCACGAGGAAAGCCTCGAGTGGCACGTGCTGCAGTACGCCGATCACAGCGGGGTCCGCGACTGGGTGCGGGACCTGAATCGCTACTACCGGGCGACGCCCGCGCTGCACGAGCAGGACTTCGACTCGGCCGGCTTCCAGTGGATCGATTTCCGCGATGGCGAAAACAGCGTGCTGAGCTTCGTCCGCAGGGCGCGCTCGAACGGCTCGGTGGTGCTGGTAATACTGAATCTGACGCCCGTGCCGCGCCCCAACTACGTCGTCGGCGTGCCGCTTCCCGGTTACTGGCGCGAGGCGCTGAACAGCGATGCGAAAGAATACGGCGGCAGCGGCATGGGAAATTTCGGCGGCGCCGAAGCCCGCGCCGTGGCCGCTCACGGTTGCGCCTGGTCGCTCGTTCTCACGCTGCCCCCGCTCTCGGTCGTCCTGTTCGAGCGCAACGGATAGCCATCGTGGCCGGAATCACCGATGCCGACGGGCGACGCCGCGCGGTGATCGAGAACGTGACGCCGAGCGCGGACGGCGGCCGTTTCCCGATCAAGCGCTGCGCGGGGGAGGCGATCGTCGTGGAGGCCGACGTCTTCGCGGACGGCCACGACCGGCTGCGCTGCCGGCTCTTGCATCGCAAGGCGGCCCACCCTACGTGGACCGAGGTGGAGATGACCGCGCTCGGCAACGATCGCTGGCAGGCGGAGTTCACCGTCACCGAAATCGGCGCGTTCGAGTACACCGTCGCGGCGTGGGTGGATCGTTACCTGTCCTGGCGCCACGACCTGGAGCGCTGGACGACGTCCGAGGACATAGCGGTCGCGCTGGCGGCCGGCGCCGGGATCATCAAAGCCGCCGCCGCGCGCGCCAAAGGCGCCGACGCACAAAAGCTCAAGGCCTGGGCAAAAGCGCTGGCAGGTTCAGGCACGCCCGGTTCGCGGCGCGAACTCGCGCTCGACGCTGCGTCCAACGCGCTCATCGCGCGATATCCCGATCGCAGCATGCAAACCGTAATGGAGCCGGCGCTGCCCGTCACGGTGGATGCCCTGCGCGCGCGTTTCAGCAGCTGGTACGAGATGTTTCCCCGTGCTACCGGCGGCGCGCGGCACGGCACGTTCAAGGATTGCGAGGCGCGCCTTGCGTACGTCGCCGGCCTGGGCTTCGACGTGCTGTACTTCCCGCCCATACACCCGATCGGGCTCGTCAAGCGCAAGGGGAAAAACAACGCAACCACCGCGAGCGCCGGCGAACCCGGCAGCCCGTGGGCGATCGGCTCCCGGGAAGGCGGCCACAAGGCGATCCACCCCGAGCTCGGAACGCCCGAGGACTTCCGCCGGCTGGTTGCGGCCGCCCGCGCGCGCGGCATCGATATCGCGCTCGACATCGCGTTTCAGTGCTCCCCGGACCATCCGTACGTGACCGAGCATCCCGAATGGTTCCGCCACCGGCCCGACGGCAGCGTGCAGTACGCCGAGAACCCGCCCAAGAAATACGAGGACATCTACCCGTTCGACTTCGATACCGGCGACTGGCGCGGGCTGTGGGCCGAGCTGAAGAGCGTTTTCGATCACTGGATAGGCCAGGGCGTGCGCATATTCCGCGTCGACAACCCCCACACCAAGCCCTTCGCGATGTGGGAGTGGATCATCGGCGAGATCAGGAGCGCCCATCCCGACGTGATTTTTCTCTCCGAAGCGTTCACCCGCCCGAAGGTCATGCACCGCCTGGCCAAGCTCGGATTCACCCAGTCGTACACCTACTTCACCTGGCGCAACACGAAGGCGGAGCTGACGGAGTACTTCACCGAGCTCGCGCTTTCGCCGCCTCGTGAATATTTCCGGCCCAATGCATGGCCCAACACGCCCGACATACTGCACGCCACCCTGCAGCGCGGCGGGCGGCCCGCCTTCATGGCGCGGCTCACGCTGGCTGCGACGCTCGCCGCGAACTACGGGATCTACGGCCCCGCGTTCGAGCTGATGGAGCGCGAGCCGCGCGAGCCGGGGAGCGAGGAGTACCTGAACTCGGAGAAGTACGAGATCCGCAACTGGATTCTCGACAGCCATGAGAGTCTCCGCGACTTCATCGCGCGCGTAAACCGCATCCGCCGCGAGAACGCCGCGCTGCAGGCGGACTGGCGGCTCGCTTTCCATGCGACCGACAACGACCAGATCATCTGCTACTCGAAGTCGACGCCGGACCTGTCCAACGTCATATTGACCGTGGTCAATCTCGACCCGCTCTACCGGCAATCCGCATGGGTCGACCTCGACCTGCCGGCGCTCGGCCTCGTCGCGGGGCAGTCCTATGCGGTTCACGATCTCCTGACGGAGACGCGCTACGCCTGGCTCGGATCGCGCAACTACGTCGAGCTCGATCCGCGCCGGATTCCCGCCCACATCCTGCTCGTCAATACGGGACGGCCATGAACGTGCGGCAGGACGAAGAACAGTTACTGGAGAACGCTGCCGCGGACGCCCCCGCGCGCCAGGAAGACCCTCTCTGGTACAAAGACGCGATCATCTACCAGCTCCACGTCAAGGCGTTCTCCGACAGCAACGGCGACGGCATCGGCGACTTCCAGGGCCTCACCGATAAGCTGGACTACATCAAGGATCTGGGCGTCAACACGATCTGGCTCCTGCCCTTCTATCCCTCGCCGCTGCGCGACGACGGCTACGACATCGCCGACTATCACGGGATCCACCCGGACTACGGCACCCGCGCCGACTTCCGGCACTTCGTGCGCGAGGCGCACCGGCGCGACCTGAGGATCGTGATCGAGCTCGTCATCAACCACACCTCCGACGCGCACCCCTGGTTCCAGGCCGCGCGGCAGGCGCCGCCGGGTTCCCGCAAGCGCGACTACTACGTGTGGAGCGACACGGATCAGAAATGGCTGGAGACCCGGATCATCTTCACCGACACGGAGAAATCGAACTGGACCTGGGACCCGGTCGCCAAGGCGTACTACTGGCACCGCTTCTTCTCGCATCAGCCCGACCTCAATTTCAATAATCCTCACGTCGTTCAGACGGTTATCAAGGTCATGCGCTACTGGTTCGACCTGGGCGTCGACGGGATGCGCCTCGACGCGATCCCGTACCTGTGCGAGCGCGATGGCACGACCAACGAGAACCTCCCCGAGACGCACGCCGTGCTGAAGACGATGCGCACCGCGCTCGACAAGCTCTATCCCGACCGGTTCTTCCTCGCCGAGGCGAACCAGTGGCCGGAGGACGTCGCCGAGTACTTCGGCGCGGGCGACGAGTGCCACATGGCTTTCCATTTTCCCCTGATGCCGCGGATCTACATGGCGATCGCCCAGGAGGACCGCCACCCGGTCGTGGACATCATGCAGCAGACGCCCGACATACCCGAGGCCTGCCAGTGGGCGATTTTCCTGCGCAACCACGACGAGCTGACGCTCGAAATGGTCACGAGCCGCGAGCGCGACTACATGTACCAGATGTACGCCATCGACGCGCGCGCCCGCATCAACCTCGGCATCCGCCGGCGGCTGGCGCCGCTCATGCAGAACGATCCGGACCGAATCAAGCTCATGAACAGCCTGCTGCTCTCCATGCCCGGCTCGCCCATCATCTACTACGGCGACGAGATCGGCATGGGCGACAACATCTACCTGGGCGACCGGAACGGCGTGCGCACGCCCATGCAGTGGAGCCCCGACCGCAACGCCGGGTTCTCGAAAAGCGATCCGCAGCGGCTCTACCTGCCGCCGATCATGGACTCGATCTACGGCTACGAGGCCGTCAACGTCGAGGCGCAGACGCGCGACCTCTCCTCGATGCTCAACTGGATGAAGCGCATCCTCGCGGTGCGCCAGTCGACGAGCGCGTTCGGGCGCGGACGCATCACGTTCCTGAGGGCGGGAAACCGCAAGATCCTCGCCTACGTTCGCGAATACGGGGACGACGCCGTGCTCTGCGTGGCGAACCTCGCCCGCTCCGCGCAGCCGGTCGAGCTGGATCTCGCGCGCTTCAAAGGCCGCGTTCCCGTCGAAATGCTGGGGCGCGCCGCGTTCCCGCCGGTGGGCGAGCTGCCCTATATGCTGACGCTCCCGGCGTACGGCTTCTACTGGTTCCGCCTGGCGGCGGACGTGGAGGTGCCGCACTGGCACGAGGAGCGGCTCGTGCGCGACGACCTGCCTGTCCTCGTCCTGTTCGACGGCTGGAACAGCCTCTTCCGCGACCGCGTCGTGCCGTGGCGCATCGCGATGGCGGAGCGCACGCGCGCCCAGCTCGAGCGCGACGTGCTGCCGGGTTACATCGCGTCGCAGCGATGGTACGCAGCCAAGGGCGAGGCGTTGAAGGAGGTGCGGCTCTCCGACCACATCCTGTGGAGCGTCGGAGCACAGACGTGGATGGTGGCGCTGCTCGACGCAGCAGCGCCGGGGCAGCCGCAGCCGGCCACTTATTTCGTGCCGTTCGCGCTGGTATGGGAAGACACCGACGACGAGCGCAAGCGCCTGCTCGCGCCGGCGACGATTGCAAGAGTACGCCAGCAGGCGCAGGTGGGTGTGCTCGCCGAAGCCTCCGCCGACGATGCGTTCTGCCGTGCGCTGGTCGGCGCGATAGGCGCCGGCAAGGAAGTCACGACCGCGCGCGGCAAGCTGCATTTCAGGCCGACGGAGGCGTTTTCGCGGATCGCCGGGGATGATGTCATCGGCACGCTTCCGATCAGGCGGCCGCAGGCGCAGAGCAGCAATTCCGTCGTGACGCTGGGCAGTCACCTCTTCCTGAAGGTCTACCGGCAGTTGCGGCCTGGCACGAACGTCGAGCTGGAGGTCGGGCGCCACCTGACTGAAGTGGCGCGCTTTCCGCATTGCGTGCCCGTCGCCGGGTCGCTCGAATACACGAGCGCCGACGGCGTGTCGCTGACGCTCGCCATGCTCCAGGCCTACGTCGAGAACCAGGGAGACGGCTGGACCTTCAGCGTCGGCTACCTGGAGCGCTACCTGGAGCAGCAGCGCACTGCATCGGAACGTGCTCCGGCGAACCCGCACGACGCATACCTCGCCATCATCAGAACGCTCGGCCTGCGAACGGCCGGACTGCACCTGGCGCTCGCCGCGAGCTCGGGCAACCCGGCGTTCGAGCCCGAGCCCGTGACGGCGCAGGACATCGCGGCGTGGAAAAAGCGCGCGCGGGAGGAAGCCGTGAAAACGCTGACGCTGCTCGAGCAGGGCCGCGAGAGCCTGCCCGCGCCGGCGCGCGAGGAAGCGCAAGCGCTGCTCGCACAGCGCGAGCGCGTGCTGGCGAGAATCGACGCGCTGGAGCCGCCGCGCGAAACGGCGATGAAAATCCGCTGTCACGGCGACTACCACCTGGCCCAGGTGCTGATCGCGGAAAACGATTTCCGGATCATCGATTTCGAGGGCGAGCCGTCGCGCCCGACCGAGGAGCGCAGGCAGAAGCAATCGCCGCTGCGCGACGTTGCGGGCATGCTGCGCTCGTTCAGCTACGCGCGGTGGACGGCGCTATCGAACGCGTCGCACGCTCCCGACGACCATGCGCGGCTCGCGCCGCTCGCCGCCGCATGGGAAGCCGAGGTGCGCCGCGCGTTCATCGAGAGCTACGACGCAGCGGTCACGGTTCCCGGCGGCGTGCCCCTCTACTCGTCCCTCGCCGTAATGCGCCCGCTGATAGGATTTTTCGAGCTGGAAAAGGCGCTCTACGAGTTGCGCTACGAGCTCTCGAGCCGCCCCGCCTGGGCACGCGTGCCGATACAGGGCATACAGGCGCTCCTCGGCGCTCCATCGCCTGGCTGATGGGAGGTTGATATGGAAGTCGATATCCTGATCGAGCCGGTTCGCGCGTTCCTGGCGCAGATCGGCGCGTTCCTTCCCAGGCTGGCCCTCGCCCTCCTGGTGGTGGTCGTCGGGTGGCTGCTCGCCCGCATGGTGCGATTCACGGTCATCAGGGCCCTGCGGGCGATCAACTTCAACGTCCTCACCGAGCGCGCCGGGACGGACGATTTCCTGAAGCAGGGCGGCATACAGAGCGACACGACCGACATCTTCGGCGCCCTGGTCTTCCTGCTGGTGATACTCGCCGCACTGGTCATCGCCTTCAACGGTCTCGGCCTCACCTACATCACCGATCTCCTCGGGAAGCTCGTGCTGTTCGTGCCGCGGCTCATCATCGCGCTCCTGATCGTGGTCTTCGGCGCCTACTTCGCGCAGTTCGTCGGAAACGCCGCCGCGACCTACTTCAGGGCGAGCGGCGCGCAGGACGCCGATCCGCTCGGGAGGCTCACGCAGTACGCCATACTCGCGTTCGTGGTACTGATCGCGCTCGAGGAAGCGGACGTGGGCGGCGCCATCGTCCGCCACAGCTTTCTCATCGTGCTCGCGGGCATCGTGCTGGCGCTGGCGCTGGCGTTCGGGCTCGGCGGCCAGCACTGGGCCAGGGAGCTGCTGGACCGCTGGTGGCCGAAGAATCCAAAAGACGACCGGTAAACTACACTCCATCTGAACGGTGCCCTCTCCCTGAGTTGGAGAGAGAGCCTCTCCCCGTTGACACGGGGCGAGGGAAATTATTGACATGCGTGTAGCCTCATGAAATCCGAAACTCCGCCGGGCTCCCGGACCGTGTGGCGCGGCCACCCGTGGCCGCTCGGCTCCACCTGGGACGGCCAGGGCGTCAATTTCGCGCTCTATTCGGAGCACGCGACGAAGGTCGAGCTGTGCCTGTTCGACCCCAACGGCCGGCGCCAGATCGCCTCCATCGAGCTGACCGAGCGCACGGACTTCGTGTGGCACTGCTACCTGCCGGACGCGCGCCCCGATCTCCTCTACGGCTATCGCGTGCACGGGCCCTACGCGCCCGAGCAGGGCCATCGCTTCAACCCGCACAAGCTGCTCCTCGACCCCTACGCGCGCATGCTGAAGGGGCCGCTTCGCTGGACCGACGCGCACTTCGGCTACCGGCCCGGCACGCGCCGCGAGGACCTGTCGTTCGATACCCGCGACAACGCGTCGGGCATGCCGAAGTGCCAGGTCGTGGACCCCGCGTTCACGTGGGGCGATGACCGCCGTCCGAAAGTCCCGTGGCAGGACACGGTCATCTACGAACTGCACGCCCGCGGATACACGATGCGCCATCCCGAAGTACCGCCGCAGCTGCGCGGCACCTACGCCGGGCTCGCGACGGCGCCGGTCATAGAGCATCTCAAGCGGCTCGGCGTCACCGCGGTCGACCTGCTGCCCGTTCACGCGTTCGTGGAAGACAAGCGCCTGGTCGAGCTCGGCCTGCACAATTTCTGGGGTTACAACAGCATCGGCTTCTTCTGCCCCGAGATGCGCTACTCCGCCACCGGAACGCCGGGCGAGTTCAAGACGATGGTCAAGACGCTGCATTCCGCGGGCATCGAAGTCATACTCGACGTCGTCTACAACCATACCGGCGAGGGCAACCACCTCGGGCCCACGCTGTCCTTCCGCGGCATAGACAACCGGACCTACTACCGGCTGAAGACCGACGAGCCTCGCCTGTACGTGGACTACACGGGCACCGGCAACACGTTGAATGCCGCGCATCCCGTCGTGCTGCATCTCATCATGGACAGCCTCCGCTACTGGGTCACCGAGATGCACGTCGACGGTTTCCGCTTCGACCTCGCCGCGACGCTGGCGCGCGAGGAGCACGCGGTGGACCGCTACAGTACCTTCTTCGGCGTCATCCAGCAGGATCCCGTGCTGAAGCAGGTCAAGCTGATCGCCGAGCCGTGGGACCTCGGCGAGGGCGGCTACCAGGTCGGCAATTTCCCGCCGGGCTGGGCCGAGTGGAACGGCAAGTACCGGGACGCCGTCCGGTCGTACTGGAGAGGCGACGGCGGCCTCGTGGGGGAGCTCGCCTCCCGGCTGTCGGGCTCGAGCGATCTCTTCGAGTTGAGCGGGCGCGGCCCGACCGCCAGCATCAACTTCGTCACGGCCCACGACGGCTTCACCCTGCACGATCTCGTGAGCTACAACGACAAGCACAACGAGGCGAACTTCGAGGGCAACCGCGACGGCGAGTCGCACAACCGGAGCTGGAACTGCGGGGTCGAAGGGCCGGCGGAAGACCCGGAAATCAACCGGCTCCGCGAGCGGCAGAAGCGCAACCTCCTCGCCACCCTGCTCTTCTCGCAGGGCGTTCCCATGCTGCTCGCCGGCGACGAGCTGGGACGCACGCAGGGCGGCAACAACAACGCCTATTGCCAGGACAACGAGGTCTCCTGGGTCAACTGGGATCTCGCTCCCGAAGCCCGGGACCTGATGGAATACACGAGGCGCCTCATCGCGCTGCGCAACGCGCACCCGCTCTTTCGGAGACGCACCTTCTTTGACGGCCACGCCGTCCGCAGCCCCGCCGTCAAGGACCTGATGTGGCTCGCTCCCAGCGGCAACGAAATGACCGAGGAGGAATGGAGCCAGTCCTTCCACCGCTGCCTGGGCGTTTTCCTGTCCGGCCACGGACTGGCGGAGCGCGACGAGCATGGCCGCCCGGTCGAAGACGACGATCTGCTGCTGCTCCTGAACGCGCACCACGAGCGGATCGACTTCAAGCTCCCCGGCGAGCCGCCAGTCCACTGGAACACGCTGGTGGACACGCACACCCCCGACGCGCTGCCGACCCCCTTTCCCTGCGGGGCGAACTACCCGCTCGAAGGCCGCTCGGTCGTGCTCCTCTGCTTCGAGCGACCGCGATGAGCGGGGAACTCGACCGCCTGTGCGCCCGCTGCGGCGTCGAGGTCGAGTACTCGGACTTGTGGGGCAATCGTCGCCATCCCGGCGATGCGACCAAAGTCCGCGTGCTGAAGGCGATGGGCGTTTCTCTCGATTCCGCGGCGGACGCGGGCGCGGCGCTTGCCGAAATCGAGAGCCGCGCGTGGCGCACGGTGCTGCCGCCGGTCAAGGTCGCCCGGGCGGGCGCGGCGCCGCTGCCGATCGAGATCACGCTGCCGGCCAGGCGCGCGGCGACCGAGCATGGCTGGTTCCTCGAGCTGGAGAGCGGCGAACGGATCACCGGCACGTTGCGACCCGACACGCTGCCGGCAGTGGCGTCGGCCGAAAGCGCGGGGACGATATATATCCGCGTGCATTTCCAGCTGGCGCCGACCCCGCCTTGCGGATACCACCGCTACGTGCTGCTCGAAGCCGCGACACCGATCGCCGTGATGCAGCTCATCGTCTGCCCGGAACGCTGCTATCAGCCGCCTGCCCTCGCCGATGGCGGGCGGGTGTGGGGCCCGGCGATTCAACTCTACGCGCTCAAGGCGGCGCGGAACTGGGGCATCGGGGATTTCGGCGATCTGGAGAAGGTCGCCGATTTCACCGCCGGCGCGGGAGCAGGCATCGTGGGTGTGAATCCGCTGCACGCCCTCTTCCCGGACCAGCCGGAAGAGGCGAGTCCCTACCGGCCATCGAGCCGCTCGCGGTTGAACGTTCTCTATCTCGACGTGGAAGCCGTACCCGACTTCGGCGAATGTGCCGGGGCGCGCGGCCTGGTAGGGACGCCGGGATTCCAGACGCGCCTGCAGCGGCTCCGCGCGACCGGGCTCGTGGACTACGCCGGCGTGGCTGCGGCCAAGTTCGAAGTGCTCGAACTCCTGTATGGAAGCTTTCGCGAGCGGCACCTCGCCGTCGACAGCGATCGTGCGCGGGCGTTTCGCGCGTTCCAGGCGGAAGGCGGCGAGCGGCTCCGCCTGCACGCCGCGTTCGAGGCGTTGCAGCAGCATTTTTCACGGGAGGATCCCGCAGTATGGGGCTGGCCCGCATGGCCCGGCGAGTACCGTGATCCGGCCTCGAAGGCCGTGGCGGCGTTCACCCTCGATCGTGTCGAACGCGTCGAATACTTCGAGTATCTGCAGTGGCAGGCAGACGTCCAGTTGGGTGGAATCTCCCGGCGCGCGCGCGAGCTGGGCCTGCCGCTCGGGCTTTACCAGGACCTCGCGGTCGGCGTGAATCCCGGCGGCTCGGAAACCTGGATGCAGCCCGGCCTGCACGCGCTCGCCGCCCGCATCGGCTGCCCCCCGGACGATTTCAACCTGAAGGGCCAGGAGTGGGGCCTGCCGCCGTGGATTCCGCAGCGCCTCGTGGCCGCCGCGTACGAGCCCTACGCGGCCACGCTGAGGGACCTGATGCGCCACGCCGGGGCGCTGCGCATCGACCACGTCATGGGGCTGATGCGGCTCTACTGGATACCGGAAGGTGCCAGTGCCGAGGACGGAACCTACGTCAGCTATCCCTTCACCGACCTGCTGGGAATACTGGCGCTCGAGAGCGAGCGCAACCGGTGCCTCATCATCGGCGAGGACCTGGGGACGGTTCCGGATGCCGTGCGCGCCGCGATGGCGGAGTACGGCGTCCTCGCCTACCGGCCGATGTATTTCGAGCGGACCTCGCAAGGCGGATTCAGGCCGCCGGCGGAGTACATGCGCGACGCGGCCGCGGTGATCACCACGCACGATCTGCCGACGTTGCGGGGGTACTGGCACGCCGACGATCTGGCGAGACGGTCGGAGCTCGGTCTTTTTCCCACGGAAGAGATGCGCGCGCGCCAGTACGAGGAGCGCTTCGGCGACCGGGGCCGACTCCTCGCCGCGTTGGAACGTGAAGGACTCCTTCCCCCGGGCGCATCCCCGGATCCAGCCGGCATGAATGACACGCTCTCGCAAGCAGTGCATGCCTTCGTCGCACGCGCCCCTGCCAGGATCCTGATGATCCAGCTGGAAGACCTGCTCGGACAGGTCGAGCAGGTCAACCTCCCGGGCACGACGGACGATCGCTATCCCAACTGGCGGCGGAAGCTGCCAGCTAACCTCGAGGACTGGACGAAGGACGAGGGAGTCAAAGCCCTTCTGGATATCCTGCGCAATGAGCGGGGCATTAAGGTGCGTGATTCGTGATTGGTGCATCGTGAATCACCAATCACCCAGTTCGCCTTCAGATCCAGAGCATGAGTCCCAGCTCGAATCGATGGGTAAGCAGCTCGTGGCGGGGAAATACCCGGATCCAGTAGTCGAGCCTCCCGCATAGCTCGGGCTTCAGCGCGAGAACGTAACGATGGTCGCTGGTGCCGTCGATCGCGCCCGCAGCCGACAGCTCCTGGCTCACCTGGTGCCGCGATGGTTCCTGGAGACCCCGCGACAGCAGCAGCTCGACGGCGACGTCACCCGGAGCGAGCCCGTTCAGGTTCACCGCGACCTCTATCGGCACGCTGTCCCCGAACTGGATACGACGCCGGGGATTGTCCATGCGCCGCGCCGTGACTCCCGGCCATGCGGCACGCACGCGCGCCTTCCACGACGCCACCGTCTTCGCGCCCTCGAAGTTCTTGTCGTTGTAGCGGCGGCCCTGTGCCGAAGCCGGGGCGTAGAACTTGGTGACGTACTCGTTCAACATGCGGGTCGTGCTGAAGCGCGGCAGGAGCGAAGCCATCGAGCGCTTGGCCATCGCGATCCACTCCCGAGAGTAGCCCATGTCGCCGCGGCCGTAGTAGAGCGGCAGGAGCTGGTACTGCAGGATTTCGTAGAGCGTCGCCGCTTCCTCGCGATCGCGCCGCTCGGCATCGAGCAGCGACGAGGCCGGCTTGATGGCCCAGCCGTTGCGGCCGTTGTAGCCCTCGTCCCACCACCCGTCCAGCACCGACAGGTTGATGACGCCGTTCATGCCGGACTTCATGCCGGAGGTCCCGGAGGCCTCCATCGGAAACACGGGATTGTTGAGCCAGACGTCGACGCCGGACACGAGATCGCGCGCAAAATGGAGGTCGTAGCCCTCCACCAGCAGGATCTTGCCTTCGAATTCCGGCATGCGCCCCATGCGCGCGATGGTGCGGATGAACTCCTGCCCGGGCTGGTCGGCGGGATGCGCCTTGCCCGAAAAGACGAACACGACCGGGCGCTGCGGATCGCCGAGGAGCCGCCGCAGGGAGTCGAGATCGTTGAAGAGCAGCGCCGCGCGCTTGTAGGTCGCGAAGCGGCGCGCGAAACCTATGGTCAGCACGTTCGGATTCGCCGGGTCGACGAAGCGAAACAACCGGTCGAGGTGGGACTCGCTGCCCTGGTTGCGCAGGTGCTGCGCCCGCATCCGGTGCCGGACCGAGTGGAACAGCTGCGACTTCAGGTACTGGCGCACGCTCCAGAACATCTGGTCGGGAATGTTCGCTATCTGCTCCCACGTCGCCGGGTCGTCCAGCCGGCGGATCCATCCCACGCCCAGGAAACGGTCGAAGACTTCTCCCCACTCCGGCGCGAGGAACGTCGGGATATGCACCCCGTTCGTCACGTAGTCGACCGGATTTTCCTCGGTAGGTATCTGCGGCCACAGGTCCTTCAGCATGCGCGAGGTCACGCCCCCGTGCACGCGCGATACCCCGTTGTGAAAGCGCGAGCCGCGCACGGCGAGCGTCGTCATGTTGAAGTCGGTGCCCCCGGGCGGACGGGCGAGCGCCACGATCTTCTCCATGTCCACGCCGAGCGCGGCGCAATAGGTCTCGAGGTAGGGCGCAAGCGTCCGCGGCGCGAACTGGTCGTGCCCTGCAGGCACCGCCGTATGGCTGGTGAAAACCGTTCTTGCCGCGACCGCCTCGAGCGCGGCGTCGAAATTACCGACCTGGGGCATCAGATTGCGGATGCGCTCCAGTATCAGGAACGCGGCGTGCCCTTCGTTGATGTGCCACACCGTGGGGCGTATGCCCATCGCGGAGAGCGCGCGCACGCCCCCCGCGCCGAGCACCATCTCCTGCTCGATGCGAGTCGTATGGTCCCCGCCGTACAAGCGGTGCGCGATGTCCCGGTCGTGCTCGCTGTTTTCGGGGAGATCGGTGTCGAGCAGAAAGAGCCCGACGTGACCGATGCGCGCCTGCCAGACCTTCGCGCGCACCTCGCGGCCGGGCAGCGTGACGTCGACCGTCAGCTCCGAGCCGTCCTCGCGCTGCATGGGCGTGATCGGCAGATCCTCGAAATCGGAATCGAAGTACTCGGCGTGCTGGTTGCCTTCGGCGTCTATGGTCTGAACGAAATAGCCCTGCCGGTAGAGAAGACCTACCGCCACGAACGGCAGCTGCCCGTCGCTCGCGGCCTTGCAGTGATCGCCCGCGAGTATGCCCAGGCCGCCCGAATAGATCGGCAGGCTCTCGTGAAACCCGAACTCGGCGCAGAAATACGCGATCAGGTCACCCTGTGCGAAGAAGCTCGGGTTCTGCCGCGGCACCGGCTCGGAGTGATAGGAATCGAACGCGGAAAGCACGCGGTTGAAACTGTTCAGAAACACCGGGTCGGCCGCCGCCGCCGTGAGCCGCTCCTCATCGAGGCGCTTCAACATCGCTTTCGGGCTGTGGCTGACCGCGTCCCACAGCGCCGGGTGCAGCCGCGCGAAGAGCGCGCGGGTCGCCCGGTCCCAGCCGTACCAGAGATTGCCGGCGAGCTGCTCCAGGCGCAGCAGGCGCCGCGGGATCCGCGGATTGACTTCGAGCGAGTAGGAGGTGGGTTGCTGGGCCATTATTCGTTATCACCAAAAAACTGCGTGTTGAGCGGCACAAAAAGTACGGGAGCCGCGGCTCCCGTACCCTAGCGCGTCCGCTCCAACACGCAGAATTAAACCGGCGCGCAGCGTCCGGGTTTAATGTTTGGTAGGCGCGATTGGAATCGAACCAACGACCTCATCCATGTCAAGGATGCGCTCTAGCCATCTGAGCTACGCGCCTGAAACCTGAGAGCGTAGTGTATCGCACAAATCAGGCGGACGGCACCCGTTCCGATGGCACGTCGGGGTCGGCGCCGCCCGCGATTGGTGCATATAATAGCGCGCCATTATGAGACCTCGACGCGCTCCCGCCTCCATCACGCTCGTGCTGATCGGCAGCGCCGCTTTGAGCGGCTGCGGCGACGAAACGGTGCGGCGCGATGTCTATCGCAGCAGCCTCGATTGTCAGGCGGACTGGGGCGACGTCACCCAGTGCGCTCCGGTTCGTTCCGGTCCGCACACCGGCTACTACTACGGCCCGAGCTACCGGGACGACCGCCGGAACAACGCCGGGACCACCACCGTGCCGCGGCAGGGATCGAGCGCAGTCAGCACCGCGCACCTCGCGCGAAACGATACGCGCTACGCGTCGACGGCGGGCTCCACGCACGGGTCGAGCAGCGGAAGCACGAGCCGCGGCGGCTTCGGTTCCACCGCCTCCAGCCACAGCAGTAGTAGCGGCGGCGGGTGACGGGTCCGTCATGGAACGCCAGCGCATGACGCCGCGCAGCGACTGGCGCCGGCAATTCGAGGAGATCGGCTTTCACTTCCACAGCCTCGACGATGTCTACTGGGACGAGTCCGCGTGCTATCGCTTCTCGGCGGACGAGATCGACATGCTGGAGGCAGCCACCCTGGAGCTCCACGAGATGAGCCTCAGGGCCGCTGAACACGTCATGACCCGGCGGCAATTCCAGCGCTTCGCCATTCCGGACTGGTTCGCCGAGTACATGGTGAACTCGTGGCTCGCCGGGGACGCTACGCTCTACGGCCGCCTCGACCTCTGCTATGACGGAATCCGCCCGCCCAAGCTGCTCGAGTACAACGCCGATACGCCGACGGCCCTGATCGAGGCCGCGCTCGCGCAGTGGAACTGGCAGCAGGCGGTGTTCCCCGCGCACGATCAGTTCAATTCGCTTCACGAAAGGCTCATACGGCGCTGGAAAGAGCTCCACGGAGCGCTCGGCCAGCCGATATTGCATTTCGCCTGCGCCAGGGGGAGCGACGAAGACCTGGGCACCATCGAGTACCTGCGGGATACCGCGCTGCAGGCGGGCCTCGATGCGCGCCTGATTCACGTGGAGGACATCGGCTGGTCGGCGGGGCGCGGGCGCTACGTCGACCTCGACGACAAGCCGATCCAGAGCCTGTTCAAGCTCTATCCCTGGGAATGGATGATGCGCGAGGAATTCGGAGCGCATCTTCCCGGCGCGGAGCTCAAGGTGATCGAGCCGCCATGGAAGCTGCTCCTCTCCTGCAAGGGATTGCTGGCCGTGCTGTGGGAGCTGTATCCCGATCATCCGAATCTGCTCCCCTGCTACTTCGAGCGCGAGCGGCTGCCGGAGCGGTTCGTGCGCAAGCCCCTCTACTCGCGCGAGGGTGCCAACGTGGAGATTCACGGTCCGCGCGGCGTCTATCGCCGGCCGGGGAGCTACGGGGCCGAGGGACACGTCTACCAGGCTTACGCACCCCTGCCGGCCTTCGACGGCAACTACGCGGTAATCGGCAGCTGGATCGTCGGCAACGAGCCCGGCGGCATGGGCATACGCGAGGACGTGAATCCGGTGACGACGAATTTGAGCCGGTTCGTGCCGCACTATTTTGAATAGGGCCATGGGCCCCGGGAGGACTTATGGAGATGCTCAGATACTCGATCGCCGGCCTGCCCTCCTTCGGGCTCTATCTTGCGGCGACTTTCGCGCTGCTGGCGGTGTTCCTGTTGATCTACGTCAACATCACCCCCTACAAGGAGATCGCCCTGATCCGCGAGGGGAACGCCGCTGCCGCGGCGAGCATCAGCGGCGCCATGCTCGGATTCGTGATCCCGCTCGCCAACGCCGTCATACAGAGCTCGAACATCGCGGACATGGTGATGTGGGGCGTGATCGCACTGGTGGTCCAGCTCATCGTGTACGGGGTGGTGACGCGCGTCATTCCCGGCATAACGAGCGGCATCCCGCAGGGCAAGGTTGCGCAGGGCGTTTTCCTCGGCGCGCTGTCGGTGTCTACGGGCATCTTGAACGCTGCGTGCATTACTTACTGATAACACCCGTCAGGCGTCATGGGTCAGGGGTCAGGCGTGCGAGGACCCGTCAGCGATCAGGGGGCAGGGGTCAGGCGTGCTCAAGACCCGTCGTGGGCCACGCGTGGTTGCCGCCTCCCGCATGACACCTGACCCATGACCCATGACGAGGGGAGCAACCGGTGAGCACAGCAAGGGCGATAGGAGCGGTCAGCGCGATGCTTGCGATGCTCCCCGCGTGGCTCCCCGCACATGCGCAGGATATGGTTTCGATTCCGGCGGGATCGTTCACCATGGGCGCCGATGACGGCCCCGCCGACGAGCGCCCGGCTCACCAGGTAGTCCTGCCCGCATTTGCGATCGACCGCCTGCCGGTTACCAACGAGCAGTTCGCCGCGTTCCTGAACGCGGTCGGCCCCGCAAACACGAGGGGTGAGCGGCTGTACGACATCGACGATCCCGACGCGCGGGTGCATCGGACATCGGGAAAATGGCTGGCCGATACGGGGCATGAACATCATCCTGCCGTCGAAGTAAGCTGGGCCGGGGCGCGCGACTATTGCGCGTGGCGTGGGAAACGGCTGCCCACGGAAGCGGAATGGGAGATGGCGGCCCGCGGGACCGATGGCAGGCGCTATCCCTGGGGGAACGCGCTTCCGGACCGCACGCGCGCGCAGTTTTCAGCGCGCTTCAACGAAACGGCGCGCGTCGATGCCTTTCCGGCAGGGGCAAGCCCGTTCGGCGCGCAGGACATGTCCGGCAACGCGTGGGAATGGGTTTCCAGCGCATACCGTCCCTACCCCTACGACGCGAAGGACGGCCGCGAAGACCCGGCGGCGGGACCGGTGCGCGGCACGCGCGGTGGCGGGCACGACTCACCCGCGGAGGAAATCACGACGACGCAGCGCGGGCGCAATCTCTCGCGCAACCCGGCCTCGGGGCATCACAATATCGGTTTCCGCTGTGCGAAGTGATGAATCGTGACCAGTGACCAGTGACCAGTGACCAGTGACCAGTGACCAGTGACCAGTGATCGGACAACAGAGCACCCCATGGATGCATCACAGATAGCCAAAGAACTGCTCGCCGCGCTCGATGCCGCGAAAACCATCCCGTCCATCGTCGCCCGCAACCCCGGCTTCGACTGGGAGCACGGATACGCCGTGTCGGCGGAGATCCTGAGGCTGCGCCGCGCGCGCGGGGAGCGCACGCTCGGGCGCAAGATCGGATTCACCAACCGCAATATCTGGGCTGAATACGGCGCGACTGCGCCGATCTGGGCGCACGTTTACGACACGACCCTGATCGTCGCTACCGACCGCCGCGCGACGGTATCGTTGCGAGGCAGCATTCAGCCCCGCCTCGAGCCCGAGATCGCGTTCAAGTTGAAGGGCCCGCTGCCCGCCGGCGTCGACGATCCACGCGCCGTGCTGGACGCACTCGAGTGGTACGCGCCCAGCTTCGAAATCGTGGATTGCCGTCTCGCCGACTGGAAATTCCAGTCCGCCGAGTCGGAAGCGGATTTCGCCCTGCACTGGCGGCTCATCGTCGGCGCGCCGTGCGAGATACGGGAAGCGGACAAGGATGCGCTGGTGGGCAAGCTGCACGACTGCCAGGTGACGTTGCACAGGAACGGCGCGGTCGCAGACCGCGGCGTCGGGGCCAACGCACTCGGGCATCCGGCTTCCGCGCTGGCGCATCTCGCGGCCGTTCTGGCCGGTCAACCGCAGTTCGAGCCCCTCGCCGCGGGAGAGATCGTCACGACTGGAACGCTCACGGCGGCGATGCCGATCAAGCCCGGCGAGACGTGGTCGTCCGAGTATGCCGGCTTGCCCATCGCCGGTCTGGAACTCCACTTCACCGCCTAGCTACTTCTCGGTATGCCGCCACACCCCGTCCCAGTCGGGCGGTGGCGGCGCGGCGCGAAGTATTTCCACGCGATGCTGGAATACGCGCGACGGCCCGTCGTCGCTCCGCCGCTCCAGGCATTCGGCAAAACGCAGATCTGCGTTCTGCCAGTCCCGGGCGCGGTAAGCGGCAAGGCCCGCGGCGAAGATCTCGTGCAGCTCGGAGAGTTCGGGCTCGCGTTCCCCCGCACGGCTGACGAGCTCGTAGACGCGCAGCGGCTCGCTCTTGCCCGCGACGGCCAGCAAATCCAGTTCCCGCACCTCGATCACGTCCTGCGCGAGGCGATAGGTGGCCTCCTCGATGATGATCTGCGTGCCGTAGGCCTTGTTGATGCCCTCGAGCCGCGATGCGGTGTTCACCACGTCGCCTATCACCGTGTACGACTTGGTGACGTGCGATCCGATCGTGCCGATGACCACCTCGCCCGTCGCGAGCCCCATGCGCACCCCGAAGTCCGGCGCGTCGCGGCGCAGCCCGGTGATCTGCGGCAGCTCGCGGCGAAATGCGACGATGGCTTCCCGCTGCGCGAGGGCCGCGAGGCAGGCGTCTGCCGCGTGCCCGTCGCCGGTCGAGAACGGCGCCGTCCAGAACGCCACCACCGCGTCGCCGATGAACTTGTCGATGATCCCCTGCTTGTCGCGGATTTCCTTCGTGACGGCGGAAAAGTACGCGTTCAGCAGGTTGACCATGGCGCTCGCCGTCAGGCTTTCGCTCATGCTGCTGAAGCCCTTGATGTCGGAAAAGAACAGCGTCGCCGGACGGCGCTCGGACAGCGATGGGTTGTCGCCCTGCACCTCGATCAGCCGGGACACGATGCGCGGGTCGAGGTACTTGCCGAACGTGTCCTTGACCCGCTCCCTCTCCTTCAACTGACCGACCATGTGGTTGAACGCCTCGGTCAGCCTGCCGATCTCGTCGCGCGAAGTGACCGGCACGGCGACATCGAGACGTCCGGTCTCGACCTCCCGGGTGCCGGCGAGGAGTTCTGCCAGCGAGCGCTGGAGCCGGTGAGTCAACACCAGGAACAGTCCCAGCCCGATGACGGTCGCGGCACCGAACAATATCCCGTTCAGCCTGAGGATATCCAGCTCGTGCTGCTTGGTCTCGGTGATGGAGGACAGCGTCAGGCTCTCCAGGGCCTGACGCACGTTCGCCAGTTCCTGGCCGAAGACCGCGTCGAATTGGCTGAACGCCGCCATGGATGCGGCCGCGCGCCGCGGGTCGCCGGACTCGATCGCAGCCAGCGCCGCATTGCCCGACTTGAGGAACGGACCCATGCGCGTTTCGATGAAAGCGAAGGACCCCTTCAAGCCCGCCAGCACGATGCGGTCCTCCACATCGTTCCTGCGGTCGGCAATGCCTTCGGCCAGCTTGCCGTGTACTTCCCTCACGCCGCTCTTCAGCGTGCCGGCGATCTCCGCATGGCGCTTGCGCAGCGCCGCCAGGCGCGGCGGCTCGAGCGGCACCTGCGCCAGGGCGCGGCGCAACTCCAGCTCCATCTCGAAAGTCAGCACGTCGATGTTGGCGACGTGCGCGCCGATGGGAATGTGGTAGACGGTGATGGATTCGATCTCCTCGATCACGTTTTTCACGAGCCAGGTCGAGAAACCCGTGGTGACGGCAAACACCGTCAGCAAGGCGAACGCCACGGCCAGGATCTTCAGGCGTATCGTGTTCAACATCGTTCTCCTTGCGCCGGCAGGCTGAACGCTAGAGCCATCCCTGCAGCAGCACCGCGATCCCCAGGAACGAGAAGAAGCCTACCACGTCGGTCACCGTCGTCAGCACGATGGACGAGGCCTGCGCGGGATCGAAGCCGAGCCGCGACAGGATGATGGGAATCACGGCGCCAGAGAATCCGGCGGCGACCATGGCGACCACCATCGCGACGCTGATCACCATGACGAGCCCCGGCGAGCCGCTCCACAGGTAGACGCATGCGCCCGTCACCAGCGCGACCGCCAGCCCGTTCAGGCAGCCGGCGTGGATCTCCTTCAGCACGACCAGGGGCAGCTGGCGGCCGCTGATCTCGCGCAACGCCAGGCCGCGCATCGTCACCGCCAGCGCCTGCGCGCCGGCATTGCCGGACTGTCCCGCGACCACCGGCAGCAGCACCGCGAGCGCCGTGAATTTCGCGATCATGTCCTCGAACAATCCCACCACCGAGGCCGCGAGAAAGGCGGTGGCGAGATTGATCTGCAGCCACGGCAGGCGCTTCCTCACCGCGAAGGCGGCCGGGGACAGCGCGCGCTCGTCCTTGTGCGCGCCGACCATCGTCTGCACATCGAGGCTGGCGTCCTCCTGCACCGCGGCGAACATCGCGTCGTAGTGAATCGCGCCGACCAGGCGGCCGGATACGCTCACCACCGGCAGCACCGACACGCGCTGCTGCTCGATGCGCCGCACCACCTCCTCTTTCGGCGCCGTGTCGAGCACCGCGGCCTGCATCGGCCTCGCCAGCCGCTGCAACGTCTCTTCCGGCGGCGCCACGGCGAGGTCATGGAGCTCTACGCGCCCGGCAAGCCGCCCTTCGCCGTCGACGAGCAGCAGCTCGCGCAGCACGCGCGACCTGCGGATGCTCTTCATCCGGTCGAGCGCCTCGGCCACCGTCATGTCCGCGAGAAAGCCGACGACCCCCGTGTCCATGAGCCGGCCGGCGGTATCCGGAGCGTAGCCCATCAGCGACTCGACCACGCTGCGCGCCGGGGCTTCCATCGATTCGAGGCAGCGCCGGCGCTGGCCAGGCTCCAACGCTTGCAGCAACTCCGCGGCGAGCGGCGGATCCATACCGGAGAGGAGCCCGCGCAGCGCGTCGCCTGGCAGTATCTCGACCAGCGCGGCCTTTGCGTAGCCCGTCAACTGCTCGAACACCGGAACCACGATCGCCGCGGGCTGCGCGGCAACGATGTCCGCAATCTGGGCAACCGGCAGCGTTTCGATGCGCCGCGCCGCCTCGCGCGGAAAATCCCGCAGGTAGCGGGCTTCGAGCGCGCTCGCCGCGGTCAATCTCACCGCCGTTCCGACCGTTGAACCTTCAACGCCCATGCTCGTTCTCCTTGCGCCGGGCCACCGCGGGTATCGGTGGCGCCAGGCTGACCGCGAGTTGCGCGAGCGACTCCAGCGTCTCCCAGCACACGCCGCCCAGCCCCTCCACGGGATCGGTGCCCTGTCCCGGCGCCGTCCCCGGGTACTGCGCGAGCGCCGCTTCCACGGACTGGCGGCGCAGCGCGCCCACCAGCCGATCCTGTCCCTCGATGACGGCCAGCGCGGGGACTTCCAGCCACGCGGGGTGATTGCGTACGGCCGCGAGCGGAGTCAGGGACGACACGCACGGCGCCGGCTGCCGCATCACGGAGGACAACGAAGCCGCCGGCGCCGCGCGCAGGAGACCCGCCGCGGCGGCCACTCCCCGCAGCCTGCGGCCGGGCGCAACCACGAAGACAACGTCGTCCGGTCCGCCTTCATGCCTCCTGAGTTGAGCCAGCGCGCTCTCGACCGTGGTTTCCGCGGGCAGCGCCAGCGGCAAGGGGTCCATGCACGAGCCCGCCGTATCCCTCGCATAGCCGACGAGAAGGCGCACGGCCACCGCGGCGCCGGCGGGCAAGCGCTCCAGCAGCCGGGCCTGGAGATCCGCGGGCAGATGCCGCAGTAGCGCCGCCGCAGCCTGCGGCCCGAGCGCCGCAATGAGCCCCGACAGCGCGCGCTCGTCCATCTCTCCGGCACACCGCGCGGCATATTGCGGAGTCATGTGCCTCACCACTGCGGCGCCCACGCGCGCGGAAGAAGCAGAGAGAAATGCCGCCGATTCCGGGACCGGCAGCGCGTCCAGCACCTGCGCCGCGCGCTCCGGATGGCTCTCGACGAAGGCGACGCTCAAGGGG
This sequence comes from Burkholderiales bacterium, assembly GCA_035649495.1. Taxonomy (GTDB): domain Bacteria; phylum Pseudomonadota; class Gammaproteobacteria; order Burkholderiales; family SG8-41; genus SG8-41. The sequence goes on along the minus strand of DASRJL010000041.1, from coordinate 41,708 downwards.
CTCGGATCAGGATCAGGCATCGCTTCCCCTTGCCACGACGAGCACGATCGGCTCCTCGTTGAAGACCTTGCCCGGCAGCGTGACGCGGCCTTCGTCGGTCTCCAGGACCAGCGAGACGGCCGTCAAATCCACGATGTTTCCCTCGTAGCCCGCGACCCGGACCCGCTGCCCTATGCCGAAGGCCTGCCGCAGGTAGTGCGCGCCGATCAGGTTGCCGATGAACGTTCGCGCGCCAAGGCTCACCGCCAGCGCAACCCCGCCGATCGCCGCGCCCGCCACGATCGCCGCCAGTATCACGAGGAAGGTGACCCGGATCCCGATCTGGTCGGCGCCCACCACCACGGCCGCCAGAAGCAGGGTGCCCTGAACGATACGCCCGAGCAGGAGGCGCTGGCGCTCGGGAAGCCCGGGCAGCGCGGCGATGGTGACGTCCCGCGCGAGACCGGACAGCAGCACGCCGGCGAGTATGATCAGCGCGCCCGCAACCAGCGTCGGCAGGTAGCTCACCAGGTCCTTCAGCCAGGCGCTGAATACGGCTAGCCCCAGCACCTGCGTGGCCGCCGCCACGAAAAACAGAATGACTACCCAGAACAGGATGCTGCCGACGATCTCGATCGACGACGAAGGCAGGGCCGGCGCACCGGCGCTGCGCCCGCGGAACATGCGGTGCAGCACCAGCTCGAGCACGCCCATGCCCCGGACCGCGACCCCGCGCAGGATGCGCGCGACCAGCCAGCCGGCGAGGAGGAGGAGCCCCGCCCCCAGGACGCTCGGCAGGTATTCGATCAGGCGTGCGACGATTTGCGCGAGCGCGGCGCTCAGCGAGTCGCGCAGGCTCTCGTAGGAACTCATCCCAACCTCCCGGAGCTTTCCTCCGTCAACGCCTCGCGGCGCGGGCGACCCCGCGCACCTGCTGTATCAGGGCGAGCGCCTGGCGCAGGCGATCGAGGTCGGCTACCGCGAGCGTATAGCGCATCCGCGCGGCGCCGTCGCTGGCTGCCGAAGCCGACGCGAGGATCCCGATCCCCTCGCGCGCCAGAGCTTCCGCGATATCGCGGCGCAGCCCCGCGCGATCCGCAGCGTACACCTCGACCTCCACGGGATAGGTGGCTCCTGCGCTCTCTCCCCATGCAGCCGCGACCACGCGCTCCGCTGCCAGCCGCGCGACATTCCTGCAGCCGGCGCGGTGTATCGTCACACCGCGCCCGCGCGTGACGAAGCCGACGATGGCATCGGGCGGCGCAGGCTTGCAGCACTTCGCGGGCGCGGTAAGCAGCCTGTCCACGCCTACGATCAGGATACTGCCCCGATCGGGCGCAGCGCGGGCCTTGCGTACGGGGAGCGGCTCTCGCTCCTCCTGCGGCAGGACGGGTGTCGAGCGCGGGTCGAGCGCGGCAATGGCATTCTGCAGTTGCCGGTGGCCTACTTCGCCGCGGCCGACCTCGGCAAGGAATTCCGCGACCTTGTCGAAGCCGAGCTGGGCAGCAAGCTTCTCGAGATTGAGGCTGGTCATCCCGAGTCGCTGAAGGTCCTTCTCGACCACCGCGCGTCCCTGCGCGACCGCCGTCTCGAGGTTCTGGCGATTGAACCACTGCCTCACCTTCGAGCGCGCGCCGTGGCTCGCCACGTACCCGAGCGCCGGGTTCAGCCAGTCGCGGCTAGGACCGCCCTGCTTCGCGGCGAGTATCTCGACCTGCTGGCCGTTCGCAAGCAGCGTGCTGAGCGGCACCATCGCGCCGTCCACCTTCGCCCCGCGGCAGCGATGCCCCAGCTCCGTGTGCACGTGGTACGCGAAATCGATGGGCGTGGCGCCTTTCGGGAGATCGATGACCCGGCCCTGCGGCGTCAGGACGTAGATGGTGTCGTCGAAAAGTCCCGTCCGGAACTGCTCGGCCAGGTCGCCCGCGTCGCCGATCTGGTCCTTCCACTCGAGTATCTGGCGCAGCCAGGCAATCTTCTCGTCGTACCCGCGGTCGCCGCGGCGGCCTTCCTTGTAGCGCCAATGCGCGGCCACGCCCAACTCCGACGCCTGGTGCATCTCGTGGGTGCGGATCTGGACCTCCACCGCCTTGCCCTCCGGTCCGGAGACCGCGGTGTGCAGCGACCGGTACTGGTTGCTCTTGGGCCGCGCAATATAGTCGTCGAACTCCTTGGGTATGGGCGACCAGAGGTTGTGCACGAGGCCCAGCGCGGCGTAGCAGTCCTTCACCTCGTCGACCAGGACGCGGACGGCGCGGACGTCGTAGACCGCCTCGAAGTCGTAGCCCTTGCGCTTCATCTTCTGGGCAATGCTGTAGAAGTGCTTGGGCCGGCCGGTGACCTCGGCCGGGATGCCGGCCCAGGTCAACTCTCCCTTCAGGAGCGCGATGACGTTCTCCAGGTAGCGCTCGCGGTCCCCGCGCTTTTCATCCAGCAGGCGGGCGATGCGCAGATAGGCTTCCGGCTCGAGGATGCGGAACGCCAGATCCTCCATTTCCCACTTGAGCTGCCAGACGCCCAGCCGGTTCGCGAGCGGCGCGTAGACGTCGCGCGTAAGCCGTGCGATCTCCCGCCGGGAATGAGAGTCATCGAGCCGCACCGCGTAACGCAGGGTCTGCCCGTGATCGGCGAGCCTGATGAGGACCACCCGCACGTCCTGTACCATCGCGAGCAGCATCTTGCGCAACGCTTCGAGCTGGCCGGCCTGCTCCTCGGGCCGCAGCTTCTCCTGCGGACGGCCGGACAGGGCTCCGATCGCACCCATGCGCACCACGCCGTCCACGAGGTCGGCGATCGTGCTGCCGAAGACCGCGCGCACTTTCGCAGCGTGTTCCGGCGCCACGCCATGGCAGTGAAAAAGCAGCGCGGCCCCGAGCGCCTCCTGGTCGAGGCGCAACTCGCTCAGCAATCCGGCCGTATCGAGCGCGTGCTCCAGCAATCCTTCGCCGGACGGCAGGCGCTTGTCGCCGTACAGCGGAGCAACGAGATCCAGCGCGCGCCCCAGCGCCTCCCGGTCCGCGGGCGCCAGGTGGCCGGCCACGTCGGCGAGCCACGCCGTTGCGTGCTCTTCCGCCGACGTGCCGACGAGGCGAAGCTGTGATGATCTCGGTTTCATGATCCGTGATTATACGATTGGGACTAGTGCTCGCCGTGGGGCTTGTCCGGCTTTTTTTGTTGCAGAAAAGGCTTTGGCCACGGAATCACACGGAAACACACGGACAAGGCTGGACATCACCGCCCTCCCGTGTCGGGGTGGTCACAAGCTTGAACGTCCGTGCCCTTCCGTGTGGGTCCGTGGCTAGATGAAGTTGAAGGGCGCCCGCATTAAGTACAATGCCGAAATGAAAAAACGCTGCGCCTGGGCCGATGGCAACGCGCTTCAAGCCGCCTACCACGACACCGAATGGGGTGTACCGGTACACGACGACCGGCGCTTCTTCGAATTCCTGATCCTCGAAGGCGCCCAGGCGGGGTTGAGCTGGGACACCATACTCAGAAAGCGGGCCGCCTATCGCAAGGCTTTTGCCCGATTCGATCCACGTGCCGTCGCCCGTTTCGGCAAGAAAGAGGTTGGCACGCTGATGAAAAATCCCGGGATCGTCCGGAATCGGCTCAAGATCGACTCGGCCATCAGCAACGCGCAGGCATTTCTCGCATTGCAGAAAGAGTTCGGGAGCTTCGACGAATACATCTGGCGGTTCGTGGACCACAAGCCGAAGCTCAACCGGTGGCGTTCGCGAAAGCAGGTTCCCGCCACATCACGCGAGTCCGACGCGATGAGCAAGGATCTCAAGAGGCGCGGCTTCCGCTTCGTCGGCTCGACCATCTGCTACGCGTTCATGCAGGCAACGGGCATGGTGAATGATCATCTCGTCACGTGCTTTCGTTATCCCAAGCTCAAGTGAGAGTCAGCCGACCTGACCACCCGTCAGGGGTCAGGCGTCAAAGGGCAGGCGCCCCGCCACTCAGAATTGCTCCGGATCGGGGACCGGGTCTGCGTCCATCTGCGTCTGCCAGTAGCGGCGGTATACCGAGCGATAAGGGATCACTTCTATTCCGCCTTCAGCCCCGATACGCAGCGTGAGTGCGCCATCGCGGTCGGTGCGAAAGATCCTGCTCCCGAGCGCTTCGTAGCGCGCCAGGACTTCCTCGTGCGGATGCCGGAAGCGGTTCCGATAACCGACGGGAAAAATGACCAATCGCGGCTGCACCGCCTCCAGGAACACTGAAGTCGAGGAACTCCTGCTCCCGTGGTGCGGAGCGAGGAGTACGTCCGCATTGAGCGCATCGCCATGCGTTGCCGCCAGCGCCCATTCGGAACGAGTCTCGATGTCGCCGGGCAGCAGGACTCGCGCGCCGGGCCCGGAAATCATGAGCACGCAGTTGCGGTCGTGCACGCGCAGCGCCGGATTGTCGTAATCCGGGAGCGGGGGATGGATGATCTCGAACCGCACGCCGTCCCATTCCCAGCGCTGCCCGGCAAGACAGCGTACGTTGTCGTCCGCTTGCAGCAATAACGGGTCGAGGTCGGGCAGCGAAGTGAGGAGCCAGTCGGCGGGCACGACCTGCAGCACCGAAGCCGCCCCACCGCTATGGTCGGCGTGATCGTGGCTGACGATCATGGCGTTGAGACGCGTTATGCCCGCGGCGCGGAGGAAGGGCACGATCGCCCGGTTGCCGCTATCGGCCTGCGGACCGTATGCGGGGCCCGCGTCGTAGAGCAGCGCGTGGTTGGAGGTCCGCACGACGGTGGCGCCTCCCTGCCCCACGTCGAGCACCGTTACCTGCAGCGCGCCGGGCTCGAGCGCGGAGGGCGCCACCGCGAAAAGCGGGACCAGGCCCGCCGCGCCCAGCCACCGCCCGGGAAACCCGCGCGGCGCGAGCAGGAGCAACACGCCGCAGATCCCCGCCGCGACCGCCCACGGCGGCGGGGCGCGCTGCTCCCACACCGCCGCGTCGAGGTTGGAGAGCCACTCGAGAAACCACGTGCACCAGCTCATCAGCTGGTGCGCGAGCACAAGGACCCAATCGAACGGAAGGACCATCCCGAGCAAGGTAAGCGGCACCACCCCCAGCCCGACCGCGGGAATCGCGAGGGCGTTGGCGAGGGGCGATACCACGGATACCTGCTGGAATACCGCGAGCAGCACGGGGATCATGGCGAGCGTGACCGCGAGCTGAACGCGCACCCAGGTCGTCAGCCAGTGGGGCCGGCCGACCCGTCCGTTGCTGACGAGCATGATGATCCCGACCGCGCCGAACGAGAGCCAGAACCCGGGCGCCAGCACCGCCCACGGGTCGATCAGGAGGACGATCAGCAGCGCGGTGGCAAGCACCACGGAAGACGACTCCAGTACGCCCAGCCATACCGCCGCAGCGACCACGAACAGCATGTACACCGTGCGCTGCGCCGGCACGGCGAACCCGGCGAGGAGCGCGTAGCCGAACGCGGCCGCCAAGCCGGCAATCGCCGCCGCCTTCACCGCGGGCAACCGGGTCGTCACGCGCGGGGAGCGCCGCCAAAGGCCGTAAGCCAGCGCGAAAACCAGGCCTGACACCATGGTGACATGGAGCCCGGAGATACTCATCAGGTGATTGACGCCGGTGCGCGTGTAGACCTGCCACTGGTCGAGCGGAATCGCGCGCTGATCGCCGACGGCGAGCGCCACCAGCACGCCTGCGTACGGCCGCTCGGGGAGCGCGGCCAGTATCCGGGCGCGCAGGATCCCGCGCGCGCGCTCGATCCAGTATTGCGGCCGGTGCACCATGGTCGCCAGCCGAGTGCTGCCGGTCCGGGCGCGCACCTGCCCGGTGGCGCGAAGGTTGCGCTCCAGCAGCCAGGCCTCGTAATCGAAGCCGTGCGGATTGGCCAGGCCGCGCGGCCGGCGCAAGCGCACGGTCAGTTGCCAGCGCTCGCCGGGCGAAAGATCCGGCAGCGTTGCGGGCTTGTTCTCCCGGTCGGGACTGCCCCACCACGACAACACGATATGCTCCGGCACCACGGCGCCCGTGGTCAGCACGCGCTCGACGTCGAACTCGAAGCGGACGCTGCGTTCGGACGGCTGCGGGAGCCCGGCGATCACCCCCTCGATGCGGATGTCGTGCCCTTCCCACTCGGCCGGCAGGCTGTCCGACAGGCGCACGCCTGCCATCACCGCGGCCCACGCGTATCCGGCGGCGCAGCACGCGGCAAGCACGACGGTCTGCCGCACACGCAGGACGACCGGCCCGGAGCGCACCGGAAGGAAAGCCGCGCAGCACAGCGCAACCAGCACCAGAAGCGTCCGGGTATCGGGCAATTCTGCCTGCTGCTGCAATAGCCATATCCCACCGGCAAACAACACGATGTTGAGGCGCATCAGGAGTGCAACGCACGATGCAGGGCTGGGAGGACGGGGTCTTACTTATGGACTAGACGCGAAGCCGGGAATCCATCACAAGATTCCCTCTCCCCCAGTTCGGGGGAGAGGGCTAGGGTGAGGGGAAACGCGAGAACAGCGCTTTCCGTGCAAGAGCCAAGCGCTTCTTGCCCCTCACCCCAACCCTCTCCCCGTTTGCACGGGGCGAGGGGGTGTTCTCACCCGTGCTTGACAGCCGGCTGACCGCCGGTCGATGATCCCCCGCAAGATCAACCACTACGGGCCGCACATGAACTCATACCAGAAAGCCGAAGCAGCCGAGCATGCATTGATGGAAGAACTCGAGCGGGCGACGTACGACCCGGATGCCGAGGACCGCATTGTAGTGAAAGCATCGATCTACACCTCCGGCGAACGCGATCCGCGCGAGCCCGCGGTGAATCCGCGCAAGGAAGGCAAGCTCTACATCATGGGCCCCGACAAGCGGCTGCCGAAGATGCCCGACAAGCCGACGCTGTTCGACTTCTTCAAGCTCCGGTTCGGGCTCGGCAACACGCAGCACCTGATGCAAAGCGCCCGGCTGGCGCAGAAGCGCGGTGAGAGCGAGAAAATCGTGCTCGCCTGCCTGCTGCACGACATCGCCAATTCCGCCTTCATCCGCGCCGATCACGGCTACTGGAGCGCCCAGCTCGTGGAGCCCTACGTGGACCCCGAGGTGGCCTGGGCCATCAAGTATCACCAGGCCCTGCGGTTCTTTCCGGACGAGTCCGCCGGCTACGAATATCCCGAGACATACAAGAAGCTGTTCGGCGAGGACTATTCACCCGAGCCCTTCATCCACCAGGCTTACCACGAAGCCCGCGATCACAAGTGGTACATGTCGTCGCGCCTGATCACCCTCAACGACCTCTACGCCTTCGACAAGAACGTGAAGGTGGACCTGGAGGAATTCACGGACATCGTCGGGCGCAACTTCAAGCAGCCGAAGGAAGGCCTGGGCTTCGACGGCAGCCCCGTCGCGCACATGTGGCGCACGATCAACTGGCCCACTCGGTATCTGTGACCAGTGACCCGTGACCCGTGACCAGTGACCAGTAACACCCTGGTTGCTGGTCACGATGTTCTGTAACGAGATCCGGGCACCTGTTCGCCCGATCCGCGTCGTACGGCGCGGACCCTTTGCTGCTTCTCTGAAGTATCGATCGTTGACCACTTTCCCCCTGACCGGTTACCGATCACGGGTCACCGGTCACTGAGCTACCGGTTACGGGTCACCGGTCACCGTACCATGCGCAAGTTCCTCCGCCGCTTCCTGCCCGAGCACGAATCGATCAGGGAGAACCGCCACGTCGCGCGGTTCGGTCCTCGCCTGCAGCATCACAATCTGTGGCATCTGCACCGCAAGTCGGTCGCGGGCGGCGTCGCGGTGGGTCTTTTCGCCGGGCTGATTCCCGGCAGCAACCCGGTCCAGTTCGCCGCCGGCGCCCTGCTGGCAATCGTCTTCCGCGTGAACCTGCCCATATCGGTGCTGGTGACGCTCTACTCCAACCCGTTTACCGTCGTCCCGCTCTACGTCGCGGCGTGGGCGCTCGGCGACCTGGTTCTTCACCAGCGGATCGGCCGCATCGCCCGCCCGATGCTCGGCCTCTCCGACAAGAGCCCGAGCGAGTGGCTGCCCGCCTTGTTCCATTTCCTGGCGAGCGTCGGCAAACCGCTCCTGGCCGGCCTGCCGCTGCTCGCGCTGCTGCTTGCCGTAGTCGGCTACATCGTCACTGACCATGTGTGGCGCCTGTATGTGCGTTGTGCGTGGCAGCGGCGCGCGCGCGCCCGGAGCGCCCGCGCGCCATGACGCCCTCCTACTGGGCGGAGGCAATCCGGGCGCTCGCAGCCCGCGACCCCGTATTCGCGCCGCTGATCGAGCGCTGCCCGGTATTGGCGGTGGGCAGTCGCGGCGACGCCTTCCAGACGCTCTCGCGCGCGATCGTCGGCCAGCAGATCTCGGTCAAGGCGGCGAGCAGCGTCTGGAGCAAGTTCTCCGCCCGCCTGGGCGTGGTGACGCCCGCCGCGGTATGCAGCTGTCGCCGCCCCTCCCTGCGCGCGTGCGGACTGTCGACGCAGAAGACGGCCTACCTCAAGGACCTCGCTGTCCGCTTCGCCGACGGCTCGCTCGATCCGGCGGGCTGGCGAGAGCTCGACGACGAAACCCTCATCGCGCAGCTGACGCAGGTAAAAGGCATCGGGCGCTGGACCGCGGAAGTCTTCCTGATCTTCTACCTTGGACGCCCGGACGTGCTGCCGCTCGCCGACCTCGGGATTCAGCGTGCGATGCGGCTCAATTACGGCCGGGGGCGCGCGCTCTCAGAGGCGCGCATGCGCCGCATCGGCGCCACGTGGGCGCCGTGGCGCTCGGTGGCCGCGTGGTACATGTGGCGCAGCCTGGATGCGGTGCCGGTGGCGTTGCCAAACGGCGGCCCGGATGAAGCATGACGCACTCCGACTTCGTGACAGCCTACCGGAACGGCGAAATCAGAGTGGATTTCGACCGGCAGGCTGCGGCCCGGATACTCTCTGCACGGCTGCTCCTGCCGTTCGTCGTGATGCCGGTGCTCGGCGCCGGCGTCGCGCTGGCTTTGATCGGGTGGATTTACACCGGCTTTGCGGTGATCGGCGTTGGCTTCATCGCACCACGCCTCATCAAGCGCGCCGCCCCGGGCTTTCTCCTGCAGAACGCCCTACAGGACGCGAGCCTCTACGAGGAGCTGACGCAGTCCGGCGTGCTTCGCATAGATCGTCATTCCCGTGAAAACGGGAATCTAGGCGATTCAACTAGAAATGGATCCCCGCCTTCGCGGGGATGACTTCTCGTTAACCCGCCTGCAGCACCCCGTCCACCAGCCGCAGCACCCGATCCGCCCTCCCCGCGATCTGCATATCGTGCGTCACGACCACCAGGCTCGTTCCGCTCTTGCGGTTCAGGTCCAGCATCAACTCGAACACCGCCTCGGCGTTCTGGCGGTCGAGGTTGCCCGTAGGCTCGTCCGCGAGCACGCACGCCGGGCGGGTGACGAGGGCGCGGGCGAGCGCCGCGCGCTGGCGCTCGCCGCCCGAGAGCTCCCCCGGCCGGTGGGTGAGGCGGTGTCCGAGCCCGACCTGGCTCAGCAACTCCGCCGCGGCGGCGGCAGCCTCGTCCCTGGCGACTCGCCGGATGAGGAGCGGCATCGCCACGTTCTCCTGCGCCGAGAATTCCGGCAGCAGGTGATGAAACTGATAGACGAAGCCGAGCGCGCGATTGCGCATGTGGCCCCGCTCCGACTCGCTCTGGCTCCCCAGGTCGCGCCCCTGCACGCGGACCTCGCCCGAAGTCCCCGCGTCGAGCCCGCCGAGGAGATGCAGCAGCGTGCTCTTTCCCGAGCCCGAAGCCCCGACGATCGCCACGCGCTCTCCCGCCCCGACGTCGAGATCCACGCCCAGCAGCACGGGCACCTCCACCGCGCCGGACCAGAAGACCTTGGAGAGCCCGCGGCACGAGATTACGGGCGCGCCTTTGGCTTCGTCACTCGTCACTCTCGTCGCCCCTCACCCCAGCCCTCTCCCCAGAGTCGGGGAGAGGGAGCTCCTTTAGATTGTTTCTGGTCACTGGTCACTGGTCACTCGTAGCGGAGCGCCTCGGCCGGATTCACTTTCGCCGCTCGCCAGCTGGGGTAAATCGTCGCGACGAGCGTCATCAAAAATGAAACGGTCGCGGTCGACACGACGTCCGCCATCCGCAGCTCCGAGGGCAGATCGGTGATCTGGTAGACGTCCTTGGAGAGAAACTTGAACCCCAGCACGTTCTCGATCACCGGCACCACCGTCTCGACGTTGAGCGCAAGGGAGATTCCGCCCGCGAGCCCGAGCAGGGTGCCGAGCAGCGCGATCATGGTGCCCTGTATCAGGAAGATCTTCGTGATCCCTCCCGGGCTCGCGCCGAGCGTGCGCAGTATGGCGATGTCCGCGTTCTTGTCCTTCACCGCCATCATCAGGCTGGAGACGATGTTGAACGCGGCCACTACGATGATGAGCGCCACGATCAGGAACATCATCCGCTTCTCGATCTCCACCGCGCGGAAGAACGTCGCGTTCTGCCGGGTCCAGTCGGTGGCGTAGAAATCGGGCCCCAGGAAACGCACCAGGTTGCTCGCCACGTTCTTCGCCTCGAACAGGTCCTTCAGGCGCAGCCGCACGCCGGTCACGGCGGTATCGAAAAGAAACAGCTTCTGCGCATCCTCGATGTGGATCATCGCCAGGCCGGAATCGAACTCGAAGTGATCCACCTGGAAGACACCCACCACCGTGAATTGCCGCATCCGCGGCAGCAGCCCGGCCGGCGTGACCTGCCCCTGCGGCGCGATCAACACGACCCTGTCGCCCGCCCTGGCGCCCAGCGTCGCGGCGAGCTCGCGCCCCAGGATGATGCCGAACTCGCCGGGCTTGAGGTCCGCAAGCCTGCCCTGCTTCATGTGCTGCCCGATATCCGCAACGCGTTCTTCCAGCTCGGGAGATATCCCGCGGATGAACGCGCCCTGCACTGCCGGCCCGTTCGTGAGCAGGCCCTGCCCCACGACGTACGGCGCGGACGCAACCACCTGCGGATCGCGGGCCCCCGCCGCGGCGACACGCTGCCAGTCGTTCAACTTGCCGCCCACCGCGCTCACCTGCACGTGGGACGCCACCGACAGGATCCGGCTCCGGATCTCGCGCTGGAAGCCGTTCATGACGGAAAGCACGGTGATCAGCGCGGTCATGCCCAGCGCGATGCAGATGACGGACACCGCCGAGATGAACGAGATCGCGCGGGTGCGCTGCCGGGACCGCGTGTAGCGTAGGCCGATGAAAAGCTCGAACGACACGATGCGAATTCCCGGAGCTTTCGTGGAAATTTTTGCCGGATGCCGGCGGCTATTCTGACACAACGGTAGCAGCGCCCCGGTGTATGACGCCGCGCATGTATGATTCGTTCATGTCGGAGTCGCGAACGGGGGCTGCGGATTGCCATCTGCTCGTTGCGGATCTGTTTCCCGGTGGCGGCGCGGGTGCTGCGTCCTGCCGGGGGCTGGCGCTGCCTGCGCTGGAGACGCTGCTCGCCCGCGGCGAACGGGTCTCCCGACCGGGCGTTTCGCTGGAGGAATGGCTGGCCGTGGAATTCGGCGTCACCTCTCATCTCGCTGCCGCCAGTCTGCGCGGGGAAGGGATAGAGCCGGGCAGCGCGTGCTGGCTGCGGGCGGACCCGGTCCATCTCAGGGCGGATCGGGACCGGGTGCTGCTGGCGGATGCGACCTGCTTCGAGATCGACGGGACCGAAGCCGCGCCGTTGATCGCAGCGCTGAACGGCCATTTTGCCGAGGACGGGCTCGAGTTCGTCGCGCCGGCGCCCCAGCGCTGGTACGTGCGTGCGAGCGAGGAGGCGCGTGTCCGGACCACGCCGACGCCCGAGATCCGCGGTCGTGGCATCGACGGATACCTGCCCGAAGGGGTGGATGGCGCGCGCTGGCGCCGGATCGGCAACGAGGCACAGATGCTGCTGCACGGCCATCCCTGCAATGAGGCACGCGAGGCGCGCGGAGCGCTGCCCGTCAACGGCGTATGGTTCTGGGGCGCCGGCCGGATGTCCGAGGTCGCGTGCGATACCGCTTACGGAGCGGTCTGGACATCTCATCCGCTGGCCGCGGGACTTGCGGCCGGCGCAGGTCTACAGGTGCATTCGCTGCCGCACTCCGGAGAACAGTGGCTGGAGTCGGCCGCCGGCCGGACAGGCAAGCCTCAGCTCGTGGTGCTGCACGGTCTGCGCGAGGCGCTGGGGATCGGAGTGCCTTCGTGGCAGCGTGCGCTGGAAGAACTGGGGACGGTCTGGATAGGGCCACTGCTCGATGGACTCCGAAGCGGCACACTCCAGGCTCTCACGCTGCACGGCCTGGGCCCGGAGCGCACTTGCCTGGTGAGAGCCACGCGGTATTCCTTGCTCAAATTCTGGCGCCGGAGACGGTCGCTGGACGATTACGCCTCATGAACCGCGCTCCTGCCATCGCTGCCCGCGGCGTCCCGCCGGAATTCGTCGACCGCCTCGTCGCGAGCGGCGTGCATCCCTTGCTCGCGCGGGTCTATGCGGCGCGCGGCGTTACTGCTCCGGCGGAGTTGAGCAGCGACCTGGCGCAACTCGCTGCGCCCGAAACCATGCTCAACCTGGGCGTCATGGCGCGCGTGCTGGGCGACGCCATCGCCGCTCGCAAGCGCTTGCTGATCGTCGCGGACTACGACGCCGATGGGGCGACGGCCTGTGCGGTGGGAATGCGGGCGCTGACCGCGTTTGGCGCCGTCGTCGATTACCTGGTGCCGAATCGTTTCGAGTACGGATACGGACTGACGCCGGAGATCGTACGGCTCGCCTACGGGCGGGTCCGGCCCGACATCCTGATTACGGTGGACAACGGCATCTCGAGCTTCGAGGGCGTGGCCGAAGCGAACCGCCTCGGCATGATGGTGCTGATCACCGATCATCACCTCCCGGCGCCAACGCTGCCGGACGCGGCCTGCATCATCAATCCCAACCAGGCCGGCTGCGGCTTCCCGAGCAAGAACCTGGCAGGCGTGGGCGTCATGTTCTACCTGATGATCGCGCTGCGCGCCGAACTGCGCGACCGCGGCTGGTTCAAGGAGAACGGTCAGGCGTCAGGCGTCAGGCGTGAGGCGTCGCAGAGCGCGGAGGGGCCGAACCTGGCCGAGCTGCTGCCCCTGGTCGCGCTGGGCACCGTCGCCGACGTCGTCCCGCTCGACAGCAACAACCGCATCCTGGTGCACCAGGGACTGCGGCGCATCCGGGCGGGTCGCGCGCAGCCGGGCATCGCAGCCCTGTTCCAGGCGGCTGGCCGGGATCATCGCCGCGCAACCGCCTACGACCTGGGATTCGTGGCCGGGCCCCGGTTGAACGCCGCCGGCCGGCTGACCGACATGTCGCTCGGCATCGAGTGCCTCGTCACCGGGGACTCCGGCCGCGCGTTGGCGATAGCCGCGGAACTCGATCGTCTCAACCGCCAGCGGCGGGAGATCGAGTCCGACATGCAGGAAACCGCGCTGGCGGCGCTGGACGGCATGGCGCCGGACGACGCCTGCAGCCTGAGTCTCTTCGATCCCGACTGGCACCAGGGTGTCGTCGGCATCGTCGCCGGCCGCATCAAGGATCGGTTCCACAGGCCGACCGTCGCGTTCGCGCGCGGCGACTCCGGCGAGATCAGGGGCTCCGGCCGCTCCATTCCGGGGCTGCATCTGCGCGATGCGCTCGATCGGGTCGCCGTCCGCCATCCCGGATTGATACTCAGGTTCGGCGGTCATGCCGCGGCCGCAGGCCTGACGCTGCGAGAGCCGGATTTCGGACGCTTCCGCGACGCGTTCGAGGAAACGGCCCGCTCGCTGCTCTCACCGGGCGACTTGAGGCGCGTCGTGGAGACCGACGGCGCCCTGGGCCTCGAGCACTTCAACCTGGAAACCGCCGCTCTCCTCGGCGAGGAGGTCTGGGGCCAGGGCTTTCCGGCGCCGCGCTTCTGCGACGAGTTCGAGGTCGCGGCGCAGCACGTAGTAGGGGACCAGCACCTCAAGCTCTCGTTGAAGCGCGGCGCGCTCCTCGTTGAAGGCATCCGCTTTCAACAGGCCGAAGCCATGCCGCCGCGGATACGGGCGGTTTACGCGCCGCTGGTGAACGAGTATCGCGGCACGCAGTCCCTGCAGCTCACTATCGAGCACTGGGAACCGGCTGCGTAAGGGTGAGCCTGTATAATCGGCATTTTCCGGAAGTACCACATGGAACCCGAACGCATCAACGCCATGGCGCAACGCCTCGCGGACGTCGAAACCCGCAGCGTCGAATTGCGGAGGTATCTTTGACTTCGAGGACAAGCAGCGGCGCCTCGCGGAAATCGCCGCCAAGCTCGAGGACCCGGCGCTCTGGAACGATCCCAAGCGCGCGCAGGAGCTCGGCCGCGAGCGGAAGATCCTCGACGGCGTCGTCTCGGTCCTGACCGGGCTCGACACGGGGGTGCGCGACGCGAAGGAGCTCTTCGACATCGCCCGGTCGGAGGGCGACGACGCCACGCTCGGAGCGATAGACGCCGACGCGCGCAAGCTCGAAAGGACGGTGGCGGACATGGAGTTCCGCCGCATGTTCTCCAACCCGCTGGACCCGAACAATTGCTTTCTCGACCTGCAGGCCGGCGCCGGCGGCACCGAAGCGCAGGACTGGGCGCAGACGCTCGAGCGCATGTACACGCGCTACTGCGAGCGCAAGGGCTACCACGTCGAAGTGCTGGAGGAGTCGCCCGGAGAAGTCGCCGGCATCAAGAGCGCCACGCTCAAGATCACGGGCGAGTACGCCTACGGCCGGCTGCGCACCGAGACCGGCGTGCACCGCCTGGTGCGCAAGTCTCCGTTCGATGCCAACAGTCGGCGTCACACTTCCTTCGCCAGCGCGTTCGTGTATCCCGAGGTGGACGAGACCATAGAGGTCACGATCAATCCCGCGGACCTGCGCATCGACACCTTCCGATCCTCCGGCGCCGGCGGCCAGCACGTCAACAAGACCGAATCGGCGATCCGCATCACGCACCTGCCGACCAACATCGTCGTGCAATGCCAGAACGACCGCTCGCAGCACCGCAACCGCGCCGAGGCGATGTCCATGCTGAAAGCGAAGCTCTTCGAGCTCGAGATGAGGAAGCGCCAGGAAGAGAAGCAGGCGCAGGAGGATGCGAAGTCCGACGTCGGCTGGGGCCACCAGATCCGCTCCTACGTGCTCGACCAGTCGCGGATCAAGGACCTCCGTACCGGCATCGAGATCGGCAACACGCAGTCTGTCCTGGACGGCGACCTCGATGATTTCATCGAGGCGAGCCTCAAGCAGGGGCTCTAGCAGCGATGGGCGACGTAGCGGACCGGAGAAACTAGCGCTTTTGCTTCACATTGTTGGCCGCACAGGGAGCAGCGGATGGCAGAAGACGAAAACAGGCTGATCGCGGAGCGCCGCGCCAAGCTGAAGGCGCTACGCGAAAAGGGCGCGGCCTACCCCAACGATTTCTGGCGCCAGGACCTGGCGGCGGAGCTGGTCGAGAAATACGGACCCGTCGACCGCGACTCCATGGACCTGAATCCGGTGACGGTAAAAGTCGCGGGCAGGCTCATGTTGAGGCGCCCCATGGGCAAGATCACCTTCGCCCAGATCCAGGACATGAGCGGGCAGATCCAGATCTTCGTCGCCGACAACGCGCCGGACAAGGAGTCGCACACCGCGTTCCGGCACTACGACATCGGCGACATCATCGGCGTCGAGGGAGTGCTGATGAAGACCCGTACCGATGAAGTGACGGTGCGGGTCAAGGCGCTGCGGCTGCTCGCCAAGTCGCTGCGGCCGCTGCCGGAGAAGTTTCACGGGCTCGCCGACCAGGAACAGCGCTACCGGCAACGCTACGTCGATCTCATCATGAACGAGGACTCCCGCCTGGTCTTCGTGCAGCGCTTCCGCACGATCCAGTCCCTGCGGAATTTCCTGATCCTCCGGCGCTACGTCGAGGTCGACACCCCGATGATGCAGCCGATCCCCGGGGGCGCGGCGGCCCGGCCCTTCGTCACGCACCACAACGCGCTCGACATGGATCTCTACCTGCGCATCGCGCCGGAGCTCTATCTGAAGCGGATGGTCGTGGGCGGCTTCGAAAAGGTGTTCGAGATCAACCGCAACTTCCGCAACGAAGGGATCTCGACGCGCCACAATCCCGAGTTCACGATGCTCGAGTTCTACGTCGCGTATCTCACGTACGAGCACCTGATGGGCCTCATCGAGCAGATGATCCGCGAGACCGCAGAAGAGGTTCTGGGCACGGCCGCCATCTCGTACCAGGGGCACGAGATCGACCTCGCGCGTCCTTACCAGCGGCTGACCGTCACGGATGCGATAAAGCAATACCATCCCGGAACGACGGACGCCATGCTCGCGGACCGCAACGCGCTCACCGCCCGGCTTACGGAGCTCAGCATCCCGTACCGACAGGAGGACGGCCTGGGCGGGCTGCAGCTGACCCTGTTCGAGAACACGGTCGAGCAGCTCCTGATCCAGCCGACCTACATCGTGAACTATCCGACCGAGGTCTCCCCTCTCGCCCGCCGCAGCGACAGGAATCCCGACATCACCGAGCGCTTCGAGCTCTACATCGCCGGCCGCGAGATCGCCAACGGCTTCTCGGAGCTGAACGATCCCGAAGACCAGGCCGGTCGTTTCCTGCAGCAGGCAAAGCAGAAGGAGGCCGGCGATGCGGAGGCCATGCACTACGACGCCGACTACATCCGGGCGCTGGAGTACGGCATGCCGCCCGCGGCAGGCGCAGGCATCGGCATCGACCGCCTCGTCATGCTGTTCACCGACAGTCCGTCCATCCGGGACGTGATACCGTTTCCGCTGCTTCGGCCGGAATAGGCTACGGGCTACCAGCCACGGGCTACGAGCTACCGGCTACGACCTTTTAACGTATGAGCAGTAAACGTTCCAGCGGCCTGATGCCTGCGTCGAACTCGCGGCTCGAAGCTCGAAGCTCGCAGCCCGCGACCATCGATCAACCCTTGTGGCAGCCGTCGGAGGAGCGCGTCGCCGCCACCAACCTCGCGTCGTTCATGCGCGATGTACGCCGACGCTGGGACGCGCAGGCGGACGACTACGAAGAACTTTACGCATGGTCGATCGCGCATCCCGAGCGATTCTGGCAGTCGGTCTGGTCCTTCTGCGGCGTGATGGGTGACGCCGGCAAGGGCCCGGTGCTGGAGCACGGCGACCGGATGCCCGGCGCGCGCTGGTTCCCCGAAGCGCGGCTCAACTTCGCCGAGAACCTCCTGCGGCGGCGCGACCGCGGCACGGCGATCGTGTTCCGGGGCGAGGACCGGTTGAGAAGCAGCATCACCTATGCCGAGCTGTACTCGGAGGTATCCCGGCTCTCGCAGGCGCTGCGCGCAGCCGGCATAGGTTGCGGCGACCGCGTCGCGGGCTATGTCCCCAACGCTCCCGGCGCGGTGATCGCGGCGCTGGCGACGGCCAGCATCGGCGCAATCTGGTCTTCCTGCTCGCCCGATTTCGGCGTGCAGGGCGTGCTCGACCGCTTCGGACAGATAGAGCCGAGGGCGCTCTTCGCGGCGGATGGCTATTTCTATAACAGCAAGACGATCGACTGCGTCGCCCGTCTCGGCGAGATAGCGCGGAATCTGCCCTCGGTCGAGAAGACGATCGTAATTCCGTACACACGGCGCGATCCCGGTATCGGCGACATTCCGCGGGCCGTCGACGTGCATGCCTTCATGGCGCCCTTCCGTCCGCGGGAGATCGAGTTCGCGCGGCTGCCCTTCGACCATCCGCTGTACATCATGTACTCCTCCGGCACCACCGGCGTGCCCAAGTGCATAGTGCACGGCGCGGGCGGCACGCTCCTCCAGCACATGAAGGAGCACCAGCTCCACGTCGATCTCAAGCCGTCCGACCGGATCCTGTACTTCACGACCTGCGGCTGGATGATGTGGAACTGGCTCGTATCGGCGCTCGCCTCGCGCGCGACGCTGCTGCTCTACGACGGCTCCCCGTTCATCACGGAGGGCCGCGCGCTCTTCGACTACGCGGACGATGAGCGGATGAACGTGTTCGGCACTTCCGCCAAGTTCATCGACCACGCCGCCAAGCAAGGGATGAAGCCGCGCCTGTCGCATCGCCTGTCGTCAGTCAGGACGATGCTCTCCACCGGCTCGCCGCTCGTCGCCGAGGGCTTTGACTACGTCTATCGCGACGTGAAACGCGACATCCATCTCGCGTCGATCTCCGGCGGCACCGACATCATCTCCTGCTTCGTGCAGGGGAACCCGACCGGCGCGGTGTGGCGCGGCGAGATACAGTGCCGGGCGCTGGGCATGAACGTGGACGTCTACGACGAGTCGGGCAACTCCGTGCGCGGCGAGAAAGGTGAGCTGGTGTGCACTGCGCCGTTCCCCTCCATGCCCGTCGGCTTCTGGAACGATCCGGACGGGACGCGCTACCACGCCGCCTATTTCGAGAAGTTCCCCGGCGTCTGGAGCCACGGCGATTACGCGGAAATCACCGAGCACGGCGGGCTCATCATCCACGGCCGCTCCGATGCAGTGCTCAATCCCGGAGGCGTGCGGATAGGCACCGCGGAGATCTATCGCCAGGTCGAGCAACTCGATGAGGTCGTCGAGGGACTCGTCGTCAGCCAGGACTGGCCCCCGGAAAAGCCCACCGACGTGCGTATCGTGCTGTTCGTGCGCCTGCGCGACGGCGTGAAGCTGGACGGGGAGCTGGTCGAGAAAATCAAGCGGCAGATCCGCGCGAACACGACGCCGCGCCACGTTCCGGCGGTGGTCATGCAGGTCACCGACATACCGCGCACCAAGAGCGGCAAGATCGTCGAGCTGGCGGTGCGCAACGTCGTGCACGGGCAGCCGGTGAAGAACCTGGAGGCGCTCGCCAATCCCGAGGCGCTCGCGCAGTTCAAGGATCGGCCCGAGCTTGCTGTTTGAAAGTGCGTGACCTGTGACTGATCACTGGTCACCGGTCACCGGTCACCGGTCACTCAACGGGCGCGTCTTGACGCAGCGCCCGTTGTCCGATGTAATGACAGCATCAACCGACGGGTAGCTAGGGTTCCGTTGATCAGTGAGTTTTTCGCTCACTGATTGGGTCTGGTCCGAGCGCTACGCAAAGCCCGCGCGGCATGCACCCGAAGCACAAAACGCTAGAGGGGACAGGTTGAGGCGTATACGCACGCCTCTACACTGAACCGCAGCTTTTGGGACTCGAGGACACATGACCGCATTCGCGCTTCTCCTGATACTCGCCGCAGCATTCATCCACGCCTCCTGGAATTTCCTGCTGAAGCGCTCCGGTGGCGGCACGGTATTCGTGTGGCTCTTCGCCTCGCTTTCGGCGCTCATCTACGCGCCGCTGGCGGCCGCCATCGTGTGGTGGCAGCAGCCGCAGTTCGGCTGGATCCATTACGGCCTCATGTTCGCGACCGCCGTGGTTCACACCGCCTACTTCATGCTGCTCGACCGTGGCTACCGCAGCGGCGACATGTCGGTCGTGTATCCGCTCGCCCGCGGCACCGGGCCCCTCATCACCATGCTCTGTGCGGTTCTGTTCCTGCACGAGCAGCCGGGCGTGCTCGCGGTATGGGGCGCCGTCCTGATCGGCGCCGGCGCCTTTCTCCTGACGGGTGATCCGCGCAAGCTGCGGGAATCGCGCAACTACCACGCGATCGGCTTCGCCCTGCTGACCGGCTGCACGATCGCGGCGTATACGCTGGTGGACAAGATCGCGGTGGCGGCCTTCCTGATTCCGCCGCTGATTCAGGACTGGGCCGCCAATCTTGGGCGGGTCGTCCTCATGACCCCGCTCGCGTTCCGATCGCGGGCGGAGATCGGCCCGACCTGGCGGCGCTGGAAGAAGGACATCATCGGCATCGCGCTTCTCTGCCCCCTTTCCTACATCCTGGCGCTGACCGCGATGGTTTTCACTCCGGTTTCCTACGTCGCGCCGGCGCGCGAGATCAGCATACTGATCGGCGCGCTGATGGGCGCGCACCTGCTGCGGGAAGGAAACACCCCGCAGCGCGTGTTCGCGGCGTCGGCGATGGTAGCGGGGATTGTCTGCCTCGCGCTCGGATAGAGATGACAACAACTATCCTGGTGATCTTCCTGATCGTCTACGCGGGGATGATCCTCGGCGAGCTGCCGTTCCTGCAGATCGACCGCACCGGCGTCGCCCTGCTCGGCGCCATCGCGCTGGTGAGCTTCGACGCGTTGAGCCTCCGCGAGGCGGCCGAGGCGGTCCACCTGCCGACGATCATCCTGCTCTTCTCGTTCATGGTGCTCTCCGCGCAGATGCGCCTCGGGGGGTTCTACGACTGGGTGACGCGCAGCCTCGCCGCGCTCCCGCTTTCTCCGCCGCTCCTCCTCGCCGCGATGATGCTCGCGGTCGCAGTGCTCGCGGCCGTGTTCAGCAACGACATCGTCTGCCTTGCCGTGGCGCCGGTGCTGATCCACGCGTGCGCGCGGCGCAGGCTCGACCCGGTTCCCCATCTCCTCGCCCTAGCGTGCGCCGCCAACATCGGTTCGGCGTGGACGCTGATCGGCAACCCGCAGAACATGCTGATCGGGCAGACCTTGGAGCTGTCGTTCGCAGGCTACTCGGCCGAAGCGGCGCTGCCGGTCGCGCTGGGGCTCTTCGCGACGTGGATAGTGATCGCGTGGCAGACGCACGGGCACTGGTCCGAACGAGAACTGTCGGCGGACGGCGCCCCGCCGCAGGCTTCCCGGCGTGCTATGGACGATGGAGAGGCGCCCCTCGACCGCTGGCAGACCGCCAAGGGTCTTGCGATCGCCGGCGCGCTCATCGTCGTGTTCGTGTTCACGTCCCTGCCGCGCGAGCATATGGCGCTTACTGCGGCGGGCTTGCTGCTCATGAGCCGCAGGCTCCACACGACGAGAACACTCGGCCTCGTGGACTGGCAGCTCCTCGTGCTCTTCATGGGGCTCTTCGTGGTCAACCACGCCCTGCAGCAAACCGGGCTCGCCTTGACGCTCGTCAAGGATTTCGCTGCGCTCGGGTTCGATCTGCGCGAGCCGTGGGCCCTCTTCGCGGGGACTTTCGTGCTCTCGAACGTGGTATCCAACGTGCCTGCGGTGATGCTGCTGCTGCCTTTCGGCGGGCATCCGTCCGCGGGCACGGTCCTCGCGCTGGTGAGCACGCTGGCGGGCAACCTGCTCATCGTGGGCAGCATCGCCAACATCATCGTCGTCGATGCGGCGCGGCGCCACGGCATACGTATCGACTGGCGCCGTCACGCGCGCGTCGGCGTGCCGGTGACACTCGCTACGCTGGCGATTACCGCCGCGTGCTTGTGGCAGCGGCTGGCGAGCTGGTAAATAGTTCTATTCCGGTTTCAGCCCGACCGCTTTGACCACTTTGCTCCACTTGACGATCTCGGTGCGGATGAATTCGCCGAACTGTGCGGGTCCGGCGGGATCGGGATCCAGCCCGATGTCCTGCATCTTCTCGCGCATCTCGGGGCTGGAGACCATGCGCGTGATCTGCTCGCTGAGGACGTCAATGATGGTGGTCGGCGTCTTCGCGGGAGCGACGAATCCGTACCAGTTCGTCGATGTGTAGCCCGGCAGGCCCGCTTCGATGACCGTGGGGACGTCGGGCGCGGCGGTCGAGCGCTTCGCGCCGGTGACGGCAAGCGCGCGCAGCTTCCCCGCCCGGGTAAGCGGCAAGGCTCCTGGTATCGTCGGGATGCTGATCTGCACCTGGCCCGACATGACGTCGGTCAGCGCGGGCGCCGCTCCCTTGTACGGCACATGCACGGCCTCGGTGCGCGTCATGATCTTGAAGAGCTCCATCGCGAGGTGGCTCGGCGTGCCGGTGCCGGCGGAGGAATAGAAGACCTTTCCAGGACGGGAGCGCAGATACTCGGTCAGCTCGGCGACCGACTTCACCGGCAGCGAGAGCCCGACGACCATGAGACCGGGCGCGGCGCTCGTCCTCGCGATCGGCGCAAAATCCCGCACGCTGTCGTACGGCAGCTTGGGCTGCAGCGTGGCATTGACTGCGTGACCGCCGCCTATCATGAGGATCGTATAGCCGTCCGGCGCGGCCTTCGCGGCGAGGTCGGTGCCGACGATCCCGCTCGCGCCCGCTCGATTGTCGACGATGACCGAGCGTCCCCATATCTCGGTCAGCCGGCTGCCGAGGAGCCGTGCCTGGATGTCGCGCGGCCCGCCTGCGGGGTAGGGAATGATGAGCCGTATCGGCCGTGTCGGATACGCGGGCTCCGCCGCCGCCGCGATGCAGGATCCCAGTCCAGTGAGCAGCGCGATCGCCAACGCGACTGCTTTACACATACGGAACATCTGCGCGAAGAGCCACTTTCCCGGAGCTTCCATGGGTATCAATGTCCTGCATCAGTTCTCCCGACAGATGCTGCCGTCGTGCTGTGAAATGAAATCAAGCAGGTGGCTCGTGCAGGCCGCGGGAAAAAGCAGCTGCACCTTGTGAAAAGACGTCGGCAGGTGAACCATTCGCAGGTTGCGTATCCCGGCCGCCAGCGTCCGCTCCTGCTCCTCGTTCGTGATGGGGCCCGCGGTCGGATACAAGCCGAGCACCGGCGCCTCGATGCGCGGGAGATAGGAGGCCGCATCGGCCTCGCCCACCATGCGCGCCACCGCGAGCTGAACCTCCGGACGGTTACGCAGGTACTCCTCGTTGTACCAGGCGATCAGCCCCGGGTCCGCATCCGGCGGAAAGCGCGTGCTGCGATTGGTGTTTTCGAGCCACGCCTTCATGCCCATCTCTTTCACGGCCTCGGCGCGGCTCGCGTGACCGGCGGCGTAGGTGGTCTTCACATCCGGGTTGATGCGCACGGGTGAGGCGACAAGCGTCAGCGTGCGCACGCGCCGCGGATGTGTCGCCGCCAGCGCCATGCCCAGGATTCCGCCGAACGATTCCCCGCAGAAATGCGCCGAATCCGCTCCCAGCGCATCGATGATGGCGGCAATGTCGCCCACGCAGGCGGAGAGCGTGAGATCGCGCTCCAGGTCGAAAGCGGCAGACGACAGGCCGAGCCCTCGCGCATCGGGCCGAACGACCTTGTAGTAGCGGCTGAGGTAGGGCACCCAGCTCCGCCAGATTCCCGACGAGCGGCCGCTGCCGTGCTGCAGTATCAGATACGGCGCGTTACGCCACGGATCGGTGTAGTCGTCCACGACGTAGTGCAGGTCGGGCTCGCCCGCGCGCTTGAGAAAACGGGAATGCACTCTACCAGTTCCGTATCCGGAACACTCGTATCCGAATGCGAGCGAAGGCGCTCAAACGTCCAGAGTCTGCCCCTCGCGCGCGGCGAAACATTGCAGGGAGGAATTGCGGGCGCCGATCATCTGGATGGCTTGCTCCGCCATCTTCGCGACTTCCGGATCGTCATGCAGCGGATCGTGATGAAAGAAAGCGAGCGTGCCTACCTGCGCCTCGAGCGCAACCTCTACCGTCGCACTGATCGACGAATGCCCCCAACCGATGCGCCCCGGATACTCTTCGTCCGTGTACTGTGCCTCGCCGATGTAGAGATCCGCTCCGGACAGAAACTGCACGAACTCCGCGTCGAGCTTCTGTCCGAAATCGCGACCCGCGTCCGCCCGTTCGCCCAGGTGCGTAAGCGTCTGCTGATAGGGCTCGTTATCGGTCGCGTACACGACGGACTTGCCCTCGTGGCACAAACGATACGCCAGGTTCATGCCCGGATGATTGAGATAGGTAGCCGCGATGGTTGCGGCACCCACCTGAAACGGCTTGCCCTTGAATTCGTGCACGTTGAGCGTGGAGCTCATGTCGCCGAGCGCAACCGGGAAGTAATCCGCGTCCATCTGCCCCCGCAGTACCTTCTCCAGCGGACGACCCGCCCCGCCCGACCCGTAGATGTGAATTGTCGTGGTGGGCAGATAGGCCGGCGTGAAGAATGGAAACCCCTGAATGTGGTCCCAGTGGGTGTGGCTGATGAACAGATGCAACGTGAGCGGCCGTCCCTTGAATTCCTGCGCAAGGGCCAGCCCCAGCGGTCGAATGCCGGTTCCCGCATCGAAGATGAGAATGTCGGTCCCGCAGCGTACTTCGACGCAGGAAGTATTGCCGCCGTAAGTCGTCGTTCCGGCGCCCGGCGTGGCGATGGACCCGCGCGTACCCCAGAACGTGACACGCATCTAACGGCGCTCCTGCGGTTGGAAGTCGGCAAGATGCCGCTCTACCAGAGCCAGGAGCTCCTCCATCCGAAACGGCTTGACCACGTAGTCGGTTGCCCCGAGGTCCCGCGCGCGGTCGATATCCGGCTTGTAGGCCTTGGCCGAAGTCATGATCACGACGGTCCTCTTCATGTCGGGGTGCGCGCGCAGCGTGCGCAGGACGTCGAAGCCGTGCATTTCCCCCATTATCATGTCGCAAATGATCGCCGGCGGCTTGAGCTCGAGCGCCAGCTTGACGCCAATATCTCCGTCGAAGGCGGTGTGCACCGTATAGCCGTGCTCGGAAAAATAGTACCGTTCCATTTCGACGAGGGCCTCGTCGTTGTCGATCACCAGCAGCGTTCTGCTCATTTTTTTGTCTTCCTGGGCGCCGTTTGCAAGTCGATATCCCGCAGCCGTTCCATATCCGCCCGCAGCTTCGCGGTCTCGGTTTTCAACCGCTCCACTTCCGCCTGCCGTTCCGACAATTCGCGCCGCAGCTTGGGGATTTCGTCGCTGCGCTTCACGCGGGCGAGCTCGCCTTCAGCCGCCAGCAGCCGATCGAGAACCACGCGCAGCGCGCGCGCGCGCGAAGCGTCCGCGTGGTCCGGGTGCGAACTTGCAAACTCGGCGTACAGGGTCTGCGCTCCACTGTAATCCGCGGCCGCGAGCTTGGCGTCGGCTTCGGCAAGCACGGTTTTCTGTGCCGCGGCGGTTGCGCTCCGGGCTGCCTCGCCACTGTCCGGCGTCACAGTCCCGCAGCCCGCGCACAACGTTCCCGCCACGATGGCGAGCGCTAACAATGGCCTCATGCTTGCTTAGCCTCGCCGTCCATCGCCACGAGAGTAGGCGTTCCCCGCGGCAGGACCACGGTAAAAGTGGTGCCTTTCCCCTCTTCGGATTCGACCGTAACCTGCCCATCGTGCGCCTCGACCAGGGATTTTACGATAGCGAGCCCCAGCCCGGTGCCGCCCTTTCCGCTGTGGGCCTGGCGGAACCGCTCGAATACGAGGGGAAGAAAGGCCGGCGAGATGCCGATTCCTGTGTCTTCCACCTGTATCCGGAATTCGTCCTCCGTGTGATCGATCCTCACCGTGATGCTGCCGCCACGAGGCGTGAAGCGCAGCGAGTTGCCCACCAGATTCACGACAACCTGCACGATACGATCCTCGTCCCCCAGCATGCGCTCCGCGGGGGAGCTGCTTTGAAGGCGCAGGGTGATCCCGCGCTGTTCCGCCTGGGGCGACAGTTCGTCGACAGCGTGCTTTACCGACGCGTGCAGAACAAACCATCGACGCTCTACCGGCAGGGTCCCTGTATTGATTCGCGAGAGATCCAGCACCTCGTTCACCAGTCTCAACAGGCGCTCGGTTCCCTTCTGGAAGATTGCGAGCAGCCGCTTCTGCTTGTCCGTGAGCGGACCGGCGCTCCTGGCTTCTATGAGGCGAGCGGCCTCGCTCATGGCGTTGAGCGGGGAGCGCAGCTCATGGGACACCGTCGCGTAAAACTTCTCTTTCATCTCGTCGGTTTCCCGCAGCCGTGCAGCCATGCTGTTGAACGACCTTGCCAACGCACCGATCTCGTCCTTGCTGTCGACGCGCAGCGGCTCGCGGAAGGTGCCCTCCGCCAGGGCTTTCGTCGCTTCGAACAACCGGTCGAGCGCGCGCGTCATGCGAAAAGCGATAAGCGCCGTGCCGACGAGCGCCGCCAGCACTCCCAGCAGCATCGCCGTAGTCACAGCCTTCCAGGTGCGGCTGCGCAATTCTTCGATTTCCACACGCGCCCGGCCCAGGGCCGCCTTCGCCTCGGTCTGCGTCTCGTCGAGGGAATCCGCGGTGATCTGGACCAGGCCGTCGAGATGGTCGACGACCCGGTCTACTATCGGCTGCGCCTCGTCGCGCAACACGACTTCCGCGCGCTTGCGGTCCCCGCGATTCCGCAGCTCGCGGGTTTCGGTGATCTTGGCGACATACTCTTCGAAGCCCGCCGCTGCCTTCCGCAACAACGCCTGCTCCTCGTCAGCCGTGAGGAGGCCGGCAAGGCGTTCGAATTCCCGGCCGATGCGCCCGGCCGCGGCATTCGAAACGTCGATGTACTCCTGATCGCCGAAGACCACGCTGCGCATGTCCACGCGCTTCGCCGTCGACACCGCCTCGCGCAGCGATACCGCTGTACGCAGCGCCTCTGCCGCCTTGACAGTAATGCTGCGATCGGCGATCGAAAGTTTGCCGACTTCGTTCAGACTCCAGCCGGCAATCCCCGCGAGCACTACTATGACGAGCGAGGTGGCCAGAAAGAATTTTGGTGCGAGCCGCATGGAAGGTCACTTATGCTCGTGTCTATCGGACCTTCACATTTCAATCCAGGGAATTGCCGCGCGCGCAACAGTTCCTACCAGTTCCAGATCTGCAGACACGGTACGCGGGGTATTACCCCGCGTGCCGGCGTCTGATTCTTAAGACTTTTCATACCGAACCATTCTACCTGTCCGCCTGAATTCGTGCGGTGTGGCAGGCAAGCGGCAAGGGACCGCCCCGTCTCACTCCTTTGGCCTTCCGACGGCGTTGCTCCTCGCATCCAGCCTGGCGCCATATGTCAGCAAGTTCTGTGCCATGAGGAATTCTGTCACGTATCTACCAATCAAGACTGGCACGGTGCGCGGGGTTCTATTTCACTCTGACCAGAATTAGGAAATGTCGTAGATTTTTCGACAGTTCCGACACACACAACAGGGATCGCACATCAAAGTTATGTGATTCGCTCCGCATCCAGGACAGTCGCTGACCAGTGCTGGCATTCTTTCACCAAGCGTGAAAGCGGCAGCAGCATTCCCGGTGCCCCTACCACTGCACCGGAGAAATCGCTTAAGTCGTCGACAATGGCGGCCGTCTGCGCCCGGGGCGTCGGGCCCCCTAACCGGGTAGGACTAACCCTTACATCCGTTTCGGCGTCCCGCCGACCGACAGCGCCGAACCACGCAGCGCACCATCCGGCCCAATAGATATGGACATGACACCATTCGCTGGCTATTCCTGCCGCTACGCCGGGTATGGCGAGCCCGTGTGCGACCCGGAGAGCGTCCGCGTGTTTCGGGGCATTTTGATTGCGGCTCCATTAGCCGCGCTACTATGGGTGCCGATTCTCTGGGCCATCTTGTAGAACCCTAACCTCGAAGGCGCCGCTGGCGGCCGGCTGCCGCACGTCTTCGGCGCCCTCCTACCCTCGCGTAGGAGCGACACCGACATGACCCGGGGAAAATACGGCGCACGCTGCAGTGATGCCGTCCCGTCCAAGTTCCTTTCCGTCAGCCAGTTCGAGGGTCTCAGCCTCGAAGAGAAAAGCGCTCACCTTAGCGAGGCTATGGCAGACCGAGAACGCGCCAGGCGGCCAGATGCCGTTCCCGGATAGGATGGACCGTTCAGGCAGGATCAGCAGCAGCCCCGATTCAAAGACGACAAGAAGCCGGCCTAGCTATGGACACGACACACGACAGCGAGTATCCGGAGCGGCACGTCCCTGCTACAGGACGTATGACGAGGCGCGCGTCCGACCCCCTCATGTGAGGAGCACGGGAACGACTCGGAAGCCCCCGTGTTTCTGGGCATTGTGTTGGCATTGATGATGAGCCTGCCAATGTGGATGGCGATTCTCTGGCTCATCCTTTAGAGCCGAACGCCCCTGTATCGTCAACCTTGCCGAGCGGGATCGATGGCGGGCTGCCAACGTTGCCCGTTGGGCCACTTACGGCGCCGGTACACCTAGTCCCGCTTCTTATCGCCTTGCGGTCGGGGCTGTCGTCGCTGCTCTCGGCGCTGATCCGGCCTGAACAGGGTGTGCCACCCGCCAGCGGCAGGGTCCACCTTGGTCCGTTCCACTTCTGCCGTGGCCTGCCTAACGTAAGCGCGCTTCTCTTGCGGGCTCAACGTCTCGAACTCGCTGACGGAAAGGAACTTGAACGGCGCGGCCGTCTCACTCATGATCCACTGACGTTGCAGTTCCATGTCCGATGGCAAATTCACAGGTGTCTTGCCGAGGCGATAGTGCGTCGTGCGTCCGTCTGCCGCGGATGTCCATGAATGGCTGAACGGATCGAAGCCATGACTCGTGGCGTTCGCCGCAGCGTCATCGAAGCTGGAGAAGAGACCAGACTCGCCCTCGCCGAAACGCCAACTCCATATTCCCTCTGGAGAGCAAATGAAGGTCCATCGGCCGTGCAGGGCATCGGCTGGCATCGGTGTCTCCTCACGTGCGAGGTCTCTTATATATCTATTGGGCGTGTGGGTCGCTGCGTGGTTCAGCGCTGTTACGTCGGCGCAACCCAGCAGAAGCGGTCAGCGTATGACTACAAAGGAGTCGCCTGACACCGCCCGCATGCGGTTGATGAACCCGAATCGGGTCTACGCGGCCATCAAGGAAGTTGGCTCGAATGCCATGCCATCAGGAGATTTAACAGAAGGCAGCTTAGGCTGCCGTAGGCATTACCAGTTCCAGATCTGCCACCACGGCGTGCTGGCGCGGCGCGGATCGCCCTTCAGGTACTTGCTGTCCGGGAAATTCTTCATCAGCACTCGTTCCGCGTCGTTGCGCAGGTCGGTCATTTTCATCGCATCGTAGGCCTTGACGAGGATTACCAGTCCCTCCTCGTTCGCGGGCGCCTGCGGGTAGGTCTTGATGGCGAACTGGGCGCGGTTGGCGGCCGCGACGTAAGCACCGCGCTTCAGGTAATAGCGCGCCACGTGGACCTCGTGCGACGCGAGCGCGTTGACGAGATAGTTCATGCGCGCCACCGCGTCCGGCGCGTACTTGCTATCCGGGTACCGCGCCGCGAGGTCCTTGAACGCGTCGAACGCCTCGCGCGCGGCCTTCGGGTCGCGTTCCGACAGGTCCTGCCCGCTGATATAACCGAGCCAGCCCAGGTCGCCGTTGAAGTTCGCGAGACCCTTCAGGTAGTAGGCGTAGTCGACGTTGGGATGGTTGGGATGAAGCTTGATGAAGCGTTCGGCCGCGGTCACCGCCTGCGCGGGCTCGTTGTCCTTGTAGTAGGCGTAGGCGATTTCCAGCTGCGCCTGCTGCGCGAAACGGCCGTACGGGTAGCGCGACTCGAGCTTCTCGTAATACTTGATCGCGGTCTCGTAGCTGCGGTTGTTGAGATTGTCCTTGGCCTCGTTGTACAGCTTCTGGGCGGACCAGCCCTTAGTCTCGTCCGGCGCTTCCCCCAGCAGCCCGCACGCGCCGATGAGTACGCCCAGCAATAACGCTAAACTATTGCGCAGAATGGTCATTGAAAAACCTCTGGAAAATTATAGCGCAAACGGCGAACCCCCGGCGCCGGTGGAGCTGACGGTCCCCGGCGCCTGCGCGGGACTGCGCTTGGATCAGGCGCTCTCCCGCATGTTCCCGCAGTACTCGCGCACGCGGCTCGCGCGCTGGGTGCTCGCCGCCCGCGTCACGGTCGACGGCCGGCCGTCGGCCCCGCGCCGGCGCCTGCTCGGCGGCGAGAACGTTGCGCTACTGCCCGCTCCGGACCTCCGGCTCGAGCCCGACCGGCCGGAGAACATACCGCTCGCGATCGTCCACGAGGATGATGCTCTCATCGTGATCGACAAGCCGGCCGGGCTGGTCGTGCATCCGGGCGCCGGAAACCGGAGCGGGACGCTGTTGAACGCGCTGCTTGCGCACGAGCCCGGGCTGAGGGCCGTTCCGCGCGCGGGCATCGTGCACCGGCTCGACAAGGACACGAGCGGCCTGCTGGTCGTCGCGCGGACGCTCGCGGCGCAGACCGACATCGTCCGCCAGCTGGCGGCGCGCAGCGTGCGGCGCGAGTACCTGGCCGTCGTGCACGGCCGGCTGGCGCGCGACGGCACGGTCGCCGCGCCGATAGGGCGCCACCCGCGGAGCCGCACCCGCATGGCCGTGGTGGCGCGTGGACGCGATGCCGTGACGCACTACCAGATTCTCGAACACTTCTCTCTCGCGACTCTCCTGCGGTGCCGCCTCGAAACAGGCCGCACGCACCAGATCCGCGTCCACCTGAATTCACTGGGATACCCGCTCGTCGGGGATCCGGACTATGGCAAGCGCGTGAGCGCGGTACGCTTTACGCGACAAGCGCTGCACGCGGAACGCCTCGCGCTCGTCCACCCGCAAACCCGCAAGAAGGTAAGCTGGCAGTCCGATCCGCCCGTCGACATACAGGACCTTCTCGCCGCGCTGCGCAGCAGCGGCTCGGAGGGCAAGCACCCGTCACCCATCACCCATCACCCATCACGCCGTTGAACAACGTCCACCCCGACTGGATCGTCCCCGACTGGCCGGCGCCCGGCAACGTGCGCGCGTTCATCACGACGCGCGCCGGCGGGACGAGCGGGGGTCCGTACGCAAGCTTCAATCTCGGGTTGCGCACGGAGGACGATCCGGCAGCCGTCGCCGCGAACCGCGCCGCCCTGCGCTCGCTGCTGCCGCAGGAGCCGGTATGGTTGAGGCAGGTACATGGCAATCGCGTGGTCGACGCCGATGCCTGGCCGACGGCGCCAGGGGTAAACGCCGATGCCCCTCCGGCGACACCCGAGGCCGACGCCGCCATCGCGCGGAACCCCGGAACGGTATGCGCGGTCCTCGTCGCCGACTGCGTGCCGGTATTGCTGGCCGATCGCGCAGGAGGCTCGGTCGCCGTCGCGCACGCCGGCTGGCGCGGGCTGGCGGGCGGCGTCGTTGAAAACACGGTGCGCGGGATGCAATGCCCTCCGGCGGAGGTGCTGGCGTTTCTCGGCCCGGGCATCGGCCCCCGCGCGTTCGAGGTGGGAGCCGATGTGCGGGAGGCTTTCGTCGACGACGACCCGGGCGCGCAGAGCGCATTTGTCCCGCACACGCCGGGCAAGTGGCTCGCCGACCTCTTCACGCTCGCGCGGCGGCGCTTGGCGCGCGCCGGCGTGTCTCGCGTCTTCGGTGGCGGACTCTGCACCCACTCCGATCCCGCCCGGTTTTATTCTCATCGCCGCAATCCCGTGACCGGCCGCATGGCTGCGCTCATCTGGCGTGCCCCGGAGAAGGAGTGACCCGTGACTGGTGACTCGTGACTCGTTGCCGGCGCGGATAGGCTCTGACTTGCGGGATTGATACACGGCAACGAGGCTGGGCGGCGGCAAGCCACCTGCTCCGACGTGACGGGTCACGAGTCACTCTTTCATGCCGTATAATGCCGCTCCATTTCACCGAATGCCCCGCGTGCACCGGCGGCACCAATGACCACCCTGGCCTGGATTCTGACTGCGACGATTGCCGGCGGCCTGCTGTCGGTCGCCGCCGCCGCGGCGCTCGCATTGAACGCGCGCGCGTCCCAGGTTCCGATCCTGATCAGCTACGCGGTCGGAACGCTCCTCGGAGCCGTGTTCCTGGAGCTGCTGCCGCAGGCGTTCGGCATGTCCGACAACCTCGAGTCGCTCGCCGGAGTGATACTCGCCGGCCTGCTGCTGTTCTTCGTGCTGGAGAAGCTGGTGTTATGGCGGCACTGCCACCAGGAGGAGTGCGAAGGGCACGTTCCCCAGGCAGTCGCGGCGGGCGATCACGGACGCAGCGGCGCGGTGATCATCATCGGCGACACGTTCCACAATTTAGTGGACGGCGTGCTGATCGCCGCCGCGTTTCTCGCCAATCACAACCTGGGCGTGGTCACCGCGCTTGCCATCATCGCGCACGAGATTCCGCAGGAAGTGAGCGATTTTCTGATCCTGCTGCACTCCGGCTACACCAAGGCGAGGGCGCTCCTCCTCAACGTCGTGTCGAGCGCCGCCATGGTGGCGGGCGGGGTGATCGCCTATTTCGCGCTGCAAACCATGCAGCAATGGATCGCGCCGCTCCTCGGGATCGCGATTGCCAGCATGCTGTACGTCGCGGTGGCGGACCTGATCCCGGGACTGCACCGGCGGCCCGAGCTGCTCGCCACCGTGCAGCAGGTGGTGATGATCGCGCTGGGGGTCGGCACGATCTGGCTGGTCGGCGACCTCGCTCACGCGCACGCGGGGCCCCGTTAGCAGCCGTGAGTGAAGCCATGAACGATCCGACTTCCCGCAACGAAGAGCTGAGGGCACGGTTCGAAGATCTCAACCGCCGACTCATCGCCGGCGTCGCGAATCCGCTGCAACCCGGCCGCTTGCTGGGCGGCCCCGAACTGATGAAATCCCTCACCGCGAGCCTGGTGCAGGACACCGAGCGCCTGATGGAGATCCAGAGCCGTTACTACCGCAAGCACCTGGAGCTGTGGGGCGATTTCGCTCCTGCGCCGGACGGCACGCCCGGCTCTGCGGCGAAGGCTGCGCCCCCGGCCGACCGGCGCTTCGCCGGCGCGGAGTGGCGCGAGCATCCCTACTTCCAGTACCTGGCGCGCTCCTACATGCTGTCGGGAGAGTGGCTGATGGAGCTCGTGGGCAGCACGAAGCTCGAGCCCCATACCAAGCGCAAGCTCGAATTCTTCTCGCGCCAGCTGATCGATGCCGTGTCGCCCTCGAACTTTCCCTGGAGCAACCCCGAGGCGCTGAAGCTCGCGTCGGATTCCGGCGGTGAAAGCCTGGCGCGGGGACTGCAGCATCTGGCGGCCGACGCCGAAAAAGGCATGATCTCGATGACCGACGAGACGGCATTCGAGGTCGGGCGCAATCTCGCGGTGACGGAGGGGGCGGTCGTCTACGAGAACGACTTGATCCAGCTGATCCAGTACCGCCCCGCCACGGCCACGGTCTTCGACCGGCCCCTGCTAATGATTCCGCCCTGCATCAACAAGTTCTACATCCTCGATCTGCAGCCGGCGAACTCCCTCGTGCGCTACGCGACCGAGCAGGGCCACACCGTGTTCATGGTGTCGTGGCGCAACGTGACGCCGGACATGGGCACCCTTACCTGGGACGACTACGTCGAGCAGGGCATCATCCGGGCGATAGAGGTCGTGGCGGAGATCCGTGGCGTGGAGACGATCAACGCGCTCGCCTTCTGCGTCGGGGGAACGCTCCTGGGCGCGGCCGCCGCGGTGCTGCGCGCGCGAGGCGTCAAGCGCATCGAGAGCATGACGCTGCTCGCTTCCATGCTCGATTTCAGGGACACGGGTGAGCTGGGCGTATTCGTGGATGAGGCGTTCGTCGTGAAGCGCGAGCAGGACTTCGCCGAAGGCGGCGTGCTGCCGGGGCGGGAGCTGGCGCTGACCTTCGCCAGCCTGCGGGCCAACGATCTCATCTGGCACTATGTCGTCAACAACTACCTCAAGGGCCGGCAGCCCGAGGCGTTCGACCTGCTGTACTGGAACGCCGACAGCACCAACCTGCCCGGCGCAATGTACGCCTACTACCTGCGCAACATGTACCTCGAGAACAACCTGAGAATACCGGGCCGGCTTACGATGTGCGGGGTGCCGGTGGACCTGGGCACCGTGGACACGCCCGCCTATGTCCTGGCCACCCGGGAGGACCATATCGTGCCCTGGCGAACCGCCTATGCCAGCATGCGGCTGCTGAAAGGTAGAATCCGGTTCGTGCTGGCGGCGAGCGGGCACATCGCCGGCGTGATCAATCCAGCCTCGAAGAACCGGCGCAACTACTGGCTGAACGACGTGCAGGAGGACGACCCCGAGCGCTGGCTGGCGGACGCCGCATCGCAAAAGGGAAGCTGGTGGCCGCACTGGAGCAACTGGCTTGCGCCTTTCGGCGGGGGTCGGGTCGCCGCGCCGGACGCGCCGGGCGGGAACGGCTACCGGGAGATTGAAGCGGCCCCGGGACGCTACGTCAAGGAAAAGTGTACCTAGTCTTAGAGCGCCTATCAAAATGAAGGGTAGGCGCCCTGATGTAGGGGAGCATGAGGGGAAGGGGAAGGTCCCCTCATTTGTTACGACTCTGAGGAGAGTGATATATGACCAGGCGAGTCGCAGTGGTAACGGGCGGCATGGGCGGATTGGGCGAAGCGATCTGCCTCAAGCTCGCGGCGATGGGGAACCAGGTGGTGACGACGCATTCGCCCGCCAACACCAGGTCCGCGGAGTGGATCAAGGAGATGAAGGCGAAAGGCCACGACATGCGCGCCGTGCCGGTCGACGTCGCGGATTTCGACTCGTGCCAGAAGGCGGTGGCGAAAATCGAGTCGGAAGCGGGCCCCGTCGACATCCTGGTGAACAACGCGGGCATCACGCGCGACATGACGTTCAAGAAAATGGGCAAGGTGGACTGGGACGCGGTGCTGCGCACCAATCTCGACAGCGTGTTCAACATGACCAAGCCCGTGTGCGACGGCATGGTCGAGCGCAGCTGGGGCCGCATCATCAACATCTCCTCGATCAACGGCGCGAAAGGCGCGTTCGGCCAGACCAATTACTCGGCCGCCAAGTCGGGCATGTACGGATTCACCAAGGCCCTCGCGCTGGAGGTCGCGCGCAAGGGCGTCACCGTGAACACGATATCGCCGGGCTACATCGGGACGAAGATGGTGCTCGCGATACCCAAGGAGGTGCTCGACACGAAGGTCATTCCGCAGATCCCCATCGGACGGCTCGGCAGGCCGGAGGAAGTGGCCGGTCTCGTCGCCTACCTCTGCTCGGAGGAGGCGGCCTTCGTCACCGGCGCCAACATCGCGATCAACGGCGGCCAGCACATGTACTAAGATAGTTTCAAGTTTTGAGTTTCGAGTTTTGAGTTGCAAGAAGCCGACTGAAGAACGGATTTGCCGATTATTTTCAATCCCTTAGATTGCAAAGCCCGCACCGCTCTGCAATAATCCCCCTTTCCTTGACCGGCCGCCATGGCACAACAGCATCGGATCATCAAGAAGTATCCGAACCGACGCCTCTACGACACGGAGACGAGCAGCTACATCACGTTGACCGACGTGAAGCAGCTCGTGCTGGATCACGTCGACTTCAAGGTGGAGGACGCCAAGAGCCACGAGGATCTCACGCGCGCCATCCTGCTCCAGATCATCCTCGAGGAGGAAAGCGTGGGCGCGCCGATGTTCTCGAGCGACATGCTGTCCCAGATCATCCGCTTCTACGGCAACGCCATGCAGGGCATGATGGGCAGCTACCTCGAGAAGAACATACACACCTTCATCGAGATCCAGAAGCGACTCCAGGAGCAGTCACGCCAGGTCTACGGCGAGAATCCCATGTTGAATACCGACGCCTGGAGCGATTTCCTCAAGATGCAGGGGCCGGCGATGCAGGGACTGATGGGGCGCTACCTCGAGCAGAGCGCGAGCGCCTTCCTCGAAATGCAGAACCAGCTGCAGCAGCAGACCCGCAACCTGTTCGGCACGTTCCCGTTCCCCACCTTCGGTCCCGGCGGCTACCGCCAGGGCGCCGACGGCAAGCCCGCTGACGACACGAAGAACGACGACAAGAAGTCCGACCCGGGCGGCGGCAAGTCCTGATTACGCGCTCGTGTCCCAGGTAACGAGGTCACACCCCGCATCCCGGGCCGGCCGTGCTTCCACCCGGAAGCGCAAGACACCCACGGTCGGTTTCGTCTCGCTCGGCTGCCCCAAGGCGCTCGTCGACTCCGAGCGCATCCTGACGCAGTTGCGCGCCGAGGGCTATCTCATAGCGCCGCGCTACGAGGATGCCGATCTCGTCGTCGTCAACACCTGCGGCTTCATCGACGAGGCGGTCGCGGAATCGCTGTCCGCCATCGGCGAAGCGCTAGCCGAAAACGGCAAGGTGATCGTCACGGGTTGTCTCGGCGCCAAGGGCGATATCGTGCGCAAGACGCACCCGCGCGTGCTCGCGGTGACGGGTCCGCACGCCACCGCCGAGGTGATGCAGGAAGTCCGCAGGCACCTCCCGCAGCCGCACGATCCGTTTACGAGTCTCGTTCCGCCCCCGGTTTCGGGCATCGGCGTCAGGCTCACGCCGCCGCATTACGCGTATCTCAAGATCGCGGAAGGCTGCAATCACCGCTGCACCTTCTGCATCATCCCCTCCATGCGCGGCGATCTCGTCAGCAGGCCGGTCGGGGAAGTGCTGCGCGAAGCCGAGGCGCTGGTCGGGGCGGGCGTGAAGGAGCTGCTCGTCATCTCCCAGGACACGAGCGCCTACGGCGTGGACGTCAAGTACCGCACGGGATTCTGGGGCGGCCGCCCGGTGAGAACGCGCATGACCGACCTCGTGCGCGCGCTGGGAGAGCTGGGAGCCTGGGTGCGGCTCCATTACGTCTATCCGTATCCCCACGTGGATGAAGTGGTGCCCCTGATGGCCGAGGGGAAGCTGCTGCCGTACCTCGACGTCCCCTTCCAGCACGCAAGCCGGCGCATCCTGAAGCTCATGAAGCGGCCGGCGAGCAGCGAGGACAACCTCGAGCGCATCCGGCGCTGGCGCGCGATCTGCCCCGATATCACGATCCGCAGCACCTTCATCGCCGGCTTTCCCGGGGAGACCGATACCGAGTTCGAGGAGCTGCTCGCCTTCCTCGCCGCAGCCGAGCTGGACCGGGTCGGCTGCTTCGCCTACTCCCCGGTGGAGGGCGCGAGCGCGAACGCCCTCCCCGGCCATGTGCCCGACGACCTGAAGCAGGAGCGGCGCGCGCGATTGATGAAGCTGCAGGAGGAGATCAGCGCCCGGCGGCTGCAGCGGCACGTTGGAAGGACCCTGAAAGTTCTGGTCGACACGGTCGATACCGGCGGCGCCACGGCGCGCAGCCCGGCCGACGCTCCGGAGATCGACGGGGTCGTGCACGTGACGCCCGCGCAAGACCTCAAGCCGGGAGAATTCGCCACGGTACGCGTGATGCGGACCGACGTTCACGACATGTGGGCCGAGGTAGCCTGACCCCGTGACCGGTGACCAGTGACCGGTGACCAGTGAGTCTTTCGTCAACCGGCCTGCGGGAATGGGCGCGCTACCTCAAGCGCGAGGTCGTGGTGCTCTGGATCTGCACGCGGCATCCGCGCACGCCGTGGCTGGCGAAGGCGCTGGCGCTGACGCTGGTCGGCTATGCGCTGAGCCCGATCGACCTCATCCCCGACTTCATCCCCGTGCTGGGCTACCTGGACGACCTCGTCATCGTGCCGCTGGGGGTGTGGCTGGTGCTCAAGCTCGTGCCCGAAGACGTGATGGCCGAATGCCGGGCCGAGGCGGACCTGCGCATCGAGGAATGGCGCTCCGTGCCGAGGAGCCGCGTTGCTGCCGCCGTTATCGTCGTCCTCTGGCTGTCGGCGCTGGCTCTTCTTGGGTGGCTGGGGTGGCGCTGGCTGGGACCGTGGCCGGCCGACTGAAGAAGGCGGCCGCTTCGGCCGCGCTGCGCGTCATCGTCATCGGCGGCAGGCTCTGCAGCATGCGCTTGCCGTAGCTCTTCGAGACGAGGCGCCGGTCGCAGATCATCAGCACGCCACGGTCGGTCTCGTCCCGGATCAGCCGGCCGGCGCCCTGCTTCAGCGTGATCACGGCCTCGGGCAGCTGGTACTCGACGAACGCGCTGCGGCCTTCCCGGTTGATCTTCTCGATGCGCGCGGCGATCACCGGGTCCTCCGGCGGCGCGAACGGGAGCTTGTCTATCACCACGACCGACAGCGCCTTGCCGCGCACGTCCACGCCCTCCCAGAACGAGTGGCTGCCGACCAGTACCGCATCGCCCAGGTCGCGGAACCTGACCAGCATCTCCGAGCGCGAGCCCTCTCCCTGCACGAGCAGCGGGTAGGTGAGTCCGCGCGCCTCGAACGCGCTCCTCAGGAGCTCGT
Organism: Burkholderiales bacterium; assembly: GCA_035649495.1. GTDB lineage: Bacteria > Pseudomonadota > Gammaproteobacteria > Burkholderiales > SG8-41 > SG8-41. The sequence goes on along the minus strand of DASRJL010000041.1, from coordinate 3,831 downwards.
GGGCTTCGCGCATGGCGCGCAGGCTGGTGAACAGCACGAACGCACCGCCGCCCGCGGCTTCGATCACCGGCAACGCGGCCTCCACCACCGCGGCCGTGTGCTCCCGCGTGTTGGGCTCGGGCAGCCGCTCCGGCACGTAGAGCAGCGATTGCGCCGCAAAATCGAATGGACTGTCCCAGCTCGCGGTGCGCGCTCCCGCCAGCCCCATTTCGCCGCAATAGTGGCTGAAATCGCGATTCACGGAGAGCGTCGCCGACGCAAAAATCCAGGAGCGGGCCTGGCCCGCGATCTGGCGCCCGAAGATGCCGGCGACCGACAGCGGCGTCGAGTTGAGATGCAGCGAGCGCCCGAAGAGCTCGACCCAGCGCACGCGCTCCTCGTCGGCGCCGCTCCTCCACCGCTCCCCGCGCTCGGCGAGAGTGAGCGCGCGCTCGAGGAGCCGCGCGAGCCCTTCGCTGCGCTCCGCCTGCTTCTGGAGCTCGGCCGCCAGCTCGTCGAGTTTCCGCAGCACCATGCCCAGCGCGGATTCGAAATCCTCGCGGCCGGCGAGCGCGCGCATGGGAAAACGGCCACCCTCCTCCCTGAACGCGAGCCGCAGGTCGCGCGCGGCCTTGTCGAGCGCCTGGCCGGCGTCCGGCAGCCCGGCATAGTCGGCGGCAGACGCTGCGGCCTCCAGCCGCGTGTCGCGCGCGAGCTCGATCAGCTGCGAGGTCGATACGCTCTCGCCGAAGAACAGTCCCGCGGTTTCCGGGAGCTGATGCGCTTCGTCGAAGACGATGGTGTTGCTGGCCGGCAGCAGCTCGGAGACGCCTTCGTCCCGCAGCACGAGATCGGCGAAGAACAGGTGGTGATTGACGACCACTACGTCGGCCGCGAGCGCCTGCCGGCGCGCTTCCATCACGAAACACGCGTCGTAGCGCGGGCACTGCGCCCCGAGGCAGTTCTCCCGCGTGGAGGTGACGTACGACCAGATGGAGGCATTCTCGGGAACGGCGGTACACGCGGCCTTGTCCCCGCTTCTCGTGGTCCGCGCGAAGCGCTCGATCTCGTGGAGATTCCGGGCATCGTCGCGGCTCTGCAACCGCCCATCCTGGAGAGTGCGCTCCAGGTGATAGTGACAGACATAGTTCGCGCGGCCCTTCAACAGCGCCACGGTCACCGGGACATTGAGCGCGCGCCGGACGGTGGGAATGTCACGATCGTAGAGCTGGTCCTGGAGGTTCTTCGTGCCGGTCGAGACGATTACCTTGCCGCCCGAAAGGAGTGCCGGCACCAGGTAGGCGTAGGTCTTTCCCGTCCCGGTGCCTGCTTCGGCGACCAGCACGGTGTTGCCGGCGATCGCCTCGGCCACTGCCTCGGCCATCTCGACCTGGAACGGGCGGGCGCGGAAGCCTGCGACCGCTTTTGCCAGCGGTCCGTCGGGAGAAAACACCGAGTGCAGAACACCGCCTGGACCCGGAGGGGATGACGTAGGGTCCTTTATCTCAATTCCTCCACCTTCACCAGCACCCGGCGGGTATCGCTCGCGGTAGCGGCCGTGCGTCCCAGGAGCACCGATTGCTGTCCGCTGGCGGTTTGTGCAGTACCGACGACTTCTATCCACTCCCCGAGCCGGCCCGCAACGGTGGTCACCGCGCGCTGCACGTTGAAGCCGCCCTGGACCTGTCCCGAAAGCGCCTCGCGCTGCGCGCTGATGTCGAGCGTAACGCGGTCGCCCGCTACCCTGGGTAGCGCGTAGAAACCGGACGTGGCATCCCGGTATTCCACGCCGCCGACGACCTGTTCCGTCACGGTGCGACCGCCGGGGAACGTGCGAACGAGCGGCTGTTGCTGCTGCTGGACCGGAACTGACTGGCCGACGCGGATGAACGCCGGGCTGCCTTCCATCACCTGCACGGTCTGGGTGTTGCGATCGCTGTCCGCCGAGCTGGAATCCACCACCCGGGCGCGCAGGCGATCGTCGCCTTCTCGCACTACCGCGCTGCCGCCGGGTCCTGCGACGCTGCCCGGAACGGTTACGCGCCCCTGGTCCGTACCTATCCTTCCCGAGACCCCGACCCCGCGCTCGCTGTAGCTGGCGTCCGCGTCCTGTCGGACCGTGATGAGCAACCGCCGCGGCACGGTATCTATGCTCGCGAGGATGCGCCTGATCTCTTCCAGGTTACCGGGCGTGGTGCGTATCACGAGCTGGCCCTGGAGACCGCTCGCGGTACCCCCCTTCGCCAGCATCGGCTGGATGACGGGCAGCACCTGCTCGACCGTGCGGTAGCGCAGAGGTATCACTTCCAGCACGGTGACCTGGGCCCATGCCGTCGCGACCGCCAGCAACCCCGCGACGGTCGCAATCACCCTGCGTATCGATAGTGGTCGAAGCGAGGAAGTCACGTCGCGAGTGTACGCCACTCCGAGGGATCGAGGACCAGCGGCGCTCACGCAGGCACACAGGCGTCTTGCTAGTGGGAATCATTCTTGTTAGCATTAGCACTCGTTATATACACCCCTTCTGAATCCGATCCAGCAAGGAATGGCCATGATGCTCAAAGAAATGACCAGAGTGTTCGCCTTTGCCGCGGGTCTGTCCCTCGCGGTCGGCGCGGTTACTGCAACGGCGCAAGACAAGGTGCTGAACCTCTATTCGTCGCGCCACTACCAGACCGACCAGGCGCTCTACGACAACTTCACGAAACAGACCGGTATCAAGATCAACCTGATCGAGGGCGGCGAGGATCCGCTGATCGAGCGCGTACGCAACGAGGGCGACAAGAGCCCCGCGGACGTATTGATCACGGTGGACGCCGGCCGGCTGTGGCGCGCCGAGCAGCTGGGCCTGTTCCAGCCCGTCAAGTCCAAGGTGCTCGACGCGCGCATCCCCTCCGCTTTCCGCCATCCGGACGGGCTGTGGTACGGTTTCTCCACGCGCGCGCGCATCATCGCCTACAGCAAGGAGCGGGTGAAGCCCGGCGAGATCGCTACTTACGAGGATCTCGCCAATCCCAAATGGAAGGGCAGGATCTGCACGCGCTCGAGCGGGCACGTGTACAACCTCTCGCTCATCAGCTCCCTCGTCAACTACATGGGTGAAGCGAAAACCGAGGAGTGGAGCAAGGCGGTCGCATCCAATCTCGCCCGCGCCCCCAAGGGCGGCGACACCGACCAGTTGATGGGCGTCGCATCCGGCGAGTGCGATCTCGCCCTCAGCAACACCTATTACTACGTTCGGCTGCTGCGGTCCCAGAAGCCCGAGGAGCGCCAGGCAGTGGCGAAGGTGGGCGTGGTGCTTCCCAACCAGAAGGACCGCGGCACCCACGTCAACGTGTCCGGCGGCGGCGTCCTGAAACACGCGCCGAACCGGGAGGCCGCAGTGCTGTTCCTCGAGTACCTGGCCAGCGACCAGGCGCAGAAGTATTTCGCCGACGGCAATAACGAATGGCCGGTTGTCGCCTCGGTGACGCCGGACAACGCCCAGCTTGCGACGCTGGGGAAGTTCAAGACCGACACGCTCAACCTGTCGATCGTCGGCAAGAACCAGCCGACCGCGCAGAAAATCGCGGACCGGTCAGGGTTCAAGTAAGCACCAAGCTCCAAGTCTCAACTCACAAACACGTTTGGCATTTGGTGCTTGAGAGTTGATGCTTGTTTGGAGTTTGGTGCTTGGCGCTTGGAATTTGCGCGTGCTAGCTCCGCTCCGCAGCAACGCGCGCGCGGACGACCGAGCGCGAGAGCACGATCAACGGCACCAGGCCCGCGGCGACGATGGTCAGCGCGGGCGCCGCAAGCTCGGAGAGCCGCTCGTCGGCCGCCAGGTTGTAGGCATGCACTGCCAGCGTATCG
>DASRJL010000040.1:0-3148 GCA_035649495.1 Burkholderiales bacterium | reverse complement strand
ATCCGGCCCGCGACCTGCTGCGCCTCGTCGTCGGTGAGCGCGTTTACGCGCTCGCTTACCGCCGTCGCCTCCACGCCGAGCGCTGCCAGCTGGCTCTGCACATCCGGCCGCGCGATAAAGCTCTGCACCTTGCCCCGCTGCGCCTCGACGCTCCCGATCGCCTGCCCCGTGCCAATCATGCCCGCCTGCGTAGGCGCCGAATACGGCAGCGCGATGGTGCTCACGACGAGAACCCTGCAGATAAACCGCTTGAAAAGCGCTCCCATGTAATCCTCTATCGGGTTTCGGAGGACCAAACTATAGCGCCAGACCACGAGTCCGCCATGGGGCCGCGCTGTCGCCCCCGCGAAGGCGGGGGCCCCATTTACGGAACATGGGTTCCCGCCTTCGCGGGAACGACGTTAGCGCTGTCGCAGCAGCTCCGGCGCATGTGCCAGCGCACGGTCTGCCTGCCGTTCTCGAAGCAGGGCGACCGGGCGCCGATGCGGCAGACGCTAGCGCAGGTCGATTGACTTCAGGACGCCGCGCAGGACGGCGGCGCTTTTCTCGAGAGCCTGCGCCTCATCGGCAGCCAGCGGCGGCATGAGCACGCTCGCCACGCCCTCGCGTGCCAGGCGGGACGGCGCGGACAGCGTGACGCCGTACTTTTCATGGTAGGACCCGATGGGCACGAGCACTTGCTCGTCGCGGGCGACGATCTCGACGATGCGCGCCGCCACCACGCCGATTCCGAGCTGGCTCGCCCCCGTGCCTTCGATGATGTTGATGTTCGCGTAGCGCACGTCGTTCTCGATATCGCTACGAAAGGATTCCGCCTGCACGCCTTCCGGAAGCAAGGCAGGAATCACCGGCGTGCCGGCGACGCGCGCCGTCGACCAGAGGTAGACCTGGGAAGTGCCGTGCTCGCCGATCACTTGAGCCTCCACCGAGGCGGGGTCCACGCCGAGCCGCTTCCCGAGGTGGAAGCGAAAGCGCAGCGAATCGAGGAACGTCCCGCTGCTCATCACGCGGTCGTGACCGGCGATTCGCCGCGCGAGGTCGGCGAGCGGGTCGGGCGGGTCCGTAACCACGAGCAGCAGCGCCTCGGGCGCCGCAGCGGCAATCCTGGAAACAACGTCGCGATAGATCGCGGCGTTGGTGCCGAGCAGCCGCAGGCGGCCGGCGGGATCGTTGCGGTCGGTGGCGCCGCCGCTTTTTTCATTGGCGCCGGCTGTGATCACGACCATCGCGGCGCCGCGCAGGTCGGCGTATTCGCCGGGCCGCAGCGAAACGGCCGGCGCGAGGACGCTTCCGTATTGGAGGTCCGTGACCACGCCCTTGGCGCGCTCGTGGTTGCGATTGACCAGCACGATCTCGCGCGCCGATCCGCGCAGCGCCATGGCGAACATGCACGCCGTCCCGACCGCACCGGCGCCGACGATGCCGACTTTCATGCTTTTTTCTTCCGGGATCGCGGACGCGGCTGGGTAATCGACGAGGGATCGCTCGCGGGAAAGCTCTCGTCCTCGGCTTCGTCGATCACCCACTCCGCATGCTCCCGATCTCCCGGCTGCGGGTGCGGCGGCACTTGAGAGCTGTCGACCTTAGGTGCCGACGGGCGCGCTTTCTTCGCGCTCCTGGCCTGGCTTCGTTTCCTAGCCCTTGTCATACCCAACTTAGCGCACCAGCCCCTGCTTCGCCAGCCACTCCTGGATCAGCGCGGCGACCTGCAGGTTATTCTTGTCCATCATCAGCATGTGCGAGTTGCCGCGCAGGCCGGCCTTGGGCAGATCGAGGACATCGACCTTGCCGCCCGCCCTGGTGATCTCGTCGAAGAAGCCGTCGTCGTTCTTCCGGATCTGCGGCCAGCGCGCATCGAGCGCGATGTTGTCGCCGAAGACGGCGAGCGTGGGGATGCCCTTCAGCGCCGCCGCCTGCTTCGGGTCGCCTATTCCCGCCGGCTCGATCGCAACCAGCGCCTTGACCTTGTCGGGCCGCGCCTGCGCCACCTTGAAGCCGAACTGCCCGGCCTGCGAGTGGAACAGGATCACGCAGGGGCACACGCGCTCGACCAGCTCCGTATACGCGCGGATGATCGCGTCGTCGGTCGTCGTCCAGCGCGGCACGCTCTGCTTCACGAAATTGTCGTACGCCTCGACCGGGAACTGCGCGTTCGGCATCAGCCTCCGTTGCGCCGGGTCGGAGCTCCAGGAACCGACACCCTGCCCGATGCGAAAGCGCTCCCACGGATTCGCCTTCGCGAGAAACACCGGCTCGCCCTTGAAAATGTCCGGGGTCATCGCCCAGCCGGCGCGGCCGCGCTCCACCGCGTCCGAGTTGTACACGTCCCAGCCCTGCTTGATGAAATAATTCAGCCAGCCCTCGCGGCCGTCGGGCGTCGTCTCGTAACTGACGCCCGTCAGCCCCCCGCCGTGCCACATCAGAAGCGGCACCGCGCCGCGGCGATTCGCCGGCAGAAAATACTGCACGTACATCGCCTCCACCGCGTACGTGCCGTTGAGGTCCACCTTCGCCGGCACCCCGCCCGGGGTGAACACCACCTCCTTGACCGGTTTCCCCGTGATCTCCACATCGCGCCCGCCGATATGGAACGAGCCCATGTCGCGGAGGGCGAGGGGGGCGGAGGTGCAGGCGGTGAGGAGTGCGCCGACTGCCAAAACGGATGTCTTTTGCATGATTGGGTTCGCTCCTCCGATAAACTCCGTCACCCCCGCGAAGGCGGGGGCCCCATTTGCTACTTAGGTAGCAGGCCTCTATTCAGTCTACGCTAGCGATTCTTCACGCGATCTTTCACGAGGAACCAGCGCATGAGCGCCTTGTTTCGCACTTTCCTCGCCGCCCTCATGACCTGTGTCGCCACCGCGCAGGCGGTGGCCCAGTCGGCCGCGGCGCAGTCCTTCCCCGCGAAAGCCGTGCACATCGTCGTGCCGTTTCCCCCCGTGGGGGCGGCGGATCTCCTGTCGCGCGCGCTAGGCAAGCAGCTCGGCGAGACCTGGGGGCAGGCGGTGGTGGTGGACAACCGGCCCGGCGCCGGCGGCAACATCGGCACGCTCGCCGCGACCAAGGCCGCCCCCGACGGCTATACCATCGTGATCAGCGCCTCGGGACCGCTCGCCGCCAACAAAACGCTCTATCCCACGCTTGGCTA
>DASRJL010000039.1:0-8267 GCA_035649495.1 Burkholderiales bacterium | reverse complement strand
GAGAGCGAGCGGCGTGCGCGCAAGGAGCGAAACCGGCGCGAAATCCGCGACCGCATCGTAGTCCAGGGTCCTGAAGAGATGCGCGTTGACCGTGTGGCTCCCGTCGATGACAAGGAGGGTATGGCCGTCGGGCGCAGACCTCGCAACGAGAGAGGTGCCCGCGGTACCGTCGGCCTCCGTGCGGTTCTGCACGATAACCTGCTGTCCCAGCGGTTCGGCAACCTTCAATGCGACGAGCCGCGCGGTGATGTCGGTGAGCCCGAATGGGACGCCCGGCGTAATCACCCTGACCAGCCCGGCCGGGTATTGCTGCGCGCCAGCCACTGCCGCCGCCAGCGCCACGGCGGTGCCGGCCGCTGCACGGAAAAATCGACGGACGCCTTTCTGCATCGGCCTACAGTAGCACGACCGCGGCATGGCACGGCCATCCCTTGACGGCACGCGGGCAACTCATCACCATCTCGCATCACCATTTCCCATCACCACCTATCATCACCTCTCAGTCAGGGAGAACCAACCATGGACACCCCACCGAAAGCCGGTGAGCGCACGCTCGACGAGGTGAAGAAGGAAGTTCTGCGGCGCGCGGGACAGCACAGTCCGTTCGAAGGCGTGCGCAAGATCGACGTGGAAAAGATCGTGGGAGGACTGACCAGCCTCGACAAGGATCACTGGGCGGAGCGGTGGTCCGCTGTGGGCCTGGATTACGAAGGCAAGGCCGATGCGCTCGCGAAGCAGGGTGGCGCCGGCAAGGACATAGCGGACATCTACATGCTCGCTTTCAACTACTGCAGCCTGGGCCGCTACCCGGCGGCGACGACCCCCGGCAAGAAGGAAGCCTATCGCCACTCCCTGAGAATCTTCCGCAAGGCGGCGAAATATTTCGATCCGCCGCTGCAAGTCGCCGAGTACCCGTGCGACGAGCTGAAGCTGACCGGCTACCTCCAGGTTCCGAAGGGGGTCGCGAAACCGCCCGTCGTCATGCACTGGGGCGGCGTGGACATGTGGAAGGAGAACCGGCAGCACGCTAACGCGGTCCTGCACGGCCTCGGTCTCGCGACCTTCACGGTGGACATGCCGGGCGTGGGCGAGCATCCCCTGAAGTTCACCGATCCCCGCGCCGAGCGCACCTACTCCGCGGCGATCGACTACCTCTTGAGCCGCACGAACATCGATGGCAGCCGCATCGGCGTCTGGGGCGGCAGCTTCGGCGGCTACTGGGCGGCGCGGCTCGCGTACAAGGAAGCGAAGCGCGTCAAGGCCGCGGTCTTCCACGGCAGCAACGTCCACTACGGATTCCAGCGCGAGTGGCTTACACCCGCCCTTACCAAGACCGCGTCGACCTACCTGTTCGGCCCGGCGAGCCTGTTCGAGGCGCGCAGCTCCGCGATGGGCGTGAAGACGCTGGAGGAATTCCTCGAGGCCGCGCCGAAGCTGTCGTTGAAAGACATGGGCCTGCTCGACCAACCCTCTGCGGCGATACTCGGCGTCAACGGCAAGCTCGACGACCAGGCGCCGGTACAGGACATCTATCTCCTGATGGAGCACGGCAGCCCCAAGGAAGCGCGCATCTATCCCGAGGGCGGCCACATGGGACGCACGCCGGGAAGGGATGCGTCCGAGATCACGGAGACGATTTGCGCCTGGCTCAAGTCGAGAATCTAGCCTGTGGCCGAATTCAAGCTGCTGAACTATGCAGGGGCGAACGGTGAGCAGCGGCCGGGAATACTCGCCGGCGGCGACTCAGTCATCGATCTCCAGGAAGCGCTGCCCGGCAAGGCCTGGGCCGCATCCACGCTCGCGGTGCTGGGCGCGTGGGAGGAAGCGTTACCCGCGCTCGCTGCGCTGGCGGAAGCGAGGCCCGGAACAGCTCGTTGCCTCGCCGACGTGCGCCTGATGGCGCCGCTCATGTATCCCCCCGCGATCTACTGTGCCGGGGCGAACTACAACGATCACGCCAGGGAAATGTCACAGGACGGCAAAGGTGGTGTCGACAAGACGACGACGCAGCCGTACTTCTTTCTCAAGTCCGGTCCTCATTGCGTGATCGGGCCCGGCGAGGAAATCCGGCTTCCCGCCGTGTCGAAGCAGGTGGACTGGGAGGGCGAATGCGCGGTGGTCATAGGCCGGCGCGGGCGCAACATCAAGGTCGCCGATGCGATGCAGCACGTCGCCGGCTTCACCTGCATGAACGATCTCTCCGCGCGTGATCTCTCGCGCCGGCCCGACTGGCCGCGCTTCGGCGTGGACTGGTTCGGGCACAAGAACTTCGACGGCTCCGCGCCCATGGGGCCATGGATCGTCCCGGCGAGCCAGGTCGCAGACATCTACGCCTGCAGGCTCCGGCTGTGGGTCAGCGAGGAAAAGATGCAGGACGCGCCGATTTCGGACTTGATCTTCGACATCGCCGAACTGATCGAATACCTGAGTCGCCGCTTCACGCTTTTCCCCGGCGACGTCATCGCTACCGGCACGCCCTCGGGCGTCGGGCGCCCGCGCGGGATATTCCTCAAGCCGGGCGACCGGGTGAAGATCGACATCGAAGGCGTCGGCACGCTGGAGAATCCTGTAGTTCAGGGAGAATGAGCGGAAGGATGACGTGAAATCCTTCATCCTCGGTCTCGTGCTTGCTCTTGCGGTGCCGAGCGCGATCGGCCAATCGTTTCCTGCCAAGCCGATCCGCTTCCTCGTCCCGTTCGGTCCCGGCGGCATCGGCGACATCACGGCGAGAGTGGTCGCGCAGAAGATGAGCGACCAGATGGGCCAGCAGATCATCATCGACAACCGGCCGGGCGCCGGCGGCGTCGTCGCCACGGAGATCGTCGCGAAGTCCGAGCCCGACGGGCACACCATGCTGCTGCTCAACAACGCGCACGCGATCAGCACCTCCCTCTTCAAGTCCCTGCCCTACGACACGCTCAGGGACTTCGCGCCGGTCGGGGGCGTCGGCACTTTCAGCATCGTCGTGCTGGTGAGCCCCGAGTCGCCGCTCAAGTCGGTGAAGGACCTGATCGCGCAGGCAAAAGCGAACCCCGGGAAGCTCAACGCCGGCACGGTGCTCGTCGGCGCGACTCAGCACCTGTCGGCCGAGCTGTTCAAATCCATGGCGGGCGTCGACTTCACGGCTGTGCCGCACAGCACGACCGGCGCCCTGCTCACCTCGCTGCGCGGCGGCAGTGTCCAGGTCGCCTTCGAGTTCATGGCGCCAGTGGTCGGGCAGTTGAGATCGGGGGCGCTGCGCGGGCTCGCGGTCAGCTCACGCAATCGCTTCTCCGGCCTGTCCAACATACCCACCGTCGCGGAGAGCGGCGCGCCGGGCTACGAGGTCACGTCGTGGAACGGCATAGGCGTTCCCGCGAAAACGCCGCGCGCGGTCATCGCGCGCCTCGAAAAGGAGATCAATATCGCGCTCGCCAACCCCGACCTGAAGCAGCGCTTCCACGAAATGGGCATGGACACCTTCCCCATCGGCCCCGACGCGTTCCGCAAGCACATCGCCGCGGAGATCGCCAAGTGGAAGGCGGTCATCGAGACGGCAAAGATACCGCGGCAATAGCGGGCCCGGGTCGCCCCGCCTAGGCCGTCGCCTCCGCCTTCTCCTTCGACAGCGCCGCTTCCAGCGCATCGTCCACGCGCTCGAGCCACACGAATTTCATCTTCTCGCGCGCTTCCGCCGGTATTTCCTCGAACTCCCGCTTGTTGCGCGCGGGCAGCATGACGGTCGCGATGCCGGCGCGCATGGCGGCGAGCACCTTCTCCTTCACACCGCCGATCGGCAGCACCAGTCCGCGCAGGCTGATCTCACCCGTCATCGCGACGTCGCTCTTCACCGGCCGCTGCGTGAGGAGCGACGCGAGCGCCATGAACATCGCGACTCCGGCGCTCGGCCCGTCCTTGGGCGTCGCGCCCGCCGGCACGTGGACGTGGATGTCGGATTTCTCCAGCGGCCCCGCCTCTATTCCCAGGCTCGCCGCCCGCGATTTCACCAGTGACAGCGCAGCCTGCGCGCTCTCCTTCATCACGTCCCCGAGCTGACCGGTCAGTATCAGCTTGCCGCTGCCGGGCATGCGCGAGGCCTCGATGAACAGGATGTCCCCGCCCACGGGGGTCCACGCGAGCCCGGTCGCCACCCCGGCGACCGAGGTGCGCATGGCGACCTCGGCCTCGAACTTCACCGGTCCGAGGATCGCCGCGAGATCCCCCTGGTCGATCCTGACGCGATCCGCGACACCTTCCGCTATCTTCATGGCGGCGTGGCGGAACACCGTGCCGATCTCGCGCTCGAGGTTACGCACGCCCGCTTCGCGCGTGTAGTCGCCGATGATCGCCCGCAGCGCATCATCGGTGATCTCGCATTGCTCCGCCTTCAACCCGTTCGTCTCCAGCTGGCGCTGCACGAGATAGCGGCGCGCGATCTGGAGCTTCTCCTGCTCCGTGTAGCCGGGAATCTGGATGATCTCCATCCGGTCGCGCAGCGGTCCGGGTATGGTGTCGAGCACGTTGGCCGTGCAGATGAACATCACCCGCGAGAGGTCGTAGGGCACCCCGAGGTAGTTGTCGCGGAACGTCGAGTTCTGCTCCGGGTCGAGCACTTCCAGCAGCGCCGAGCCCGGGTCGCCGTGAAAGCCGCCGGCTCCCAGCTTGTCCACCTCGTCGAGCATCATGACGCAGTTGCGCGTGCCCGCCTTGCGCATGCTCTGTACGACGTTGCCCGGCAGTGAGCCGATGTAGGTGCGCCGGTGCCCGCGGATCTCTGCCTCGTCGTGCACGCCGCCCAGGCTCACGCGCACGAACTCGCGGCCGGTCGCCTTCGCTATGCTCTGGCCGAGCGAGGTCTTGCCCACGCCGGGCGGGCCGACGAAGCACAGGATGGGACTCTTGCCCGACGGATTCAGCTTGCGCACCGCCAGGTACTCGAGAATGCGCTTCTTGATCTTGTCGAGCCCGTAGTGGTCGGCGTCGAGGACGCGCCGCGCCCCGGCGATGTCGATCGCCGCCACATCCGCGTTCTGCCACGGCAGCTCGAGAAGCCAGTCGAGGTAGGTGCGCACCATCGAGTACTCGCCGGCGCCGTCGGCCATGCGCTCGAGACGCTTCAACTCCTTGCGCGCCTGCTTCTCGACTTCCTCGGGCATCTTCGCCTCGTCGATCTTCTTGGCGAGCTCCGCGATCTCGGCAGCGGTATCGTCGCCGTCGCCGAGCTCCTTCTGGATCGAGCGCATCTGCTCGCGCAGCAGGTGCTCGCGGCCCTTCTGGTCGATCGATTCCCGGGTGCGCTCGCTGATCTCCTGGGACAGGCGCAGCACTTCCGCGCGGCGCGAGAGATGCTCGAGCAGCTTGTCCAGCCGTTCCTTGAGATCGAAGGTCTCCAGGATCGCCTGCTTCTCCTCGACGCTCGCTTCCATCAGGCCGGCGACGAGGTCCGCGAGCCGCGCTGGAGAATCGACGTTCTCTATACCCGCGACCATCTCTTCGGGCACCTGGGGCAGCATCCGCAGGATCTCGACCGCGCGCTGCTTCAGGGAGAGCGCGCGCGCCTCGAGATCGGGGCCAGTGGCTGGATGCTCGTCGATGCGCTGCACGCGCGCGACCGGGAACTCCCAACCATCGAGAAACTGGAGCACGCGAAAACGCTGCTCGCCCTGGGATATGACGTGGTGCGAGCCGTCGGGACCGGTCACGTAACGCATTACGTTGGCGGTGGTGCCGACCCAGTACAGGTCGTCGGCGCCGGGCTCTTCGACGTCCTTGTTACGCTGCAGGAGGACGCCGATCGGCTTCTGTGTCCGGGCTGCGTGCTGCGCGGCCGCACGCGAGCGGCTGCGGCCGACGGTAATCGGGAGCACGACGCCGGGGAAGAGAACGACGTTGCGCACCGGCAATATGATGAGCGCGTCCTCGGGCAGCGGCCGCGCCTTGCGCTCGTCCTGGGCGCGCGCAGCCTCGGCCTGGATTGACACCACATTCGGGTCGCCGTCAGCCTTGACCGGGTTGTTCTTCTCGATTTCGGTATTCATGTTCGCCTTTCACCTGGAGCGCTTGCGCAAAGTCACGATGAGGCAGCCGTCCACCCACTCCCGCGTTCCCTGTTCCAGCGGCACCGGCGGCAGCGGGATGCGCCGCTCGAACCAGCCGTAGGGAATCTCCAGCCGCCGGATCGCGCACGAGCCGTTGTCGAAGGGAATGCGACGCTCGGCGCGCACGAGCAGGCCGTGCGCGTCGCAGTTCGCCTCCACGCACTCGGGCGAGACTCCGGGCAGCGCGACGATGACCGTGACCTCGCGCTCGTCCTCGAACACGTCCACCGGCGGCTCCCACGTGGCGCGCGCCTGCGCAGAGCCAAAACGGAAGAACTGGCGCTGCAGGCGCTCCGCCTGCTCGATCAACTGGCAGGCTTCCGCCCACATCCAGGTCGTCGGGTCACGAGATGCCATTGCCGTCGCAACTCCCTTGAGATTCCATCGCTTGGATATGGGGGTGAAATGACCGCGGGCAAGTCATGGGGGGCGCGGACGCAGCCCCTTGACGCGCATGGAATATCCGGGACAGCCCGGGCAACGAGCCGGCATTGGAAAGCGGCGGGCGGCACATGCCCGTTGGAGCGGCGCGTGCCGTGCACGTTCAATCGCGTCGCCGCCGCCGGGCCAGCAGCACCCGGCGCTGTCGGCGGATTGCCTACAAGAAGAAACCGGGCGGGCCCGCGCGGGCCGGTCCCGGTCGACTGCCGCGGCTTAGGTGGACTTCAGCTGGTCGGCTGACGTCTTGCCGTCCTTGCCACGGACCATCTCGAACTGGACCTTCTGGCCCTCGTTGAGCGTCCCCAGGCCGGAGCGCTCCACGGCCGATATGTGGACGAACACGTCCTTGGAACCATCTTCCGGCTGGATGAACCCGTAACCCTTGGTCTTATTGAACCACTTTACTGTCCCGATAGGCACGATGAATCTCCTCTCCACATAGGCGACTGCGGCCGCAGAACCGGCCCGGTCGAACAGCCGGCCGGGCTGGGGTCAAAGTGTAATCCATCATGCGCCGTCGCGCGAATGCCAGTGCCACGCAGCATTTTCATTGCGCCTTGATCCCCGCCGTCTTGATCACCTTGCCCCACTTGTCGGCCTCGCGCTTGACGAACGCTCCGAACTCCTCCGGCGTCGAGGGCATGGCTACGGCGCCCTGGGCGAGCAGCGCGGCTTTCGCCTCCGGCAGGTTCAGGCTGTCGACAACCTCCCGGTTGATCCTGGTGATGATGGCCTTCGGGGTCTTCGCGGGGGCGAACAGGCCGAACCAGACACTCGAGTCCAGCCCGGGAAATCCCACCTCCGGCGCGCTGGGAATATCGGGCGCCGCGGGAAACCGCTTCTCCGAGAGCACGGCGAGCGCCCGCAAGCGGCCGGCCTTCATCTGCACGTTCGCCGTGGTCGTCGAGAGAAAGGCCGCCTGCGTTTCGTTCGCGACCACGGCATTCAACGCGAACCCCGCTCCCTTGTACGGAATATGCACGAGGCGCGCCCCGGTCATCTGGTTGAACAGCTCGCCGGAGAGCTGGCTGCTCGTGCCTATGCCGGCGGACCCGTAATTTACAGTGCCCGGCCGCGCCTTCGAATAGACGACGAACTCCTTCAGGTTCGCCGCGGGCAGCGCGGCGTGCACCACCAGCGCGATGCCCGAGTCCGTCATCATCGAGATCGGCGTGAAGTCCCGCGCCGGGTCGTAGGCGAGCTTGGCGAAGAGGAACTGGGGACTCGCATGAGTGCCGATATGCCCGACCATGAGCGTGTAGCCGTCGGGCGCGGCCCTCGCGGCGATCTCCGCGCCGATGATCCCGCCCGCACCGGCGCGGTTGTCCACAACTATCTGCTGTCCCCAGCGCTCGGAAACCTTGTGCGCGATAAAGCGCGCGGAAATGTCCGATGTGCTGCCCGGGGAACCGGCGATGAGGCGCACCGGGTGGTTGGGATAGTTCTGGGCAGACTCCCCGCCCTGCGCAGCCATGACCGCGGGGGCGATCCACAGCGCCAATATTGCCGCCCCTGTCGCTCCATGCCGCATTCGCGTCTCCTCCGTCCGTCGATAACTTCGTAGATAGAACCTATCTCAATAATAGACGCGTGATGCGTTGCGGCCAAGACGGACCGTATGCAAGGCGCCCGACGAAGGCCATATGTCGATATGGTCAAGGAGGGTAACGCAGCAGACGACCGTCCTGGCCGCAACCCCGGAGGGGACGGGGCGATCTGGGCGCATTTCGTTGTCGGTCGCTCCTAACA
>DASRJL010000038.1:0-5381 GCA_035649495.1 Burkholderiales bacterium | reverse complement strand
GCGAACGGCAGGATCGCACCCTCGATCACGGGCATCGCCTACATCAACGCGGAGAGCACGCAGCTCATCGACGATCGCGATCCCTTCCGCTGGGGAATCAGGTGAGGTGAGCGGGCACGCTGTGATCGTCGGCGGCGGGGTGATCGGCCTGTGCACGGCCCTTTCCTGTGCTCTCCGCGGCTGGCGCGTGACCGTCGTGGAGCGAAACGGCGAAGAGCGCGACGGCTGCTCCTTTCAGAACGCCGGAATCATCGTCCCCAGTCATTTCGTGCCGCTCGCGGCGCCGGGCATGGTGGCGCTGGGACTCAAGTGGATGTGGAACCCCCGCTCGCCGTTTCGCGTGAAGCCCCGCGCCTCGTGGGCGCTCGCGGACTGGGCGCTTAAATTCTGGAGAGCGGCCAACGCCGGTCACGTGCGGCGGGCCGCGCCCGTGCTGCGCGACCTGAGCCTCGCCAGCCGCACCAGCTACGAGGACCTCTCGACGCCGGGAAACGACTTCGGTTTCGTGAAAAGCGGGACGCTGATGCTCTGCAAGACCGCGCACGCGCTGGATGAAGAGGCGAAGACGGCGGAGCACGCGCGGGAGCTGGGGATCCCCGCGGAAGTGCTCGATGCGCGCCAGACCGCGGCGCTCGATCCCGATGTCGCGATGGACGTCGTGGGCTCGGTCTACTACTCGCGGGACTGCCATCTCACGCCGGACCGCCTCATGGCCAGCCTCCAGCGCCGGGCCGCGCAGGCTGGCGTGCAATTCGCCTGGAATTCCGAGGTATCGGGCTGGCGGACCGACGGCGACGGGACCCTGCGCGCGCTGAAGTTGCGCGACGGCCACGAAATCGAAGCGGACGCGTTCGTGCTTTGCGCCGGGGCCTGGTCGGCCGGCCTCGCCCGGACGCTGGGGCTCGATCTTCCCCTGGAGGCGGGCGCGGGCTACAGCGTCACGCTGCCGCATCCGCGCCAGTCGCCGCGCCTGTGCGCCATGCTCACCGAGGCACGCGTCGCGGTGACGCCGATGGGCGGGGCGCTGCGTTTCGGCGGAACGATGGAGTTCGCCGGACTGAACGGCGCCTTCAGCCCCGCCCGCGTGCAGGGCATCATAGACGCGGTGCCACGCTACTATCCGGAGCTCAAGCACAGCGACTTCGAGGGCGTTCGGCCCTGGCGCGGCTTGCGCCCGTGCTCCCCGGACGGCCTCCCCTATCTCGGGCGGAGCGCCCGTTATTCCAACCTCGTGGTGGCCACGGGGCACGCCATGATGGGGATGACGCTCGGCCCGATTACCGGCAAGCTTGCCGCCGGTATTCTGTCAGGGGAAAAGCCCGCGATTGATATCACGATGCTGTCGCCGGATCGCTACGATCCGTGACCCGTCGCTCGTAGCCAACAATCAATTGATCTGGATTTTCGCCCGCTGCACGATCTCGCGGTAACGCTTGATCTCCGCGACGACGAACTCACTCAGCTGCTCCGGGGTAGGCGTCACTACGTCCACGCCCATCGCGGTGATGGGCTGAAGCACGTCCGGACGGCTCATGACCTTGGAGATTTCAGCATAGAGGCGGCGCACGGCGGCTGCGGGCGTGCCCGCGGGGACCGCGAGCCCGTACCACTCGGTTATCTCGAACTCGGGAAGACCCGACTCGATCATGGTCGGAACCTCGGGGAGCACTGCCGAGCGCTGAGTGCTGGTGACGGCAAGGGGGCGGAGCCTGCCGGCCTTCACGAATCCGAAAGTCGAGCCGAAGCCGTTGAACATCATCGGTATGTGCCCGGCGGCGACGTCGGACATGGCGGCGGGACTACCTCCTTTGTACGGGACGTGAACGATGTCTACCTTCGCCTGGATCTTGAACATCTCGCCGGCGAAGTGATTGGAGACACCGATGCCGGACGAGCCGAACTGCACGGCGCCGGGTCTCGCCCTGGCGAGCTTGATGAGCTCCTGCACGTTGCGGACGGGCAGGGACGGCGTGACAACGAGCAGGTTGGCGGCGCGCCCTTGCAGGGTCAGCGGCTGGAGATCCTTGATCGGGTCGAAGGGCAGGCTCTTCATGAGCGTCGCGTTGGCTGCAAGCGCGCTGTTGATCGTCCCGATGGTATGACCGTCGGGCCGGGCAGTTGCCAGCGCCTGGGTGCCGATCATGCCCCCTGCGCCCGTCCGGTTCTCGACGACGACCGATTGCTTGAGCGCTTCGGAGAGGTGCTTGGCCAGCAGCCGGCACATGATGTCGGTGGTTCCTCCCGCCGCCTGGTTCGAGATCAGACGAACGACGCCCGTCGGCGCCCACTCCTGGGCAAGGGACGGACTCGGGATGACGCCGGCGGCCGATACTGCCGAGACGAGCAACTTGATCGCAGTTCGCATGGTCCGTCATTCTACATCCTGAGTCCCACGCCGCCCGCTGCGCTGGGCCGCGACGGTGCGATGCTAGAATGAAATTTCCAGTCGGAGAGATTCGGCATGAAGTGGACAGGCGTCATCTCGGCGATCACGACTGCCTTCAATTCGGATTACAGCGTGGACCACGCCTTCTTGGCGAAGCACGCGCAATGGCAGATCACGAACGGCTGCGACGGCATCGTTGCTCCGGGGTCGCTCGGTGAAAGCGCGACGCTTTCCTTCGATGAAAAGGTTGCGGTCCTCAGGACGCTGGTGAAGGCGCTCGGCAGGAACCCGGTCGTCGCCGGCATCGCGTCGCTCAGCACGGCGGAAGGCGTCGCGCTCGCACGCGCCGCGGAGGAAGCGGGCTGCGCGGGCGTGATGGTGCTGCCGCCCTACGTCTACGCCAGCGACTGGCGTGAAATGAAGGCGCACGTGCAGGCGGTCCTGCGCGCAACGGGACTCACCTGCATGCTTTACAACAATCCGCCCGCGTACAAGACCGACTTTCTGCCGGAGCAGATCGCGGAGCTTGCCGCGGAGCACTCGAACCTGCACGCGGTGAAGGAGTCGAGCGGCGACGTGCGGCGCGTGACCGCGTTGAAGGCGCTCTGCGGCGATCGCCTGGCGCTGTTCGTAGGTCTCGACGACGTGGTCGTCGAGGGCGTGCGCGCCGGAGCGGTGGGCTGGATAGGCGGCCTTACCAACGCACTTCCCCGGGAATGCGTCGCGCTCTATCGCCACGCCATGCGGGGCGAGACGGGGCAGGCGGAGGCGCTCTACCGCTGGTTCCTCCCCCTCCTGCGCATGGACACGACGGTCAAGTTCGTGCAGCTCATCAAGCTGGTCCAGCAGGAAGTTAACATGGGGACCGAGCGCGTGCGCGCGCCGCGTCTCACGCTCGCGGGCGCCGAGCGCGAGGCCGCGCTCGCGACGCTCAGGGCTGCGCTCGCCACCCGCCCGAAGCTGTAACACGTCAACCCGACGGCAGATGAACGCAGACGAACGTCCAAATCAATTTGAGGTTTTCCTGACCTGAAATGCGAATACGACTCCTCGGCACGGGAACACCCACGCCCTCGCTGAAGCGCATGAGCTCGGGCTACCTTGTCGAGACCGGCAACCGGAAGATTCTCTTCGACTTCGGGCCGGGCGCCTATCACCGCATGCTGGAGGCTGGCGTGAAGCCGGTGGAGATCACTGACGTTTTCTTCACCCACCTCCACTACGATCACTGCCTCGATTACATCCGGCTCCTGATGACGCGCTGGGACCAGGGCGCAGGCAGAATTCCCGACCTGAACGTCTACGGGCCCGCACACACCGCGCGATTGACGGATCTCGTCGTCGGAGAAAACGGTATCTTCGGCCCGGACCTGGAAGCGCGGACGGGGCTCCCGATGAGCCAGGCGGTGTTCGTAGCGCGGGGCGGCAAGCTGCCGCGCGCGAAGCCGCGGCCCGTGGTCCGTGAGATCGAGAGCGGCGAGACAGTCGATTGTGGCAGCTTCACCGTCCAGGCGCGCGCGGTGTTGCACGCGCAGCCGGTTCTGGAATGCTATGGTTACCGGCTCGAAGCCGAGGGCGCGAGCTTCGCCTACTCGGGGGATGCCGGGCCGTGCAAGGCGATGCAGCAGCTCGCGCAGGACTGCGACGTGCTGGTACACATGTGCCACTTCATCAGCGGCACGGCGTTGAACCCCGAGTTCAACAAGCGCAACATGGGGCACCTCGAGCTGGCGCGGCTGGGTGAGGACGCCAACGCGAAGAACCTCGTCGCAAGCCACATCACCGAGCAGATGGACGTTCCGGGAGTGAAGGAGCGGCTGATCAGGGATATGTCGGAGATCTACAAGGGAAATCTCTTCTTCGGCGAAGACCTGATGCAGATACCGGTCGAGGGGCCGGCGGCGCGGAAGCTCGACTGAAAACTATTGGCCACGGAATCACACGCAAGCACACTGACAAAATCGTTGTTCGTGCAGGACGTCCAATCTGAACCGCCAAGACGGCGAGACCGCCAAGAAGGCCAAGAATGGAATTGCGGAAGAATAGGGCCGTCACTGCAGACATTCCAAATATACGTCCGTGAGTTTCCGTGTGTTTCCGTGGCTAAATTGAATTAGACCTTGTCGATATGAGCACAGCGATTCGTGTCGGGCTCATCTCCGACACGCATGGATTGATCCGCGAGCAAGCGTTGGAGGCGCTCGCGGGGTGTACACACATCATTCACGCCGGCGACATTGTGACACCCGCGATTCTCGACAGGTTGCGGGAGATCGCTCCCCTCACCGCCGTCCGCGGCAACAACGACAGGGGCGACTGGGCAAGGTCGCTACCGAAGTTCGAAGTAGTCGAATTCGGCCCTCTCCTGGTCTACGTCCGGCACGACCCGTCGGAGCTGGATATCGATCCTGCCGCGGCGGGATTTCGCGTGGTCGTGTGCGGCCACTCGCACAAGCCGGTGGTCGAGACGCGCGAGGGCGTACTCTACGTCAATCCCGGCAGCGCGGGCCCGCGGCGGTTCAAGCTACCAATTTCAGTAGGTGAACTTAGAATCGATGGCAGTCGAGTTCACGCGAAAATTGTTCAATTGGGTCTATGAGGGTACCTCTTGGACTTTGTTAATGACCGCACGAGGCATCCGCGAGCTCCGGAACATTCTCCATCTTCGGTCTCGCACCACATCAGTGCCATCAAGTTAGGGTATCGGATAGTGACGGCACGAGGGATCGCCAGCGATTTCCGGAGACGCGTAGAAGCTCGACTCCGAAATAAACAACACTTGATGCGTTGAATCAGGACGTGTGATGGATCGCAGACTCTGGTTGTTCCCGCGGGCGCCAGGATACCGCTGCTCTGGTGATTGCGAGCCATTGCCGTGGCTACTTTCCGGGATTCGCCTGTTTCCCTGCGAACTCTGACGGTAAACTGAGATATGACGCTCGCGCTGAATGAGGAACTGCTTAAGGGAAATGGGTGCTTCGGCTGCGGGCCCGAC
>DASRJL010000037.1:0-30782 GCA_035649495.1 Burkholderiales bacterium | reverse complement strand
AGCTCCGCGTCGGGGCGCACCCCCACCGCGTCGCTTTCAAGCACGGGCTGGTTCACGGTCTCCCTCCAGGAACAGCCGGTCCATGCGCCCCCACTTGAAATCCTTCAGGAGCGCGCGGAGGCGATGCTCCATCGCGGACAGGTTGACGTAGTGCCGGAAGCGGCTTCTCACGCTGGCGCCGCGCTGACGCGGCTGTCCGGGATCGATCTCCCATGGATGAAAATAAAAAATGCAGGGCTTGCCGTCCACGGTGTTCACGCGATTCAGGCACCAGCGCGAGAGCCTGTAGGGCAGCAGCCTGAAATAGCCGCCGCCGGCCGCCGGCAGGTTGCAATTGAAGAGCCGCACCGTCGTCGGCGGCAGCTCCAGGAGCCCGCGGCCGGCCGCGGGATAGTGCGCGAAGCGCGGCGCGTCCGGCATGCCGTAATGGTCGCTCTGGAACGGATAGATGCTCGAGCTGTAGCGGTAGCCGGCCTCCGTCAGGCATTCCAGGGCCCACAGATTGTCCTTGCCTATGGAAAAGCTCGGCGCCCGGTAACCCTGCACGGGAACGCCCGCCACGTCCTCGAGCAGCCGCTTGGCGCGCGAAATATCCTCCGAGAACTCCCGGCGAGTGAGCGTGCTGACGAGCTGATGGCCGTAACCGTGGCTTGCCAGCTCGTGGCCGCGCTCGACGATACGGCGCGCGAGACCCGGGTAGCGCTCGCCCACCCAGCCCAGCATGAAGAAGGTCGCATGCGCCTCGTGCTCGTCGAGCATGTCGAGTATCGTTTCCACGTTGCGCTCGACGCGGCACGGCAGCCGGTCCCACGAATCGCGGGGAATATGCGACGCGAACGCATACACGTGGAAGTAGTCCTCCACGTCTATGGTGAAAGCGTTGCGCATGGCCGTGTTCCTCATGCCACCAGACGCGCGCAGCCGCCGTCGAGCCACTGCCGCAGCACCGCCGCGATTCGCTGCGACGCCTGGCCGTCCCACAGCTCGGGAATACGCCCGGTCTTTCCCCCGGTGGCGAGGATATCGTCGACGGTCGCCAGGATGCGGACCGGGTCCTGGCCCACCACGGTATTGGTGCCCTCCTCCGCGGTGATCGGACGCTCGGTGCTCTCGCGCAGCGTCACACACGGCACGCCGAGCGCCGTCGTCTCTTCCTGTATTCCGCCGGAATCGGTCAGCACGAGGCGCGCGGAGTGCATGAGTCCGAGCATCTCGAGGTAGCCCACCGGCGGCAGCGTGAGAACGGCCCCGTCCGTCAGCACGGCGCCCAGGCCGTGCTGCTCGATCCGGGCGCGCGTGCGGGGATGCACGGGAAACACGACGGGGATGCGGCGGCTCACCTCACCGACCCCGCCCAAGATGGCGCGCAGCTTGACCGGGTCGTCCACGTTGGAAGGACGATGCAGCGTCAGCGCAGCATAGCCGTCTTTCGCCCAGTCGTCGGAGGCCCCGTGCCGCTTCATCGTTTGACGCGCGGGCACCGCCTGCTTCAGGTTCTGCTTGAGCGTATCGATCATGACGTTACCGACGAAATGAATGCCGGCTTCCGATATGCCCTCGCGCACGAGGTTCGCCCGCGCATTCTTCTCGGTGATGAACATCAGGTCCGAGATCTGGTCGGTCAGAACGCGATTGATCTCTTCCGGCATAGCGCGATCGTAGCTGCGCAGCCCGGCCTCGACGTGGATCACGGGAATGCCCTTCTTTACCGCCACCAGCGCGCACGCCAGCGTGGAATTCACATCTCCTACCACGAGAACCGCGGCCGGCCGCTCCTGATCGAGCACCGGCTCGAACCTGCGCATGATCTCCGCGGTCTGGGTTGCGTGCGTGCCCGAACCGACTTCCAGGTTGACGTCGGGATCCGGGATGCCCAGCGCCTGGAAATACTGGGCGTTCATCTCCGGGTCATAGTGCTGCCCCGTATGGAGAAGCCGTACGGGCACGGGCGGGTTCGCCGCCCGCATCGCCCGCATGACCGGGGCGATCTTCATGAAATTCGGGCGCGCGCCGACGACGCAAAGTATCGGAGCGCCCGCGACCAGTGATGGCATCTGTCTGCAATTCCTGTAAGTTGGTCCTGGAAGCCGACCGGCTTCCGGGTCTGTCCATCGAGAATCGACCGGAGCCGGGCCCCGGAGGATTTCCTTCAGTCGGCTCGCACCGACATGGGGGTGAACTCCTGGTTCAGCTCGCTGATCACCTCGCCCACCTCGCTGCCGGTGAGCGCGTGCTTCTCGTCCATGAAGCCCATCAGCAGGAGGCGGTCGCACAGGAGGTTGATCCTCCGGGGTATGCCGCCCGTGTGCTGGTAAATGGCGGCGAAGGCATCCTCGCTGAAAGACGGATCACCCTTCCATCCCACGGTCTGCAGTCGGTGCGTGACGTAGGCCTCGGTCTCCGCCGCGTCCATGGGTCCCAGGTGGCAGGAGGCGATGACGCGCTGGCGCAGCTGCTCCATGTGGGGGCTCTGGAGGATCCGGCGGAACTCCGGCTGTCCCAGCATGAAGCTCTGCAGCAGCGGCTTTTCCCCCGCGCTGAAATTCGAAAGCATGCGCAACTCCTCGACCGAGGTCGGCGGCAGGTTCTGCGCTTCGTCCACCATCAGGAGCGCGCGCTTGCCCTGCCGGTGGGTGGCGAGCAGGAACTGCTCGAGCCGGGTGAGTAGCGAGGCCTTGCTCGTCTCGGTCGGCAGGCCGAAGCTCGCCGCCACCATGCGCACGAGATCGTCCGCCTCGAGCTGCGTGCTGACGACCTGCGCCATGATGACGTTCTGCGACTCGAGCTGGCGGGCGAGCGTGCGCACGAGCATGGTCTTGCCCGCGCCGACTTCCCCGGTGATGACCATGAACCCTTCGCCCTGGTGCACGCCGTAGACGAGGTACGCCATCGCGCGGCGGTGCCCCTTGCTCGAATAGAAGAACCTCGGATCGGGGCTCAACTGAAACGGCTTGGCGCGGAACTTGTAGAAATCTTCGTACATGCCCGGTCAGAACCTCATCTGGAGTTGTGCCGAGATCTGGTTTTCCAGGTAGCTACCCCCGGCGCTAGTGGAATCGTTGTCCAGCCGGTGCATGTTGATCGAGCCCGACATCTTGGGACTGAACTGATGCACGTACGTGACCCGAAGATATTTTAGGATTTCCTCGCGGGAGACGGGTCCCGGCGTCTCGCTGCGGTTGTAGCCCGCGCTCATCGTGGAGGAGTCGACCGCGGTGAGGCGCCAGGTCCACACGACGCCGCCACCCGTCTGCTTGACGGTGGAGGCCGACGAGAAATCCCCCCCGGGGTCAGGCAATCCGGCGGCCTGCGACTCGCGCGACGTCTCGAAGAAGTTGACGAAGAAGGTATGGCGCGGCCCCTGGAGGCCGACCGAGGCGCTCCATGTCTTGTCGAGATAGAACTGGTTGGTGAAAAACGTGACGGGCGCGAAGAGAGTCGGCGGGAGCCCCGATGTCTGGATGAAATCGTTGACCGCCTGCTGCCGGGCGACCGGGTCGGGAATGCGCGTGAGGTTCAGGGTATTGAGATAGTCTGCGGTGCTGTTCCCGACCGGCGCCAGGAGCTGCTGGCGGTAGCTCGAAATCGACTCCGAATAGCGCACGTTCCATACCGTCAGGCGCGTGCGATGTGAAAACAGGAACGAGTGCGACGGACCGTAGTAGCGCCTGCCGGTAGTGGCCGCGAGCTGTGTGCGGGGGGACGGGTTCCAGTCGAAGCCCGCGCTCCAGAATGCGCCCGTGGGCGTGGTGGTGGTGGAAATGTAATTATTGTCCTCGTATCCCACGTTCGCGAGGAGCCCGACGAACGGAGTGATGAGGTGGCGCAGCCCCCCAGTTATGGATTGGGCGGTCGTATCGCGGGCAAGATCGTAGTTCACCCGATCATAGTAGTAGTGGGTGGTCCACGTCGTGCGCTTATAGGCCGGTCCGCTCGCGAGGTGCACGTCGACCCGGTTTCCGCCGCTGTTGGCGCCTCGCGAGGCGGCGGCGGAGCCCCCGGCGCTCCCGCCGGTCGCTGCATCGCCTTGCACGATCGTGTAGGAATAGCGGACCTCGGCCGAGGCATCAGTCCCGAAGAAGTAGCGCAGGTACGGGCTGACGCGTGTCGTCAGGACGGTCGCGCGGTCGTCCGTGGTGTTGACGTTATTGAGCGCCTGCCGTCCGAAGGCCGAGGTACCCTGCTGCGAGACCGTGGAATCGGTGTCCAGATAGAGCAGCCTATCCACGATTTCCATGCTGCCGACAGTGCCGCCGGTGTAGCGCGGCTCCACTTCCACGGAGCTGTCGTTGCCCCGGTATATGACGTCCGCCGAGAGGGCGGCGAAGAACTTCAGCTTGGCGCCGTTGTAGTTGAAGATCAGGCCCGGGGTCACCATCGTCACCCAGTCGCTCTGCTCCAGCCCGCGCGGCGCCAGGCTCACGTTGTCCGTGTAGTACTGTCCGACCGTCAGCGTCGGGCGCAGCTCGAACTCCGCGGCGCAAGCCACCGGGCCCACGAGGAGCGACGGCAGAACGGATGCAGACGGCAGGAAGCGGATCAACCGCCGCGCGCATCTACCGCAGGCGCCCAACCCGGGTCGGCGGCGGGCTCCGCTACGAGCCATATCCGTAGCCGTAGCCGTAGCCGTAGCCGCCAAGTCCCAGGCCGGCGCCTTCGATCTTGTTGAGCAGCAGGCCGACGTTGCGGCACGATTCGATGCGGGTGAGCGATTCCTTGAGCGCGGCTTCGGTGGTCTTTCCTGCTTCCACGACCATGACTATCTGCCCCATGCGGGTCGCGAGTACACTCGCCTCGCTGGCGGCGAGCAGCGGCGGGGAATCGAAAACGATGATGCGGTCGCTGTAGCGTTCGGACATCTCCGTGAGCAGCGCGCCCATCGCGTCGCTCGCCAGAATCTCTGTAGCCTGGTGACGGCCTTTCCCCGCCGGGAGGAGCGTCAGCTTGTCGATGTTGGTCCTGCACAACACGTCGGAGAGATTGGCGCCCTCCTGAAACAGGACGTCCATCAATCCCTTGTCGATCTTGAGGCCCAGCACCGAGGGCACGGACGGCTTGGCGACGTCCGCGTCCACCAGAAGCACCGTGCGTTCCATCTCCATGGCCATGCTGATCGCGAGATTGATAGCGCAGAACGTCTTTCCCTCGTTCGCAAGCGGGCTCGTCACCATGACGAGATTGGCGGGCGCCCCGGGCTCCGCGTTCGCGATATTCGCGAGCAAGTGCCGCTTGACGCGCCTGAAGCTTTCCCCCATCGGAGTCCGGCCGCTGCCCGGCGTAATAATGCTCTGGCGTTGCAGCCGGGCGAAGTCTATCGTGATGTTGTTTCCGGTGGCACGCGCCGCGGGCGCAGGCGCTATTCCTTCATCACCGGGCCTTTCGCCGCCGGACAGCACGGGCGCAACCGCCGACGACGAGCCGTTCTCCGCAGGAGGCGACTGGAACCCAGTGCCGCGGGCGGCGAGCCTTTCGATCAGATCCTCCTGCAAGGCGGGCCCCTCGTTCACGGTAAAAGGCGCCGGCGGCACCGCGGGACGCGTGCGCTGCGGCTGGCTGGCAGCCGGGCCGAGCAGGTCCACCGCTCTTTCGATAAGGCTCACTGGGGCACCTCTTGATACGCTGTTCCGTTTGCCATAGTCTCTTTCATTGCCGGTCCGCGGTCTTCGTCAGCGCAGCGACAGCGCCGCCAGGACCGTGCCATAAGCCGACAACAGGCTCACGAAGGACAGCAGAAACGCGATCAATCCTTTTCTGCGCTTGCCTCGCTGCACATCCGTCCAGGCCATGGCCACCGTTCCGAATACCGGCAGGCCGGAGAGCTCCCGCAGTCTCTTCTCGTCGCTGAAAGTCGGCCTGATCTGACTCAGCACGAACGCGACGCCTATGCCGGCCCCCAGCGCGAGCAGCATGACCATCGTAATCAGGAGCTGCCGGTTCGGCGCATTCGGGGTCGACGGCACCGTGGGCGGATCGATCACGCGAAAGTCCATCACGCTCGCGTTCGATTCCATTTCCCCGGACATCTGGGCCTGTTCGCGACGGGTGAGCAGCCGCTCGTAGTTGGCCTTCGTCACCTCGTAGTCGCGGGTGAGCTGGACATATTCAGCTTCGACCTGGGGCTGCGCATTGACTGCCGCTTTCAACCCCTCCAGGCGCCGTTTGTACTCGGCGACCCTTGCCTTCATGGACGCCACGTTCGCCTCGGCTGACGCGAGGGAGAGACTCAGCTGCTGCTGAAAAGGATTGGCGTTCTGCGCCTGCATCGCGGGCGGCAGCGCCTTCTGCGTTTTGGCCTCCGCCTTCTTCTGCTCCTTCAACTGGACGATGATGCGCTGGATCCCCACGATGTCCGGGTGCCGGTCGGTGTAGCTGAGGCGCAGGGCATCCATTTTCTGCTCCAGCGCGGTGATGCGGGCATCGATCTCCGGGTTCGACGGCTCTTGCGCGGATCCTTGCGCGGATCCTTGCGCGGATCCACCCTTCTTGTCGTCGAGAAGCGAGGGCAGCGCCTCGTCGCCGGACAGCTGCTTCTTCAGCGCGTCCCGGGCATTCTCCGCTTCCTTCAACTCCAGTTCCGCCTGATTCACCGCGGACTGCGCCTCGCCGAGCCGCCCGTAGTAATCCGGGCCGCCCCCGCCCCGTCCTGCCATCAACCCCACGTTCTTGCGCTTGAACTCGGTAAAGGCGGTCTCCGCTGCGATGAGCTTGTCGCTATACGCCTTCAACTGCTCGTCGAGAAAGCGGCGCGCCGAGTCGGAATCCTTGCGCTTGTCGCCCAGGCTGCCCTCCACGAAGATCGTGAGAAGCGACTGTACGACGCGCTTCGCTTCCTGCGGATTGTTCTCGGCAAAGGCAATGGTATAGAGATTCTCGCGGCCGGCATTCCTGATCTGGAGATCCCTCCCGAGCCGCGCAATCAGCGCTTCCCGATCCTCGGTGGTCTTCAACTTGATGTCCAGGTCGGCCATCCGGATGACTTTCTCCAGGTTCGGGCGGCTGATCAGCGTCCGGCTCATCATCGTGACCATCTGCTCGATGTTGGGCTGGACCGTGAGTCCGGCAAGCAAGGGGCGCAGCACCGATTGCGTATCCACGTACACCCGGGCCGTCGCCTCGTAACGGTCGGGCATGGTGTACACGAACACCCACCCGCCGACAGCTATAGCCCAGGCCACACCCACGGCGTACCAACGATACCGCCATGCGGCTCGGATATATCCCAGAATCTGGTCGACGATCTCGTGCATTTGTCGGTTCCTACAGTGTCAACTCCACAACTTGAGGGGGCACACAGAGCAATTTCCATACCGGCTGCAGGCCCGCCCTAAAGACAGCAGCACCCGGAAGCAGTTCCTGCCGCCAGCCTCCCGGGCTCCCGCTACGCAGCGCAGTCACCGATGGGCCAATCGAAATGTCGTCGGAAGTATCGAGTTTTCGCCAGATAGAGAAGAAAATGGGGCACTAAAAGAAGCCCTGCGGGATGATCAGCACATCCCCGGGTCGCATTGCCACGTTGGCCGTAAGATCGCCTCCCCTCAGCAGATCCTGCAGCCGCACGCCCAACTGCTCCTTCTTGCCGCCGACGGTTCGCAATATGCTTGCCCTGTTTCCCGCCGCGAAATCGGTGATGCCGCCGACTTGGATCATCACGTCGAGCAACGACATGTTCTCGCGGTACGGCATTGCCTGCGGTTTCGCCGCCTCCCCCAGCACGCGAATCTGCTCGCTGTAAGGCCCGACACCCCCGGCGACGATGACAGTAACGACCGGGCTCTGTACGTACTTGGAAAGAGACTTCTCAATTTCCCGGGCAAGCTGGGTCGGTGTCCTGCCGGATGCCGGCAAATCCTCCACCAGCGGTGTCGTAATTTTTCCGTCCGGCCGCACCAGAACGATCATGGAGAGTTCAGGATTGCGCCAGACCTGGATGTTTACGCTGTCGCCGGGGCCGATGAGGTATTGCGGCTCGAAGGACTCGATTACGCCGGGCGCCGGAGGAAAGTTCGCCCCAGTGCATCCACCTAAAGCCAGCCCGATTACCGCGACCAGAACCCACATGCCCAACTGCCTTCCGCCCATGCCGCACCTCCTGATCCAGCATTAACTAACTTTCGTTAGTACCTGTTTGTGCAAGATTTTATCCGATCCGACACGCTGCCGCAAACATTCGGCGGCTGCCGGCGCGGGAGCGACCGAGTTTCCCTCAACTGTTGCGTAAACCCCTGTTGCGCACATGGTGGGGCTTCGATTGCGGCGCGTGCATCGTAGAGTTTACGTCGCGGCGCCGGCAAACTGAACCACAATATCGCTGGCGGGATTCCAGTCGCGGTGCGGCGTGTGAACTTTGCCCGCGCGCGGAATGGTGCCGGTCCGACCGGGCAGCTACTGCACCGGCCTAACGGCGATAGTGCAGTGCCGCACGAACGAGGAAACTCTTTTCAAAACGGTTACTTAGCATTATCATGTACGAGGCTTGCGGCACGGCGCTGTCATCCGGAATGGGAGCAGAACCGTTAAACGAAAAAAGCAGTACCGCCAAAGGAGCAGGATTGAAACCCACGAATATCGGTGCGCCGGACTATTTTCACAAAGTTGTAGATTGTCAGTGGGCGTGTCCCGCCCATACCCCCGTTCCCGAGTACATCCGCCTGATCGCAGCGGGCCGCTACAGCGACGCGTACATGGTCAACTGGAATTCGAACGTGTTCCCCGGCATCCTCGGGCGCACGTGCGATCGTCCGTGCGAACCCGCCTGCCGGCGCGGGCGCGTGGAGGAGCGCAACGCCGAGAAACCGGAACCCGTCGCGATCTGCCGCCTGAAGCGCGTCGCCGCCGACAACAAGGACGACATACGCGAGCGCCTGCCGAAGGTGCCGAAGCAGAAGAACGGCAAGCGCATCGCCTGCATCGGCGCCGGCCCCGCCTCGCTCACCGTCGCGCGCGATCTCGCCCCGCTGGGTTATTCCGTCACGATCTTCGACCAGGACCCGCGCGCAGGCGGCATGATCTGGTCGCAGATCCCGCGCTTTCGCCTGCCGCTGGAGGTGATCGACGAGGAGGTCGGCTACATCCTGGGCCTGGATGTGGAGTTCCGCGGCGGCGTGAAGATCGAGAGCATGAAGAAGATTCTCGGCGAAGGCTACGACGCCATCTTCGTCGGCAGCGGCGCGCCGCGCGGGCGCGATCTCGACGTGCCCGGCCGCACGGAAGCGGCAGCCAACATTCATATCGGCATCGACTGGTTGTCCTCGGTCTCGTTCGGACACGTCGACAAGATCGGCCAGCGCGTGATCGTCCTGGGCGGCGGCAATACCGCGATGGACTGCTGCCGGACCTCGCGGCGGCTCGGAGGGACGGACGTCAAGGTCATCGTGCGCTCGGGCTACGAGGAAATGAAAGCCTCGCCCTGGGAGAAAGAAGACGCGACGCACGAGGATATCCCGATCCTCAACTTCC
This sequence comes from Burkholderiales bacterium, assembly GCA_035649495.1. Lineage (GTDB taxonomy): Bacteria > Pseudomonadota > Gammaproteobacteria > Burkholderiales > SG8-41 > SG8-41. Next base: position 21,326 of record DASRJL010000037.1, on the reverse strand, counting down.
TCGTCCCCAAGGCGTTCACGCACGACAATGGCAAGCTCACCGGCATCACTTTCGAGAAAGTGAAGGCCGTGTATGACGCGAAAGGCCGCCGCGACCTGGTGCCCACCGGCGAGCCGGACCAGCATTTCGAATGCGACGACGTCCTGGTCGCGGTCGGCCAGGAAAACTCCTTTCCGTGGATAGAGCGCGACGCCGGCATCGAATTCGACAAATGGGGCATGCCGGTCGTCGACAAGATCACCATGCAATCCTCCCTGCCCAACGTGTTCTTCGGCGGCGACGCCGCGTTCGGGCCCAAGAACATCATCTGGGCGGTCGCCCACGGCCACGACGCCGCGATCTCCATCGACAAGCTGTGCCACGGCGAGGATGTCGGCGAGCGGCCCGTGCCATCGGTCGTGCTCTCGAGCCAGAAGATGGGCATCCACGAGTGGAGCTACGACAACGATATCTCCATCGCCCAGCGCTACAAGGTTCCCTGGCGCGACAAGAAGGTGACGCTGAAGGACATCAAGGTCGAGGTCGAGCTGGGATTCGATCCCAAGACCGGGTTCTCCGAGGCGCAGCGGTGCCTGAACTGCGACGTGCAGACCGTGTTCGCCACCAAGCTCTGCATCGAGTGCGACGCGTGCGTGGACATCTGCCCGATGGACTGCATCACTTTCACGCCGAACGCGGAGGAGCCGGAGCTGCGCACGCTGCTGAACGCCCCGGCATCCAACCTGTCACAGGATTTGTACGTCTCGGACCCGCTGCGGACCGGCCGCGTCATGGCCAAGGACGAGGACGTGTGCCTGCACTGCGGCCTGTGCGCCGAGCGCTGCCCGACCGGCGCGTGGGACATGCAGAAATTCCTGCTCGACATGACCCAGGCCGGTCCGGCGTGCCGCAGCCCGAAAAGGAAAGCCGCATGAGCAAGAGAGGGGTAGCGACGTGAGCCCAGGAGCAGGGGCCCCGGTTTCCGGGGATGCGACCGGGCGAATCGGCGCACAGCTTCGATCCGCCAACCGAAAGCCGTTGGATTGAGTTGACGACGGTGACCCAAGTGAGGAATTCGTGAGTAATAAGATCGAAGCTGTAAACGATTTCGTCGTCAAGTTCGCCAACGTCAACGGCTCGGGCTCAGCGTCCGCCAACGAGCTCTTCGCGCGCGCCATCCTGCGCATGGGCGTGCCGGTCAGCCCGCGCAACATCTTCCCCTCGAACATCCAGGGCCTGCCGACGTGGTACGAGGTGCGGGTGAACGAGGCCGGCTACCGCGGCCGGCGCGGCGGTGTGGACCTCATGGTCGCGATGAACCCGCAGACGTGGGACAACGACCTGAAGGAGATCGAGGCGGGAGGTTACGTCTTCTACGACAGCTCCAAGCCGATGCCGAGGTCGAAGTTCCGCGAGGACGTGAACGTGATCGGCATGCCGTTGACCGAGGTCTGCAACGCCACCTACAGCGACCCGCGGCAGCGCCAGCTCTTCAAGAACATCATCTACGTCGGCGCGCTCTCCGCGCTGCTCGAGATGGACCCGGCGGAGATCGAAAAGCTCTTCGCCGAGCAATACCGCGGCAAGGAAGCTCTGCTGCAATCGAACGTGAAAGCGCTCAAGCTGGGACGCGACTACGCCTACGAGCACCTTTCCTGCCCGCTCGGGCTGCGCGTGAAGCGCGCAAACGGCGTCGGCAACCAGATCTTCGTGGACGGCAACAGCGCGGCGGCGCTGGGCGCCGTGTACGGCGGCGCGACGGTGTGCGCGTGGTACCCCATCACCCCTTCCTCCTCGCTCGCGGAAGCCTTCATCGGCTACTGCCGGAAATACCGGATGGATCCGGAGACGAAGCAAGCGCGCCACGCCATCATCCAGGGCGAGGACGAGCTGGCATCGGTCGGCATCGCGATCGGCGCCGGCTGGAACGGCGCGCGCTCATTCACGACGACGTCCGGCCCCGGCATTTCGCTCATGGGCGAATTCATCGGCCTCGCCTACTTCGCCGAGATACCCGTCGTGCTGATCGACGTGCAGCGCGGCGGACCGTCAACCGGCATGCCCACGCGCACCCAGCAATCGGATCTGCTCTCCTGCGCCTACGCCTCCCACGGCGACACCAAGCACGTGCTGCTGTTTCCCGAGGATCCGGCCGAGTGCTTCAGCCTTACCGCGCAGGCGTTCGACCTCGCTGAGCGGCTGCAGACTCCCGTGTTCGTGCTGACCGACCTGGACATCGGCATGAACCAGCGCCTGTGCGAGCCGTTCCAGTGGGACGACAAAAAGCTCTACGACCGCGGCAAGGTCATGGACTACGACGACCTGGAATCGGGCCGCGATTTCGGGCGCTACCTCGACGTCGACGGCGACGGGGTCCCCTACCGCACCTATCCCGGCACCCATCCCACGCGCGGCGGCTATTTCACGCGCGGCACCACCAAGGACCGCTACGCCCGCTACTCGGAAGCCGGACCCGACTACATGGACAACATGCAGCGGCTCCAGCGCAAGTTCGACACGGCAAAGTCGCTGGTGCCGAGGCCGCTCCTCTACCCCGCGGAGAAGCCCGCGCGCTTCGGCGCGATCTTCTACGGCTCGACCAGCCCCTCGATGCAGGAAGCGCTCGACGTGCTCGCCGGGCGTGGCATACACGTCAACGCGCTGCGGGTCCGGGGCTTCCCGTTCCAGGAGGAGATCGCCGACTTCGTCGCCTCGCATCCCTGGGTGTTCGTGGTCGAGCAGAACCGCGACGCACAGCTGAAGACGCTGCTCGTCAACGAGGCAAAGGTGAACCCGACGCGCCTCATCTCCGTTCTGCACTACGACGGCACGCCGGTCACGGCGCGCTTCATCGTGGACCAGATCTCGCAGCACGCCGCGGCCCGCACTGTCGTGCCGCTGAAGGGCGGCGCGCGCGCGGCGGTCGGGGCGCAGGATTCCGGAATCAGCAATCTGGCGTAGAGAGCGACACCTGCCATGACATATCTCGCAAAACCCAGGCTCCACCACCCGACGCTCGCCAAGAACCAGGCGGGCTATACGCGCCGCGACTACGAGGGCAAGATTTCCACGCTGTGCGCCGGCTGCGGGCACGACTCGATCAGCGCGGCGATCATACAGGCGTGCTGGGAGCTCGACATCGAGCCGCACCGTGTCGCCAAGCTGTCCGGCATCGGCTGCTCGTCCAAGACTCCCGACTATTTCCTCGGCAATTCGCACGGCTTCAACAGTGTGCACGGGCGCATGCCCTCGGTGCTGACCGGCGCCAACCTCGCGAACCGCAGCCTGCTCTACATGGGCGTGTCGGGCGATGGAGATTCCGCCTCCATCGGGCTCGGCCAGTTCGCGCACTCGATCCGGCGCGGCGTGAACATGGTGTACATCGTCGAGAACAACGGCGTCTACGGCCTCACCAAGGGCCAGTTCTCGGCGACCGCGGACAAGGGCTCGAAGTCCAAACGCGGCATCGCGAACAGCGACGAGCCGCTCGACATGATCGGACTCGCGCTGCTGCTGGGCGCGACCCTCGTCGCGCGCAGCTTCTCGGGCGACAAGAAGCAGCTCGTGCCGCTCATCAAGGCCGCCATCCAGCACCGGGGAGCGGCATTCATCGACGTCATCTCGCCGTGCGTCGCGTTCAACAACCACGCCGGATCGACCAAGAGCTACGAGTACGTGCGCGAGCACAACGAGGCGGTCAACCGGCTCGACTTCATCGAGCGCCGGGCAGAAATCACCGCCGACTACGCGGCGGGCACGGTCATAGACGTGCCGCAGCACGACGGTACGGTGGTGCGCCTGCGCAAGCTCGCCGAGGACTACGACCCGACCAATCGCATCAGGGTGATGAACTACCTGCAGGAGCGCGCGGCGGCGGGCGAAGTCGTAACCGGGCTGCTGTACGTCGATCCCGACTCCGTCGACCTCCACGAGCACCTCAACACGGTAGAGACCCCGCTGAACCAGCTCTCCGAGCGCGAACTGTGTCCCGGCCCGGCGGCGCTGGAGAAGATCAACGCTTCGCTGCGCTGAGACGGCACGCCGCCGCAGCGGCTACGAGCCCTGATGAAATCGCACGGCGCAATTTACGCGGCACTTGGCGTTCTGCTCGTCGCGGCGCCTTGCGCAAGCGTCGCCCAGGAGCCCTTGCAAAAGGCGCTTCGCACTTTCGACGCCACCCAGCTTGCGCCCGATCGCTACACCGTGATCAGGCGGCTGTGGGTCGATTCGTGGCGGACAGCCTTCGACGTCCCCGCGCATCCGGAGTCGAGCGCCGCGCTGGCGCAGCTGTCCGAGGAAGCGGTCAAGGCCGGCGCGGATGCGCTCACGAACGTCGTCTGCCTGAACGACGACCGTGCGTGGTTTCGGCGCGGCTACTTCTGCTACGCGCTGGCGGTGAAGCTGAAGTAGTGCCCCGCAGCTCGTAGCTCGTTGATGTAATTTGTGGTTCCGGCTATATTGCCGTCTATCATGGCAATGGCCAAAGCTGTCGAGGAGCAGGCGGAGCGCAGGCTGGAACTGGGGAAGGTGCTCGCCGACCTCGCCGCCGATGGCCTGATCTCGAAAGAGGCCGCCGATCAGCTCACCCGGGACCGGCGCGGCGCCCGCAACGACATCCACCCGCTGGTGATCGTCGCCGACCAGAAGTGGAAAGACCCGCGCAACCCCCGCAAGGCGCTCAACCTCGAGATACTCACGCAGTGGCTCGCAGAAAAAAGCGGCCTGCCCTATCTCCACATCGATCCGTTCAAGATCGACTTCGCCGCGGTGACCAAGGTCATGTCGAGCGCGTACGCGGAGCGCTTCAAGATCCTGCCGGTCGGCGTGACCAGCCGGGAAGCGACGATAGCCACCGCCGAGCCCTGGATACGCGGCTGGGAGGAATCCCTCAAGCAGGTGCTGCGGCTCGAGATCAAGCGGGTGATCTCGAATCCGGTCGACATCCAGGGCTACATCGTCGAGTTCTTCAATCTCGCGCGCTCGGTCAAGGGAGCGACCGAAAAGGGCAAGGGCGCCTACAGCGAGATCGCCAACTTCGAGCAGCTGGTGCAGCTCGGGAGAAGCGGGAAGCTCGACGCCAACGACCAGCACATCGTCCACATCTGCGACTGGCTGTTCAACTTCGCCTTCGAGCAGCGCGCGAGCGACATCCATCTCGAGCCGCGGCGCGACGTCTCCAACGTGCGCTTCCGGATCGACGGCGTGCTGCACCACGTCTACCAGATCCCGACGCCGGTCCTCGCCGCGATGACCAGCCGCATCAAGGTGCTGGGCCGCATGGACGTGGTGGAGAAGCGCCGGCCGCAGGACGGGCGCCTGAAGACCGTGACCCCCGACGCGGAGGAGGTCGAGCTGCGGCTGTCGACCATGCCGACCGCGTTCGGCGAGAAGCTGGTCATGCGGATCTTCAACCCGGAGAACCTGGTCAAGGACTACAAGGAGCTGGGGTTTACCGAGGAAGACGAGCGCAAGTGGACGCACATGGCGGCCGAGCCGCACGGCATCATCCTCGTGACCGGACCGACCGGATCCGGCAAGACCACGACGCTCTATTCCACGCTGAAGCAGCTCGCGTTGCCGGAAGTGAACGTCTGCAGCGTCGAGGACCCGATCGAGATGGTCGAGCCAGCGTTCAACCAGATGCAGGTGCAGCAGGCGCTGGGCGTGGATTTCGCCGCCGGCATCCGCACGCTGATGCGCCAGGATCCCGACATCATCATGGTAGGCGAGATCCGCGACCTGGAAACCGCCGAGATGGCGGTGCAGGCGGCGCTGACCGGCCACCTGGTCCTCTCTACCCTGCATACCAATGACGCGCCGTCCGCGATCACACGGCTGCTCGATCTGGGCGTGCCGTCGTACCTCATGCAGTCCTGCATTCTGGGCGTGATGGCGCAGCGGCTGGTGCGCACGCTCTGCCGCCACTGCAAGGAACAGCAGGACCTGGAGGATTCCGCCTGGGAGCTGCTCACCGCGCCGTGGAAGGCGCCCAAGCCCAGGCGCACGACCTATCTTGCCAAGGGCTGCCTCGAGTGCCGCATGACCGGCTACGCGGGACGGCTCGGCATTTACGAAACGATGGTGATGACCCCGGATCTCCGGAAAATCATCCTCCCCGAAACCGATCTCGCCGCGCTGCAGGAGCGCGCCTACAAGGACGGCATGAAGCCGTTGCGGATCAGCGGCGCGATGAAGGTGGCCGCCGGCCTCACGACGGTCGACGAAATATTGAACGCCGCCCCGCCGGCTCAGGGGGACAGGCGGCATCATCCGCGCTGAGCGTCGCGGTGATGAGCTTCGCAGTGACGAGCTGACGCGGTGACGAGCTCCGCGGTGACGAACTGCAAAGACGAGCGGAAACGAACAATGCTATCGTCGCCAGCCGTTAAGTGTCGTCACCAACGAAGTGTCGTCACCAGCGAGCGCGAGCAAGCATCGTCACCGCCGTCAGGCGTCGTCACCCAGCGATGAAAGACTCCCTCAAGCCCGGTCTCACCAGTCAATTTACCTTCAAGGTGCCGCCGACGAAGACGGTCCCGCACCTCTATCCCGAGGCCGGGTCATTCCAGGTCATGCCCGAGGTGCTGGCGACCGGCTACATGGTGGGCCTGCTGGAATGGGCGTGCATCGAGGCGTTGAATCCTCACCTCGACTGGCCGCGCGAGCAGTCCGTCGGCACCCATATCAACGTATCTCATCTCGCCGCCACGCCGGCGGGCCTCTCGGTGACCGTGGATGTGCGGCTCGACCGGGTGGAAGGGAAAAAGCTTTACTTCACGGTCTCCGCGCACGACGGCGTGGACAAAATCACCGAGGGCACGCACGAGCGCTTCGTCATCGACGCGGCGCGGTTCAGCGCGAGGGTGGCGGAGAAAGCGCGGGCCGCGGGAAGCTGAACGCCGCCATGCACTAGGAAGGCTGTGAGCCGTGAGCTCACAGCCCGTCGGTTGTAGCTCATAGCGCATAGCTCATAGCTCGGAGCTCCATATGGCCCAAGCACCCTACATCCCCAAGGCCCAGGAAGCGCGCCACAAAGCCGTCGTGGAGCGCTATTTCCACGAGGTCCTCGATCGCAAGCGCTTCGACTTGATACCGGAGCTCCTCGCGCGCGACGTGTGCCTCCATCGGCCCGGCTTCGACGTCGTCGGCATCGACGCGGCCGTGCAGCGGCTGCGCACGGTGCTGCAGGACTACACCGAATTCTCCACCGAGCTGTCCGGCGCGATCGCGGAAGGCGACATGGTGGCCATGCGCGTGCTGCACCGGACCAGGGTGCGGCCCCATGTTTTCGCGAGCCGCGCCGGCGACGTGGCAGTAGCAGCGGAACAGGCCCTGGAATGGCGGGCCATCGTCCAGTTCCGGTTGCAGGACGGCAGGATCGCCGAGGAATGGGTCATGCGCGACGAGCTGGGCATGCTCCTCCAACTTGGAAAGTTCAGCGCCGGCAATTGAACGAGCCGGGATGTGGCGGGATTCATCACCTGCCAATCCGCAATTCAAGTCCGGCAGGCTGCCGGACTTGACCAAGCCCGTCGCGATGCGCATTATTGGTGCAAATGCCTGAGATTGGTGCGGAGCGCTGCACCAGTACGCAGCGTATCCAAGGGAGGAGTCAATGATAAGAACGCACCGCTATTTCTCGTTGGTACCCATCCTGTTGTTTGCCGCATCGCTTGCCCACGCGCAAGGTGCCGCGGCGGAACCGCTGAAGCTGGACCCTGCGAATACCGCGTGGATGCTCACCGCCGCGGTGCTGGTCCTGTTCATGACGCTTCCCGGTCTCGCGCTGTTCTACGCGGGCCTCGTCCGCATGAAAAACGTCCTCTCCGTGCTCATGCAGTGCTTCGCGATCACCTGCATCGTGACCCTGGCGTGGGTGGTGGTCGGCTACGGCATCGCATTCGGTGACGCCGGCGCGTTGAACGCGTGGTACGGCGGCTTCGACAAGGCCTTCCTCTCCGGCATCGACGTCAAGACGGTCAAGGGCAGCATCCCGGAGACCGTGTTCGCGATGTACCAGCTGACTTTCGCCATCATCACGCCCGCGCTCGTCATCGGGGCCTACGCCGAACGCGTGAGGTTCTCGGGCATGCTGCTCTTCAGCCTGCTCTGGCTCATCTTCGTCTATTGCCCGATAGCGCACTGGGTATGGGGCGACGGCTGGCTGCAGAAGATGGGCATCATGGATTTCGCGGGCGGGACGGTCGTCCATCTGAACGCGGGCATGGCGGCGCTCGTCTGCTCAATCGTGCTGGGCCGGCGCAGGGGCTTCCCGGAGACGCCGATGCCGCCGCACAACATGACCATGACAGTGACCGGCGCGAGCATGCTGTGGGTGGGCTGGTTCGGTTTCAACGCAGGCAGCGCGCTCGCCGCCGACGGCGCCGCGGGCATGGCGATGCTGGTGACCCACATTGGTGCGGCGACCGGCGCCTTCGCGTGGATGGTGTGCGAGTGGGCGCGCTACGGTAAGCCCTCGGTCCTGGGAATCGTCACCGGCATGGTCGCCGGGCTGGGCACCATTACGCCGGCATCGGGCTTCGTGGGCCCCATGGGCGCTCTCGCCATCGGCGCGACCGCCGGGATCGTGTGCTTCTTCGCCACGAGCTACATGAAGCAGGCGCTCAAGGTGGACGACTCCCTCGACGTCTTCCCTGTGCACGGGGTGGGCGGAATCATCGGCACGATCCTGACGGGCGTGTTTGTGGCATCCACCTTCGGCGGCGTCGGCTATCCCGAGAAAGTGACGATGGGCGACCAGGTGCTGGTCCAGTTGACCGGGGTGCTCGCGGTCGGGGCATGGTCGGGCATAATCACCTGGATCCTGCTCAAGGTGAGCGACGCGGTCGCGGGCATGCGGGTGGAGCCGGAGGAGGAAACGGAGGGGTTGGACACCGTCATGCACAACGAAAAAGGCTATAACCTGTAGAATCCCGGGGAGGAAAAGAAAGCGCCGGGGAATATCCCATGGCGCCGCGCTGTTCGCCGCAATACCTCAACCGGGAAAGGGGATCCACATGTCAGCCTTGCTACGCGGTATCGCACTGGCGGCACTCGCCGCTACCGTATTCGGCGCCACGGCCCAAGCGCAGCAGCCGGGCCGGCCGGTGTTCCAGACCACCAAGGTGGACGGCACCGACGGGGTCTACACCTTCCGCTACCAGAACTCGCTGTCGATGTTCATAGTCACGCCCGCCGGCGTGATCGTCACCGACCCGATCGGCTATGGGCGTCCCGAGGCTGTGAAGACCTATCTCGAAGAGATCAGGAAGGTCAGCGACAAGCCGATCAAGTACGTGCTCTACAGCCATCACCACTTCGACCATATCGCGGGCGGCCAGCCGTTCAAGGACGCCGGTGCGAAGTTCGTCGCGCACAAGCGCGCGAAGGAGCGCCTCGTTCAGCTCAAGGACCCGCACACGGTCCTGCCGGACGAGACCTTCGACAAGACGAAGACGATCAAGCTCGGCGGCACCACGGTCGAGATGATCTACATGGGCCTCAACCATTCCGACGCCACCGCGGTCATCCGGCTGCCCAAGGAGAAGATCATCTTCACGGTCGACACGGTTCCCGCGGGGCAGTTTCCCGGGCGCGGCATGATCGACTCCTACCCCATCGAGTGGGAGGACTTCCTGCAGAAGCTGTACGTAATGGACTGGGAGCGGCTGATTCCCGGTCATCCCGGTGTCGGCGACCGCCTCGGCACCAAGCAGGACGTGCAGAACCTCCTGACGCTCATGCAGGAAGCGTCGGCCGCGGTGAAGGTTGAGGCGCAACAGGGCAAATGCTGGGAGCCGGTAGAGAAGGAGATGCAGCTCTCGAAGTACGCCAGCTGGCCCGGGTACGCCGGCGGCCTGCCGTTCGTCCTCAGGCGCTACTGCGGGCTGTGGGGCCGGGGCACCTGAAGGATGAAGGCGGAAGGATGAAGGATGACCTGAAAACCCTTCAACCGTCTTGAACGAAGAAACCCCGCCGCGGCGGGGTTTTTCTTTTGGCCCGGCGCCGTTCGTGGCAGGATAGCCGTGAAACCGGATCAGGAGGCGATATGGCGAGAGGCAAGGAAGGCCCACCGTTTCGCGCCGACCACGTCGGCAGCCTGCTGCGCCCCCCCGAGCTGAAGGAAGCGCGCGAGCGCGCAAAGCGGGGCGAGCTCGATGAGCAGGGGTTGCGCGCGGTCGAGGACAAGTGCATCCGGGAGGTAGTGGCCTTCCAGGAGTCGGTCGGGCTCGAGAGCATCACCGACGGGGAATTCCGCCGCGACTGGTGGCACATAGATTTCCTGCGCGGCTTCGAGGGCGTGGAGACGGTCACCGGCGCCACTTTCGGCGTGCACTTCCAGGGCGCCGACGAGCAGCCGCCGTTGATGGTGGTGAAGAGCAGGATCCGGCGCGTGAAGCCCAGCATGCTGGACCATTTCAGATTCCTCAAAGGCGCCACGCGGCGCACGCCGAAATTCTGCATGCCGTCGCCGGCGATGCTGCACGCGCGGGGCGACCGCCAGGCGCTCTCCAGGATCTACCCGGACGTGAAGGAATTCTGGGCCGATCTGACCCGGGCCTACCGCGAGGAGATCGCCGACCTGTACGCCGCCGGCTGCCGCTATCTGCAGATCGACGACACGACGATCGCCATGATGGGCGACCCGAAGGTGCAGGAGACCTTCCGCAGGCTGGGGGACGAGCCGATAAAGGACACGGAGATGTACGCCGAGGCGGTGAACGCGGCGATCCGCGACGTGCCCGACGACATGATGGTCGCCGTGCACACCTGCCGCGGCAACTTCATGAGCACCTGGCTCGCGAGCGGCAGCTACGATTACGTCGCCGAGATCGCTTTCACGCGGCTCGACGTGGACGCCTTCTTCCTCGAGTACGACACCGACCGCGCCGGCGGGTTCGAGCCCCTGCGCTACATCCCCAGGGACCGCAGGGTGGTGCTCGGCCTGATCAGCTCGAAAGTTGCCGAGCTGGAGAAGAAGGACGACTTGAAGCGCCGCATCGAGGCGGCGGCGAAGTACGTGCCGCTGGAGAACCTTTGCCTCTCGCCTCAATGCGGCTTCTCCAGCACGCACCACGGCAACCGGATCACGGTGGACGATGAGCGGCGCAAGCTCGCCCTGGCGCTCGAGGTCGCACAGGAGGTATGGGGGAAAACATGAGGCTGCTCGTTGCATCGTTCGCGGCAATGCTCGGGATCGCAGTCTGCGCGCACGCACAGGAATACCCCGCGAAGCCGGTCCGCATCATCGTTCCGCTCGCTCCGGGCGGACTCGGCGACCAGCTGTCGCGCGTGGTCGCACAGAAGCTCGGGCCGGCCACGAAGCAGCCGGTGATCGTGGAAAACCGCACCGGCGGGGGCGGCATCATCGGCGCCGAGGCGGCCGCGAAAGCCGCGCCCGACGGCTATACGCTGTTCACGGGACTGCACAACACGCAGGCGATACTTCCGCACCTCTACGCCAGGCTGCCGTACGACCCGGTGAAGGATTTCACTCCCGTCATCCTGATGGCAACGGTGCCGAACGTACTGGTGGTGCATCCCTCGCTCCCGGTGAAATCGGTCAAGGAGCTGGTCGCGCTCGCCAGGACAAAGCGGGGCGATCTGACCTACGCCTCGCAGGGCGTCGGCAGCTCGGGCCATATCGCCGCGGAGCTGTTCAAGCTCACCGCCAAGGTCGACATCGTGCACGTGCCCTACAAGGGCGCCGCGCCGGCCCTCCAGGACCTGATGGGCGGTCACGTCATGATGATGTTCGACATCACTGTATTCGCACTTCCCAACATGCGCGCCGGCAAGGTGCGCGCGCTCGCGGTCGCAACGGCCGAGCGGCTCGCGGTGGCCCCCGAGTTGCCGACGATGGCGGAGGCTGGAATGCCCGAAGTGCAGGGCGGCGCCTGGTTCGCGCTGTTCGCGCCGGCGGGAACGCCGCGTCCCGTCATCGATTGGTGGAACCGGGAGGCGCGCCGTGCACTGTCCGAGCCCGACGCGCGCGACCGGTTCGTGTCGCAGGGCGCAGCGCTTCCCCTGGGCACGCCCGAGAATCTCGCCGCGTTCGTGACCGCGGATTCGCAGCGCTGGGGCCGCGTCATCCGTAGCGCCGGCATCAAGCTGGAGTAGAACTCAGCTCTGTTTTTTGATTCTCGCTATGGTTGCAGAGGCGTGCCCCAGGCGTCGAGCTGCGCCATCTCCGGCACCTTGAGCCCCGACGGCACCGCGTCCGGCGAGAGCGCCCGGGGAATGAAGCGTCCCCGGCCGCGCTCCGCCCTCAGCCTGCCGCCTTCGACGATCACTTCGCCGCGCGAGAGCACGATGACGGGCCACCCCTTCAGCTCGCGGCCCGCGTACGGCGTATAGCCCGTGTTGTCGTGGACGAGACCCGGCGTAACCGGAACGCGCCGGTCCGGGTCCCAGATCGCGATGTCGGCATCCGAGCCGGCCGCGATCGTTCCTTTCTGCGGGTAGCAGCCGTAGATCTGCGCGTGCCGCGTGGCGGTGAGCGCGACGAAGTCCGGCAGCGAGAGGCGGCCCGCGCCGTAGCCGAACGAAAACATGAGCGGCAGCCTGAGCTCGATGCCGGGCACGCCGTTCGCCATTTCCTTGAACGTCGTCCGCCCGCCCTTCGGCAACTTACCGGTCTCGTCGTAGCGATAGGGCGCATGGTCGGACGAGCACACGTTCAACGCGCCGTCCGCGAGCCCGCGCCAGCACGCCTGCTGCGCGGCCTCGTCGCGCGGCGGCGGGCTGCAGCAGAACATCGCGCCCTCCAGCCCCGGCCGGTCGAGGTCCTTCGCGGTGAGCAAGAGGTACTGCGGACAGGTCTCACCGTAGATCTTCACGCCCCGGGCGCGCGCGCGGCGGATCTCCTCGATTCCGTCGATGGTCGATACGTGGACGATCAGGATGGGCACGTCGATCAGCTCGGCGAGCATCGCGACGCGCTGGATCGCCTCGTGCTCGGCGCCGCGCGTGTGGCAGATGCCGTGATAGCGCGGCGCGACGTTATCCTGCTCGATCATGCGATCGGAAAGCCATGAAATCACGCCGTGGTTCTCGGCATGCACCATCACGAGCGCGCCGTGCCTGCGCGCGACCGCCATCACGTCGAGTATCTGCTCGTCGGTGACGTGCAGGCGGTCGTAGGTCATGTAGATCTTGAACGAGCGTATGCCCTGCGCGATCGCGTCCGGGAGGTCGCGCTTCAGTGTGGCCTCATCGGGATTTGCGATGATCAGGTGGAACCCGTAATCGATCACCGCCTTCGCGCGGGCGCGCGCTGCGTAATCGGCGAGCACCACCGGAATGCTGTCGGTGCGGTGCTGCGCGCAGAAGCAGATCACCGTCGTCGTTCCGCCGAATGCCGCCGATCTTGTCGCGCTGTAGAAGTCGTCGGCCGTCATGATACCCGCGGACGAGACCTGCTCGATGTGCGTGTGGCTGTCGACGCCGCCGGGGAGCACCAGTTTTCCGCGCGCGTCGATCTCGCGCCGGCCCCGGGCGAGCGACGGGCCCACCGCGGCGATGCGCCCGCCGCTCACCGCCACGTCGGCCTCGAATACCTCCCGGTCGGTCGCGACCGTGCCGCCGCGGATCACGACGTCGAAACCGGTCATGGCTGCGATCATTCGAGCCTGACCGGACGGATGGGCGATATCACCGCGGCGTTCCCGCGGGCAGCTCGAACTCGCCGGCAGGATATTTTTCCAGGAAGGTGAGCGCGTCCGCGCCCGGGCGCACGTCGGCGTACTTGGCGTGCATGTCGCACAGGCTCAACGCGTGCGAAGCCTGCGAGCGGTCGAAGCAGGCGTCCTCGACCACCGTTACCCGGTAGTTGTTGGAAAAGGCGTCGAGCACCGTCGCGCGCACGCAGCCGCTGGTCGTAGTGCCGGTGACGATCAGGCTGTCGCAGTTGAGGAGCACGAGGTAGGACAGCATCGGCGTGCCGAAGAACGCGCTCGGCTTGTCCTTGTAGAGCACGATGTCCTGCGGAGCGGGCTCGATGTCGGGAACGATCGTATTGCCCGGGAAGTCGCCGCGCGGGCGCTCCACCGGCGAGTCCTCGCCCGCGCGGCTGTTCTTCCAGCGCCAGCTTCCGCGGTTCCACAGGTCGGGGCGGGCGTTGCCCGTGGTGTAGATCACCGGCACGCCTCTGCCGCGGGCCGCGCCCAGGAGCCCCTTGATGACCCCGATCGCGGGCCAGGCGTCCTCCCCGCACGAATTGCGCCAGCGCTTGATCGACTCGAGGATAGGCTCCGGCCGGTCGCCGCAGAAGAAATAGTTGACGTCGACGATCACCAGCGCAGGGCGCTTGCCGAAGCCCTGCGGCGCCCCGTAGCCGGCGGCGGCGAACACCTGCCGGTCGCGCTCGGTCAGGAATTTATCCCAGATGCGTTCGGTCATGCGTCTCCTCACGCCGTCGTGCCGCTGTCGTATTGTAGCCGATCGGTGTAGATTATCCGATTGCCAACCACCACTTTCCAGAGGAGGAACGCTATGGCACTCAAGGCGACCAAGGCGGAAGTCTGGGCGGTGAGCATCGACGATCGCGCGGGAGGAGTCGCAGACAAGCTCGAGACGCTCGCCAGGGCGGGGGCGAGCTTCGAGATGGTGTTCGCGCGGCGTACTCCGGAAAATCCGGGGAAGGGGATGCTGTTCGCGACGCCGATCAAGGGCGCGAAGGCTGCCCGCGCCGCCCGTGAAGCAGGCATGGGCACGCCGCCGTCCATTCACTCCGTGAGGATCGAGGGCACGGACCGGCCGGGCCTCGGGGCGAAGATCACGCGCGCGCTCGGCGACGCCGGCATCAGCTTTCGGGGAATCAGCGCGATCGCCATCGGCAGGAATTTCGTCAGCTATCTCGCCTGCGACAGCGCGGAGGATCAGGCGAGGGCGATCGCGGCGCTGAAGAAGATGAAGTAGTCAGGCGCACGCCATCGCGTACACCTGCGTTGCCCCGGCAGGCAGGGGGCGTTCCGTCCAATGCTCGCCGCCATCCGCGCTGGCGAACACCTCACCGCCGCTCGTCGCGCAGAACATGCGGCTGGGCTGCCGCTCGTCGAAGGCGACGGCAAACATGGTGGTCCTGGGCTTGACGCCCATTTCCACCCGGGTCCAGCTCGAACCGCCGTCGTTGCTGCGGAACAAGGCGCCGACCTCGCTCCGGAAACTCGCGCCGGCGGCAACCCAGATGGTCTTCGGATCGCCGGGAACCTCGCGGATATCGCGGCAGTAGGTCTGTCCCTTGGGATTCAGCGGCTCGAGCCGGGCGCTGGCCCAGTGCCCGCCCCGGTCCGTGCTGCTGAACAGCCCGGCGCGGCCGATGGCAAAGACCGTCCCCGGACGCCAGCGCGCGACCAGCACGCCGTGCATATCCACGGTGTCGTCGTTCAGGTACTGCCCGTGGCTCACGTTCTCCCAGTGCTCGCCGGCGTCGAGGCTGCGGATGACGCCTCCGACTTCGATGGCGCCGTAGACCTCATCGGGATTGGCGGGATTGGCGGCCAGTTCCAGGACGCGCTTGGCCGGGTTAGACCCCGGCGCCACCGTCACCTCGGGAAAGCGGACGGTCACGGGAAGCTGGTGCCAGCGCTCGCCGCCGTCTTCGCTGCGAAAGATCTCGCAGTTCTCGTAACCCGCGTACAGCACCCTGGAATCGCGAGGATCGAACATCAGGGACCAGACCGGCAGGCCGTGATCCGGGACGTTGAGCTTTTCCCAGTGCTCCCCGTGGTCCGTGCTGCGATAAAGGCCATGCTGCGTCCCGATAAATACCGTTTCGGGGTGCTCCGGGTGGTTGGCGATGGCCCGGATGGCGGGCGCCTCGGGCAGACCGCGGGTCAGGAGCTCCCAGCGCTCACCGTCCACGGCCATACGGTACAGGCCGGATTTGACGACGCGGCCCGGGGCGGTCTCCCCCGCGAGGCCGACGTATACATACGACGTGTGGTTCGTAGTCATAGCGCCCTCCTGAGCTAGTCGAGCGGTTCGACCTTGACGATCGATGCACCGTGATTGCTGCCGATCCAGAGCGTGCCGGGGCTCCTCGAATCGTCGACGTGGACGCGGCGGATGTTGGTCGGGCGCGGCAGCATGTACTCCGTGTAGCGACCGCTCACGATGTCGAGGCGCGCCACGCGGTCGGTCAGCATGGACCCCGTCCACGCCTCGCCGTTGCGACCGGCCACGGCGTCATAAGGCGCGCTCCACGGCGTTGGCACCTTCCACTCCGTGATGCGTTCGGTCCTGGGATCGAACATGCCGATGGCCTCGCCCTGGTATTCGGCGAACCACAATCGCTGCTCGTGGTCGACGCGACCGCGCCGCGGGCGGGAGTCCGGGGTCGGCGTCTGGTAGACGGTCGCGTTCCCGGTCTTGGCGTCGATTCTGACGATGTTACCGGCCGCGAAGTCGAGCAGATAGGCGTTGTTCTGCGCGTCCGAGTGGATCCCGTAGATCCCGATGCGCCTGCCGGTCTTCGGATCCTTGAAGGAGCCGAGGTTCTCCATCTTGTTGGAGACGAGATCGAGCCGGTAGACGTTGCTGCCGTCGGAGTTCTTGATCCATACCTTGTTGTCGGCAGGGGTGCCTTCGATCGCGATGTGGCCGAGCTGGCCGGCGTCGGTATCCCATTCCTTGGGCGTCGACCACATCTGGAACTTCTCGGACTTCTTGTCGAACTTCGCAATGGCGCTCTGGTACATCACGCCGACCCACGGGTTGTCGTCCTTGTCGATTTGAAGATCGAGCGTGCCGACCGGCCATCCCGGCTTGACCACCGGGATCGGATATTGCGTCACCTTGCCGGTCTTCGGGTCCATCTTGCCGAGGAACATCTGGCCGAAATCGGAGTACCAGACGTTGCCCGCGCGATCGAGCATGACGTCGTGGGGCTGGATCAGGGCATTCGGCAGGTCGTATTCCGTGATGATGACGCGGGTGGACTTGCCGGTCAGCCGGGGCTGGGTTTGCAGCGGCCAATTCCATTTCGCCTGCTGGCTCAGATTGACGCTGGCGAGCCATTCCGCAGCCTTCCTGACATCCCCCCGATCGCGCAGCCGGGTGGCATCGCCGGCAAGTCGCTGCGGCTTCAATGGCGTGCTGCCGGGATAATACAAGCTCATCCGCTGGAAAACCTGTACGAAGCCATCGGCGTCGTGCGTCGATTTCACGATGCGCTCGAGCGTGTGGCAGCCGATGCAGTTGAGCAGGAACTTCTTCTGCTCCGGGGTGCCCGGCATGCTGATCAACCATTCGGCATTGGTGAGATGTGCGGAGAGGTCCTTCACTTTCCTGAGCTTGATGTCGGCCCTGGCTTCCTGGCCGGAGGCGACATCCGCGGCCTTGGTTCCGTCGAGCTCATAGCCGGCGGCGCGCGCCTTCATGGTGTAGCGTCCGGGCTCGAGTCTCGCGGCAGGGAAGGCAAAGCGACCCTGGGCGTTGGTGACAACGCTGATGCTGATCGTCGAGCCGTCCTTTCTCGCGCTGACCACCACACCTTCCATCGCGCCTTCTTCGGCGGAGGTAACCTGCCCGGTCAGCGCTGCCGGCGTCTGGGTCTGCGCTTGGAGCCGATGGGGTGCTGCCTGCAGGAAAATGACGCCCAGAACGGCAGCTAACTTGAGCAAAAATCGCTTGGTTTCCATTGGCGTCTCCTCAATGGGATTTCGTCAGTAATCTCATTCCGCGGTCCAGCCCCTCGATCGTGAGAGGAAACATCCGCTCGCCCATGAGCTGCCGGGTGATGCGGATCGACTCGTGATATTCCCACACGGCTTCCGGCTGCGGGTTCAGCCAGATGGCGTTGTGGTACACCGCGAGCAGGCGCTGGATCCAGACCGCGCCCGCCTCCTCGTTGGTGTGCTCGACGCTGCCGCCGGGATACATGATCTCGTACGGGCTCATGGTCGCGTCGCCCACGAAGATCACCTTGTAGTCGTGGGGATACTTGTGCAGCACGTCCCACGTCGCCATGCGCTCGGTCGCGCGCCGCCGGTTATCGCGCCACACGCGCTCGTAGAGAAAGTTGTGGAAGTAGAAGTACTCCAGATGCTTGAACTCGACGCGGGTGGCGGAAAAGAGCTGCTCGCAGATGCGGATGTGATCGTCCATCGAGCCGCCGATGTCGAGGAACAGCAGCACCTTGACCGCGTTGTGCCGCTCCGGCACCAGCTTGAGATCGAGCCACCCCGCGTTCTTGGCCGTCGAGCGTATGGTGTCGTCGAGATCCAGCTCCTCGGGGGCGCCCGTGCGCGCAAAGCGGCGTAAACGCTTGAGGGCCACCTTGATGTTCCGCGTGCCGAGCTCCACGGTATCGTCGAGGTTGCGGAACTCCCGCTTGTCCCACACCTTCACCGCGCGGCGATGGCGCGACTCGTTCTGGCCGATACGCACGCCCTCGGGATTGTAGCCGTGCGCGCCGTAAGGGCTGGTGCCCGCGGTGCCTATCCACTTGTTCCCGCCCTGGTGGCGCCCTTTCTGCTCCTCCAGCCGCTTTCTCAGCGTCTCCATGAGCTTGTCCCAGCCCCCCATGGATTCGATCAGCTGTTTCTCCTCTTCCGTCAGCACCTTATCGGCGAGCTTCTTCAGCCATTCTTCCGGGATGACGAGCGTCACCCCCTCCAGGTCGACGATGCCCTTGAAGTAGGCGGCGAACACCCGGTCGAAGCGGTCGTAGTACTTCTCGTCCTTCACCAGGCAGATGCGCGCGAGGTAGTAGAAGTCCTCGACCGTGCCAAAAATCACGCCGCGCTTCATGGCCTCGAGGAGCGTCAGGAACTCCCGCACCGAGGCGGGCACCCCTCCCTCTTTGAGCTTCAGGAAGAAAGCGGTCAGCATGCTTGCAAGCGAATGAATTTCACTGGGACGCTCCGTTGAGTCCCGCCAGAACGCGCTCGAAGGAAGCGCCGTCAGGCGGTAACGGGCAGGCAAAGCCCTTCACCTCGGGGTACGTAGAGACGTCCGTGCAGGTCGCCACGCGACCCAGCGCCGCGACCCCGTGCTTTTCCCAGCATTGCTGATTGGTGAGTCCCTGCGTCGGGCAATTGGCCTTCGCCCGCAGCACGCCCGCCGCCTGGTAGCGCGGCGGCATGACGTAATCCGGCGCCTGTTCCGGGAAGAAGAACTCGAGATTTTTTCCGGTCTTGTTGTAGTTGAAGATGAGCGTCCTCGACAGGACCGCGACGTTCGCCTCGTGCTGGTTCGGCTCCATTTGCGCCACGATGGCAGCCGGCTCGGGCGAAAGCCCCCTCCTCGCAGGAGCGGGGTTCTGGACGAAAGTCACGTCGCGCAGGAGCGTGTGCTTTGGCACGTGGGGAGACGTTTCGACCACATTGACGTAGTTGCGCAGGTAGAGCTTGTCGAGCACGGTAGCAGGCGGCACATCGGGCCACAGTCTCCGGCTGATGAGCGCCGTGTTCCCGGGCAGCATGATCCCGATGTTGAAGCCCTCCGCCCTGGAGTTGCGCACCACGATGCCGCCCGAGGTGTAGGTGACGGCGCCGAAATCCATCCCGCGATTGCCGAACCGCAGGGCGTTGTCGTTCGACACCTGCTGCTGGCTCACGATGGTAAATCCATCGAAAGCAACCGAGGCGTTGCGGCCGGCATAGACCCCCTGCTGCCGGATGTTCCAGTGCAGGGATTTCCTGAGTTCGCCGACCGCACCCGAGAAACCGACCCAGGTGCCGATGGCACTCGCATAGACCTCGTTGCCGCTCGAGTCGCGCACGGCCGGCGCGGGCCTGCCGGCGTAGCTCGTCCATTCCGCCGGCAACGCGATGTCCGCGCCCCGGAGCTTGGGGACCAGCGGCTGGTTGAACGCATGGCCGCCGGAAGACCGGCCGTTATACATCACGCCCGCGAAGGACGCGTTCGCTGCCACGTTGTTGCGCACGTAGTTGTCGTTGCCCGTGAACCACAGGGCCGAGCCCTCCCACCCGAAATCCCCGAAACCTGCCGGCCTGCCGTCGCCGCCCGCACCGCCGTAGGTCGGGTTATACCAGTTTGCGATCGGGGTGCCGGTCCGGATCACGAGGTTTCTTTCGATGACGTTCTCCGTTTCATTGCCCTGCTCGGTGACGATCCCGGCGCCTTCCGCCCGGTATACGACGTTGTCGCTCACCAGTCCGTAGTGGGAGTTGTGAATGGCCACGCCCCACTTGAGCGCGTCGACCACGCTGTTGCCGGAGAAAACGAACTGATGCCCTGAATTGGAGGGATTGCGCGGGCCCATCAGGTGGTGAAAGTGAACCGGGTAGCGGCCGATCTGGTTCGCGCCGGCGAGCGGCGCGGCCGTCGTCCTCCCGAGGTGCTCGAATGCCGCGTAGCGGATATCGACGCGCGCGCGCTCGGTGAAAAGGAGATGTCCCCGAGTGCCGCCCGCGGACTCCGAGCGCACGACGACGCTGCGCGTAACGTTGCCGACATGGGGCAGCGCGACCACCGCGCCCGCCGTGTCCCTGCCGCCCGGGTGATCGAATTGCAGCGGGGCCGTCAGCATGACCCGTTTTCCCGATACGCTCGCGATCGCCGGTTCCTCGATCTGCAGCGCAATCGGCTTCGGCGGGTTTCCGGACGCCGGCGGCTCGAGTGGAATCTGCCGCGTATCCGGCAGCACGAGCCGGTCGCCTGCTTTCCAGCCCGTGGGCGCCGCTTCCAGAAGCAGCGTCGTGTCGCCGGCCTTCGGCTCGCGCGCGAGCCGGATCCAGGTCGCCGATTTTGGCGCGCCACACATGAGCACTTCGCCAAAAGCCAGGAGGCCGGTACCGAAACGCAGGGGGTCCAGGATCTTGGTTTGGGGATCGGGCGTCTCTACCGCAAGCGGCCGATCGGCGATGATGATCTCCGCTTGCGCGGTCACGGGCTTCGCCTGAGTGCCTATGTGGAGCCGCCCGGTGCGATAGACCACGATCGTCCCCACCTTGAGCCGCGTGCGCTCGCCGGCATCGAACACGAGCGCCCCCTCGATTCCCAGCGCAGCCAGAGCGAGGTCGCTCGACCCGGCATAACGCACCGCGTGTGCGGCAGCGATCTTTACCACGTCCTGCGCTCCCGGGATCCGTCCCTCCACCCAAGTCGCGGCCGAAAACCACGGCCCGCTCTGCCTGCTCGTAACCGTGGGCTCGCCGGCAAAGTCCGGGACCGTGTCTTTTGTCGTTCTGATGGGCCCGCCAGTTGCGGCGGATGCCCCCGCCGCTCCCAGCGCAATTGGCGGGTGATGGTGCCCGTCAACCGTGACGGAAGTCTCGGGCCCGGCGGCTCTCCCTCCATCGGCAGCCACGAGACAGGCCAGCGCCAGGCTCCCGATCGAACATGTAAGCCATTGAATCGAAAAAGCCATCAGCAAGTCA
>DASRJL010000036.1:0-77412 GCA_035649495.1 Burkholderiales bacterium | reverse complement strand
GGCACGCCTGACCGCTGACCCCTGACCCCTGACGGGCTTTCAGGGCACGCCTGACCGCTGACCCCTGACCCCTGACGGGCTTTCAGGGCACGCCTGACCGCTGACCCCTGACCCCTGACGGGGGTAAAGCGGGCTAGCCGCTCTTCACCAGCCCGACGAGCGGGTTCGGCGCAGGCGGCGCGATCCGCCGCAATGTGTTGGTGTCGCGGTGGTCGAACGGCGGCGTGTTGCCCCGGACCGCCAGATCCGTGCGCGTCACGTAGGTCCAGCTGCCGTCAGCGTTGAAGGTGATGTCGATGCGGTAATAGTCGGTGCGAAAGGCCGCTTCGAGGAAGGCGGTCGAGCAAATCCCGAAGCGGGTGTCGCCGCGCCGCGCTTCCACCGAAATGCGCTCGTCGTCCGGCTTCGCCGTTCCCCCCGCCAGCACCACCTGCCCGCGCGGAATGGCGATGGTCTGCATGATGAGCCCGGTAGCCGGTTCCCACAGCCAGTAACCGACCTGATCGTGGAAGGTGGTGGCTTCCTCCGCCGTGTTGATATGGATGTAGTAGCGCAGCCCGTAGAGAAGTTGCGGGCCGTTGGGCTGCGGATCGATCGGCTCCATCCGGATATGTTCCCGGAACTTGCGCCGCTCGGGGCCGTGCGCCTTGGGGCTGATGTCCACCCCCTGGTCGGACTCCCATACGCCGGCCAGGCGACGCAGCGGGCCCAGATTGGCCAGCGTGTCTGGTGAGATATCGTCGGGTTCGGTGAAGATGTCGTCGGGGATGTTCGGCATACGTTTCCTGTGTGGTCTCAGTTCGTCGGGAATGGCCGTTCGTGTCAGAGGTCTGCCCGCGAATCATAGCGCGGCGCTGAGCAGCTGGCCGGGTCCTGTCGGAACGGCCGGCGCCTGGCCGGCCTGAACGTGGAACGTGGAAGGATGAAGGATGACCGGACAACGGCTGCGCCTGAAGGATGAAGGCGGAAGGATGAAGGATGAGCTTGCCTGCTGGTTCGGCTGAAAATCGGTCATCCTTCCACGTTCATCCTTCATCCTTCGCGGCGTAGCAGCTGACCGGTCCTGTCGGACGCCTCGCCTGCCCGATTCTCCCGGCACAGGCGCTCCGATTCTAACCAGCGCCATCTGGCAATTGATTTGACCATCGCGTTATCTTGAAACTCTACCGGTACTGGCAGCTCGATTCTTCCAAACGAGCTGGTGTGTGACTTGGCCGTCGCATGATCTTGAGATTTACCAGTACCGGGAGAACCGGATCAGTCTTCGGCCGTCCGCCACCCGGCCGCTGTTCGGGCTTCCACGCCTGACCGCTGACGCCTGACCCCTGACGGTCGTTTCGGCCATTCCGCCACCCGGCCGCTGCTCCGGCTTCCACGCCTGACGCTGACGCGTGACCGCTGGCAGGCCTTGACCCGCCTGACCGCTGACCCCTGACCCCCGACGAGGGTTAAGTGGGCCCACTAAGACCGCCCCCACCGCCCGCCCTGATCTGCTGACGCTCGTCAGCGGAGGAAACTGCCGGTCGCCGGCGCGACTTGCCCAGATTCCACGCCGGTATCACCGCCAGCACGAACACGAGGGCGATCATCAGGAAGCCGTCGCTGAACCCCCGGGCGGTCGCCTGCGCCTCGATCATCTCGCCCAAGTAGTGCAGCGCCCCGGGGCCGAGCAGGTTCTCCGATACGCCCGCCTGTGCGAGCAACTCGCTCACCCGGGCGAGCAGCTCGAGGGTCGTCGTATTCCCGGCGGTCTGGGTCGCCGCCATCGCCTCGACGTGGAACTGCGTGCGCCGCTCGATGAAGACTACCAGTACGGTGACGCCACATGAGCCGCCGAGCTGCCGGATGAAATTGATCGTGCCGGATCCCCTGTGCACCTGATCGGAGGAGAGCGCGCGAAGCGCCGAGGTGTTGAGCGAGGGAATGATCAACGCCATTCCGCACCGGGCGACGATGATCAGCCACGCGAACCAGAGAAAGGTCGTGTTCGCATCGGTCTGGCTCATGAAGTAATTGCCCAGCGCGAACATGCAAAGACCGAGCATCACCATCAGGTGGGCCGGAAAAATGTCGGCCACGCGGCCGAATATCGGCGTGGCCGAGATCACGAGAACGCCGGCCGGGACGAGCAGCAGGCCGGACAGAAAGGGCGTGAAGCCCTGCACGTCCTGGACGGTGACCGGGATGATGTAGTTGGCCGCGAAGTTGCCGAAGCCGAATACGAATCCAACAATGGCGGCCGAGGTGAACTGCGGGATCGTGAACAGCGAGAAGTCGAGCAGCGGCGACTTGGACCGCAGCTGCAGCCAGACGAAGGCGCCGGCGGCCGCGAGGCCGATCAGCACCAGTATCACGATCGCATCGGAGTACCAGCCCCAG
The DNA here is from genome assembly GCA_035649495.1 of Burkholderiales bacterium. GTDB lineage: Bacteria > Pseudomonadota > Gammaproteobacteria > Burkholderiales > SG8-41 > SG8-41. Next base: position 75,033 of record DASRJL010000036.1, on the reverse strand, counting down.
CGCTGCCCGTTCGAGCCGGCGAAGAGCAGGCTGGCGAGCGCTGCGACCAGCAACGAGTAGGAGGTCCAGTTGAATTTCGGCGGCGGACCCTGCTCCTCCCGCCCCGGCAGGTAGACCATGCCGAGCAGCAACGACACCACGCAGATCGGTATGGGCACGAGAAAAATCTCCCGCCAGCCCAGCGTGTCGATGACCATGCCGCCGATCATCGGTCCGAGCATGGGGGCGATCTGTATGCCCATGCCGTGGACCGCCATGGCCTGGCCGCTGCGGTTCGCAGGGAACTGGGTGTAGGTAAGCGCCATGGTCATCGGCTGCATGACACCGGCGGCGAAGCCCTGCAGCACGCGCCCCACCACGACCATCTCGAAGCTCGTTCCGAAGAAAGCGAACGCGGTGCCGGCGAAGAACACGCCGTTGATCACCAGGAACGCGCCGCGCACGCCGAAGGCGCGCGCGAACCAGGCGCTGAGCAGCTGGCTTGCGACCATCGTCGCCACGTACCCGGTCGCGAGCCACTGCGCCTGGTCCTGCCCCACGCCGAAGGCGCCCATCACGGTCGGCACCGCGACATTGGCGATCGTCGACGAGAGCACCATTGCGACCGCGCCGGCCATGCCGATGCCCGTCACGAGCCACTTGCTGGTCGAAGGTGCGACGGCAGTAGACAAGCGGTGATTCTAGCCCGCGCGTCTATCCTCCCGCGGACCGAAGCGCCCGGGATTCCACAGCGTGGAGGATCCTCGAGACCGCAGTCATCACCTGGCTTGCTGGCCGAGTCCTGTCGGAAACGAAACCGTGCGGTGCCTATCAGCTGGCCGGGTCCGGTCGAAACGACCTCGCCTGTCCCGATTCTCCCAGGCGTCATCGCTCGATTCTCTCAGGCGCCCGTGGTCAATTGATTTGGCCGTCGCGTAATCTTGAGATTTACCACTGGGAGAATCCGATCAGTCTTCGGCCATTCCGCCACCCGGCCGCTGTTCGGCCTCGGCCGACTCGCGGTCCCTTCCTCCTTCCGCGGGAACCGGGGCCAGGCTCAGGCTTCGAAACGAACTTCCGCTCGGCGGCTTGATCTATAGCAGAGTTGCGCCGGTCATACCACGCTTTGGCGGGCTCTCGGTAGCGGACTGCAAAGCCTTGAGCCCGCGGGCGAGACAATCCGCGAAGGAGACACCATGTCCTCTAACGTCAAGACCGCCTGCCTGATGTTGGCGCTGTTTGCTGGAACGTCCCAAAATGCATACAGCGTCGTGTGCTATCAGGTTCTGGATCGCAACAACTCCACTATCTACAGTTCTACGCAACCGCCGTTCTCCATGGCAGGGGAGGAATGGACAGACGGTCAACAACGTCTACGGGCAATCGGGCGCTATCTACTTTGGGCTGATGTACAAGGATGCGCGATCCAGACTGCGCGCAGCGCAACCCTATTCATGGGCCCGGGCGACACCGTCGCGAGCACGAGCCCTCGGAGTAGCGTGCGGAGACGCGCTCCGCGCGGGGATAAAGCTGCGCGGTGATGAAGCGGACGATTGAGCCTGACACGAGCCTTGCGAAATTTGAGCGTGGCACGAGCCTGGCCCAAACCGTGGGGTGCCTCGCAGCTGGCCGGGTCCTGTCGGAACGACCTCGCCTGCCCGATTCTCCCGGCACAAGCGCTCCGATTCTAACCAGCGCCATCTGGCAATTGATTTGACCATCGCGTTATCTTGAAACTCTACCGGTACTGGCAGCTCGATTCTTCCAAACGAGCTGGTGTGTGACTTGGCCGTCGCATGATCTTTGAGATTTACCACTGGGAGAATCGGATCAGTCTTCGGCCATTCCGCCACCCGGCCGCTGTTCGGGCTTCCACGCCTGACCGCTGACGCGTGACCGTTGGCGGGTCTTGACCCCCCTGACCGCTGACGCCTGACCGCTGACGGGTTTTGACGACGCCTGACCCCTGACGGGGGTTAAGTGGGCCCGCGAGCCCGCCCCGTCCGCCCCAGGTCACCGGGCTGATCGCTGCGGTTTAAGGCGAGAGCGTTGCGAGGGGCCGGGTTCGGGTGAGTGCGGATTTTTGGACGGGTCTTCCGAATGTAGAAAACGTACGTCTAAGGCGATAGCGAAACTGTAAAGATTATCCTCCGAAGTGGGGCCTCGATGTGAGTCTAGCTTCTCGGAACTAAGCACTGGGCTTTTCTTGCTCGCCCGGTACCGGTAACTCGGGCCGGACCTAAGTACCTCGCTGAGTGCACGAGCCTGTCGCTCTTCAAAGGCCTCAGATTCGACCTTAGACCGCCATTTTTGCCGGCAGAACTGAGGCTGTAAGCCGCGCTCTCCTTGAATAGAACGCAACTCCGCCCGAGGGCACATCTATGATCAATCAGTGCGGGAGAATCGGACCCAGGAGGCTGGACATGCCGACAGGACCCGGTCAGCTGCGAGGCAGCACGGTTTCGTTCCGCTAACCCGACCACCCCGGCCGCTTCGCGTCCACCCCTCCTATTTGCAGGAGGGGAAGGTTTCATGCGGACAGGACCCGGCCAGCTGCTCGCCACACCGGTCATGCGTCATGGGTCATGGGTCAGGCGTGTCACTGCGAAGCTCGTCACCGCAGCGCTCGTCACCGGGAACCTCGTCACCGCGCAGCTCGTCGCTGCTCGGCGGGTCTACTCGACCTTCATGTTCGCCGCCTTGACGAGACGCGCCCATTTATCGATCTCGGAGCGGATGAAGGCGCCGAACTCCTGGGGCGTATTGCCGACCGGTTCCGCGCCCTGGCCCGACAGGCGCTCGACGACGTCGGGCTGCCGCAGCGCCTGTACGGTTTCCGCGTGCAGCCGGGCGACGACCGCCTTCGGCGTGGCAGCCGGCGCGAGGAGCCCGTACCACCCGCTCGCGCCGTAGCCCGGCAGCCCGGCTGCCTCCGCGATCGTCGGGAGATCGGGCAGCAGCTTCGAGCGCCGCTCGCCGGTGACGGCCAGCGCCCGTACCTTGCCCTGCCTGATCTGGGGCAGCGCGATCAGGCTGTTCTCGAAGCTCATGTCCACCTCGCCCGAGAGGAGCGCGGTGAACGACGGCGCGCTGCCCTTGTAGGCTATGTGCGTGATCTCCACCTTCGCCATGAGCTTCAGCAGCTCGCCCGCGAGATGAGGCAGCGTGCCGGGGCCGGATGAACCGTAGTTCAAGCGTCCCTGCCGGGTTCTGGCGAGCGCGAGCAGCTCCTTCACGCTCTTCGCCGGCACCGAGGGGTGGGTGATGAGGATGTTGGTGACGGCGACGTTCTGCGTGATCGGCGCGAAATCGCGCAGCGTGTCGAAGCCGCGGTTCGGGTTGAGGCTCATCGCGACGGCGACGCTGCCGATCGTGCCGTGAAGCAGCGTGTAGCCGTCCGGGGGCGACTTGGCCACCTGCTCGGCGGCGATCACACCGCCGGCGCCTGCGCGGTTCTCCACGATCACCTGCTGCCCGAGACTGGCGGAGAGTTTTTGCGCCAGCGTGCGCGCCACGAGGTCCGACGGGCCGCCGGGCGGGAAGCCGACCACCATGCGCACCGGCTTCGTGGGGTAGCTCTGCGCGAGCGCGAAAGGCGATGACGCCAGGCCCGCTAGGAAAATGAGAATAGCCGGGTGGCCCATTCAACAGACCCTTGATCGAGTTCGAGGAGGGCGAGTATAGACCCCGTCAGGGGTCAGGCGTCAGGGGTCAGGCGGGTCTCGTTCTCCGAGGTATCAAAGAGCCCAGGCTAGTCCGTTTGTCGTATTGCGCGGCCCGGTCCGCGGCGGTCTCATGACGACCGGCAACGCTTTCCGGAAAGAGAGGCCACATGGCAAAACGCGCGCGCAAGCTGCCGCCGCCGGTCGTGCGGACGGTGAAAAGCCTGATCGACGGGCCGCTGCCCAACGGACCAGTGATACTCGACATCGAGCCGTCCCTGTTCAACCGCATCGACCGGAAGGCGCAGTCGTTCCGCGGCCGTGTCCGGCCGGGGACGATGGGCGTACTCGTGATACCCGGCCCGTTCGGAAACTATCTCGGATTCCTCGTATGCGCGGGAAAGTCGGGGCCGGGCAACGCGTGCATACCGCTTCTCAGGCGCGCCGGTTCCGGTACCGTCAGCTTCGGCGACCGCTGCCTATGCATTAAGGGCAAAGACCCGGTGGACCGCGAGCCCGCGCGCGAATGCGGGCTGATTTTCGACCGCCTGAATGGCTGGACCTGCTCCGGCAGTTGCCCGGGCGGCAAAGCCTGCAAGCTCAGGAAAGCCCCGCTGGGCGGCGGGCAGGGTTATCTGTACTGGTGCGAGTGCAGCTGAATCAAATGAAACAAAAGTAGCGGTTCGCTGAAACTCCGCTGATGCATACGCTCGCTAAGCTGCGTCAATCAACGCACCCTACCTCCTCCTCCAGTGCGTTGCTTTATAGCCCCGCCCTATGGTCGGGGCTTTTTTTTTGCGCTGTCACTGGCTGTGCTCGAGCCCGATCGCGCGTATCACCTTCTGCCACTTTGCCGCTTCTGCCTTGATGAATGTGCCGAACGCCTCCGGCGTACTCGGGGACGGATCGGCGCCGAGGCTCGCCATGCGCTCCCGGAACTCAGGGACGCTGAGATGGCGGCCGATCTCGCGCGAGAGCTTGTTGACCACGTCCGGTGGCGTGCCGGCAGGAGCCAGCAAACCGTTCCAGCCGATCACCACCAGACCGGGATAGCCGGACTCGACGAGCGTGGGATACTTCGGAAACGCGGGATCCCGTTTCTCTCCCATCGTCGCCAGCAGCCGGACCCTTCCCGCTTCGACCTGGTCAGCGATGCCGCGCATCGACACGAACATGAGGGCCGCATGCCCGCTGATCACGTCGACCTGCGCCGGCGTCGTGCCCTTGTAAGGCACGTGCAGCATCTTGACGCCGGCGGCGTGCCCGAAGAGCTCACCCGCAAGGTGGGTCAGGTTCCCAATGCCCGCCGACGCGTAAATCAGGTCGCCCGGGCGTGACTTCGCGAGCGCCACCAGCGCCTTGATAGACGTCACGGGAAGCGAGGGCGTGACGACGACGCCGAAAGTGTTCGTCGCGATCTGTGTGACCGGCGCAAAATCCCGCACCGGATCGTACGGCATTTTCTTGTAGACGAACTGATTGACGGTGACAGCGCTGGGCACGGCAAGCAACAGCGTGTAGCCATCCGGCTTCGCTTTCGCCACCAGCTCCCCGCCGATGATGCCGTTCGCGCCCGGACGATTCTCTACGATGACGGGCTGGCCCCAGGACTCGCTGAGTTTCTGCCCCAGCGTGCGCGCCGCAAGATCGGGGCCGGAGGACGGTGCCTGCGCGACGACGATGCGAATGAGGCGCGCTGGATACTCCTGCGCCCCCGCGGTGCTCGCCGCGAGAAACAGCGTCATGATCCATAGTGCGCGAAACGACAAGTACACGCCTGATCCTCTCGTTGGACCTTGCACCGACATGTCGAGTATCGCCGTTGCGGCTTTCGGGCGCAAACGGGATGGGTGCATAACCAATGCGCCGCGGCTACGCCGAAAAGGATGAAGGAGTGAGCGGGGGAGAGCCGCGAAGCACGCGAGGGGCCCGAGGGAAGTGCCTGCGCACTTCCGAGCCCGCGAACGCCCGACGCGATGCAGCGCGGCGGGCAGTGGAAGGATGACCTGGTTTTTCGTTCCTCCTTCCTCCTTCCTCCTTCAGGTGCACGGCCGATTTTGCTATTGTTTGCTGTAGCTGGCGCCCGCAATCTCACAGTCTGGAACAAAGGGGAACCATGAGAGCAATGTTGGCGGCATGGTTGTGCGCGTGGTGCGCGTGGGGCTACGCGCAGACGGCGGAAGAGCTCATCAACAAGAGCCGTAACACGGAGAACGTGACCACTCAGGGCATGGGCTACGACCTCAAGAACCACAGCCCGCTCCGTCAGATCAACAAGTCGAACGTCAGACGGCTCGTTCCGATCTGGAGCATCAGCATGATGAACGACTATGGCGAGACCGCGCAGCCCACCATCTACAACGGCGTGATGTATGCGATCAACGCCAAGTGGACGTTCGCGATCGACGTCGCCACCGGCCGGCAGATCTGGCGCACGCCCGCCGAATGGGCGCCGGAAGCCGCGGCGCAGGCCTGCTGCGGCGTGCTGAGCCGTGGCACCGCGACGATCTACAACGGCAAGGTATATCGCATTACGCTCGACGCGCACGTGCTGGCGCTCGACATGAAGACCGGCAAGCAGTTGTGGAAGCACAAGTTCGCCGAGTTCAAGGAAGGCTACACCGCCACCAGCGCACCGCTCATCGCGAACGGCGTGCTCATCACCGGCATGGCCGGCGGCGAGTTCACCACGCGCGGCTTCCTCGACGGCTGGGACCCGGAAACGGGCAAGAAGCTGTGGCGCCTCTACACCATCCCCGCGCCCGGTGAGCCGGGTTCCGAGACCTGGCCCAAGGACAGCGATGCCTACCTCTACGGCGGCGCGCCGACGTGGCGCACGGGCGCCTACGATCCGGAGCTCGATCTCGTCTACTGGGGCACCGGCAACGCGGAGCCCTGGGCGCCGCAGAACCGCGGCGGGATGGACAGCCTCTACGCAAGCAGTCTTCTCGCGTTCCGTCCGAAAACCGGCGAGCTGGTGTGGCACTACCAATACACGCCGAACGACGCCTACGACGTGGACGGCACCGATGAACCCATCCTCGCCGACATCATGCTCGACGGCCAGCCGCGCAAGGTGCTGTTCCAGGTAAACAAGAACGGCTTCATGTACACGATAGACCGCGTCAACGGCAAGCTGATCGCCGCGCACCCGTTCACGAAGGTGAATTGGGCGACGCACGTCGACTTGAAGACCGGGCGGCCGGTGCTGACTGAGCTCTACGACCGCATGGTGCAAGGCGAAGAGGTTTCGATCTATCCCCAGCGCGGCGTCAACGCCCAGCCGGTCGCCTACAACCCCGGCACCGGCCTCATCTACGGCAGCAGCTGGCAGTTGCCGCGCATCGTCAAGATCGCGCCGCCGGTCGCCAAGCAGATCATTGGCGCGCGCTCGACCGGCGTGACGACCCGGCGCTACGAGATCCAGCCCGGCGAGGTCGTGGGCCATCATTTCGCCATGGACCCGATCAGCGGCAAGAAGAAGTGGGAGATCCCGCTCGTCGAGCGGGCCCAGTCCGCGGGTATGCTGGTCACCGATGGCGGGTTGATATTCACCGGCACTGTCGACGGCAAGGTCATCGCGCTCGACGAGGCGACCGGCAAGACCCTGTGGGAATTCCAGACCGGCTCAGGCGTCAACGCCGCGCCCATCACCTACACCCACAAGGGCCGGCAGTACGTGACCATTGCCTCGGGGCTGGGCGGCAACCAGGCGCGCGCCATGGTCGGCAACACGGTGCCCCTCGGCGGCTCGATCTGGACATTCGCGCTGATGCCCTGAACGCCGCGGCGACCGGATGAAGCACCGATGCGCCATCTTCGGCGCGGGCCTGGTGGTAGCCTGCGCGAGCGTAGTCGCTCAGAGCCCGGGGGTGGAGACGTTCTCTCCCGAGCAGATCAAGCGGGGCGCCGCGACCTTCGCCATTTTCTGCACCCCTTGCCACGGCGAGCGCATGGAGAACCCGGATCTGTTCGACCTCAGGAAATTCCCGCCCGACGAGCGCTCGCGCTTCATCAATTCCGTCACCAACGGCAAGAATCAGATGCCGCCCTGGCGCGGGCAACTGAAGCCCGAGGAGATCGAGGCGCTGTGGGCGTACGTGATGGCGGGAGAAAAGTTCTGAAGGTCGACTATTTCTCGCCAGGCTCAGTTGCTGACTAGCGTCAGCAGATCAGGGCGGGCGGTGGGGGCGGTCTTAGTGGGACACTTAACCCCCCGTCAGGGGTCAGGCGTCAGGGGTCAGGCGGGTCAAGACCTCCCAGCGGTCACGCGTCAGCGTCAGGTGCGGAAGCCGAGCAGCGGCCGGGTGGCGGGATGGCCAGATGAGTGGGCCGGTTCTCCAGTACTGGGTCAGTCTCAAGAAAACGAAGACGGCCAAATCTATGATCAATCAGTGCGGGAGAATCGGATCCAGGAGGCTGGACATGCCGACAGGACCCGGTCAGCTGCAAGGCAGCACGGTTTCGTTCCGCTAACCTGACCACCCCGGCCGCTTCGCGTCCACCCCTCCTATTTGCAGGAGGCGAAGGTTTCATGCCGACAGGACCCGGCCAGCTGCTACGCTGCAAAGGATGAAGGAGTGAGCGGGGGAGAGCCGCGAAGCACGCGAGGGGCCCGAGGGAGGTGCCTGCGCACTTCCAAACCCGCGAACGCCCGACGCGATGCAGCGCGGCGGGCAGTGGAAGGATGACCTACCGCTGACGCGGCTAAGGATGAGGAATGAACGTGGAAGGATGACCTGGTCCTTCCAATTCACACCAAGCGGGTCATCCTTCATCCTTCCGCCTTCATCCTTGGTGAAGCTGCACGCCTGCGGAGCTTCACGTCGGGTCATCCTTCATCCTTCCACGTTCCACGTTCAGGCCGGCACGGCGCCGGCCGCGCGGGCCTTCCCGATTATTCCCTTGATGTTTTGGGTTGCGTATCATCAAGAATGCCGCTCGAATGAGCCAAGCCAGAAGGGGAACGGTCATGAAATCACGCAAGGTCGAGCATAGACGTACCTTCCTCGCGCGAGCTTCCAGCGCAGCCGGAGCGGCCATGCTGCTCCCCATGCTCCGCAGCACCACCGTCTTCGCGGCCGATGGGCCGGTCGCTGAAACGACCGCAGGCAAGATTGCCGGCGTTACTACCGGCGGCGTGCATGCCTTCAAAGGCGTGCCTTACGGCGCGCCGACGGGAGGGCGCAACCGGTTCATGCCGCCGCAGAAGCCGCAGCCCTGGGTGGACGTGCGCAGCGCCGCCGACTGGGCGGGCCGCGCACCGCAGTTGCCGCCCGGCTGGCGGCAGCGGCCAGAGTTGACCGGGCTGTCGGGCGCCCCGGACCGGCTTGCCGAAAGCGAGGATTGCCTGACGCTCAACGTCTGGACGCGCGGCTTGAACGACGGCGGCAAGCGCCCGGTCATGGTCTGGTACCACGGCGGCGGGTTCAGCTACAGCTCCTCCAACACGCCCCGGCTCGACGGCACCAGTCTTGCCACGCAGCACGACGTCGTTGTCGTGACCGTAAACCAGCGCCTCAACATCCTGGGCCACCTGCACCTGGCGGACCTGGGCGGAGCGGATTTCGCCCAGTCGGGCAATGCCGGCACGCTCGACATGGTCGCGGCGCTGCAGTGGGTGCGGGACAACGTGGAGCGCTTCGGCGGCGATCCTCGCAACGTCACGATCTTCGGCCAGTCGGGGGGCGGCGGAAAGGTGAGCACACTCCTGGCGACGCCGGCAGCGCGCGGCCTCTTCCATCGCGCCATCGTCATGAGCGGCGCTGCCGTTCGCCTTACCTCCCGCGAGCGTGCCGGCAAGCTGGCCGAGGCCGTTCTCATGGAACTCGGCCTCACGCGCGCGCAACTCGGCGATCTGCAGACGATGCCGTTCAAGCAGCTGATCTCCGCCGTCGGACCGGCACGGAAGATGGTGGGGCCGACGGACCAACCGCTGTTCGATCGGTACGATTTCGGACCGGTGGTGGATGGGACGACGCTGCCCGGCCACCCGTTCGATCCGGCCGCTACCGATGTCTCGGCCAATATCCCGGTGCTGGTCGGCAACGTGAAGGACGAGATGGCCATCTACCTCGCTCCGAACGACAAGGTCTGGGGCCGCGCGCTGACAGAAGACGAGATGCGTGCTCAGATCGCGCCGGTGGCCGGGCCCGCGACCGACCGCGTGGTCGAGCTCTATCGCAGCCTCTACCCGGGCGCCAGCCCTTCGGATCGGCTCATCTCGACCCTGACCGACTCGAACTTCCGCATCCGCTCGCTCCTGCTCGCCGAGCGCAAGGTTGCGCAGGGCCGCGCGCCCGTCTGGATGTACTCTTTCGACTGGGAGACGCCGATATTCGACGGCAAGTTGAAGGCTTACCACGCGCTCGACGTGCCGTTCGTCTTCAATACGATCGACGCCGTCAACGCGACCGACCGGGGGCCGGTGGCACACGAGCTCTCGCGCCGGATGTGCGCGACCTGGGCGACCTTCGCGCGCACCGGGCGGCCGGACAACGCGGCTATCCCGCGCTGGCCCGCGTATACGCTCGCCGAGCGCTCGACGATGATCTTCAATCGCGAGTGCAGCGTCGCGAAGGATTACGGCCGCGAGGCGCGCCTGCTCTGGAAAGATATCGCGCGCGCTTGATCACGGTGCAGCTCAATTCGTAACGTTGCTCTGGTCGACGACAACGATTTCACGAGCGCTCGCGCAGGACCAGGCTCGCGCTTTGCCCGCTCAAAGATTGTCGAGGATCAGGCGAATCAGGAAATAGCTGCCGGCGCCAAGCAGCACCAGGAAACCGATGCACGCCAGGAGAAGGGCAGCGCCGAAGGCCCGCGTGGAGCGCTCGGTCTTTCGGGGCTGATCCAGCCAGGCTTCGAGCAGGCGAACGTTCCGCTGATTGGCTTTGAACGCAGCGTCGAACACGTCGCCCGCCAGCGGAACCATTCCGACCAGGCCCTCCAGCGCCACGTTGAACGCCATGCGCAGGAGCACGCTCCTGGGTACCCCGATGCGCGATGCTTCCGAGAGGATGTAGCTCGACAACGCGACGCCGACGAGGTCACCGATAAACGGGAAGAGCCCGATCAGCGCGTCCAGCCCGATAGTGAAGCGCGTACCCGGGATCGGAATCGAGCTGTCGAGCAGCCATGCGAGCTGGCCGAGCTTCCGCCGGGTATCCGCCACGCTCTCGGAGTCCCGCCCTTGGAATTCGCCAAAGCCGTCGGCCGGGTATCTGCGAGGTATTGCCATGCTGGTTCGGCCATGATCCGCCTCGCAAGTTCCGGCGAGAACCCGTCAGGGGTCAGGCGTCAGCGGTCAGGCGTGGAAGCCCGAACAGCGGCCGGGTGGCGGGATGGCCAGATGAGTGGGCCGGTTCTCCGGTACTGGGTCAGTCTCAAGAAAACGAGGATGGCGAGGATCTGTCTCGGTTTCGGGCGCGTGATGCGTTGTGGTCAGGACGGACCGTATGCAAGGCGCCCGACGAAGGCCATATGTCGATATGGTCAAGGAGGGTAACGCAGCAGACGACCGTCATGGCCGCAACCCGGAGGGACGGGGCGATCTGGCTGCCGAAGCACGCCGCCGGCATCGATCACATCGCGTCGCGATTCCGTCTAAGTAGCCCTCCCTCATCGCCCCGTCGCACGCGCGTCTGATGCCGAGACAGGTCCGGATCTATGATCAATCAGTGCGGGAGAATCGGATCCAGGAGGCTGGACATGCCGACAGGACCCGGTCAGCTGCGAGGCAGCACGGTCTCGTTCCGCTAACCTGACCACCCCGGCCGCTTCGCGTCCACCCCTCCTATTTGCAGGAGGGGAAGGTTTCATGCCGACAGGACCCGGTCAGCAGCGAGCAGGTTCCAGCGCGATGGGTTCCCACTGTCTTGACCACCCCGGCGAGCGTACGCGCGCCACCCCTCCTATTTGCAGGAGGGGAGTGTCTTGCAGGCGCCGGACGGCCGACCGTGGTCTGTCATACACTGACCCCATTCATTCTTGACAGGGGAATCTCATGGGACAACTGACAGGCAAGACGGCGCTGGTCGCGGGCGCGGGGCGCAACAACGGCAAGGCCATCTCGATCGCGTTCGCCCGGGAAGGCGCGGACCTGATACTCGTCGCACGGGAAAAGAAGGACTCGCTCTCCGAGGTGGTGACAGAGTGCGAAAAGCTCGGCGCGAAAGTGCTGCCGGTCATGGGCGATGTCAGCGATCACCAGCAGGTCGAGCGGCTGGTGCAGCAGGGACTCGACCGCTTCGGCCAGATCGACGTGCTCATGCACTGCGCCGGCCGGCGCGCCCACCAGGACTTCTGGCAGATCAGCTACGAGGAGTGGGACAAGACCTTCGCCGTCAACTTGAACTCGCTCTTCTACCTCGCCAAGGCCGTCGTGCCGTCGATGATGAAGCGCAAGACGGGGAGCATCATCGCGCTCGGCGGCCAGGCCTCCGTCACGTCGCAGTCGCAGCGCGCGCACGTGATCTCATCCAAGCACGGCCTGTTCGGCCTCATCAAGGCGCTCGCCCTGGAGCTCGGTCCATACAACGTGCGCGCCAATTTGATCGCGCTGATGACGATCGAGAACGTGCGGGCGAACCCGGAGTGGTATGGGGGACATAGCGGGTACTCCGCGGAGGACATCGCGTCGATACCGCTGAAGCGTCCCGGCAAGCCGCAGGAGGTCGCGAACGTGGCGGTCTTTCTCGCGTCGGAACAGTCATCGTACGTGACCGGCGACCGCGTCCTGTGCGGCGGGGGGAGGTATATGTAACGCATGCGGCGGTCAGGGGTCAGGCGTCAGCGGTCAGGCGTGCCAAGACCCGTCAGGGGTCAGGCGTCAGCGGTCAGGCGTGCCAAAACCCGTCAGCGGTCAGGCGTCAGCGGTGGAAGCGCGAGCAGCGGCCGGGTGGCGGAATGGCAGGATGACTAGTGCGGCTACGCCGCGAAGGATGAAGGATGAACGTGGAAGGATGACCTGTTTTTTCAAGCTGCTACATTAACCGGGTCATCCTTCATCCCTCCGCCTTCATCCTTTTTGAATCTGCGTGTCAGCGCAGATTCACCTCGGGTCATCCTTCATCCGTCCACGTTCCACGTTTCAGCGAAAATCAGGGAGACCATCATGGAATCGAGCAGACGCATGTTTCTGGCGGCGGGCGCCGCCGCGGCGGCCATGTCAGCCGCGCCGCGGGCCCTCGCGCAATGGCAGCCGAGCGAGCGCTATCCCGATCCGTCCATCAAGATCATCGATCCGAGCTTTGCCCGATACCGGATCTCGCAAACGAAAGTCGAGCGGATCGCATCGGGCATGCGCTGGTGCGAAGGGCCGGTCTGGTTCGGCGACGGCCGCTACCTGCTGTGGAGCGATATCCCGAACAACCGCATCATGAAGTGGGACGAGGAGACCGGTCGGGTGAGCGTGTTCCGCGGGCCTTCGAACAACGCGAACGGCAACACGCGTGACCGGCAGGGGCGGCTGCTCACGTGCGAGCACGACACGCGGCGGGTGACGCGCACCGAGTACGACGGCTCGATCACGGTGATTGCCGACCGCTTCGACGGCAAGCCCCTCAACTCCCCGAACGACATCGTTTGCAAGTCCGATGGCTCGATCTGGTTCACCGATCCGCCATTCGGCATCCTCGGGAACTACGAAGGCCACGTTGCCAAGCCCGAGCTGCCGACCAACGTCTATCGTGTTGACGGCCAGACCGGCAGGATCGCCGTCGCCACCGGGGAAGTCGGCCGGCCGAACGGACTGTGCTTTTCGCCGGACGAATCGAAGCTGTACATCGTCGTGGCGAGCGCGACGCCCCGCGAGATCCATTCGTTCGCTGTGATCGACAAGGGCACGCGGCTCTCGGGGAGGCGCACGTTGATAACCGCCGAGCCCGGCGGAACGCCGGATGGATTTCGCTGCGACGTCGACGGCAATCTGTGGTGTGGCTGGGGCATGGGCAAGGAAGGGCTGGACGGCGTGGCGATTTTCAACCAGCAGGGCACGCTGATCGGGCGCATCGATCTGCCCGAGCGGTGCGCCAACCTGTGCTTCGGCGGCCGCTATCGCAACCGGCTGTTCATGGCCGCGAGCACGTCCGTGTATTCGCTCTACGTCAACACCCAGGGCGCGCCGGGCGGATGACTCCGGAATCGCTCAAGGAATACGATGGATCTACAGGGCTGAATTCGATCCGCGCGCTCGCATTGACGCGCCATCAATCGCTGTGGATGATGGACGGGCAGGATTTCCGCGGCACACGTGTCATCGGCGAGCCCGTGCTTTCGGATCGGTGAGGCTCCTCCTGTCCATCCGTACTCGCTCCCACCATTCGAAGCCCGTCATCACAGGAGGCCGGAGCTGACGAAGCGCGAAGGGGGTGCCTTTCTTCAACGCAGCCTTGTACGCCCTGAGCTCGGCTGCGATATGGGGCTTCGCGAGATCGCTTGAGCGTCCGCCGCGGCGGATGTGCGCCTTCCACGCCTCCCAGTCGGATGGGTTCGAGAACCGCTTATGCAGCTTGTTCTTGTGGCACGTCCTGCAAAGTGCGTACTCCGCCGGCGGTTCCCAGCGATACGGCAGGGAATAGTCCTCCGCGTGCGCCTCGAGAGGGACCGTGGGGTCGCCGCAGATGGCGCAGGGCCCTCGAGGGTGAGCCGGCAGGCCCTCCGCACGGCGACGTCTGCGCGCCCCGGCCTTTCGATCTCGCTCCCTTCCCTTATAGCCGTTGTACGGACCCATGGAGACTTACGGGACTTACTACTCTCACCACCCCGTCACCATTCGGTGCCACCCCTCCTCCCAATCAGGAGGAGGGGAGTTTCAGTTTCTTGTTACCCGAGCTGTAATTGATCAAGCCACCGGCCGGTGCGCCCGCAGGAACGAGCGCACCTGGCGCACCGCGATGGGGATCAGCTCCTTGGGGTCCTTCCACGGGTAATGGCCCAGCTCCGACTTCGGCGCGAGCATCGCCGTTTCCCAGGCCACGTCGTACGGATGGCCCGGCGTGTCGTCCAGCAGGACCAGCATCGGCGTCTGGCATTTGCGCACGAAATCGCGGTCCACGGTGAAGAGCCAGTCGGGATTGGGGAACATCCGGGTCAGGAACTTCTCGATCATGTCCGGCGTAACCTTGGGGTCGCGCTTCATGAGCTCGGGCGCCCAGCTCTTCATGCTGAGATCCTTCATGTACGTCGGATGAGCTTTGTTCCAGCCGACGGGCTGCAAGGGAGCGGCGGCGACGACGCGGTCCGGCGCGCGCTTGACGAGGCCCCAGATGTACGGCGCGCCGATGCAGTAGCCCAGCGCCATGAAGCGCTTGATCTTCAGGTGGTCCATCAGGCCGAGCAGGTCGTCGATGTAGGAATCCCACGGCCGGTCGACCTCGAGCGGGCCGGTCGACTGCCCGCCGAACGCGTTGCGCAAGTCCGTCACGATGACGCGATATTCATTCTTGAACTCCTCCAGCGCGTTGAACGGCGCGTTCTTCTTGGCCCACTCGATCGTCGAGTTGAGCCCTCCGCCGGAGATGACCAGCAACGGGAAGCCCTTGCCGGCTTCCTCGTATGCAATGCGTACGTTGCCTTTCTCGTAAAACGGCATGGCGGCTCCTTTCCCGGTTGGTTGTTGTGCGAACGCGCCCGGCGCGGCGGCGGCGGCCGCGACGGCAGCGGTGGTGGTGAGCAGCGAGCGTCGTTTCCTGTCCACGGTTGGCCCCCCTTTCCCAATCCCGGCCTGACGGCCGTATCGCTGGCCGTTAGTGTAGCCCGCATCGGTGGTCTCGATCTCTTTGTCGCCGGCAGGCGACCCGTCGACGGCTTCATACTTCAATAGTTAGGACAATTCGCCAAAATAGCGTCGCATTCGCCCGACAGGGCACTCAGGCAAAAGCGCACGAAATCAAGTACCTGCTTCCCGGTACCTTCCTTGCTGAGTTCGATGCGGCCCCTGAGACTGTCGAGGAGAAGCAGTGGACGCCAACTGGAGCAGCAAAATCCGGCCGATTGCCGCCGCAATCGGCTGCGCGACGCTTACCGCGTGTGCGCCGCTCATGATGAGTGCGGTGAGCACGGGAGGATCGAGGGCGGTCAGTCACACCTTGGACGGTGTCAGCTATCGCACTTTCGCGGCGCCGCTGCCGCGCGTGAAAGACGCCTCCTTTAGTGCGCTCAAGAACTTGGGGATTGAGTCCGCCAGCGCCACGAAATCCGAACAGGGCGAGACGATCGCCGCGAAAGCGATAGAGCGCGATATCGAGATCAAGCTGGACCCGCTCACGTCCAAGGCCACGCGCATGCGCGTTGTCGCCAAAAACGGGCTGTTCCGCGATCCCGCGACCTCCGCCGAAATCGTTGCCCAAATCGAAAAAGCGCTGGGCAAGACTTAGCCGATCGGAGATTGCGAGCAGAGTGCTATGGATCTAGAGGGCTGAATCCGGTCCGCACACTCTCAGGCATGCGCGCTTCAGAAGCACGGCGCGCGCTACCGGGATCACATGGCGTCGCATGAGCCAAAAAAAGGAACGCCCTAGTCTCACACGCCTGACCCCTGACCGCTGACCCCTGACCGGTGTGTGACCCCTGACGGTGTTACTCCACCTTGATGCCGAGCGTCTTGATCACCTTCGCCCACGCGTCGGTTTCCTTCTGAATCTCCTGGGCAAACGCGGGCGAGTCCAGGTACGCCGCCCTGATCTGCTGGTCGGCGAAGTACTTGACGACCGCAGGCTCTTTCAGCACGGCCTCGAGTTCCCTGCTCAGCCGGGCCGCGATGTCCTTCGGCAGCCGGGCAGGCCCGAAGAGCCCCACCCACGGCGTCACGTTGAAGCCCGGCACGGTTTCGGCGACGGTCGGAACGTTCGGCAGATCCGGCAGGCGCGTCGAGACGCCCACGGCAAGTCCGGTCAACTTGCCCGCCTGCACGTGCGGCAGCGCGGTAGCGACGTTGTTGTACATGAGCTGGACCTCGCCCCCGAGCACTGCGATCGTCGCCGGCCCGACCCCCTTGTACGGCGCGTGGACGATATTAATGCCGGTCTGGAACGCCAGCATCTCCAGGCCGAGGTGGCTGAAGTTGCCGATGCCGCCGGAGGAATAGCTCAGCTTTCCGGGATTCGCCTTGGCGTAGGCGATCAAGTCCGCGATGGTCTTGATCGGCACCGAGGGGTGCGCGACCACGTAGGACGGGAAGTGGTTGAACCTCGCGATTGCAATGAAATCGCGCAACGGCCGATACTGGAGATTGTTGTACAGGGAAGGGTTGACGGTCATCGGCGAGTCGGAAATAGCGCCCAGGGTGTAGCCGTCGCCCTCCGCGCGCATCAATTCCATGGCGCCGATGCCGCCGTTCGCGCCGCCGCGGTTCTCGACGACGACCTGCTGGCCGAGCCGCGTGGAAAGATGCTGGGCCATGATGCGCGCGATCACGTCCGTGCCGCCGCCGGCGGGGAACGGGCAGATCAGCTTGATCGGGCGGCCGGGCCACGCCTGCGCCATGGCGAGCATGGGCGTAGCGCATACCAGGACCAGGGCAAGCAGCGTCTTGACCGTTTTCATCGTCCTCCTCCTTCTCTCATCTCCATCCAAGGCCGCCGGAGAACTTCGAAGCCGTCATCGAAGCTCCGGCGATCATGAGTTAGCCGGCCCGCCTCTCCGCTAGACGGGATCGAGGCCCGTCTCGTGCAACACTTCGCGAGCGGCATGCGACCGCATGAAGTCGACGAACGCCTGATAGCCTTCGCGCTGCGTCGAGCCGGTAAAGACGGTCGCGCCATACACGATCGTCTGCCGAAGCTCCGGCGGCAACGATCCGATGATCTCGATGCCCGGAACGGGCAGGAGCTCGGCGGGCTGCTGCACACCGATGTCGGCCTCACCGCGTACCAGTACCGGGCCGACCATCTCCCCGGGACGCGGCTTCACGAGCTTCGCCGCGACTACGTCTGCGATGCCCAGCCGTTCGCATGCCTGGACGAAGTGAATGCCGCTCGCGCCGCGGCTGTAACAGACCGCCTTCGCCGCGAGCAGTGCTTCCTTCAGCTTCTGCGCGGAGCTGATGTCCGGCCTGGCGGCGCCTGCCTTCACAGCGAGCGCGGCGGCGGAGTGCGCGAATGCCGTGCGACTGTCTCCGATGAGACGGCCTTCTTCGATGAGCGGTCCGGAGAATTCCTCCGGCCCGACGAAGATGTCCGCTTGCAGGCCGCTACTGATTTTTTTGGCGAGCTCCGGTCCCGCCCCGTAGGTGATGTCGACCGCGTAAGCCTTCTCGCGCTCGAACACCGGCACGAGCTCGATCAGGGCCTCCTTGCACGACATCGTGCAGATCACGACGAGTTTCTTGGCTGATTCACTCATTTGGGTCCTTTAGAGTACTTGCGCCCTGTGACGATCCAATGTCTCAAAGTTGATGGCATTGATATCGTGGGATAGCGTTAACGAAAGTCATCCCGGTCTCGCGGATGCTCCGGAATCCGTTTCCTCCTATTGAAGCGGAGGTTTCTCTGCGTTCTCTGTGATCTCCTGGCCCGGTTGGTTTTTGAGGTGAGTTCTCCGATCGGCTTATGTCACCCGCTCCAGCTTCTGGAAGCTGCGCAAGTGCTCGGGCGGTTCCTTGCCGGCATTGATGTTGCGGTAGTTCGTATAGGACACTTCGCCGACGTAGATGTCGCCGCGTGTATCCATGCAGACGCCGTGCGGGGCAAGGAACTTGCCAACCTCCTGACCGGGGCCGTGCTCGCCTCCCAGGCGCGCGATGCGCTTGCCGTGCTTGTCGACGAAGGTGAGACGCGGGCCGAGGTTCGGATGGTTGCGATTGACGTTCATGCCCGGACCGAGCTCGCCGATCAGGAATTCCGCCCGAGCCCCCTGGTGGCAATACAGGCCGCAGGGCCGGTGCAGGTTGTTCCATTGCATTTCGTACTTGCCGTTCCCGTCGAATACCTGCACGCGATGATTCTCACGATCGGCTACGTAGACCCAGCCTTCCGCGTCGGTGACGATGTTGTGAACGATGTTGAACTGCCCCGGGTCGGTACCGGGCTCGCCCCAGGAGAACATCAGCTTGCCGTCCGGCGAATACTTGTGCACCCGCGCGTTTCCGTAGCCGTCGGAGATGTAGAGTTCTCCCTTGGGCGACAGCGCAGTGTGCGTGCAGCGATGAAACGGCTCGCCGCTCATATAAGGTGCCGGCTTGTCGGGGATGCCGATCGTGAACAGCACCTTGCCGTCGGTCGTGCACTTGCGCATGGTGTGATCGAGGTCGTCGGTGAGGTACAGGTTGTCCTCGCGATCGATGAGCACCCCGTGCGCGCGCTTGAACAGACCCTCGCCCCACGAGCGCAGGAACCTGCCCTCGCGATCGAACACCATCATCGGGTGTTCGCCGCGATTGAAGACGTAGACCCGATCCTTGCTATCCGCGCCGACGCCGCCCACGTCCTTGAAATTCCAGCCCGGCGGCAGCTGCGCCCAGTTCTCGATCACACGATAACGATGCTCGCCGCTACCCAGGATGACCGACATGATGTTCTCCTCTCGTGTATGCCCCGTCGCCCGCTCGGGGTCCGCTCCCTGGCTTGCTCGCTGGAACAATTGGGGTGAGTGTAGCGTTTCGGCGAGCGGAGGTCTGCCTCGCTTCGGCGGTCGCTGCTCGCTTCAGCTCCATCCGGCGCGTGTCAGATGGAAAAACACCGGGGCGGCAAACACCATCGAATCGAGACGATCGAGCATGCCGCCGTGCCCTTCGATCAGGTTGCCCCAGTCCTTGATGCCGCGGCTGCGCTTGATCGCCGACATCGCGAAACCGCCCAGCACCCCCATGGTATTGGCAGCCAGCGCCATCAGGGCTGCCTGCAGCGGCCCGAACGGCGTAATCCAGTAGAGCGCCGCTCCCAGCGCGGTAGCGCTCGCCACGCCACCGATCAGTCCCTCCCACGTCTTCGACGGCGATATCGTGGGTGCGACCTTGCGGCGGCCGCAGATCTTGCCCCACACGTATTGCAGCACGTCGCTCGATTGCACGACCACCAGGAGGAAGACGATCAGCAGCATGTTGCGTCCCTCGTACCCTGCGATATCGAGCATGAGGATTGCCGGCACGTGTGAAAGGCAGAAAACGCAGATCACGAGGCCCCACTGGATGGTTGTCATGCCCTCGCTGAAAGGATGGGTCCTGCCCACGGCCTGCGCGAGGAGCGGCATCAGCACGAAGGCGCACACGGGAACGAACGTCGAGTACCAACTGAACCAACCGAGGCTGACCAGCAGGTACTGCCCCGGCAGAACGACAAGGAAGCTCACGAGAAGCAGCACGCTGTCGCGCCGTGACGAGCTCGATGCTGTGAACTCACGCAGCGCCATGAACGAGACGAATACGAACAGCAGCGTCATGCCGTGGCGGCCCAGCAGAAACGCCACACCGACTACCGACACGATCACCCACCACGATTTGATTCGTGCATTCAGATTGTCGATGACGCCGTGCCGCTCGCCCTGCGCCACGCCGACCTTGAGCACGTAGCCGATTACCGACGCCACCAGCAGCGCGACGCCAATCCCGGCGAAAAGCCTGATCGCCTGCTCCGAAACCGTGAGCGCGTTCACCGTCAGGTCCTTTCCGTCGCGGCGAGCCCGGCGAGCTCCCGCGCGTGGCGCGCATCCAGGACTACGACCTTGCGCGCGGCCCGCACCATGGCGAGCGCGGCCTCGACATCGCGAGCGCGGCCGGATGCAAGAGCCCACGCTGCCGCGGCGCAGGCGCTACGCGAGCAGCCCAGGGCGCAGCAAACCAGTACCGGACCTCGCGCCCGCAGCCGTTCGATCGCGCGCGCCGCGTCCGCCAGGACATCCGCCGTCGGCGCGGTGAGGTCGAGAACCGGCAGCACGACGAGCGACTTGCCGCTCGCGGGCAAGGCGAACTCCGCCGTGAGATCGACTACCGCCGCAAACGGCGAATCGGCCAGCTCGCGCGCGGTCGGCACGCGCCCCAGGAATACGTTGTCGGCGACGGCCGCCGGCCACGGATCGCGCCATGTCCAGGCGCGCGAATTGATCCACGCGCCGATGAGGTACGGGGCGAAAAGCCAGCGCGATGCAACGGACAGCCGCCCGTCCGCGCTTTTTTGAAACGCACCGGCGCCGAGCGCCGTGTACGCCAGCGCCACCAGCAGCAGCGAGACGCTTCCCCATAGCAGCCAGAGCGCCCAGCCGCCGGCAAAGATTGCGATCGCGCCCAGCACCAGCGAGCCGGCCGCATACCGCGCCCCGAGACGCCGGCGTTGCGAGTCGTGCGTCCATCGCCACTGCGCAGCGATCGACCGCCCGTCGCCTTCATCGGCGAACGGCCACGCCCACATGCAGAGGGCGCCGAGCAGCAGGCCCGCGGGGATGTCGATGAAGTGATGCTGCCAGGTCGTCAGCACCGAGCCGCACACCAGCAGGAGCCACAATTCCATCACGATGCGCTTGATGCCCGACAGCCTGCGCGCGTAGAGCGCCCACAGAATCGCGGCGAGCGCGATGTGCAGCGAGGGAAGCTGGTTGAACGGCTTGTCGAAGCCGGCGAGCGCGGTGAACATCGCGCCGAAGAAGCCGTCGGTGTCAGGATGCGCAAGCGAGAAACGCAGCGGGAACAGGATAAAACAGGCAACCGCGGCGAGTTGCGCGGTAAGCAGACGCCGCGCATGCGTATCCAGCTCGCTCCGGGTCGTGCACAGGAAGAGCGATAGTCCGTAGAGGAGGTCAATCGACCAGTACGGCAATATCGTCCAGTCCCAGAAGGGAATGCGCGCCTCCCAATCGAACACGACGGAGGGCACGTGCGCACGCTGCTCGGCCAACCAGTTGGCGAGTCCGTAGCTCAGGAAGAAAAACGGCCCGAGAAGAGCGAGCCATGCCAGCGCGCGGCGCCATGGCATCGAAACCACGCCCGAACCGGCCGGATCGATCGGTACGCTCGTCGCGCCCCTGTTGCGGGCACGAGTGGATTCAGCGTGCTCGAGGCTCACAGGCGCTCATTCACGCTGGGCCAGCGAAACCGTGAAAATGCCCGACTCGCCGATGCGCTGCGCCACCTTGCGGAAGCCGGCGGCGACGACCAGCTGATCGAGCTCCTGCTGCGTACGCCGGCGCATCAGCCACGCTGCGCCCTGCCGGTGGCTCGTCAACGCCCGCGCGATCAACTCGAGCTGAGGATGCCAGGGCTGCCCCGTATAGACGAGGAATCCCCCGGTCTGGATCGCGTCGGCGAGGCCCGCCAGCGAATGGCGCACGGGATTGTTGTCCGGTATCAGCTCGTAGAGGCCCGAAACGACACCGAGCGTCGGTCTCGGCGAGAGCGCGGCGAGGCTCTCGCGGTCCATCGCGTCTCCTGACGTGAAGCGCGCGAGGTCACCCAGGCCTTTTTCGCGGATGAGCGTCGTACCCTTCTCCACGTTGACCGGGCTGTAGTCGCGCAGCACGATCGAATCAGGCCGCCCGCCCGCGCCGTTGCCTCTGGAACCTTCGGCGCCTGGTGCCGTGACCGCGTCGAGCACGTAGCGGCCATGTCCCGCGGCGATATCGAGAATGTGTACCGGCATTCCCGCGGCGCGCAATCGCGTCATCGCCTCGCGCAGGAGCGCCTCGACGTCGAGCTTGCGCTGCCGGATGCCGCGCCACCCGATCGCGTCGAGATAGATCCGGTCTATGAAGCGCCCGAGAGGTGTTCGACCGCCGGCTCGATTGCGATAGATGTAGTCGAGCGAGCTCCCCGAATCGAAACCGGTAGCGTGACCGAGACGAATGCCGTCCGACAGCAAGCCGCCGAAGCGCAGGTTGGCGCGCGTAGCGGCCCAATACAGACCGCGCGGTGACAGCGGAGAAAGGGGCGCTGCGAGCGCGTCGGCTTCCTCACGCGTAGGTCCGTATTGATCGGCATCCATAAGGTTGGGGGGCGTGCACGGCGTGGCGAACACCCGGAGCAGGAACGCCCGCATGCGATCGACGGCCCGGGCGCGGTCGCGCTCGCCCAGGGTGTCGTGCAGGAAGCCGTGCAGCAGATGACGCTCCTTGACGCACGCGCCAAGGCGGTCGAAGAACGCGTGCTGCGGCCGGTGATGCACCACCCAATCGTTGCCGGAGATCAGGAGCTGGGTCGGCACGGTGATCGCCTGTGCATCGGCCACGACGCGATCGGCGGCCTCCTGGAGACCGAGCAGGACATTCACGGAGATCGCGCGCGACAGCAAAGGGTCGGAGTCGTAGCTCGCGATGCGCGCGGGATCGTGGGTCAGGAACTTCGCCTTGACGTAGCTCGTTACGAAGAAATTGCCGCGCAGCCTGCGCATGAATCGCAGTCCCGGCAGCGCGAACGGGACATAAAGCTTCACCCGGAATGCCGGCGATGCGAGCACCATGCCGCGGATCGCAGGCGCGTGGTCGTGCACCCAGGTGGCAACCAGCACGGCACCGACGCTCTGCGCAACGATGCCGATATCCTGCGCAGCAAAGCCGTGCTGCACGCCGAGGAGATCTACGAACGTTTGCACGTCGCGCACCGACGTGCCGAAGCTCGGCGAATCGCCGCGCGCGCCCGGCGAGCGGCCGTGGCCCCGGGAGTCCCAGGCAAAGAAATCGAAGTCGGGCAGCGTGAGCTCGTCGACCAGGTGGGCCATGCGCCCCGAATGCTCGTGGCCGCGATGGAAGAGCAGGATCGCGCCACGGGGAGTGCCGTGGATGGCCGGCCAGTGTCGATAGAAGAGATCGACGCCATCGTGCGTGGCGAACGCACGCTCGAAGACCGGCCGCAGTTGCGCGCCCACGGGCACGTCGTTCACGTCACTCCACCTCCCGCAGACCGCAACGCACCCGGTTCACAATGGTCAGCACCAGGGCCAGGACCATTGCCGGCAGCGCGAGCGCCGCCCATTCCGGGAGCGGCGCCCCAAGGCCGGCCCAGAGCCCGAGCGCGCCGAAAACGAATGCGCGGTCGCTCTTTCCCATCGGGCCATCGAAGCGACGCGACGCGCCGACCAGAGGTCCGAGCGCGCCCGCATGCTCGCTCAGCAACGCAAGCACGATCACGATGCCGACCCACAGCGGCGAAAAAGGCGGCAAAAGCGCGAAGGGCAGATAAAGCGCGGCGTCGGCGACGACGTCGGACAATTCGTTGAGGTATGCGCCGAGCCGGCTCTTCCCGCCGAACTCGCACGCGATCATCCCATCGATGGCGTTGAATGCCATGCGCACGAACATCCAGAGCGGAATGAGCAGGAACCATCGCGGATCGGGGAGCATCCCGGCGACGAGCGATCCCACCGCAATCGAGACGAGCACGGTTGCGATCGTGACCTGGTTCGCGGTGACGCCGATGCCCGCGAGCGAGCGCGCAAGCGGCCGGAGCGTCGCCTGAAACTGGGGTTTCAGCGTGTAGAGCGACAAACCCGCCCCATTGCGCTATGCCACCGCCGGCCCGCTACCGCGCCGCCGGCCGATCCACCAGCCCAGCAGAAGGCCGGCAAGCAGGCACAGGCCTGCCCCGATTAAGCCATTGCGGATCAGAGTGTTCTTCACCTTGGTGAGAACCGGATTGTCCAGATTGTTCGTTCCGAAGTGGATGGCACGGAGCCGCCATTTGCCGTCGGTATCGCGGATCATCACCGCGGTCCAGCGAGTGACGAAGTCGAACACGTCGCCGTCCTTCGCTTCGTAGTGCTCGAACGCCTTGCCACGCACCAGGCCCCAGCTCCTGTCGGGGGAAAGATCGGTCAGCTTGTCGGCCTCCATTTTCATTTCCATCTTCCGCATGTAACCCGACGGCCCGAACCACTCCTTGAAATATTTCGAGACATCGGCGCGGCCGGACATCACTTCCTGCGTGATGCTGGTCGCTTCGACGTTCTCGGTGAGTAACGGCAGCATCCCGTCGTACTGGCCGGTGTTGAAGGCGGTAACGACGTCGCGCAGCAGTGCGCGCAACTCCTCGTGAATCGCGTGGTCGGGTTCCTCGGCCGCCCAGGCGAGCGGGCTCACGCACAGCGCCACGAGCGTCAACACAACGCGGAGAACCTTCATGCGATGCCCCCTGATGCTGGACTGCGCTTAAAGCTTGGACACGCGGGTTTCCTTGCTGGTGATGAACTCCAGCAGCGCCGGCTTGCCCTGCTTCGTCGCCTCGATGCCGCGCTGGATCGCCGCCTTGATCTCGCCCGGCTGCGTCACACGCTCGCCGTAGCCGCCGAAGGCCTTCGCCATGTCGGCGTAGTTGCCGGAGATGTCGGTCGAGCGGTACTTCTCGGTGGATACCGGCATCACCTTCAACTCGATCGCCATCGAATAGTTGTTGAGCAGGATCGAGAGAATCGGAATGCGCTCGCGCACCGCCGTCTCGAAGTCCATGCCCGTGAAGCCGATCGCCGCGTCGCCCCACAGGTTGATGCACAGCTTGTCCGGCCGGGCGAGCTTCGCGCCCATGGCGAGGCCGAGGCCGTAGCCCAGCTGCGTCGTCTTGCCCCAGCCGATGTAGGACAGCGGCGTGGTGGAAACCCAGAACGGCGAAATCTGGTCGCGCGGGCTGCCCGCGTCATGGGTGATGATGCAGTTGTCGCGATCGACCGTGTGCATCAGATCCCAGATCACGCGATAGGGATTGAGCGGCGCGTCGTTGCTCGTCAGCAGCGGCTTCCACTGCGCCGTGAACTGCTCGCGCAGCTTGGCGATTTCGCCGGCTACGGCGGACGGATCGCGCGGGGACTTGATGGTCTGGCCGAGCTCGCCGATCAACGCCTGCAGCGTGAGCTGCGCATCGCCCAGGAGCGCCACTTCCGCGCGGACGTCCTTGTTGAGATGGTCGGGATCGAGCGTGGCGTGCACGAACTTCTTGCCGTCGGGGAACTTGATGCCGAAGTTCGTCTCGGTAAACGAACAGCCGATGCCGATGATGAGATCGGCGTTCTGCACGAAATGGTGCACCTGCAGCGGCACCGAGTTGCCGCCGGAGCCGAGCGAAAGCGCATGGTTCTCCGGAAAGCTCGACTTGCCGCCGAGGCTCGTGGTCACGGGAGCGCCCAGGAGCTCCGCGAACTGCTTCAACTGCGGCCAGGCCTCCGCCCAATGCACGCCCGTGCCTGCGTAGATGACTGGACGCTTCGCCGCGAGCATTGCTGCGGCGGCCTTGCGCACGTCCGCGGGATCCGGCGCGGCGCGCGCCTTCACCGCCGGGGTGTAAGTAAAGTCGCCGATCTCTTCCTGCCAGATATCGGTGGGTATCTCGATCAGGCACGGACCGCCGCGGCCGTTGCGCAGCTTCGAGAACGCCCGCCGCAGCACGTTCGGTATCTCCTTCGGGACCATGACGTGCTCGGAGGACTTGGTCACGCCGCGCATCTGCAGGGCGGAGGAGAAATTGGGGTCCACGCCCGCGATGCGCCGCGGATAGCCCTGCGGCACCACGAGCACCGGAATGCTCTCGCCGTAGCACTGCGCCACGCCGCCATAGGCGTTCTCGGCCCCCGGGCCATGCTGCATGCAGAACGCACCAATGGTCCGGCCGGACGTGACGCGGGAGATCGCGTCCGCCATGTGGAGGCCGATGCGCTCCTGGCGCACGATCACCGGGCGGATATTCTCCGCGGCGGCGAACTCGATCAGGTGATTCACCGGGTAGCCGCAGAGGATCTGCATACCCTCGGCCTTCATAGCACGCGCAACCGCCTCGCCGACTTTCATGGGAACCTCCGATTCAGATAACGAATTGAGGGGATGCTCCCCTCATGCTCCCCTACATCAGGGTACCTGACGCTTATGGTCAGGTGCTCCAACCAAAATTCGGAATCGTTGCTGGACGGACCAATGTAGCGCGGTTGGACCGTCTTGTATATCCTGTTCATCCTGTCTGTTTTTCGATCTTCAACAGCGAGGTTTTCAGGCATGGACGTGATCCCGACGGGCCGCGCGCTGGGCGCGGAGATTACCGGCATCGATCTATCGAAGGATGTGTCCGCCGCGCAGCGTGACTTCATCTTCAACGCCTGGATCGAGCACCTCGTGGTGCTGTTCCGCGGGCAATCGCTCAGCTTCGCCGACCTGCTCCGGCTGCGCGAATTGTTCGGCCCGCCCGGGCAGGCGGCGAATCAGCTGCTCGGCCTGGGGCGCAAGAAATACCTGCCGGATGGACTGCCGGACGACGTCGCCATCATCTCGAACATCACCGATGCCCAGGGCAAGCCGATCGGCGCGCTGGGTGACGGCGAAGCGTACTGGCACACGGACAGCTCGTTCACGGAAACGCCGATTTCAGCGAGCCTGCTGCACTCCATCGAGGTGACCGAGCAAGGTGGCGAAACCGCGTTTCTCAACATGTACCGCGCGTATGAGGACATGCCGGCCGGACTGGCCGCCAGGATCAACGGCAAGTACGTCAATCACTCGAAAGTGCACAACTCCGCCGGAGTGCGGCGCCCCGAATTCGCCGATGTCACGGACCCGTCGAAAGCGCCGGGTGTGAAACACCCGATCGTGCGCACCCACCCGGTCACGCGGCGGAAATGCCTGTACCTCGGCCGCCGCCTCAACTCCTACATTTTCGACCTGTCGCTCGCGGAGAGCGAAGAGGTGCTCGACGGGATCTGGGCGCATACGTGCCAGGACAAATACGTGTGGGAGCACAAGTGGCGGGTCGGCGATCTGCTCGTGTGGGATAACCGCTGCACCATGCATCACCGCAACGCCTTTGCGCCAAACGCGCGCCGGCTCATGCATAAGTCGACGACGGCCGGCGAGCCCGTCGTTTAGCAATTACAGGAACACAGGCGCGCGCGGCTTCGGACCATCGCGGAGACTGCTGGACAGGTCTCCGATATAGGCAGCCCATAGGGCCTGCATGTCCGGGGCGGCGAGGGTCAATTGGGCGCCAATCAGAATCTCGTCTCCGCACTGGGAACAGTAGCGGACTGACAGCGGCGCAGCGATAGTCGCGCCGCCCGGCAAGCTCACCTCGGCAGCAAGCTCCCCGCGCCGGACATCCGCCTTGATACGTTCGAAGCGCATGATCGGGCAGACGATTTGCAGTCCGTGCAGGGAAACGTTGGCGGTCGTCAGCTCCAGGCGGCCGATCCGGACCGGCAATAGCCGCTGATACCGCGGTTCGTTACGCTGTTCAGTGCTCTCGAGTGGCGTCATGAGGGTGTCCATTGCCGCGGAAGACGGACTTGCGGCTATTACGGCACTTCCTGCGATCACTTGAGCCTCTACTCTGTGGCGGTCCACTCTGGGCAGGTCATCTTTCCACTGCCCGCCGCGCTGCATCGCGTCGGGCGTTCGCGGGCTCGGAAGTGCGCAGGCACTTCCTTCGGGCCCCCTCGCGTGCTTCGCGGCTTTCCCCCGCTCACTCCTTCATCCTTCGCCTTCAATACCCGAGCCCGTCACCGCGAAGCCCGTCACCGCGAAGCCCGTCACCGCGAAGCTCGTCACCGCGAAGCTCGTCACCGCGGAGCTCGTCACCGCGGAGCTCATCACCGCGAAGCTCGTCATCTCCTGCGAGCGGGCGCGCCGAGCGAAGCGCCGGAATCGACCACCAGCACCTGGCCGGTTACCGCGCCAGCGCCCTCGATCAGCCAGCACACCGCGGACGCAACGTCCTCCGGGTCGACCCGCCGCTTGAGCGGCGTCGAATTCGCGAAATGGGTCATCTGCGCTTCGTACTTCTCGTCGCCGAGGTGTTCCAGGTGCCAGCGGCCGGTCACCATCGCCGGACACACCACGTTGACGCGAATCTCGGGGCCCAGGTTACGCGCGAGCGACAGCGTCATCGCATTCAACGCTGCTTTCGATGTCGCATAGGCGACCGAGCTTCCCCCGCCGCGAATCGCAGCCACCGACGAAATGTTCACGATCACCCCGTTGCCGCCGGCCTTCATATGCCCGGCCACGGCGCGCACCATTTGCCATGGCCCCACGACGTTGACGCGATAGACCTCCAGGAAATCGTCGCCGGAGAGCGCCTCCAGGTCGGCATGATCGGCGAAGCGCGTCGTGCCGGCCGAATTGACCAGCGCATCGATCCGTCCCCACCGGGTCATTGCGTCCGCCGCCATCCTGCGGCAGTCCGCATCCTCCGCGACATTGGCCTTGGCGAGCAGTGTTTCCGCCCCATGCGCCTCGCACGCCTTCGCGATTTCCCGGGCGCTGTCGATCCGGCTCGCGTAGTTGATGACGATATTCCAGCCGTTCCTGGCGAGCAGCACGGCGCTCGCGGCGCCGATGCCGGAACCGGAACCGGTGATGATTGCAACCTTGCTTGTCATGGACTCTCGGATGGTATCCCGTGGGCAATACCGCACTTTAACATCACGTGCCCGGAAGCTCGTCCATGTGCCGCTGGCATGTCAGGAGAATCCCGACACTCGTGGAAGCAATTTCTCAGATGTGCCACGCAGGTAGCTGCCGCAGCTGCCAAACCTTGACACGCGGCGCACGAGGTGGCCACGAGACCTGGTCATGCACACTATGCCGGCAACATGTTAGATTGGTCGTGAAGGCAGGAGCGCAGATGAGCGAAACCGTCAATCCGTACGCGGCGCCGACCGCGATCGTCGACGATATCCCGGCGAGTCCCGAGAAAGAGGCGACGCGGCGCGAGCACATCAACCACGAGACCTCGATCAAGGCAGTCGGCTTCCTCTATTACCTCGGAGGCGTGGGCGTGACGGTCGCCGGGATCGCGAACCTGGCCGGCGGCGAGCCCGCCTTCGGGATTTTGCTCCTCGTCCTTGGCGCAGGGCAGCTTGTCGCGGGGTGGGGCGTTCGCGCGCTGCGGCCGTGGGCGCGGGTCCTGGGCTGCGTGCTGTCGGGCTTTGGCCTTCTCGGCTTTCCGATCGGCACGCTGATCAACGCCTACGTTCTGTACCTCTTCCTTTCGAAGAAGGGCCGCACCGTCTTCGCCCCGGAATACCAGGAAGTCATCGAGGCGACCCCGGACGTCAAGTACCGCACCTCGATCGTGGTCTGGATCTTCCTGGCGCTGCTGGTCGGCCTGATCCTGCTCGGCGTGACAATGGCGTTTTTCAAACGCTGATCGACGGCGCCATCAGGCCTTCTTGTACTTGCCAGGATGGGAGCGCCGGATCGTCGGCGACACGACCTTGTCCGAGACGTGGAAGTCCCAGACGGCGGCGCCGCCGCTTGCGGTGAATTCCGCCAGCGCCTTGGGCACGTCATTCAGGTTCTTTATGGTCTTGCCGCCGATGCCGAACCCACGCGCGATGGCCGCAAAATCCGGTCGGCCGAACACCGACCCCGCCTCGGGCAACTCCTCCGATCGCAGCTTGTGCACTTCGGAACCGTACGCGCCGTCGTTCATCACGATGATCAGCATTTTCAGCCCGTGGCGTTTGATGGTTTCCATCTCCTGGATATGCATCATCAGGCTGCCGTCGCCGTCGAACAGCACCACTGGCCGGTCCGGGCGGGCTGCCGCTACGCCCATGCCGAAGGAAATGCCGTTGCCGATCGCGCCGAACTCGCGGAGCGAGAAGAACCGCTCCTGCGGGCGCGACGGCATCTGCGCGAAGAACCACGAGCAGTGGCCGGAGGAGTTCACCATCTCCCAGTCCGCGGGCAGCTTGTCCTCGAGCGCTTCGACCACGTCGCGCGGGTCGAGGAGCCCCGGCTCGATCTCGAACCTATAGCTGTCGGGCTTCGAATCGCGGATGCGCGCGGCCATCGCCTCGGTGCGCCAAGTCGAGGTGCGCGCCGGCAAGGCCGCCGTCAGGGCCTCCACGCCCAATCTGGCGTCGGCGCGCAGGTGGTTGCGCGCCACTTCCTGGCCCTGGCGTATCGCCCGGGGATCGACGTCGATATGCAGCATCTTCGCCTTCGGCCACAGCTGACCGCCGCCGCCCGCGTGGTAGGCGAGGGAGCCGCCGACCGTAATGACCAGGTCGGCCTGCCCCACCAGCTCGAGGCCGACCTCGGTGGAGAAACTGCCCGAGATGCCGACGCAGTACAGGTCGTCGTGGAAGAGTCCCCTCGCGGGCAGCGTCGTAGTCAGGATTCCGCCCGCCTTCGCGGCCAGCGCCCGGCACGCGGGCCCCGCCTTCGCTTCGACCGCGCCCAGGCCGGCCATGACGACTACGCGCTCGGCAGACGCAACCAGTTGTGCTGCCTTCGCCACGTCATCCGGATGCGGTGGAATCGGAGCGAGGCGCGGCAGCAGTTCCGACGAGGGCGTCGGTAATTTCTCCGGTCCGGCCCAGGGCCGCTCCTGGAGATCGAACGGAATGCCGAGCACCACCGGGCGCCGCTCGCGGCGCGCCTGCAGGAATGCATCGCGAATCCCGATCGGCATACGCTCGGGCAGATGCAGCGGATGGTAGTCCGCGCCCGTCGCCTTGATCATCGGCGCCTGGTCTATCCCCTGGTTGTACCATCCCATCCGGAGCGGCGCCTCGCCGCCAAAGACCACCATCGGCACATGGGCGCGGACCGCCGCCGGGAGCGCCGTGATCAATTGCGTGACGCCGGGCCCGCAGGTGACCGTTGCGACGCCTACCTCCCCGGTCTTGCGCGCATAGGCCATGCCAGCCGCAACCGCGCAATGCTCGTGCCTGACGTAGACCATGCGACATCCCTGCTGGGCCAATCGCGCCGCCCAGTTCATGTTCGCATCGCCCATCAGCGTAAAACAGGTGCGCACACCCTCCTGGATGAAGGTCTTGGCGAGAACATCGTAGACATGCAGTTTGGCTTCAGTCGTCACGGTTGCAACTCCCTCAG
This sequence comes from Burkholderiales bacterium, assembly GCA_035649495.1. Classification (GTDB taxonomy): domain Bacteria; phylum Pseudomonadota; class Gammaproteobacteria; order Burkholderiales; family SG8-41; genus SG8-41. The sequence continues at coordinate 43,654 of DASRJL010000036.1, read as the reverse complement.
GTTAGAGCGATGCGTGGGGGTCGGAGTACCTTTTCTTCATTCTACCTCCTCCCACCACCCCGTACGCTGACGGGCTTCACGCAAGCTCCGCGATCAACGGCGCGTTCCTGTCGAGCACTCGCAGGATCTCGTCGCGACTTACATCCGGCACCTCGAACAGCACGCGATGAATCCCCGCCTCGCGATAAGGCACCAGCTTCTCGCGGTCCGGCGGAGCGGCGAACACCGTAATCGGCAGCGTGGCCGGATCGCGCCCCGCCGCTTTGGCCGCAGCATGCAAACGGGCAACAGCGCTCCTGGGCTCCCACTTGTTGCGCGGCCGCGGGAACCAGCCGTCACCGAATTCGAGCACGCGCTTAATCGTATGGTCGGACTCGCCGCCGATCAGGACCGGTGGATGCGGGCGCTGCTTCGGCTTGGGGTACATCCAGACCGGATCGAAGTTGACGTACTTGCCGTGAAACTGCGCCTCTTCCTGTGTCCACAGTGCCTTCATCGCGAGCACGCGCTCGCGCAGCAGCTTGAAGCGCGTTTCATAGCGGGCGCCGTGGTTCTCCATCTCGTCGACGTTCCAGCCGCCCCCGATCGCAAAGATGAACCGCCCTTCGGACAGCTGGTCGAGGCTGGCCACCGATTTGGCGGTGACGATCGGCTCGCGTTGCGGAATCAGGGAAATGCCCGTCCCGAGCTTGAGCCGGCGCGTCGCGGCGGCGGCGAACGACAGTGCGACGAACGGATCGTGCGTGTGCTTGTATTTCTTCGGGAGCTCCCCGCCGCCGGGGAACGGCGTTCTACGGCTCGTCGGAATATGCGTGTGTTCGCAGACAAACAGCGCATCGTAGCCGCGCTCTTCGAGCGCGCGGGCAAGCTCCGCGATATCGATCCCGTAGTCGGTCGGAAAGTAATACACGCCGGTGAGCATGAATGCGCCTCCTGCAGGGTGTGTGGTCGATGTTACGGGAAAACAGCGTCGAGTGTCGCCCGCACCCGATCCGATTTCTCGCGAGCCGAACAGCTGGCCGGGTCCTGCCGCCATGTCCGGCCGCCTGCCTGGTCGATGGTCGTCATTCCCGCGGAGGCGCGAATCCAGGCAGGATTGTCAGTTGCCTCGCAGCTGACCGGGTCCTGTCGGGACGCCTTGCCTGCCCGATTCTCCCGGTACCGGCTGCTCGATTCTTCCACACGCCGGTGGTCAATTGATTTGAGCGTCGCGTAATCTGGGAATCTACCAATACCGGGAGAACGGATCAGTCTGCGGCATCCCGCCACCCGGCCGCTGCTTGGGCAACGTGGCTCACCGCGCTGCGGGCTTGTTGTGCTCGCCGCCCGGCTGCGGGTGGAGCCACGCAGTTCTCTTTTGGATGGGCCCACTGAGACCGCCCCCACCGCCCGCCCTGCCTTGTGAATTCACTTCTTGAGTCGCGACCCGCCAGCATTTCATGCGCAGAGCAATGGTTGGAAACGCGCCACAACCGGACACTGACCTGTTCTTTCAGGATCAGACGGTCAATAGCATCGAGCGTATGCTAACGTCACTCGGCCATGCCGCTTTGCACCGAAATTTAGTAGTCCGTAGAACCTATGAAAGCACGGCAGAATCATCGCCTCGACAAGAGGTTATCGACGATTCACGGCCACCAAATTACGGCGGCAGGTGCCGAGTTATGCAGCAGTTCGGTCTCTCCATATCAAAGTTAGCCATCTCAGAAGTCACTGAGACAAACACAACGTCTGGCCAACATCGAACAATCTTCTTGCTGTCGCGCATGATCGACCCATCCACTCTTCCAACCGCAGCCGATCGGCCTACGCTTGCTGAGCTAGAGCCGCTGGCAAGGGTGGCGCTCAAACACTATGGGATCACCGCCACCGGCTTGCAGAACTTGCGCTACTTCAACAATGCGACCTATCGCGTCGTAGCGTCCGACGGACAGCAGTTCGTTTTGCGGGTGACGTGCAATCACCATAGCGCGGCTAGGTTACGCTCTGAGATGCAATGGCTGAGCGCAATGCAATCCATCGCCGGAGTCTGGGTGCCCGATCCAGTCGCGAGCTTGGATGGCCAACTCGTAGTTCGGGCTTCAGTGTCGTCGCTGTCGGAGCCGCGTTGGTGCAACGTGTTCCACTGGCTCGACGGAACGCACATCGTTGAAGAAGAGATGAGTGCCGCCGACTTCCGCGCAATGGGCGCTGCATGTGCCAATCTCCATGCGAAGAGCGCAACGTTCAATCCGCCGCCGGAGTTCGATCGGCCTCACTGGGATGAGCAGTACTGCGTCGATCCTGGCGCGGGTAACACCCTTGAACGTATGACTACCTACTTGCGATGCCACTTCCCACCCGAAGCGGCAGGCCGCTTCGTTCAACTCGCGGGGCAAGCCCGTGAGCTGATGGGTCGGCTGCGTCCGGATCTCCTGAGCTATGGCCTCATTCACGCCGATTTTCATCCAGGCAATTGCCTCTTTCGGCCCAATGGCGTTGCCTTCCTTGATTTCGAGGATCTCGGCTCAGGGTATTTCCTCTACGACATTGCCTCGGCGCTGTTCGGTTCGCTTGAGCGGCATGACTACCTGCGTTTGACAGAGGCCTTCAGCAAGGCCTATGCCAGCACTCGACCACTGCCCTCGGACTTCGCTCGCCAACTCCTGCTCTTTCAGTTGTTGCGTGCAGTCTTTCTAACCCATCTTGTCCTCGCCCAAGGCGAGCTCGACGGCAATGCGTGGTGGGAAGGCTATGTCATCGGCAAATTGCGGCAGCTCTTAGGTCTCACCCGGTGAGCCCATCGTGGCAGTGTTCGCGCGCCGCCTCGGGCCATGAAGATGGCTAACCTTTCGCTCCAGCGGACTGCCTTCGGCAGTCCGCTGAACTCAAACGGTTAGGCAGCACAACCTGCCCTGCGTCAGCCATGCAAATCGTAGTTGACGATCCTGGTCTGCCCGATGTACGTGAGCTCCTTGAAGAGCATCTTCGCAACATGTATGAGCTCTCACCGCCCGAGAGCGTCCACGCACTCGATGTCAGCAAACTCCAGGGATCGGACGTCAGGTTTTGGACGGTACGCGACGGCCCCATTCTCTTGGGCTGTGGCGCGCTCAAGGAGATCGACTCCGAGCATGGCGAGATCAAGTCCATGAGGACACCCCTTTCCCTTCGGCGCCGAGGAGCGGGCCGCGCCATGCTGACGCATATCATTGCCGTTGCCCGCGAGCGAGGCTACAGGCGCTTGAGCCTTGAGACAGGTTCCATGGAGGCATTCGTACCCGCGCAGCGGCTGTACGAGAGTTTTGGTTTCAGATACTGCGAGCCGTTCGGCGACTACAGACCCGATCCGAACAGTGTATTCATGACCCTTGAGCTATGAAGCGTGCTGCCTAACCCCGCGTTGAACCGGACCGCCCAACAACTCTACTGCTGGGTTCCGGCGTCGCTGCGCGCCGCGGCGACCGGTTAACGCGCTCGTTAGACGTCGCCAAGTGACGAGTCGGTAGATGCCGTGCCTGGCACGATGTCGGTAAAGTATGGAATGTGTCCGTCGTGAATGCATAGGAGGCTCATATGGATGGCTTGATAGGAGCGCGCCCGCTGTGGCGTCCGGGTTTCGTTGTCGTCGTTTTCACCGTTCTCGCACTGTCAGTGTGCAACTACACGTCTGCGCAAGATGTCTGGAAACCCACTTGCCAACCGGTTGCCGCGCGGACTACAGACCGCGGATGTTGGATTGTAGCTAGCGAACCCCTAGGGCAACTCCCCAACGGGCCCCTATTCTGGCATCTCTATGCCTATGACAGTCGCAGCGCCGCACAAGCGGTCAAGCGCCCTGGTGAAACTGTCGTGGAGTCCCTTGGAAAGGTTTGGCTGACGACGGTCGCTCCGGCCGGCTGGAAACCATCTGGTGGCGAACGCGTTGCTGAAATCGGTCCTCTTCCAGTCATCGCGGGCGAAAGCTATATGGCGCAGTATATGGAAGCGATTTTTCCTCCAGGCTTCGATTCGCCAGTGCATCGCCATCCCGGCCCGGAGGCCTGGTACACAGCTGCCGGAGAAGTGTGCCTGGAGACGCCGGAAGGCAAGTCGGTGGGCCGTGCCGGAGATAAGAATGGTGTGATCGTGCCGGGCGGCCAGCCGATGCGACTCTCGGTGACTGGTACAGAAGAGCGGCGTTCGCTCGTACTCATTCTTCATGAATCGTCCAAGCCTCACACAGTGCCCGCCGCTGATTGGAAACCGCAGGGTTTGTGCAAACGCTGACTGTCCTCTCTGTTCGGAACATGCGACGTCTAACTCGCTGCTCAACGCGGACGCGCGCAAGCCGCGCGCGCGCCGGTTAGCGCAACGTTGAGGCTGTATAAAAATCTGGAGTTCGTGTCCTCCGCAGCCGACTGGTGCTGGTCAATCAACGTCGTCGATCCGCTCTCCACATCGCCTACGGACGTGACGTTTCCCGACCTCGTCCGGCTCGTGCCGCCCTCATCACTCCGTGCGGCACAACAGGGGCGGGTGGTCGGGGGCGGAATGCGGGCCCACTTAACCCCCGTCAGGGGTCAGGCGTCATGGGTCATGCGTGCCGTTGTAACCATCCTCCGAGCAGCAGCCGGGTGGCAGGGTGGGCGGTGAGTGACACCGATCCTCCAGTACCGGGCGCGGTCTCCAGAAAATGCGACGGCCAAGTCACACACCACATGCGCCTGAGAGAATCGGGCAGCCGGTACCGGTTACCGCCTCAAGACAACGCGATGGCCAAATCAATTGCCTGATGCAGCGGGAGGATCGGGGGCAGAGCCGACCACCCTGACAGGACCCGGCCAGCTGCGAGCACACTCAGTTTCGTCCGTTAACCTGACCACCCCGGCGAGCGTACGCGCGCCACCTCTCCTATTTGCAGGAGGGGAATGTGTTGCCGGATATCAGCCTCGCCGCAGCAACGCCGGGTCGAATGGGGGAAGACGGACGGGATCGAACGGGGCCAGATCGACGGTGTGTGCCTTGCCGTCGACGATGAGCTCCGCCATGGCCTCTCCGGTCGCCGGTGCATTCAAGATGCCCCAGACGTTGTGGCCGGTGGCGACGTAAGCGCCTGCGATGCGCGGCACCCGGCCAATCAGCGGCACGTAGTCCCGCGTAATCGGACGAAAGCATGCCTGCTTCGCGACGATCCGGTCCGGGCTGAACGCCGGTGACAGCCGCTCGCATACCGAGCGCAGACGTTCGAGCACTCCCGGTTCCGGTGTGACTTGCGCCGGGTCGAGCGGCAGCGGCGCATCGCCGGAAAAGGCGCAGACGTGGGTGCTGCCGTCGGCGCGGGGGAACACTTCGACAGTCACTTCGTCTCCGGACGCATCCCGGTATTCGAGGAAGAGCGCGTCGGCCGGCACGTCGGTCCCGGTGTCGTAGACCAGGCTCGGGCTTTGCTGTCCGAACACAGCGGGCAGGGGCAGCCATTCCGTTGCGAGTATCGACCACGGTCCCATCGCGATAACGGCTGCATCCGATTCGATGACGGACCCATCGACCTCGACACCGTTCACGATCGATTCGGCGCCTCGGCGCCCCAGGCCCGTGACCTGTCCCACGCGCACCTGCGCTCCGTGCTTCTGCGCCGCCCGCATCATCGCCGTGGTGAACTTGCGTGGATTGACGATAGCCGTCGTGTCGGGCGTGCCCAGTCGCTGCGAAATGACCGTACCCTCGGAAAGCCAATCGAGCGCCGCCGGCGTGCGTCTGCGCAGGTCACGATCGCGAACCACGGCACCGCTGTAGGCGTTCATCCGTTGATAAGCCCAGTCGTCGTCCAACTCACCGGCAAGCTCGGCATGCAGGGCGAAGCTGCGGCGCGCCAGGGCATCGAGCGGACTGCCGACGCACCAGTCGCGGGCCAGAAAGCCGCCCGCTTTGCCGGAAGCCGCGCACGCTACCTCCGTTCGTTCGACGACCGTGACTTCGACGCCGCGCCGCGCCAGGAAGTAGGCGGTGCAAGCTCCGATCACGCCGCCGCCGCAAATCACAACTCGCATCTGACGTGTCCGCCTGGCTGTGGGACTTCAGTATATTGCGAAAGAGATTATCGGGTCGGGCTTGTCCTGCTGCGCGCATGAACCTCGACTGGAGAATACAATGTTTTGCCGATGCCATTACGGCAACCGGGCGGCATCCGGCGAAAGGGATGTATGCGGAGCCTGAAACTGCTCAAGTACGTCATCATGCTCGTCGGACTGGCGTTGTTGTTCGGCGGCGCCTATCACATCGTTCAGCAGCGGGCGTTTCTCGCCTCGGCCGTCGAGGCGGAGGGCGTGGCCGTCATGGTCCGGTACGAGACCAGCGACGAAGGCGGCCGCACGGTCATGACGGTCCGCTTCGTGACTCCGGAGGAAAGAACGGTCGAGTTCACGGCTTCCAGCCCGGGCACGCCGGACTTTGCCTACGGACAGAAAGTGCCCGTCAAGTACGACCCCGCTGATCCCGGGAATGCGAAGGTGGGTTCGCGATGGGCATTGTGGGGCGGACCGGTCATGGCCGTCACGATCGGGGCCCTGGTCTCGCTGGTGTTCGCCGTCATGTTCGCTCGCGGGTTTTCGCGGGCGCGTGACTTGCGCGACCTCAAACGGCGCGGCGTACCGGTTCGCACCCGGTTCGTTTCCTCGCAGCCGGACCCGCACAACGCCGTGGGGGTAGTACGGGCCTACAGGATCACATCCGAGGGGCTGGATCGCGGCACGGGCAGGAAGCGCGAGTTCACTAGTGAGCCGCTGTGGCTGAATCTGGACGGCTACGTGCCGGATCGCGATATCACCGTCTACGTCGATCGCAAGGACCCCAAGGTGTACCACATGGATCTGGCGTTCCTTCCAGAGAAGGATCTGCGCTACGGCTCGGGCCGGAACAAGTCGGAACCCAGGGACTTTGCGCTTATCGGCTTCTCGTCCCCGAAGGTCTATTTCGCGCCCATCTGGTGCTGGCCGGTCGTCGCGTACCTTGCGCTGGATCCGGAACGATTCGGCCTCACCCCGGCCTGGCTCGACTGGAATTTCGTGGCGGGGACCTACGTAACGTGCCTGGCGTGGTTGATCTTCGGGTGCTTCAAGCGCCGCGTACAGTGGGACGAAGCATTTTTCATGGGACTGTGGCTCCCCTTCTTCGGGGTCTTCGTTCTAGTCGTTCTGGCGATGATGATAGAAATGGCCGTGCACGCATGAAACGTCCTGGGGTCGGAGCACCCTAGGGAACGAGCGCCCGCACGGCGACCAGGTGACGCTCGCTCCGGTCATGGCAGATCAGCATGACGTCGTCGAAGCCGATCGCTTCAATGCGTTGCAGGCGCTCCCGCGCTTCGGCCGGCGTGCACTGGAGCGAGATCGTGCCGGCGTGTAACGGCGAGCCGTCCCTCGGTTCCGTGTGGATGTCCGTGTGGATGTTCGTCAATATCGCGCGCTTGCCGCCGTGCGCCCGGTACGTCTTCATGCCGGTTTCCAGATCTTCCCACGTGCTGTGGAGGCCGGAAGCGACCCACCCGTCGAATTCACGCGCGGCGCGCTCGATTGCCTTCGCGCTGCGCCACGCGCCGAGAAATAGCGGCGGCCCGCCTTCGGTGCCGGGCCAGGCGAGGAGGCTTGCGCCGTTCACGCGTTCTCCGCGCCACAGCGCACGCATCACCTCGAGGCCTTCGTTGAACGTCTTGAAGCGTTTGTCGTAATCCGCACCGGCGAGCTCGAAGTCCGCGCGAGTGGATCCGGCGCCGACGCCAAGCCGCAGCCGCCCGGCAAGCAGGACGTTCAGCGACTGAATGCGGTGCGCGAGCTCGCCGGGCCGTCTCAACGGCACCTGCAGCACGCCGATGCCGAGCTCGATTCGGCTCGTGCCGGCATGGAGCGCACTCAACGTGACGGTGGGATCGAGCGTATGCCTGCCGCGGCCCATGGAGTCGCCGACCCAGATTGCCGCAAAGCCGAGCTTCTCGGCCTTCGTTCCGAACTGGGTCACCCACTGCAGACCGGAGCCGGGCTGCTGGTCTGCCGGCGGCCTGGACATCAATGCTAAGCCTGCGCGCATGGAGCCTCCTCCTCGTTCGCTTTGACCTGGGGGGAGTGTAACTCCTTCGAGGCAGGCAGACCGCTACGTGGAGGATGGCCTCGGGGTCGCTGCGCAGCTCGTCGGCCTCTGAATCAATGTCGGCAAGTTCCCGGAGTCATCGCGTCGGCCAATGCGCGCCGCCGGGGGTCGCATCCCCGGAAACCGGGGCCCCTGCTCCGCCCCTCGGCGCGCTACCACTCGCTCATCACCGCGCAGCTCAATCAGAACGCCTGGATGTGCTCGCTCGCTTCGCTCGCCTGGTTCACGTACTGCGCGGGGAAATAGCCGAAGCCGCTGCTCGTCGCCAGCGGCAGCGCCGTATCCCTGCCGGCGGCCGTGAGCTCGCTGCTCGTCACGCTGGTGACGGTGACGATCGCTGCGGCGGCTGCCGCGGCTATCGTCAGCACTGCGAGCCTTCCGTGGTTGGTGATGCCCACCTCGTTCAGCATGCGCTCGATACGAGACTGTGCCATTGCCTTCTCCTTTCGGGTTAAAGAAGCACGCCGTGGGGAACGCTGACCGGGGTCTGTTCCCTATTTCGGCGCGATATTGACGTTCGTCCGGAACACGTTGTCCGGATCGAACTTCGACTTCAGCTCGCGCAGGCGCGCGTAGTTCGGTCCGTACGCCGCCGCGATCGCCGGGTTGTCCGTCTCGTCGTCGGCGAGGTAGTTCACGTAGCGCGTCGTGCCGAAGTGCGGCTGCAGCGCCTTGTACGTGTCGCGGCACCACTTCGTGCCGCGCTCGGTGTCGGCGGGATTCATCCACTGCGACGCGATCACGACGTTGTAGCCGGAGAGGCGCATCGCACACGCCGTCTCGCTCACTCCAATGCGGCTCGCTCGTCCGTGGAAGTGCTCGAGGACGATCTGACTCATCGGCGAGGGCGCAGCGGCGGCGCATTCGACCAGCGTCCTGATCACGTCGTCGGTAAGGTCCTTGAGGAACTGCGCCTTCCAGTAGTTCAACGCCCCCTTCGGGAAGGCCGCGTCGAGCAGCTGGTTCTGCGCGCAGTACGGAATCGGCCCCATGACATCCATCGCGGGTGGACCGAAAGCCTTGATCGGCCGGGCGAGCGCTTCGCCGTCGGCCATCGCGCCGCAGTGGGCGAGCAGCATGCCGACGATCTTCATCACGCCGTCCGGCGCGGTCAGCAATCCCGCCGCCATCATCGCCTCGTCCGGCAGCTTCGCGCACTGGTCGCGGAAGAACTTCAGGACCTCGACGCCCTTCGCTTGCGGGTGCGCGACGAGGCCCCCGGTGATGATGGGACCGACCGGATGCAGCTCGTACTCGAGCGACGCGGCGATGCCGAAGTTGCTGCCGCCGCCGCGAATCGCCCAGAAGAGATCGGCGTTCTCCTCGGCGCTCGCGCGCTTCACGCTGCCGTCAGCCATGACCAGCTCGGCCGATTTCAGGTTGTCGAGCGCGAGCCCGTACCTGGGCATCAGCCAGCCGAGGCCTCCGCCCAGCGTCAGCCCCGCGATGCCCGTCGAGCCGACGACGCCGCCGGTGGTGGCGAGGGCGTGGAGCTGCGTCTCGCGATTGAACTCGTTCCAGCGGACACCGCCCTGGGCGCGCGCGGTCCGCGCTCGCGGATCCACGTGGATGCCGCGCATGGGCGCGAGATCGATCATCACGCCGTTATCGATGGCCGCCCTGCCGGCGACGTTGTGACCACCGCCGCGAACCGCGATGCCGAGCTTCAGCGAGCGCGCGAGCTTCACCGCGTCGGCAACGTCCGCGGTGCCGCGGCAGCACGCGACGAGCGCCGGCCGCCTGTCGATCAGCCCGTTGTGCACGCGCCGCGCTTCGTCGTAACCGGCATCGGCCGGCTGGAGCAGCTGCCCAGTGAATGTCGCGGAAAGATCCTTGACGGCTGTCGCGATTGACATGGCGTTTCTCCTTATCTCCCGGGGGAGGGAGTGCTGCGCAGTCTATTGGGCGCACGTTTCGGGGGTGTTTCCCCCGGCGGCTGTTCGTGTTTCATTTGTTTCGCCCGCCCCGGGCCAGGGCGGGCCACCTGCGGGAGGGTCGTTCAGAATGCTTGGATGTGCTCGCTCGGCTCGGTCGCCCGGTTCATGTGCTGGCCGGGAAGATACGTGGAGCTGCTGTCCATCTGCTGCGGCGGAGCCGTATCTCCGGTCTGCGACGGCGCGGCCTTGTCAGCGGCCGTAAGCTCGCTGCTCGTGATGCTGGTGACCGCTACGATCACTGCGGCAGCGATCGCGGCTATCGTGAGCACTACGAGCTTTCCGTGGTCGGCGATGCGCACGTCGTTCAGCATGCGCTCGATGCGGGACTGTGCCATTGCTTACTCCTTCCGGCTCAGATGAAGAAGCACACCGTAGGCACTGCGGATAGCTGATGCTTGCGTGCAGCGCTTCCGGACCGTAGACGACGGGCAGGAATAGAATACTACTGCGCCGACGAAGCGAAACCCATCAGCCGTAAGTCATAGCCGACGGGGAACTGCAATGCTCGAGGAGGCAATCGAATTCGGGTTTTCTGTAGCGACTGGCCGACAAGAATCAACTACAGTGGCGAGCCGTGGCTGAATACTGCTGGAGTTATCCTTCAGCTTACACGTGGCCGAAGCGCCAGCGCTCCATCGTCCACTCGTAAAGGCCGGCGCGGTTGAACGGCTCGCCGGCCCAGAAGGCCTCGGCCTCAGCCTTGTCCGCGACGTCGAGAATCAACAGCCTGCCGATCGTCTTCGCGCCGTCGTCATCGAGCAGGGGACCGCGCGTGACGATAATGTTCCTGTGATCGTCTAACCAGGCGTGGTGCGCGTCTCGCAGCCGGGCCCGCCGCGCGCCTTCATCAGGCTTGTCGTGACAGTGGATGACGAACTGCATCGTTCCCTGCTTTCGCGCGTAGTCGCGCTGGCGTACGTCCAGGACCGGCTTCCAGCGCTCGATGGTGATCGTCTGGAAGATGCCCGCCTTCGTGTAGGGATCGGCGTCGATGTAGGCGCGCGCGGCGCCCCGGTCGGGAAACTCGATCAGCCGCAGGCTGCCGATGGCGTTCTGGTTGTCGTCGGTGAACAACGGCCCGGAATACCAGGTGACTTCGGGGTAGCCGTCGAGGAAATTCCTGTGGGCGTCTATCGTCGCGAGGCGCAGGGCGTCGGTAGCGGGCTTCGAGCGGCATTTGATGAGCCAGTGCATCAGGGTTTCCTTCAGTCGATCGGACGATTACTGTTGCAGCAAGGCAGGAGGGAGTGTCCCTGGCGGTTCAGCTTTGGCAGGTCATCCTTCCACGTTCATCCTTGTCTTCTCAACTCCTCCCACTTTGCCGGCAGCCGCACGCTCCTGCTCGTCGCATAGCCCTGCTTGAAGTTCTGACGGTAGATGCACGATCGGTTTCTCAGCGGGTCGCCGGCGATGACGATCAGCCACTGGGACTGCGGCAGCAGCAACGGAACCGGGCGCTCGGGGTCGTCGGAAAGATGCCATTCCCTCGGCAGCTCGCCTTTTTCGACCAGGCCGGCGAGCGTGGTCCCGGGCGTGTGATGGTCTGCCTGCATCATGCTCCATTCGTAGTAACGCGCGGGCACGACGGCGTTCTTCATCAGATAGGCCGCGACGTCCTCTTTCGAATACCCCGCTCGCGCGAGCAGCGACGCGATGACGGGCGTGAGTTGCAGGACGTGCGTCTCGACGTAGCCGCGGGAGCTTTGATAAGGCTCGATCATCCGCTTGACCCAGTCGACGATATAGTCGAGGTGCCGCTCCGCCGTTTCGCCCGCGGTGGTGAACGGATCGCTCGTCGTCCTCACGGAAGTGATGGTCACGACGCTCTCATCGGGCTTGAAGCCGCGCGTCACATGTAACGGCCGCCAGCCCATTTCGTCGCAGGCCCGCTCGTTCTCCGCGAGTACGGCTCTGAACATCTGCCCGAATGTCGCCATGTCCGTCGATCCGGGCAGGAATCGCGGCACGTTGCGCGCGAACAGGCGATAGAAACGCCCGATGCTGGTATTCGCCTGGTTGCCCGGCCGCTGCGCGCCCTGCCCGTCGTCGATTCCAAGCTGTGCGCGGATCGGCCCGTTCACGATGATCAGCGCTTCCCAGCCCGGCGTGCTGCCGCCGTGCTTGAGGCCGTACTCCGGATCCGCCATGACCTCCGCGATCGCGAGGAGAACGGGCATGTATTCAGGACGGCATCCGGCCATCACCCCGTTGACCGCCACGTTCCAGACCGTTCCCGCCGCCAGGCTGGGATGCATGATGCCGAGCACCTCGTCCGGCGACCGGTCGGTGAATTTCAAGAATTCTTCGATCTTCTCCAGGGTCGGTGGAACGACAGGGAGCCCGTCGCTCCAAAGATTCCGCAGGAAGTATTCGTTCACTTCCTCGAACGTGCCGGTGAACACGATGTCGCGGTCGCCGGGCTCTCCCGCAGCCACCGGCGTTTCGTCCGGGCTTCCTTCCGCGGTGAGCTGCTTCACGATCTGATCGACGAGGATGTCTTCGATGTTCCTCGCGATCGTTGCGCGCTCGTGGGTCGAAATCACCCCCGGATACGTCGCCACGCGGAGGTCGAGCCCGGCCTGTCTGCCGATCGCCTTGACGGATCTCGTGAAGCCCTGGTCGATCGCGATCGTCACGGTCGGGACCCCGGCATTCTCGGCGGCTACACTGGCACGCGAACTCGCGGCGGTGCAGCTCCCTCACCCGGCCATGCCCGAGATGACGACGTCGACCCCATGGCGCCGGAGATTTTCCGGCAGATCGCGGATGACCTCGGACTCGCTCGGTCCGTAGGTGTTGCCGAATCGCTCCGACGACACGAACTTCGCCGTGGGGATACGCTTCAGGATCGCCTTCTCGACCGATTCGAACACGAATTCGCTGTCGAACTTGTGGTTGGACAACTCGCCTATGGTCACGCCGTCCAGCGTGCGCGGGCGTGGCGCCCGCTCCCGCGTCTGCCGCTCGCGCCTGCCCAGTGGAAAGACAACCTCATACTTGGACATAGCTCTGTTCTCCCGGAAGTAACAATAGCCGTCGGGCGTCCCGCATGACGCATGACGAGCCGTCAGGCGTCTAGTCGGGCTTGACGTTGGCCGCCTTGATCACGCGCGCCCATTTTGCGGTCTCTGCCTTGATGTGTGCTCCGAATTCAGCCGGATCCATGAGCGCGGGCTCCGCCCCTTGGCTGGCGATGAAGTTTTTCATGTCCGCGCCGTTGACGATTCTAGCAATCTCGTCGTGCAGGCGGCGCACGACAGGCAGCGGTACGTTCGCCGGGGCAAGGACGCCGAGGCTGGAGGTCACGTCAAGCATGGGAAATCCCGATTCGGCAGCCGTCGGAACCTCGGGCAGCAACGCCGATCGCTTCGTCGCGGTTACGGCGAGCGCACGCAGTTTTCCCGCTCTGATCGACGGCAGCATGCCGCTGATGCCGGTGAACTGCATCTGCACGTGACCGCCGAGCAGATCGGTATGTGCGGCTGCCGCGGCTTTGTACGGGACATGCACGATATCGACGTTGGCGGTCAGCTTGAACAGCTCGGCCGCGAGATGCGGGAGGCCTCCGGTGCCCCCGGACGCGCAGTTGATCTGGCCCGGGCGTGCTTTGGCCAGCGCAACGAGGGCTTTCAGGTTGGTTGCCGGCAGGGACGGATGCACGACCGCCACATAGGGAACAACCGCGAAGCGCGCGATCGGTGCGAGGTCGCTGACCGGGTTGAACCCTGCGCTCGATAGCAGCGACGGACTGATCATGATCGAGCTCGTATAGCCGATCAGCAGCGTGTATCCATCCGGCGGCGCCTTCGCCGCGGCTGCCGAGCCGATCGTCCCTGCGGCACCGGGCCGGTAATCCGCCACGACAGGCTGGCCGAGCGACTCCGACAGCCGCTGCATGAGCGCGCGGCCGAGAATGCCATTGCTTGCCGAACCGGGAAGCAGCGGGAAAATCAGGCGCACCGGCTTGACGGGATACGACTGCGCTCCCACGAGATCGAACACGGCGGTAAGGAGCAGTGCGCTACAGATACGGATAGTACGTTTCATTGCCCGTCGGGTCATGCGTCATGGGTCAGGGGTCATGCGTCATGGGTTTCTACACCACTACCTCTCTACACGCCTTATCTGAGCCGCCTCATCTGAGCCGCCTTATCTGAGACGCTCTATTTGATGGCGTAGGGATTGATCGGTGTGCCGACGCCGCCCGTGATCGGCAGCGGCGGCGCAACCAGGAGGAAGGCGTAACGACCGTCGGCGGCGCAATCCGTGGCCAGCTCCTCCAGGTAGAAGATCTCGCCCAGGGTCAGGCCCATGTTCGGAATCGCGCAGGCATGGAACGGGCTGCGGAATACCCGCCCCCAGCGGCCCCAGTTGCGCACCGACAATGCCAGCTCGTGGATTTTCTGAATGCTCATGGGTTGTCCTCGAAAGAGCCTGTCGAGATTGTAGCTTCGCCACGCCCTGGGGTGGCACCTATAATCCCAGGATCGAAAAACAGACAGGATGAAACCCGATGGCTCGCTTCAAGCTCCATCACGCGTTGCTCGCCGGTGCTGCTTTCGTCGCTGCAGCCTTCGCTGCCCCCGCGCAAGCCGCGACCGCATGCGCCGATCTCGTCAAGCTTAAAATCCCGGCGGGCGACATCGGTCTTCCCAGCGGGGGCGCGACAATTCTGTCCGCGGCGATGGCGACGGTGTCAGCCGATCCCGCGACACCCGACGTCAAGCGCGAGTACTGCCAGGTGCTGGGCGCCGTGCAGCCGGTCGATCCCGGTGCGCCACCGGTGAATTTCCAGGTCAACCTGCCCGTGCAGTGGAACGGCAAGGCCGTCCAGTACGGCGGCGGCGGTTCCAACGGCGTCCTGATCACGGGCTTGAATCCATTGCGCGATGCGCGGGGCGATACGCCGGTACCGGTGGCGCGCGGCTTCGCGACCTGGGGCACCGATGCCGGCCACGACAACAGGAAGCTCAAGGAGCCGCGGGAGTTTGCCTTGAACGACGAGTCGCTGCTCAACATGGCCTACGCGTCCTACAAGAAGACGCGCGACGTGGGCGTAAGGATAGCCACCGCGTTCTACGACCGCAGGCCGGCGAAGCTCTATTTCTTCGGCGGCTCGGAAGGCGGCCGCGAAGGCCTCATGATGGCGCAGCGGTTCCCGAACGATTTCGACGGCATCGTGAGCGTGGTGCCGGTCGTCAACTACACGGGCGCCAACCTGGTGCGGGCGAGGCTGGGCCAGCTGCAGAGAGACGGCGGCTGGATCAGCCCGGCCAAGGTCAAGCTGATCCACGGCGCCGTTACGGCCGCCTGCGACAAGCTGGACGGCTTGGCCGACGGCGTGATCGGCGCCTACGAAAAGTGCATGAAGGTGTTCGACGTGGGAACGCTGCGCTGTCCCGGCGGCGCCGACACGGGCGACAGCTGCCTCTCGGACGCGCAGCTCGAGGCCGTCCGGCTGACGCACCGCCCGTTCGTGTATCCGTTTCCCATGAAGCACGGCGTTACCTCTTTTCCGGGCTGGAACTACGGCGGCGAGGATCAGCCGGGTGGCCTCGTCGAGACCCTGACGGGCATGGAAAAACCGCAATTCCCGGTCAAGCCCGGCAAGACGGCATCGATCGGCTGGGTCAACGCGGACGGATTCGTGCGCTACGTCTTCGTGCGCGATCCCGCGTTCAACTCGTTCGACTTCAAGGCTGCGGACCATGCGGCGCGCGTCCGCGAGATTTCCGAGATGTTCGATACCACCGATCCCGACCTGTCGGCCTTCCTGGCCCGCGGCGGCAAACTGATCCTGAAAGGCAACGGCGCCGACTATCAGCGCAGCGTGATGCAGGAGATCGCCTATTACAACTCGGTCGTCGCCAGGATGGGCCAGGCGCGCGTCAACCAGTTCGTTCGCTTCTTCGTCACTCCCGGCGTAAACCATGCCGGCAACGGGCTTCTGAGCTCGGGCGCCGCGGTGCCGGCGAAAGTCGACATGCTGGGCGCCCTGGATTCCTGGGTCGACACGGGAAAGGCGCCGGAGCAACTGCTCCAGGTCACGCAGGAAAGGCAGGCGCCGTTCACGGTTACTGGATCGCGCCCCATGTGCCGCTATCCCCTGACGCCGCGCTATGACGGTCGGGGCGACCCGAACGAGGCGTCGAGCTTCGCCTGCGCCGGTCAATGACAAAGACCGGCGTGTTCGACTCGTTATTTACGTCGCAATGCCTATCGTGTACCGGAACGTCAGATTCTCGATGTGCCGGAGAACCCATCGCCCGTCGCGCCATTCGTAGCGAAGCCGCAGCCGCCCGGATACCTGCAGTGCATGGTCCCCGGCCTTGGGGTTGTCTCGCGTCAGCATGAATACGAGAATTTCCAGTGCGCTCTCGCTCGCATGCGTTTCGAGGATATCGATCCGGCGGTATTCATCGGCCTCGAAAGTCCATTTATCCTCCGGGCCGGATCCCGTCGCCTCGGATATTTCCACTGCCCGGCCCACGACGTCCCTGGAAATGGCTTCCGTGGTGACCTCCGGCCTGCGCAAGTCCTGCGCACGGCGAGGCGCGGCTTTTCGAGGCATGCCGGGGCCGGCGGACGTGGAGCCGGTAGACCGTTCCGGGGCCGGGTCACATCCGGCCAGGACGAAAACGGCTGCAATGAGGATTACGGCGGATCGAAGCATGATTCGGCAATGAGTAGACGTGACAGGATAAAACAGCCGGAAGCGCCGCGACGCCGCCCAGGCGCTTGTCGAGATTTTGCATGAAATCGCAGCTCCTCGGACTGCGTGCGCGGCGGAACGCTTACTCCGCGGTAATCCCCGCCTGCTTCACGACCTTCGCCCACTTGTCGACCTCTTCGCGAATGGTCTTGCCGAAGTCGCGCGGGCCGGCGCCGACGATGTCCACGCCTTGCGCGGCGAGCCGCGCGTTCATGTCCGGTTGGGCCATCACTTTCACGACGGCCTCGTGCACCGCCTGCGCGATGTCCGGTGGGATTCCTGCCGGTCCTATGAATCCGAACCACGTTCCGGTTTCGACACCGCCGAAGCCCGCTTCCGCCATCGTCGGCAAGTCCCGGAGCGCGGATGAGCGCTTGCGGTCGGCGATGGCAAGGGCGCGCAACTTCCCGGCCTTGATGTGCGCCTCGAAGGTGAGCGGACCCGCGAACATCATCGTGACCTGGCCGCCGAGCAGCGCGGTGACGCCGGGGCCGGAGCCCTTGAACGGCACGTGGGTGAGGGCTATGCCGGCGACCATGCGCAAGAGCTCTCCCGAAAGATGCGGCGAGCTGCCGCTGCCGCCGGAGGCGTAGGTGAGGTGCGCGGACTTCGACTTCGCCAGGTCGACGAGCTCCTTGACCGATCTTGCGGGCACCGCGGGGTGCACCGCCAGGATGTTTGGCTGCGACGCCGCCAGCGAGATCGGAGCGAAGTCCCTGATCGTGTCGTACGGCAGCTTCTTCAGGAGGCTCGGGTTCACGGTGTGCGTCGTCGTGATGAGCAGGATGGTGTAGCCGTCGGCGCGCGCGCGCGCGACGAGCTCGGTGCCGATGACGCCGCTTGCGCCCCCGCGGTTGTCCAGGACGAGGGATTGACCGAGCGCCGCGCTCAACGCCGGCTGCATCGTGCGCGCGAGATTGTCGGCGCTGCCGCCGGGAGAGAACGGCACGATGAGACGGATGGGCCTGGAAGGATAAGCGCTCGTGCCCTGCGCTCCGTAGGCGCTTGCGACCAACGCTGCAGCCGCGAGCGCGATCGCGGTTCTCGCACCTGCTTTCATGAGAAATCCTCGAGCGTTGGTCATCGGGAGAATAACAGATGCCGATGTCCACAATGTGCGTTTGATAGCGCCCTTATCCTTTTCATCTTGTTCATCTGTCCGTATGCTTTTTTTGAGATGGGTTCTGGGTACCTTATAATCGATCGCGCTCCTCCTCCGATCGCTCCCGACAAGCAGACCGTTCCCTCGCGAGATGACCGACGCATCGTACTGGACCGCCAGCGGGAAGCATTTCCCCGGGGAGCTCCGTTGAATCGCCTCGAGGGGAAGGTCGCCCTGATCACCGGCGCCGGGTCCGGAATCGCCAAAGCGGCTTCGCGCCTCTTCGCGGAGGAAGGCGCGCGGATCGTGGTCGCCGAGATCGATCGCTCGCGCGGGCTTGCGACGGAGCGCATGGTGAAGGAAGCCGGCGGCGAGGCGCTATTCGTCGAGACCGACGTGACGAACGAAGAAAGCGCGAAGCGTGCCGTGGCCGCGACGGTCGAGCGCTTTGGCAAGCTCGACGTGCTCTACAACTGCGCCGGCGGCTCCACGGCCGAAGACGCCCTCGTGACCGAGGTCGACATGGCCGAGTGGCAGCGCACGATGTCGCTCAACCTCCTCGGCCCGATACTCATGTGCCGCCACGGCATCCCCCGCATCGTCGAAGCGGGCGGCGGCGCGGTGGTGAACATGTCCTCGGGCGCCGCGCTGCGCGGAGCCAGCCCGGCCCACATCTACACCACGGCCAAGGGCGGGATACTGTCGCTCACGCGCGCACTCGCCGGGACCTTCGCAAAGAACAACGTGCGGGTGAACGCGATCTGCGCGGGGCGCATACTGACCGAGCGCATCACCAGCCGCTATGGCACGCCCGAACGGCAGGGGCCGGTCGTGGACCTGCAGGACGCCGCCGGGCGCGTGAAAGAATATCCCTTCTGGGTCGGCTCGCCGGAGGACATCGCGCGCATCGCGCTTTTCCTCGCTTCCGACGAGTCGCGCATGATCACGGGCGCGGGTATTCCGGCGGACGGCGGCCGTTCGGCCTACTGATGAGTGTTGAGTGTTGAGTGGCGAGTGGCGAGTGACGAGTGTCAAGTGTTGAGTAAGCATCGATGAATCAGGACGCCCGCTGGGAGATGCAGACGTTCAAGGCCTCGGACGGGCTGTCCATCGCCTACGCGCTCGACGACTACACCGATCCCTGGAAGCCCGCCGATACGCTGATCCTAATCCACGCGGCGATGGGCAGCTCGAAGCGCTTCTATGCGTGGGTCCCCCACCTTGCGCGCAACTTCCGGGTGGCCAGGATCGACATGCGCGGGCACGGGCAAAGCGGCGTTCCGGGCCCGCGGCAACTCGACCAGCAGCGGCTGGTGAAGGACGTGGTGGAGCTCGCCGATCACATCGGCGCCACGCGCTTCCACGTCGCCGGCTCGTCGGCCGGAGCGATCGTTGCCGAGAAGACTGCAATCGACTATCCCGACCGTGTGCTCTCGCTCGCAGCGTTCGCAGGCACGGGCGGCATCAAGCACGCGCGGCAGGACCAGATGAGCTGGGTGAAGCGCGCCGGCGAGAAAGGCCTTGCCGCGTTCCTGCGCGAGACGATCGCCGATCGCGTCGATCTCCCGACCGCGGAGCCGGGATTCGTCGACTGGTTCATCGCCGAGTCGTCGAAGACGCCCGTGCCGGTGCTCGAGCGCTTCGTGCCGATGATGCGCGAGTTCGTCGTTATCGACGATCTGCACCGCATCCGCTGCCCGGTGCTCGCGGTCGCGCCGGGCGGCGACCCGATTCATCCGGTCGACAACTATCGCGCGCTGCCGGACCGCATCCCCGGCTGCGAGTTCATCGTCTACGACGGCCTGCCGCACAACATCACCGACGCCGTGCCCGACCGCTGCGCGCAGGACCTGAAACGCTTCCTGCTCAAGCACAGCGCCACCGCACGCTGACCGGCAAACGAGGAGCAGCAATGCAACGCATCAAACCGATGAATCCCGAAGGCAACCAACAGCTCGCCGCGACCTACCGGCGTATCACCGAAACGCGCGGTTACGTATCGAACATCCTGATGAGCCTTTCCCACGCGCCGGCGGGTCTCGACGCGTTCGCAAAGTACGGGGAGTACGTGCGCTACGGCACCGAGTTCCCGGGGCGGGTGCGTGAGCTTTCCGTCCTCGCGATCGCCGTCGGCAACCAGTACGCCTGGAGCCACCATCATCCGCCCGCCCTGAAGGCGGGCGTGACGCAGCAGGAGCTCGACAGCCTCGAATCGGGCGGCGCGCTGTCCGACACGATCAGCACGTCTGAAAAGGCGGCGATACGCTACGCACGCGAGTTCGGCCAGGGCGGCAAGGTTACGGACGAGACGTTCGCGGAGGTGAAGCGGCACTTCTCGGAGCGCCAGATCACGGATCTCACGCTCCTCTGTGGCTATTTCATGGCGCTCGGCTCGACGATCAACGCCTTGCGCGTCGAGCTCGAGCCCAACTTCGCGCCCAAGGCGAAGCGGGCTTGAGGATGCGAGCCGCGATTGGCGGAGCGGCCGCCCTCCTCTTCGGCGCCTCGGCTGTTTTCGTACAGGCGTATCCGGTCAAACCGGTCCGGATCGTCGTGCCGTTCGCCCCCGGGGGCGGCACCGACATCCTCACGCGCATCATGCTGCCCAGGCTCGCCGAACTGCTCAAGCAGCAGCTCATCGTCGACAATCGTCCCGGCGCGGGCAGCCAGATCGGAAGCGACATCGTCGCGAAAGCACCCGCGGACGGCTACACCGTCCTCATGGTCGATACGGCTTTCATGACGAACCCGAGCCTGTACTCGAAGCTGCCGTACCACTCCGAGCGTGATTTTGCGCCGGTGTCGCTGGCGGCGACCGCGCCCGTGATCATGATCGTGCACCCGTCGGTGCCGGTGCGCACGGTAAAGGAGCTCGTTGCGCTCGCGCGCGCGCAGCCGGGTGCGCTCAACTTCGCCTCCGGCGGTCCCGGCAGCTCGACACACCTCGGCGTCGAGCTCCTCAAGTACGTCGCGAAGATCGACCTCGTGCACATTCCGTACAAGGGCACCGGTCCCGCGGTCGCCGACGTGCTCGGCGGCCAGGTGACGATGATGTTCGCCGGCATCAGCTCGGTGAAGCAACACGTCGAAACCGGCAGGCTGCGCGCGATAGCAGTAACCGGTGCGAAGCGCTCGCCAGCGATGCCCCGGGTGCCGACCTTCGGCGAATCCGGCATGAAGGAGGTCGACGCCAGCTCGTACTGGGGCGCGCTCGCGCCGGCGCGCACGCCGCAGGACGCCGTGAACCGGCTGGCGGCGACGATGGCGCAGGTGCTCAAGATGGCCGACGTGCGGGACAAGCTCATCGAGCTCGGCTTCGAGCCGATCGGCGGCGGCCCCCCGGAGTTCGCCGCGCTGCTTGCAAAGGAGACCGACAAGTGGGCGAAGGTCATCAAGGCGGCGGGCGTGAAGCTCGACTGATGAAGCTGCTTTGTATTCCTGTGTGTGCACTCGCGGCAGTCGCCACGGCTGCCTTTTCCCAGGACGCCGTCAACTATCCCGGCAGGCCGATCCGCATGATCGTGCCGTTTGCGCCGGGCGGCGGGCTCGACATCAGCACACGGCTGATCGGGCAGAAGCTGACCGAGAAATGGGGTCAGAACATCGTGGTCGATTCGCGCCCCGGCGCGGCGACCATCGTGGGGACGGAGATCGCGTCGAAGTCCGCGCCGGATGGCTACACCATCCTGATGATCACGACGACGTTCGCGATCAATCCGGGCCTCTATCCGAAGCTGCCGTACGACCCAGAGAAGGCCTTCACGCCCGTCACCCAGTTGAACTCGCAACCCAATGTGGTCGTCGTCACGCCTTCCTTTGCGGGCAAGTCCGTCAAGGACCTGATCGCGCTGGCCAAGGCAAAGCCGGGCGAGCTGACGTTCGCGACCCCCGGCGCGGGCTCGGCGCCCCATCTGTCGGCCGAAATGTTCCAGCGCGCGGCGGGCGTCAGCATGATCCACGTGCCCTACAAGGGTATCCCGCCCGCCGTGACCGACGTCCTGGGGGGACGCGTCACCATGCTGTTCACGACGACGATATCCGCCGCGCCGCACATCAAGGCCGGCAAGCTGCGCGCGGTAGCGATCACCAGCGCCAGACGCCAGCCGGGCATGCCCGATGTGCCGACCGTCGGCGAGACCCTGCCCGGCTACCGCGCGGAGGCATTCCAGGGAATGGTCGCTCCCGCCGGAGTCCCGCAGGCGATCGTCAACAAGCTGTCGGCAGAAGTCGCACGAATCGTGCGGTTGCCGGACGTGGCGCAACGCTTCGAGCTGGACGGCGCGGACGCGGTGGGGAGCACACCGAAGGAATTCGCGGCGTTTCTGAAGGCCGAGATGCAGAAGTGGGGTAAAGTCATCAGGGACGCGGGCATCAAGCCGGAACAATGAATCCGAGGGAGATGAATCCATGAACGGAGCGGAAAGTCTGGTTCGGACGTTGCTGAAGGGTGGCGTCGAGGTCTGTTTCGCCAACCCGGGCACTTCGGAAATGCATTTCGTCGGCGCGCTCGACCGGGTCGAGGGCATGCGCTGCGTGCTGGGCCTGTTCGAAGGCGTGTGCAGCGGGGCGGCCGACGGCTACTACCGCATGACCGACACCCCGGCTTCGACCCTGCTGCACCTGGGGCCGGGCCTCGCCAATTCGGCCGCCAACCTGCACAACGCCAAGAAAGCGGGCTCCGGCATCGTCAACATCGTGGGCGAGCACGCGCTCTACCACATCAAGTACGACACGCCGCTGACCGCCGACATCGAAGGCATCGCCCGGCCGTTCTCGCACTGGGTGAAGACATCGCCGACTTCGAAGACGGTGGCCGGTGACGGCGCGCTGGCGATCCAGGCCGCCCGCGTTGCGCCGGGCCAGATCGCGACTCTCATTCTGCCGGCCGATACGGCGTGGGGCGAGGCCGACGGCGTTGCCGACACGCCGGACACGCCGGCGCCGGCCGGGCCCGACAAGGAGGCGGTGGTGGCCGCGGCGAAGGCGCTCTCGCACGGCAAGTCCGCGATGCTCTTCATCGGCGGTCGCGCGTTGCGCGCGCGCGGCCTCGAGCTCGCCGGGAAGATCGCCGCGAAGACGGGATGCCGCGTCCAGGGCGCCGGCGGCACCGCACGCATCGAGCGCGGCGCCGGCCGGGTCCAGATGCTGCGGCTCCATTTCGTCATCGAAACCGCGCAGAGCCAGTTGAAGGGCACGGAGCACATGGTGCTGGTGGGCGCCAAGGCGCCGTTCGCGTTCTTCGCCTATCCGGGCAAACCCAGCGTGCTGACGCCGGAGGGCTGCGAGACGACGACGCTGTGCCCGATAGAGGGAAACCCCATTGCCTCATTAGAGGCACTGGCGGCCGAGTTGGGCGCGATGAACGAGAAGCCGGCGGGCGTTGCCCAGACCGGCCGGCCCGAGCGGCCGACCGGCAAGTTCACGCTCGAAGGCCTGGGCCAGGCGCTCGGCGCCACGATGCCCGAGGGCGCGATCGTGGTCGACGAATCGGTTACCACGGGCCGCGGCTTCTTCCCCCATAGCGCCGGGGCGCCGCCGCACGACTGGCTGAACAACATGGGCGGCTCGATCGGCTTCGGCGGGCCGGTCGCCGTGGGCGCGGCGGTGGCCTGCCCCAATCGCAAGGTCATCGCCATGATCGGCGACGGCAGCGCCATGTACACGAACCAGTCCCTGTGGACGATGGCGCGGGAAAACCTGGACATCTGCGTGATGATCTTCTCCAACCGGTCGTACAAGATCCTCTACAGCCAGCTCGCCGACGTCGGGGCCGCCAATCCCGGCCCTCGCGCCAGGGACATGCTGACGCTCGACCGGCCGGCGATCGACTTCGCAATGATGGCCAAAAGCATGGGCGTGCCGGGCGGGCAGGCGCGCGATCTCGAGGAGCTGACGAAGCAGCTCACCTACGCCATGTCGCAGCGTGGTCCGTATCTCGTGGATGTGGTGATGTAGGTGCAGCGGCTCAGATAGAGCGGTTCAGATATTGCGGTGCAGATACGGCGGCTCAAGTACCGCGGTCTGCGCAAGGCGTCGATGAAATCTCCCCTCCTCCCACGAGGAGGGGTGGCGCACGAAGTCCGCCGGGGTGGTCCGTGTGGTCGCTAGTTTGAACCGAGCATCCGCTTCTTCACCGCCTCCGGCGAGCCCTCGAGGTCCATGTCCGCAAGCGACGGCCCGCAATTCCACGGGTCGACGCCGAGGAGCACGCCGAGAATCTCCGCAAACGCGCGGTGCAGCGGCACCGCGATCCCCGCCTGATCGGCAAGCTTCACGCACGGCACGATGGCGTAGGGCAGGTCCACCAATTCCCACTCGCGCCAGATGTCGGAATGGAAGGAGGGGAAGGACTTATAAACAGGATTCTGCATCGCCTCGTAGAAAGTGTCGCTCTTGAAGCCGTAGTACTGCTCGATCGCCTTCGCCATCGGCGTGTGCTCGACGCCGTAAGCCTCGCACACGAGCTTGCGCTCGGCGTCGAGCGCGTCTCCGAGCACGCCCGCCGCTGGCACCACGCCCTCCTGGTAGAAACCGAACTTCCTGCCCTCGAGTTTCGCGCGCTCCATGCCACCGACGTTCGGCAGCACCATCGCCGGATGCACGATCAGGTTCAGGTTCTCGAGCCCGGTCTGGAGCACCGACGACGCCGCCGCGAAATCGGGGAACAGGGGCCTCAGAACCGCGAGCGCTTCACCCGACCGCGAAGCCGGCACCGTCGCGATCCGAATGCCCTTGCGCAACCCTTTGGGCGTCACCACCGCGCCGTCGATCCGCGCTGCATGCGTCGGCGCAGGCGCTTCAGTCACGAGCACGTCTTCCCGACCCGCCTTGCGCAAGAGCGGCGTAAGCCGCGCAGCCGGCCAGTACCCGTGGCTCTGAACGTGCACGACGGCGCCGCGCGCGAATTCGG
Source organism: Burkholderiales bacterium (assembly GCA_035649495.1). Taxonomy (GTDB): domain Bacteria; phylum Pseudomonadota; class Gammaproteobacteria; order Burkholderiales; family SG8-41; genus SG8-41. The sequence goes on along the minus strand of DASRJL010000036.1, from coordinate 18,890 downwards.
GAATCATCGCGCTCACCTTCTCTTCGAGCTGATGGATGTCGACTTCGATCAGCACGGCCGCGGCATCCTTCAGAGCCTCGCGCGTGGTGTCGCAGATCCTGTCGAGCCTGGCGAAGCCGGTCTTCTTCGAGATGAGGTGCTTCGCATCGCCTTCGACGGTGAAGCCCCCCGACTTGCGCACTTCCGGTAGCTGATCCTTATGCTCCGGAAAGACCGCATAACGAACTTCGTGGCCCGACAGCGTGAGATCCGCCGCGCACACCGCACCGATCGCGCGCGCGGTATTACCGATGACTGCGACTTTCGACATGCAACTGCTCCCTTGTGCGATTATTGCGGGATGTTACTCTGACCCCCAGGCTTGTTTAAGCGCCATACGGACAGGATGACCAGGATGAACAGGATAAGTGCGATCGTGAGCGCAGTACTCGTTGCGCTGCTTGCGCACGGCAGCGCAGCGCTCGGACAAGGGTATCCGTCCAAGCCGGTACGCTTTCTTTCGGGACAGCCGCCGGGCGGTGCGACCGATTACTTTGCGCGCATGGTGGCGCAGAAGCTGACCGAAACCTGGAAGCAGCCCGTGATCATCGAGCATCGTCCCGGCGCGTCAGGCTCGATCGCCGTGGAGCTGACCGTCAAATCGCCGCCGGACGGTCATACCCTGGTGTTCGTCACTGCGGGACAGATCGTGATCAACCCCCATCTCATGAAGCTCACCTACGACCCGCTCGTCGACCTGGCGCCGGTGGCGTTTCTCGTGCACACCTGCATGCTGCTGGTGACCCACCCGGCGGTCCCCGTCAAGTCCGCCAAGGAGCTGGTCGCGTTGGCAAAAGCTCGGCCCGGCAAGCTCAACTTCGGTTCGGGCGGTAACGGCGCAACCACACACCTCGCCGCCGAGCTGTTCATGTCGCTCACCGGCACGCGCATGACGCACATTCCGTTCAAAGGCGCGGGCCCGAGCATGCTGGCGCTGGTGACCGGAGACATCGATCTCACGTTTGGCTCGGTACCTGCCACGCTCACCCAGGCCAAGGCTGGACGAGCACGCGCCCTCGGGGTATCGACAACGAAGCGAACGCAGGCCTGGCCCGACCTGCCGACGCTTGCGGAATCCGGCGTGCCCGGGTTCGACATGAGCAGCTGGTACGCTTTCTACGGTCCGTCCACGCTGCCGAAGGACCTGGTCGCCCGTATTCATACAGACATCGGGCGCGTTGCGGCGCAACGGGAGTTTCAGGAGCGCCTGGCGAGTGAGGGCGCAGAGCACGAGGCGATGACGCTCGAGCGCTTCGCCCAGTTCATGCGCACCGAATCCGCACGCTGGGCGAAAGTCATACGCGAGCGCAATATCCGCGCGCAATGACCGGAACGAAGCTCCGGGATCATGATCACTGCAGCGACGCAATGCACGGGCATGCGGGACCACTCGGCTGCTCGGGTCCACCCGGGGTCTTGATTAAACGCATCAAGTGTTGTGTATCACGGATTCTACCTTCGACGCGTTCGCGAACAGCCTGCCTGCGATCACACGTTTCGTGGCAAAACGGTGCTCTACACTTGATGGCACCGATATGGAAGCACGAATGCGGGTGATGCCGGACGCTTCGGATGCTTCGACGCGCAATAATCACGCGGGAAATTTTTTGACACAGTACTACCACTCAACTGCTGCATAGGAGAGAGTCATGGTTCGCGGGATCGACCACATCGAGATCATTGTCCGGGATGTCGAAGAGTACATCGCTTTTTTCGAGAAGATGGGATTCAAGGTCCTCACCCGCACGTCCCACCACGGCTCTTCGGCAGAGCTGCAGCTGCCCGGGGCCAATCAACCCATCTTCGAGATTCATCAGGTCGGCGGCGAAGAAAACATCGGGGTGAACCACATCGCCTTCAAAGTCGACAACGCCCAGGAGTCCTACGAGGAGTTCCAGGGCAAAGGGCTGAAGATGCCGCGCGCGCCGAACTACGTAAAGGCGACAGGGCGCATGACGGTCAATTTCCGCGATCCCGACGGCTGGCGGATGCAATTGGTGGACTCCGACCGCAAAGCGCCGGAATAGCGCAGGTAGGACCCGCGTCGGACTGGGCCAGGTCTTTGCAATCCGTTACGCGCGGTACTGTTGTTTGAGTATGCCAATTAGCCTGCGCGCCGAAGGTGAGAGATAGGCTTCTTCGCGGTAGATGACACCGATGCTTCGACGCAGCTTGAGGTCGTTCACTGGGAGCTCGCGGACGCGCAGGCTGCGGGAGACGGCTCGTAGCGCCTTCGTCGACATGTAACCGAGGAGATCCGTCGCGGCGACGAGCTGCAGCCGCATGCGCGCCGATCGCACTTCGACCGCGCAAGCGGGGGGCCGCATACCGCGCTCGCGGAACGCGCGTTCCAGCAATTGCTGCGTGGGGATGTTCGGCGTGGACAGGACCCACCGCTCGTTCGCGAGCGCGCTCATGGGAACGCGCTTCGATTTCGCCAGACGGTGCCGCGCCGACGCGCACACGACAAAATCGTCATCGAAGAGAGGCTCGACCGTGAGGCCGCTCATGGAAAACTCGGGAATGACGTTGAAGATCAGGTCGAGCGTGCCGTTGCGAAGGGCGGGAAACATCACGTCATTGTCGGAAATCTCGATCGCGGCGGTAAGCCTCGGCGCCTCATCGAGCAGCGCCGCGTAAGCCGCGGGCAGCAGCTCTGCGATGGCCGGACCGACGCCGATCCGCAGATGGCCTGCGAGCCCCTGGGAAAGATCGGTTGCTTCGCGCGCAACGTCGGCGAGCATCACGCGGATGCGCTTTACCTGAGCAAGAAGCGCCGATCCAACGGCGGTCAGCTCGATCCCTTTGGGCGTGCGCTTGAAGATTCTCGCCTGCAACGACTGTTCCAGGCGCCGCAGGCTCTTGCTGAGCGCGGGCGGGGAAAGGCCCAGCGCCTCGGAGGCCCTCCGCACGTTGCCGTGCTCGGCCATCACCGCGAAATACTCGATGTCGCGCAGTTCCATTGTGTTAACTAAAAGTCATCATATGGTGAAAGTCGGAGAATTGCAGTAAACGGACTGGGGTGTCAACATGAGCCAATAGAGGAGACAGAAATGACACATCTATCGGGTCTCATGTTTGTTCTACTGGCGCTGGTGGGCGTAGAGAGTCCGGCCGCGCAAACGAATTATCCCGAGAAGCCGATCCGCCTCGTTGTCGGTTTCCCGATCGGCGGTGAGGCGGACACCGTCGCGCGCCTGCTCAGCCAAAAACTCACCGGGGCACTGGGAAAGCCGATCGTGGTCGACAACGCGCCCGGTGCCGCGGGCGCCATCGGAGCCGAGCGCGTCGCGAAAGCTGCACCGGATGGCTACACGTTGGGGCTGCTGAGCCAGGGACAGATCGCCATCAACCCCAGCCTGTACAAGCTGGCGTATGACCCGGTAAAAGATTTTGCGCCAATTTCCCAGGTCATGGCATCCATGTACATGCTGGTGGTCCACAACGCCGTGCCGGCGAAGAGCGTCAAGGAGTTGGTTGCCCTGGCCAAGGCGCAACCTGGCGGGCTCGCGTTCGCCTCCGCCGGCAGCGGTAGCGGCCCTCACGTAGGCGCGGAATTGTTCAAGTCCATGGCAGGCCTCGACATCCGGCACATACCCTACAAAGGCGTGCCCGCGGCGATTCCGGATCTGCTTGGCGGGCGCGTTACGATGACGATCAGCCCCATAGGGGTGGTCTTGCCTCTGGCGCGCGAGGGGAAGCTGCGCGCGCTCGCAGTGACCTCGTTGAAGCGCTCGTCGCTGGCCCCGGAATTACCGACCATTGCCGAGTCCGGCTATCCGAGCTTCGAACTCATGGGATGGCTCGGATTGCTCGCGCCGTCAGGAACCCCGGCGGTTATCGTCCGCAGGCTCCACGTCGAAACCATCAAAGCGCTCGCGCTACCTGACCTGCGTGCCAAACTCGCGGATCTGGCTCTGGAAGGAATCGGCAACTCGCCCGATGAGTTCGCCGCGTTCATCAAGTCGGAGATTCCGAAGTGGGCGAAGGTAGTCAAGGAATCGGGCATCAAGCCGGATTAACGGCGTGGGGCCTGACCCCGGCAAGTTTTTGACATTGTTCTTTGCTCAGTGCAGCTCCAGCCTGGCGTCCTTCACGAGCTTGCGCCACTTGGCGATTTCGCTCCTGATGTGCGCGCTGAACTGCTCGGGGGTGCTGCCGACCGGCGTCGATCCGTCGCCGCTCAGGCGCTGCGCGGTTTCCGGTGATTTCACCGCTTCCGCGATGGCCGCCGCGAGCTTGTCGACGAGAGGCCGCGGCACTTTCGCCGAAGTGATGATGCCGTACCACTGGTCGACTTCGTAGCCAGGAAGCCCCGCTTCGGCGATGGTCGGAAACTCGGGCGCGATGGGAGAGCGCTGGCGCAGGCTGATTCCAAGGGGCCGCAGCCGCCCGGCCTTGTAATGAGGCCGCGAGCTCAACAGGGTGCCGAACCCGAACTGGATGTTGCCTCCGATCAGGTCGGCGGTCGCCGCGGCGCCGCCCTTGTAGGGTATGTGCACCATCTTTATGCCTGCGAGATGGTTGAACATCTCTCCCGCGAAATGCTGCAAGCCGCCGGTGCCGGACGACCCGAAGCTCAACTTGCCGGGATTGGCTTTGGCGTAAGTGATGAGCTCCGTCACCGACTTTGCCGGAACGGAGGGGTGAATGTGTATGACGTAGAACAGCGACGTGGCCTGGGAGATTCCCTGCAAGTCCCTCGTCAGGTCGTACGGCAGCTTGGGATTGGTCGCCGAATTGACCGAGTGCGAAGCCGAGATGATGCAGATGGTGTAGCCGTCGGGCGCCGCCGTCGCGGTGAGCTCCACGCCGATCGTACCGGCCGCGCCCGCGCGATTGTCCACGATGACTTGTTGTCCCCAGCGTTCCGACAGTTTCGCGGCGATCGCGCGAGCGGTGATGTCGGTGCCGCCGCCGGGGACGAAGGGCGCGATGAGGCGTATCGGCTTCGTCGGGTACTTGTCCACTTCCACGGACGCGGCGTGCGCCACGGGGATGCCCGCCCATGCCGCCGCCAACGCGAGCATCATGCTTTTGAGATTGATTCCTGAGGTCATGCGTTCTCCACGTTATTTTTTCGCACCTGATTTGACCACCCCGGCGGGCATGCGCGCGCCACCCCCATCCTTCCACGTTCATCCTTCATCCTTGCGCCAGGCGCAAGGCTAGCGGCGTTTCTTGCGCGCGGTTATGCGTTCCGACTCCTGTGATCTGGCTATCGCTTCGCCGCTGTGACCTTCGAGCTTGGGCTGGATGTTGTCGTTGATCCACTTCTGGTCCCACCACTCGACCGGCAGAATCGCGACCCCGTGCAGATAGACGCCGTAGTGCAGATGGTCGCCCGCGGCCAGTCCCGTCTCCCCCGTCTTGCCGATGATCTGGAGTTGCTTGACCGGATCGCCGACCTTGACGTCGATGGAGCTCAGGTGGCTGTACAGGGTAAACAGCCCAAGGCCGTGGTCGAGGATGACGGTATTGCCGTAAATGCCCAGGTCGCCAACGAAGGCTACCGCGCCGCTGTTGGCGGCTTCGACGGGATAGTTCCTGGTGACGGACAGATCGTACCCGAGGTGATAGGCGTTATCGATTGTTTCGTTGTTGTAGGTATAGGTCCGCGCATCCGCGAAATTGGCTTCGACCTTGGAATTGCTCAACTGGCTGAACGCGCCCTTCCAGAGTATCGACGGGGTGGACTTCTTCGTGATCGCGGCAATCCTGTCTTCGTTCTCTTTTCTGAGCCGCTTGTTGACCTGGAGAAAAATCTCTTTCGGACTCCCCTGGCGCGCGCCGACATCGTTCAGCAGGGGCGCGACCTTGCTCTGAATGAAGCTGTCGGGGATCGCGATGGTGCTCTTCCGGTACTTTACGTTCTTGAGCTCGTAGACGAGCCGCATCTCCCTGGTATTGCCGGCCTTGTCGGTGGCGACGAGCGCGGCCTTGGCGTCCGCCGGCAGATTATAGGGGTGCGCAAAGAACACGATGAAGTGATCCGGCTTGTCCTTTATCTGCCCCCCGTAACCGGGGAAAAAGTAATCGCCTATCCTCACTCCGCTCGTTGCCGTATCGGCGGACGGCTTGTAAACGATCACGGCGACGCCGCCGAAATTCACGTAGCGATCGTCGGCGATGAGCTCGAGGGTGGGCGGGGTGATGTCGATGGTGAATTTCTTCTCGAGCACGGTTTCGTTGCCGTTGAAAACATTCCACCACGAGCGGTCGCGCGCGCTCACGCGCAGAACCGCGGGGCCTTCCTTGATGCCGGCAAGTTTCGAAGACAAGGCAACCGTGATCTTCTTCTCGCCTACCGGCTGGTCGTACTGCTCTGAGGCGAGCGTGTGCTCGGAACTGCCGGATGAGAGCGTCGCGGTAACCGATTTCAATCCGGCGCCGCGGTCGCTCACGACGATCTCGATGGGCGCCCGGCCGAGCACTTCCGAGTCCGGCGTGACCTGGATTTGCGGTGGTTCCCGCTCGAAGCGCGGCCATAGGTACCAGGCGCCGCCCAGGAGGCCGACGATGACAATCGAAAGCAGGAAAAGAACTACCCGGTAGCTTCGCGGCGAGGTGCGAGATTCGAAAGCGCTCATGTTTGGGGGGCGAATGGAGGATCCGGTTGTCGCGATGTGACATCGGGCGAACGTAAACGTTCTCCCGGCTGACTTCGTGTGCTACCCGTTACCGAAACACGAACTCCCGGTAACCGCCGGCGGCAACTTCGGCGGTCTTGCGCCGGTAGTGCACGCCGTTGCCGTTGTAGCCCAGCACGCGGCGCACGGTGCGGCCGTCGACGTTGCGGTTGACGCCGGTCTGCCACGAATCGACTTTGCTGGAGAGCAGCCGCTCGGCCGCCTTGATGACGATCTCCGTCCACTCCGCCACGTGCTCGGGCCGGGTTTCCACACGCGTGTAGTTGTGCTCGCGCATGAAGCGCAGCAGGCCGGTCTGCCATTCCACGCTGTGCTCGATGGCGCGCGGGATGTTGCCGCGCGCCGTGTGCGGGCCCAGCACCATCAGCAGATTGGGGAAACCGTCGATCAGCTGGCCGAGATAGGTGCGCGGCCCGTCGGTCCATACGTCGCTGAGCCGCACTCCGCCCGGGCCTCGAATGTCGATGCGGTCGAACGCCCCCGTCACGCCGTCGAAGCCGGTGGCGTAGACCAGGATGTCGAACTCGTATTCCTTTTCGCTGGTCCTGATGCCGCCCGGCGTGATCCGCTCGATCGGTGTTTCCTTTACATCCACGAGCACGACGTTGTCGCGGTTGTACGCCTCGAAGTAGCCGGTTTCCAGCGGCACCCGGCGCGTCGCGAACCCGTGGTCTTTCGGGATCAGCTTCTCCGCAACTTTCGGGTCCTTCACACGCTGCCGTATCTTCCTGGCGATGAATTCGCTGATCGCGGCGTTGGCGTTCTCGTCGATCAGGATGTCGCTGAAATTGCCCATCCAGATGCCGAAACCCGGCTCGGTGTAGAGCTTTTCCCAGAACGCCTCGCGTTCCTCCGGCGGCACCTCCAGCGTCTTGCGCGGGTCCGGCTGGTGGATGAACCAGCCCGGCGTCGTCGCGCAGTGCGCGTAAATCTCGGCGTAGCGTGTCTTGATCTTCTCCATCTCCGCCTTGTCGATCTTCGAATTGTTCAGTGGCGCGGCCCAGTTCGGCCGGCGCTGGAAGACGGTGAGCTGCTGCGCCTGTTTGGCGATCTCGGGAATCGCCTGGATCGCGCTCGCCCCGGTGCCGATGATGCCGACGCGCTTTCCGGTGAAATCCACCGGCGTGTGCGGCCACCGCGCCGTGTGGTGGGCGGGGCCACGGAAGCTCTCCACGCCCGGAATGCGCGGCAGGGTGTGGGCCGACAGAATGCCGACCGCGGTGAACAGGAAGGGCGCGCTGGCCGTCTCCCCGCTCTCCAGGGTAACGGTCCACCGGTTCGCTGCGTCGTTCCAGTGCGCGGCGGTCACGCGCGAGCGGAACTGCATGTCTCGCCGCAGATCGAACTTGTCGGCGACCAGGTTCAGGTATTCGAGGTTATCCGGCTGGGGCGAGAAATGCTCCTTCCAGTCCCATTCCTTCAGCAGCTCGTCCGAGAAGGAATAGCCGTAGCTCCAGCTTTCGGAATCGAAGCGCGCGCCGGGGTAGCGGCACCAGTACCAGGTGCCGCCGAGACTGGTGCCGGCTTCGAAGACCCGCACCTTCATGCCGAGCCGCCGCAGCCGGTAAAGCTGATAGATGCCGGAGATCCCGGCGCCGATGATAATGGCGTCGTAGGTCGTCCTCGGCGCCGTATCCCGCCTGTCCGCGACCGCCGGCATGGCACTCATGGTTTCATTCATCGAAAGAGAATAACCTACTTTTCTTTCTTCTGGACGCGGCGGGCGCGACCTGTTGCAATACCATGAAACCACTCAACATAAAGGAGCTTCCCCGATGCCTGTCATCGATTGCCAAGTCCACTGCTATGAGGCGAATACGCCGAAGCGCCCCTGGCACAACGTGCCGAACTGGCCCCCTCACGCCACGGGCGACGAGATGGTGGCGGCGATGGACAAGGTCGGCGTCGACGGCGCGATCTTCATCTCCGCCTTTTCCATGTACCAGTACGACGCCAGCTATGCAGTGGAGGTGCAGCGTGCCCATCCTGGCCGGTTCGCTATCGTCAAGCCGGTCAATCCGGATGATCCGGCGGTGGCCGATGCCATCGCCGAGTGGAAGAAGCAGCCAGGCGCAGTCGGCATCCGGATCATGATGACGAAGGAGGCGAAACGCGAGCCGAGCGATGCGGGCATCGAGCGTATCGCGCGCGCAGCCGTCAAGCATGACTTTCCGATCAACGTTCTGTTCTGGGGTAACGTGGACGCGGGCACGGCCCTGATCGACCGCTACCCCGACGCGCGGTTCATCATCGACCATCTGGGGATCCTGCAGCCGCGCACGCCGCCCGCCCCGCCCGAGCCCTGGGCCGATCTGCCGAAGGTGCTCGACCTTGCGAAGCGCAAGAACGCGGTGATCAAGGTGAGCGGCGCCTGCACGCTGTCGAAAGAGCCGTATCCCTACAACGATATCTGGGACCCGGTCCGGCGTGTAATCGACGCCTGGGGTATCGACCGCTGCCTGTGGGGCACCGATTGGACCCGCGCCTACGCGGTCTGCAACTTCCAGCAGGCCGTCGAACCCTTCCGCAAAACCAACCGCCTGAGCGAGAGCGAGCGGGCGATGCTGATGGGCGGCGCCTGTGCGAAGGCCTACGGCTGGTCGCCGACGAAGTAGCGTTAAATCCGGACGCCTAGGGCACGGGAGCCGCGGCTCCCGTACCCTAATCGCCGGTTTAACTCCGCGTGTTCGAGCGGACGAGCTGAGCGCCGCTCAACACGCGGCACCAGCTAGGCGTGGGCGGCCTGCTCCGACTTGTCGAAATCGAGCTCGACCTTGGCGTGGTTCGGATCGTCGAAGAAAAGCTGCCACGTGCCGTAGTCGGGCAGGCGGCGCAGTTCGTACTGGATACCGCGCGCCTTCAACTTCTCGACCAGGCTGGCAAGATCCTTGCCGGTGAACGCCATGTGATCGATCACCCCCTTGACCAGATCGCCCTTCGGCTTGCCGCCGATCACGTGCAAGATGGGATCCCTGCCGTCGCGGGCGTAGAGCCACGCGCCCGGAAACTTGAACGGCGGACGGGCGCCGGGATGGAGGTCGAGCATGTCGGCGTAGAACGCCAGCGTTCCGTCCACGTCGTCGGTCAGGATGGTGAAATGGTTCATGGCGGTCGCAGGCATGATGGCTCCAGTTCTGTTCGGTTAGGGATCGGGTGTCGGGCGCCCCGGGTCTTCGAACAATTCTACTTGCAGCCTCGGTCCCCGGAAACCCGCGTGCGCACGGCTATTTTGCTCGCACCGAGGCCGGGATGCGTATCGTCCGGGTGGGGAGGTGAACCTCCCGCAGGAAGAAAGCCAGGCCGGCGACGAGCGCGAGCGTGGCCCCTGTGAACAGCATTCCCACGATAAATCTCATGTGGAAGGCAAGCAGCACCTCGAGAAACAGTGCGGCGATCACCGTGCATATCAGCAGTGCGGAGAACGTACACGCGGTGATGGCGGCGCTCGCCAGGTGGCGGCGCCGCTCCAGGTTCTGCAGCTCGGTGGTCACGACGTCCGTGAGCGGCAGTTGCCGGTCGGGAGCCTCCGTAAGCTGGCGTCCCCGGTCGATAATCCTGGCGAGACGGCCGGCCATGACGTTGAGAAGCCCCGCGATGCCCGTCAACAGGAACACCGGCGCCAGCGCCAGCTGGATGGCCTGCCCGACATCGTTGAGGTGCGGTGCGAAATTGAACATAGGGTGCGACCACCACGCTATGCTGAAATCATGCGCTACGCAAAGGCATGCAGGCAACGCTAGCTGAACTTAAGGGCCATGGTCAATCGGGATGCTTCGTTCAGCTGCGGGGGGCGCGGAATCGGCGGCGTGCCCGGTCGCATGATGCAACGCGGCGGCGGGGACTATCGCTATACCGGTCCGTGAAATGAAAAACGGCCGCGCGGGTGCGGCCGTTTCTGAGCAAGCTTCGAGCAGGTTACTTCGCGGTCTGCTTGTCGTGCTTCTCGCGGTGGATCTTCTTGCTCTGCTGGTCCTGCGCGTGCTCGATGTGCTTCTTCTCCTTCTTCGTCACCTTGCCGTCGGCCACCGCCTTGTCTTCCATCTTCTGCACCTTCGCCTGGCCTTTTTCGAGGCGTGCCGCTTCCTTCTCGTTCAGCTGGCCGGACTTCACGCCCTGGTCGATGCGCTTTTCCTGTTTCTCCTGGCGCCCGTCGATACGCGGCGTGGACTTCGTGTCGGGGGTGGATTGGGCGAATGCCGGAGCGGACAGCGCGGCGACGATCAACCCGGTGAGGGCAAATTTCACATTCATGAGCATCTCCTTTGGGTAGGGGAATCGGAGGGCGATTCCCATCCCGCGAATAACGCCCGGGCCGGCCCGTGGCGTACCGGAAATACGTAACAAAATGTAAAGCGGCGCGGCTACTCCAGCTTGAGGCCGATCGCCTTCACCACCTTCGCGTACTTGGCGATCTCGCTCTTCAGGTACGCGCTTGCCTGCTCGGGCGTAGTGCCGACCGCGTCCACACCCATTCCCGCGAGCCGGTCGCGCACGTCGCCGGTTTCGAGCGCGCGAGCCGTTTCCCGGTGAAGTCTCGCGACGACGTCTTTCGGCGTCGCCGCGGGCACCATGAACATGCCCCAGAGCGAATGCTCATAGCCCGCGATGCCTGCCTCCGCCATGGTCGGCACGTCCGGCGCCGCTTTGGAACGTGTCGCCGTGGTCACCGCCAGCGCGCGCGCCCTGCCAGCTTTCACCAGCGGGAGCGCGACCGGCATGCCGGCGAAATAGAGCGCGACCTGTCCCGTCACCACGTCGGTCATGGCGAACGGGCCGCCTTTGTACGTGATGTGCACCATGTCCAGACCGGTCATGTAGTGATAGAGCGCCGCCGCCATGTGGTCGGAGTTGCCGTGACCCGTCGAGGCGAAATTGAGCTGCCCCGGCCGCGCCTTCGTGAACGCCGTCAGCTCCCTTACCGTCTTCACCGGAAGTGAGGGATGAATCACCAGGATATGGGGCGTCGAGCTGACCTGCGAGATCGGCATGAAATCGCGCAGCGCGTTGAAATTGAGCTTTACGTAGGCAGTCGCGCCGGTGGCGATTCCGGCATTCGCCATGATCGCGGTATAGCCGTCCGGGGCGGACCTGGCGACGAACTCGTACGCAATGTTCGAACCGGCGCCGGGGCGGTTTTCCATCACCACCGGCTGACCGAGGCTCTCGCTCATCTTCTGCGCGATCACGCGGGCGATGAGGTCGCTGGTGCTGCCCGCGGCAAAACCGACGACGAGACGGACGGGCTTGACGGGATAGTTCTGCCCCCACGCGCAATGCAAGCTGACCGCGCACAGCGCGCATAACAAGAGCCTGATCAGCGATTTCATTACTGCGCCCTCACCATGCAGCTTCCAGAACCTCGGCGAGCATTCCTGGGTCCCGCGAGAATTCGCGCTTCGGATCGGCGTTGAAGTTTCTCAGCGAGTGCTCGATGAGCTTCGGAAACACCGCCCGGTCGATCTTGACCTCCGAAAGTCGCGTCGGCATGCCGATCGAGCGGAAAGCTTCGTCGAGCCGGTCCGCTATGCACTGCGGCGCGTCGGCAGGACTCGCCTCCCGGATACCGAGCGCCTGCGCGATGCGCACCATCGCTTCCGGATCGCGGTCGCCAAGCCGGCGCGTCACGGTGCCCATGAAGACGCTGTACGCCTCGCCCTGGCTCACGTGCGGACAGAAAGCAATGAGCGCCGTAGAAAGCGCATAGGCGACGCGCGAAACCCACAGCCTGTCGACCGTGCCGCCGCCATCGTCCGCTTCCCGGTTCTGCAGGAGCGTCGCGGCGCACAGCGCATAGCGCGGGGCGATATCTTCGGGAGCTTCAGCGAGCCGCGGAAGGGCCTGCGCGCATAGGCGGTACGCCTGCAGACGATCGCCTTCGACCAGCGGATTGATCGTCGTGCCGCCGAGGCCTATCGCGGTGCGGCAGTACACCCCGGCCGCTGTGGCGCGAACGAGCGACGCCGGCGCGGTAGCGAGCGCCTCCTCGTCCCAGAAGATCGCGGCGGGGCGCGTCTTGGGGTCGAAGAACTCCATGCCGCGCGAGGTTTCATCGTCTTTCATGCGCGAGCCGCCGCGGTTCTGCGCCGAAGTGGGAGCCGTGAGCACGTTGATGATCGGCAGCTTGCGCTCCATCAGCCGGGCGCTGATTGCGGGAGCGTTGTCCGGATACTTCGTGATCAACTCCTCGATCGGCTTCTTTTCGGCGAGCAGGATCGCGACGATGCGCGTTCCCTGGATCACGCTGCCGGCGCCGACGCCGATCAAAAGATCCGCCTGCGCGGCGCGCGCCGCTTCCACCGCCCGCAGGGTGGACGAGCGCGAGGTGTCCTTGTCCATTTCATCGAAGAACCCGGCGCACGCTGCGCCCAGCAGCTCACGCAGGTGCGAGACGAGCGGCGTCTTGCGCGCGACCGTGCGGCCGCTGAGGATAAACGCGCGCTTCGCCTTCAGCCGGGTTACCTCGTCCGGCAGCTTGTCGAGCGCGTTCTTGCCGCTGTAGAGGCGGTAAGGAAAGGTGACTACTCGGAAATCGTTCTTATACATAAAGGAGTGACTCGTGACCCGTGACTCGTTACGGGAGCTTAGCAAGGTTTGAAGGTAGGGAAGTATTTTGAAACCGGTCACTGGTCACCGGTCACTGGTCACGCTCCTGGACGAGAGAAAGCGCTCATGCGCCGCCAGCGCCTTCAACGCCCGCGCCGCATTGTCCAACTCGTCGTAGACCGGAATGCCCAGCGCCGCGGCCCGGGCGCGGAATTCGCGCTTGCGTGCCTCCAGATCGGGGTCGCCGTCGGACCGGAGCACCAGCACGAAGTGCGCCTGGCCCGGATAGCGTGCCTGGACGCGCAACACGATCTCCATCAGGTTTCCGAGGACGTCCGCCTTGGTGCGGCCGACGAAAGCCGAGAGGTTGAGATGCATCACCAGCGCCTGCGGGCGGGCCAGGCCGTAGATCGCCTCGAGTATCTTCTCGGCCACACCACCGTCGTCCTGCTGCAGCGTGCCGACCGGCGTGTCCACCGGATTGGTAATGCTGGTTCCCGGCGGCAGCTTCAAGGCAGCGAGGGCGTCGATTACGTCCTGGTCGAACGGCGCCACCTCCAGTCCGCAGCGAGCGAAGAGGTCGGTCGCGAGCACGCTGGCCCCGCCGCCGTTGCCGAACAGCACCACGCGCTGCGTCGGGCGCTGCGGGCGCGGCGCCAGCTCCTGAAACGTGAGCAGCGTGTCGAGGTACTCGTCGAGCGTCTCGACGAGCACGCAGCCCGTCTGGCGGGACAGCGCGACCCACGCGCGATCGTCGCCGGCGAGCGATCCCGTGTGGGAGGCGGCGGCCATCGTTCCCAGCCGGGTGCGTCCGCCCTTCAGGATCGCGACGGGCTTACGGGCTTTCGCGTCGCGCAAAAGCTCGAACAGCCGCCGTCCGTCGCCGGCGGATTCGACGTACATCCCGATGACCCGCGTCTCTTCGTCGGCGAGATAGAACTCGATGAAATCGGCCGGCTCGAGATCGGCGCAGTTGCCGACGGTGACGACCGCAGAGTAGCGGATGCCGCGGGTGATGCCGCGCCGCACGGTGTCGGTGCCGATGCCGCCGCTCTGCGATATTGCGCCGACGTGGCCGGCCGCAGCGGGCCAGGTCTCGCTGAAGACGATCCCGCCGCGATGGGAATACATGCCGAGGCAGTTGGGACCGATCAGCCGCATCCCGCCCTCGCGCGCCGCCGCGGCGAGCTCGCCTTGCAGCGCCTTTCCTTCGTCAACCTCGCCGAAGCCGCTCGAGATCACCTGCGCGTAGCGCACCCGTCCGCGCGCTGCCCTCAACATGGGCGGTATCTGCGCACCCGGGACCGCGATGAACGCGTAGTCCACGGGCTCGGGCGTGTCGGCGAGGCTGCGATACGCCGGCAGCCCGTCTATCGCGTCCGCCGAGGGGTGGATCGGATAGATCGCCCCCTTGAAGCCGAACTCACGGATGCGCCGCATGAAGATGTTGGGGAAGGTCATGCCGCGCGCGGACGCGCCGATGACCGCCACCGTGCGCGGCTCGAAGAGGGGCTTGAAGCGCTCCAGGATTTCGCGGCTCATGGGCTCAGATAGATAGAACCATTTCTCATCACCTTTTCGTCAGCACGAAGCGCGCATCCACCGCCACCGCTCCGTCCGCAGAAACGATGATGGGATTGATATCGGCCTCCTGTATGTCCGCGGCGTGCCGCATGAGGAGCCCGTCCTCGCCGCCCACTTTCAGGAGCACGTCGACGATCGCGGCCCGCGACGCGGGCAGGCGGCCGCGCGCGCCCCGGAGCAGCGGCGCCCCTTTCAGCTCGTCGAGCATTTCCCCGGCGTCGAGCCGCGTGATGGGACAGATGCGGAAAGCCACGTCCGCCAGCACCTCGACGAATACCCCGCCCAGCCCCACCATGACGAGCGGACCGAACTGGGGGTCGCGCACGCCGCCCACGACGATCTCCTGTCCCGCCGGCGCCATCTCCTCGACGAGAAAGCCGTCCACGCGCGCGCTGGCGATCTGCGGCACAGCCATCATCTCGCTGATCGCCTCGACTATGGCTTCGGAGCTCGTGAGACCTACCCTGACGCCGCCGACATCGCTCTTGTGAAGAATATCCGGCGACGTCACTTTCAGCGCGAGCGGCGGCTTGAGCGCAGCGAAGACCGACGCAGCCTCGCCCGCGTCCCGGACGACGAGCGACTTCGGCACCGCGATGCCGAACGCGGCGAGCAACTGCTTGCCCGCCAGCTCATCGAGCGCCGCGCGGCCTTGCTTTCTTGCTTCAGATATCAGGCGTTGCGCATCCATGTCGAAAACGCCAAAAACCCTTAGCCACAGAATCACACGGAAACACACGGAAAAATTCAAGAACGTGAAACTGTATTGCTGGTGTTCGTCTGAAAACGTCCGTGCCCTTCCGTGTGATTCCGTGGCCAGGATTTTCGAAGGTAAGAACTTTCAACATTCTGGGTGTTTCCGTGGCTAAGATTTTCTACCTAACACTTCAGGGATCAGCCCCGTGTGCACGCGCCCCGCCCGGAACGCTTCCGAGCGCAGCACTGCGAGCACCGCCGGTATGTTGTGCTTGGGCCCTTCGATGGCGAACGCTTCCAGCGCTTCGGTGAGCCGGTCTATCGCCTGCTCGCGCGTCGGCGCATGCGCGATCACCTTGGCGATCATCGGGTCGTAGTGAGGCGTCACGTCGCGGCCTTCCGCAAAGCCGGTCTCGACGCGGATACCGGCGCTCTGCGGCGGGCGGAACACCTTCAACCGGCCCGGCGACGGAAAGAAATTCTTCGGGTCCTCGGCGTACACGCGGGCTTGGATGGCGTGACCGCTGAGTTCGATCCGCGCGGGGAGGATATCCGCCAGTCTCTCCCCGGCCGCGGAGCGGACCTGCGCCTTGACGAGATCGACGCCGGTCACTTCCTCGGTCACGCCATGCTCGACCTGCAGGCGCGTGTTCATCTCCAGAAAGCTGAAGC
Source organism: Burkholderiales bacterium (assembly GCA_035649495.1). GTDB lineage: Bacteria > Pseudomonadota > Gammaproteobacteria > Burkholderiales > SG8-41 > SG8-41. The sequence continues at coordinate 2,706 of DASRJL010000036.1, read as the reverse complement.
TGCCGTCCGCGGCGAGGAGCATCTCCACGGTGCCGATGTTGTCGTAGCCCATGTCGCGCATGACGCCGGTCACCCGCTCCGCCATGGCCGCCGCCTGGCCGCGGGAAAGCCCCGGCGCCGGCGCTTCCTCGATCACCTTCTGGTTGCGCCGCTGGACGGAACAATCCCTCTCGTGGAGGTGCGCCGCCGCGCCGTGCGCATCGCCCAGCACCTGGAACTCGACGTGGCGCGGCCGCTCCATCAGGCGCTCGAGGTACACCTCCGCGGTGCCGAAGCCGCGGGCGGCCATCGAGCGCGAGCGCTCGACCGCGCCGAGCAGCTCCGTCTCGTTCCTTGCCGGCAGCATCCCGATCCCGCCGCCGCCGCCGGCCGGTTTGACCAGCACCGGGAAGCCGATGTCGCGCGCGGCCGCCAGGATCGCGTCGCCTTGCGCCGGCAGCACGTCCGAGCCCTTCGTCATGGGCATGCCGTAGCGCGCCGCAAGCTCCCGGGCCTTCGTCTTGTGGCCCATCGCTTCTATCCATTTCGGAGACGGCCCGATGAAGCGTGCGCCGCTTTCGTTTACCCGCTGCGCGAACGCGGCGTTCTCCGACAGAAAGCCATAGCCGGGATGGAGGCCGTCCGCGCGCGACTGCCGCACTACTTCGAGGAGCCGGTCCTGGTCGAGATAGCTCTCGCGGGCGGGCGCAGGCCCGATGGCGTAGGTCTCGCCGGCCAGCGCCAGGTACGGCGCGCCGGCATCGGCTTCCGAATACACCGCGACCGTGCGTATGCTCATCCCGGCGAGCGCACGCAGCACGCGGGACGCCACTGCCCCACGGTTCGCCACCACGACCTTACTGAACATCCTAAGAAGCGTGATTGGCGATTGGTGATTGGCGATTGGTCTTGACCGATTTGTCGGTCAAAGATTCGGCGCGAAACAGCCCCCAATCACTATTCACGAATCACCAATCACGCAGTTCAGTAAGAGGTGGGCCAGCTACGCATGAGGTGCTGCCCGACCCCGCGCGTCATGCGCAGCCGGTACACGTCGAGCATGCGGATCAGGTAGTCGCGCGTTTCCTCGGGCTTGATCACCGCCTGCGCCGCGAACACGGCGGCAAGCCCCCACACATCGCTCTCCTGCTCGATGTCGGCGAGCTTCTCCGCGAACCCGGGATCGCCCGGCTTCACGCCGTGGACGATCATCGTCGCGAAATCCGGGCTCATGAAGCTGATTTCCGCGGTCGGCCACGCCGCCACGTCGTCCGAATGCCGGCCGCCGCCCATGCACACGTAGGCGCGCCCGTAGCTCTTGCGGATGATGACCGAGAGCCGCGGCACGGTTAAGAGCGTCATGGCGTTCATGAAATTCATGATCTTGCCCGGCGCGCCGCTTTTCTCGGCCTCGGTGCCTATCTGGAAGCCCGGCGTGTCCACCAGCAGGACGACGGGCACGTTGAAGGAATCGCACAGGACCAGGAAATCGGTGATCTTGCGGCACGCATCGGCGTCGAGCGCGCCGCCGCGATGCAGCGGATTGTTGGCGACGATGCCGACGCTCTTGCCGCCCAGCCGGGCGAGCCCCGTGACCGCGCTCTTGCCGAAGCGCGGCTTCAACTCGAACAGCGTGTCCTTGTCCACGACCGCGCGGATGATGCGCCTCACGTCGTAGACCTGCGTGCGGCTCTGCGGGAGCACCGCGAAGACGCTGTCCATGTCCGCGCCCGAGCCGGCCGGGACCGGCGCGTCGGGCGGCGCTTCCTGGTTGTGCCCCGGCATGTACGACAGGAAGCGGCGTATCGCCTCGAATACTTCCTCTTCCTTGTCCACGACCTGGTCCACCAGCCCGGTAACGTCGGCGTGGAGCCGCCACCCGCCCAGCTCCTCGAGGTCCACCTTCTCGTTCATCGCCATCTCGATCAACCGCGGGCTGGAGACCGCCATCGTCGCGCCCTTGTGCATCACCGCGAAATCCGAGAGGCACGCGAGCCACGCGGAGGAGCCGAACGACGGGCCCAGCACGGCCGTCACCATGGGCGTCTCGCGCAAGCGGCGAAACTGCGTCGGGTCGTTGCCGAGCAGCTGTCCCATGCCGCGCGCGCCCATGGCGTCGGGCAGCCGCGCGCCGGTGGATTCTCCGATGATGACGAGCGGCACGCCGCGCTCGGTCGCAGTGCGCTTCATGTGCGCGACCTTCTTGCTGTTGGTCGCGCTGGTGGAGGCGCCTTTGACGGTGAAATCGTTGATCACCGCGGCGACGTCGCGGCCGCCGACCTTGCCGTAGCCGGCGATCTTGCCGTCGGTCAGCGTCTCCTCCGCTTCCTCCGGATAGACACCGGAGGCGCCGAAGAGCCCCGATTCGAGGAAGGTGCCAGGATCGAACAGGCGCTCTATCCGCTCGCGGGCATTGAGGGTGCCCGCCTTCCTGCGCCGCGCCAGCTTCTCCGCGCCACCCATTGCGAGCGCTTTCGCGCGGCGCTTTTCGTATTCTTCCAGGAGTGTTTCGAATGCCATAAGGAGTGACCCGTGACTCGTGACTGGTGACTCGTAAAATAGGACTCGCAGGAGGAGCTATGCGATTAGCAGAGGTCCCTCATCCCTCGAGAATGGCGACTACCTGGCCTTCCGCCACCGGGTCTTTCTCCTTGACGAGGATTTCCTTTACCGTGCCCGCGTCTTCGGTGATCACCGGGATCTCCATCTTCATCGACTCGACCACGA
>DASRJL010000035.1:0-27535 GCA_035649495.1 Burkholderiales bacterium | reverse complement strand
GTACATTTCCAGATTACGCGACGGCAAAATCAATTGACCACAGGCCTCTGAGAGAATCGAGCAGTGAGTACCGGTACCTTTCCAAGATAACGCGATGGTCAAATCAATTGCCAGATGGCGTTGGTTAGAATCGGAGCGCCTCTACCGGGAGAATCGGGCAGGCGAGGCGTCCGACAGGACCCGGTCAGCTGCTCGGCAACTTGACCACCCCGGCCGCTCCGCGTCCACCCCTCCTATTTGCAGGAGGGGAATGGTCTTGTGGCTCGGCCGGGAATAATTCGCCGTCGTATACTATGACTACTTGCTTGAACGGCATTGGCGCGAGTCTGCAAACTACGTGCCTTGCCGCGCACAGCTAACGAGCTCAATACAATGGAGGCATCTGCAATGCCGCTGGTCAAGGCTTACGAAGAAGTTGAAAACCCCCGGATCCAACGCAACCTGCCGAATGGGCACTTCGGCTGGCGCACTGACTTCATCACGCGGCCTGAAGACAAGAGTACCGATACGCCGATGGCCTTCCTCGCCGAAGGCTCGGCTCACCGGGTATTGCGAACGCATTTCCATACTGTCGATCAGTTCCAGGTGATGTACAACGGTTCCGGCGCGCTGGGCAGGACTCCAGTGGGCCCGGGCGCGGTGCATTTCTCGCGCGCGTACACGCCCTACGGACCGATCACATACAGCGACAAGGGGCTCGGTTTCATTACGTTGCGCGCGCATCGCGATCCCGGCGCGCAATACCTGCCCGAGAGCCGCGAGGTGCTCGATCAGGTGGCCAGGCGCACGCCGTGGCAGGTTTCGGTGGCACCGGACTTTGATTTCGTCCCCGGCGAGCGCGGTGTGGCGATGAAGGCGCTGGCGGGTTTGACAGGGCACGACGCGCTCGCCGGCTGGTCGGTAAAGCTCAATGCCGGAGCAAAAGCTTATGCGCCCGATCCTTCCAGAGGCGACGGCCAGTACATCCTGGTCATGAAGGGCGGGATAATTCACGAAGGCAAGCTCAGGAAGGATCTTACGGTCGTCTGGGTGGCCAGGAACGAGAAACCGTTCGAGCTTGTTGCCGGCCCGGAAGGCATGGAAGGACTCATTCTGAACTTCCCGGTTCCAGGTGGCGGCAGGCCGGACGAAGCGAAGGCCGTTGCGGCTGATGGAGCTGGCGAATTCAAGACATGGCAGTGCGTCCTGTGCGCGTTTGTGTACGACGAGGCCGCTGGCCTCCCGGATGAAGGCATCCAACCCGGTACGCGCTGGGCCGACGTGCCGGAAACCTTCGGTTGCCCTGATTGCTCGGCCACGAAGGCCGATTTCGAGATGATAGAGCTCTAGCCTTCGCTGATCCTCAGCAGCGGCGAAGCGCGGAAGGCGGAAGGAACTGCGCCCGTCCGAGGCGGTTAGCGCTGGCAGGAAGGGAGGTCTTCGGGCGTTCCGACAGGGCCCGGCTGCGCACTCATCTGGGAGCGCAGCAGCAGCTCATCCTTCCACGTTCATCCTTCATCCTTCCTGAATGGACCCGGCCAGCGGCTCGCTGGCTCTCGTCTGTCCATTCGGAATGGCGCACGTATATACTCGTCGGGCACACGAATGTGACTGACCGCTTCCGTCAGCACGCCATCCAAGCCCAAGGAGGAGCGCATGATCACCGATGCACAGGTCCACATCTGGAACGCGAATACACCTGAAGACCCATGGGACCCGAAAGCGGAATCGCACCTGCCCGATCCCATGCCCGCCGAGCGCATGCTCGGGCTGATGGACGAAGCCGGCATCGACCGTGCCGTCATCTCCCCGGCCGGTGTCGCCCCCAATCGCAGCCCGGCCTGCGGCCAGGCGGCAGCGGCAAAGTACCCCAAGCGCTTTCGCGTCATGGCCTGGTTCGTGCCCAAGCTGCCCGAGCAATACAAGCTGCTGCCGCGCTGGCTTGCCCAGCCGGGCGTGTGCAGCCTGCGCCTGTCGATGAACGAGCCCGAGCACCAGAAAATGTTCGCCGAAGGCGCCTTCGAGCCGGTGTGGAAGGCGTGCCTCGACCAGGACATGGCGGTGGCCGTCTGGACCCGCAGCGGCCCGGCCCTGATGGAGCCGGTACTGCAGAAACATCCGAACCTCACCTTCATCGTCGACCACTTCGCCTGGGCCGTCCCCGGCGAGGCTCGCGAGAGCAAGGTGAAGGCCATGGAATCCCTGGCGCGTTTCCGCAACGTGCACGTGAAGGTGTCGTCGCTGCCGCTGGTGTCGGGCAGCCAGCCGCCCGAGTATGAGGACCTGCATCCGTTGATCAAGCGCGTGCACGCGGCCTATGGCGCCGAGCGCCTGATGTGGGCCTCGGACCAGACCCAGACCATGGGCAAGAACCGCGGCACCTATGCGCAGAATGCCGACATCATCCGCAAGTATGCGGCGGCCTACCTGCCGGCGGCCGACGTGCAGATGATGATGCACGGCACGGCAACCAGGGTGTTCAAGTGGCCGGCGGAATAGGCCGATCGGGTATCACTCGGTTGACGATATGACAAGCGGGGGGATAGAGTGTCCTAGCATGGAAAATGGTGTTCAGAATCTCTATCCAACGGAGGAGAGAGACCATGTTTGCCGATACGAAGCTGGGATGGACCGGCGTCGCGATGACGGTCGCAGTGAGCGTGGCCTGCGCGCTGCCGGCACAGGCGCAGACGCAGACGCAGTTTCCGAAGGTCCAGTGGAAGATGCAGAGCGCCTTCGCGAGCTCGCTGCCGCACCTCGGGCCTTCCGGCGTGCGCTTCAGCAAGGACATCGAGCGCATGTCCGGAGGCCAGTTCAGCATCAAGTTCTTCGAGCCCAATGCGCTTATTCCGCCGCTTGAGTGCTTCGATGCGGTGTCCAAGGGATCGATCGAGTCCTGCTGGACGACGCCCGGCTATCACACGGGCAAGTACCCCGCGCTCGCGTTCTTCACCACCGTGCCTTTCGGCCCGAACGCCGGCGAGTTCCTGGCCTGGAAGTGGTTCGGCGGCGGCAACAAGCTGCGCGAGGAAATCTACGCCAAGCACGGCCTGACGGCGGTCGATTGCTTCTGCATCGGCCCGGAGACCTCGGGCTGGTTCCGCAAGGAGGTCAAGGCGCTCTCCGAGCTGAAGGGCATGAAGATGCGCTTCTTCGGGCTGGGCGCCCAGGTCATGCAGAAGCTCGGCGTCTCGACACAGCTGCTCGCGGCGGCCGACATCTATCCGGCCCTCGAGCGCGGCGTGATCGACGCCACCGAGTTCTCGATGCCGATGATGGACATCAAGCTCGGCTTCCACCAGGTGGCCAAGTTCAACTACTTCCCGGGGTGGCATCAGCAGGTCTCGTGCAGCGAGTTCCTGATGAACAAGGCGGCCTTCGACAAGCTGCCCGCCCCCTACAAGGCGATGATCGAGGTCGCGGGCCAGGCGCAGGTGATCGTCACCCTCGCCGAGTCCGAGGCCATGCAGTTCGACGCCATGGCCGAGATGCGCGACAAGCACAAGGTGCAGATCAAGCGCTGGAGCGATGCGGAGCTGGCTGCCTTCGAGAAGGCCTGGCTGGAGGTGCTGCAGGAGGAGTCGGCCAAGGATGCGACGTTCAAGAAGGTCGCCGATCATTACCTCGACTTCCGCAAGCGCTACGCCATCTGGGGCGACGCGCAGCTGATGAAGCCGACCTACCAGAGCGGCAAACCCGCGGCCGCCAAGCCCGCGGCCGCCCCGGCCCCCGCGGTCGCCCCAGCCGCGCCGAAGAAGTAAGACGGGAGCGCCGGCGCAACCTGGTGTTGCGCCGGCCTTCACCCTCCAGGCGTCTGCCATGAACACCTTGCTCAAGGTGTCGGAGAGCCTGCGCCGCCTGCTCGAGTGGATCGCACTCGCCTCGGGCTGGCTGCTGGTGATCATGGCGTGCGTCACGACCTTCGACGTGGTCGCGCGCAAATTCGGCCTGGAGCTGCCGTACACCAAGCTGCAGGAGCTGGAGTGGCATTTCCACGCCGCGATCTTCTCGCTGTGGATGGGTTACTGCTACACCATCAACGCGCATCCGCGCGTCGATTCCTTCACCGAGCGCATGACTCACCGCGGCAGGGCCTGGGTCGAATTGATCGGCTGCCTCGTGCTGGCGTTGCCCTATATCGCGCTGGTCGCCTACAACAGCCTGGCGTTCGTGGAGTCTTCCTACCTGATGCACGAGCAGTCCGACAGCACGGTCGGTCTCACCCACCGCTGGATCATCAAGAGCGTTTACGCCGCCGGGCTCTGGCTCGTGCTGCTCGGCATTCTCAGCGTGCTGCTGCGCGTGATCGTATTCCTGTTCGGCAACATGCCGGACGAGAAAGTCAATCTGCAGATCGGCCATGTTGAAGCGGATGTCTAGGGCGCAGGGAAAGTAATCACCATGCTCGACTGGCTCGCCACCAATCTCGCCCTGATCATGTTCGTGTCGATGTTTTTCTTCATCTTCGTGGGCTATCCGGTCGCCTTCATCATGGGCGGGCTGTCGCTCGTCTTCGCGCTCATCGGCGCGGGGCTCGGCACCTTCAACATGGTCGGCATGACCGATATCGTGCTGCGCATGTGGGGCGGCGTTGCCAACGACCCGGTGCTGGCCTCGATCCCGATGTTCATCTTCATGGGCGCGATCCTGGAGCGCTCCGGCTCCGCCAAGGCCATGCTGGATGCCACCGAGGTGCTGCTGAAGTGGTGCCCGGGCGCGCTGGCAGTGTCGGTGATGGTGATGGGCACGATCCTCGCGGCGCCCATCGGCGTCGTCGGCGCGGCGGTGATCACGCTTTCGGTGATCGCGCTGCCGCAGATGCTGGCGGCGGGCTACGACAAGAGGCTCGCCATCGGCACGATCGCCTCGGCCGGAACGCTCGGCATCCTCATTCCGCCGGCCATCATGCTGGTGGTGATGGCGGAGATGCTGGCGACCTCGGCGGGCAACCTGTTCCTCGCCGCGATCATGCCCGGCTTCGTGCTGTCCGGCCTCTACCTCGTCTACATCATCGCGGTTGCGATCCTCAAGCCGGGCGCGACGCCGAAGCTGCCCCCGGATTACGGGCCGCAGACGCGCAAGGAGTTCTGGTTCACGCTGTGGCGCGGCCTGTTCCCGATGACGGCGCTGCTGGTGGTGGTGCTCGGATCGATCTTCTTCGGCTGGGCGACGCCGACCGAGAGCGGCGCCGTGGGCGTGCTCGGCTCCATGCTGATCGCCGCGCTGAACAACCGGCTGAAGCTCAAGATGATGACGGAGGCGATCTTCTCGTCCTGCCGCGCCAACGGGCTGGTGTTCCTGATCTTTCTCGGCGCGACCGGATTTTCCTACGTGTTTCGCGTGCTGGGCGGCGACGAGCTGATGGTCTCGACGCTCGCCTACATCGGCGTCGACACCAAGTGGGAGATGCTCGCCTTCATCATGGTGCTGATCTTCCTGCTCGGCTTCCCGTTCGAGTGGATCGAGATCTGCCTCATCGTGCTGCCCGTGTTCGGGCCGATCCTCGCCAAGTTCGACTTCTCCGACCACGGCGTCCCCAGCGCCGCGCTCATGACCTGGTTCGGCACCCTGGTCGCGGTCAACCTGCAGACCGCGTTCATGACTCCTCCCTTCGGCGCGACGCTGTTCTACATGAAGGGGACCGTCCCGCCGGGCGTGACGATGAGCGACGTGTTCCGCGCCATGTATCCCTTCGTCGCCCTGCAGGTGGTGGGCTTGATCCTGTGCATCTGGTTCCCCGGCATCAGTCTGTGGCTGCCGAGGCTGGCCGGTTTCCTCGAGTAGGCCGCTGCTTGGAAATGTCGAGCCGGTTGGGTCTTTAGGCGCCTGACCGCTGACGCCTGACCCCTGACGGGTTCTGAGGAGCCTGACCCCTGACGCCTGACCGCTGCTCAGACGTTGAACCGGAAGTGCACGATGTCCCCGTCCTGCACCACGTACTCGCGCCCCTCCAGCCGGTACTTGCCGGCTTTCTTGGCCGCGACCTCGCTGCCGAGTGCTATGAAGTCGTCGTAAGCGACGACCTCGGCGCGGATGAAGCCCTTCTCGAAGTCGGCGTGGATCGCGGCCGCGGCGCGCGGCGCCGGGGTGCCGCGACGGATGGTCCAGGCGCGGCACTCGTCCTCGCCGGTCGTAAGGAAGCTGACGAGCCCGAGGGCCTGGTAGACCTCCCGGACCATGATGTCGAGGACCGGCTCGCGTACGCCGAGCATCTCGCGGAACTCCTTCCGCTCTCCCTCGGGCATGGCCTGGATCTCGCCCTCGGCCTTGGCGCAACAGGCGAACGTCGGGATGCCTGCGACGGGCAGGCGCAAGCGCGCCAGGACCTCGGCCGTCGGCTTCGGGATGTCGTCCTCGCCCACGTTGACCACGGCGAGGATGGGGCGCGCCGTCAGGAAGGCGTAAGTCCGCAGCTCGGGACGAACCGCGAGCTCCGCATCCTCGTAGATGCGTTGGCCGTTATCGAGGAGCTTGTGGCAACGTTCGAGCGCATCGACCTCGTCGCCCGGCATGCCAGGCTTGCCCTTCTTGCGCTCGACTGCGTCGCGTTCGAGACGCGTCTCGACCAGCATCAGGTCGGCCAGGATCATTTCGGACAGCAGCGTGTCGAAGTCCGCGCGCGGGTCGTTCACGCCCTCCTCGTCGAAGGCACGCACGACGAACAGGAAGGCGTCCATCGGCTTGACCAGGTTCAGGAACCCGGCGTCCAGTCCCGACCGGTTCGCCTTTCCCTCGTCCTTGTGAGGGGCGTGCGCCTCGACGAGCTCGATGACGGCATGAGTCGTCTTCTTCGGCCGGTACATCCCGGAAAGCTTGTCCACGCGTGGGTCCGGGACCCTCACGGTGCCGAGCGTCATCCCGGCTTTCTCGCGGCTCGGCTCGGCGCCGGTCAGTGCCGTGAACAGGGATGTCTTGCCACTCTGGGGAAACCCGACGAGTGCGACTTTCATTGGGTGCTCTTCTTGCGATCTGCAGATCCCATGGTATCAGTCGGCTCGAGGGGAAAGTGACACGCCACCTGCTGGTCTGGACGGTGAGCGAGCAGCGGCGGTGATCGCTCCGCGCAAAGGGACTGCGCCTTCCAGCAGCGGGTACGAAAACGGCACCCCGATGGGGGATTGGCCGGGCTCGGCACCTCGCCCTGGAGCAGAATCCGGTCGCCGCCTGCTTCGTTCGCAAAGTCGATGCGTGGCTGTGCGGACAGCAACGCCTTGGTGTAAGGGTGGCGAGGCGTTTTGTACACACTCTCGACCGGGCCGATTTCGACTATGCGCCCCAGGTACATGACCGCAATGCGGTGTGACATGTGACGCACGACGGCCAGGTCGTGCGCGATGAACAGGCACGCGATGTGGAAGCTCGACTGAATTTTCTCCAGCAGGTTGACGACCTGCGCCTGCACGGACACGTCGAGCGCCGACACCGGCTCGTCGCACACCAGGATCTCCGGATCCAATGCGAGCGCGCGGGCGATGCCGATGCGCTGGCGCTGACCGCCGGAAAATTCATGCGGATAGCGTCGGGCGTGGTCGGGCAGCAAGCCGACGCTCTCCAGCAGCTCGCCGATGCGCGTCGCCCATAGTCTGCGCGGCAGCACGTCTGCATGAATGACCCACGGTTCGGCGATGATCTGCCCGACCCGCATGCGGGGATTCAACGACGCGTAGGGATCCTGGAAGATCATCTGTATCCGCCGGCGGATGATCTTCAGCTCGGCCGCGTCCGCGCGAAAGATGTCTTCACCGTGAAACAACGCCGCGCCGGCGCTCGGCTCCTCCAAGCGCATCAGGGTGCGCGCCACCGTCGTCTTGCCGCAGCCGCTCTCGCCGACCAGCCCCAGCGTTTCACCTTTGCGAATCGCGAAATCGACGCCATCGACGGCCTGGATGAAACCGGCGCTTCGTTGCAGCCGCAAGCCGCCGCCGATGGGGTAATGCTTGACCAGCCCGCGCACGTCGAAGATAGGTGCGTCGCCCGGCACCGGCTTCACCTCCAACCCCGGCGTTGGCGACGCTGTTGACAGGTCAGCGGCCACCGAACACCTCCCGCGCGCGGAAACACTCGGCATGGTGCCCCGGCGCCGTTTCAACCCTCGGCGGCAGGGATGCGCGGCACTCGTCGGTCGCCATACGGCAGCGTGGATGAAAACTGCAGCCGGTGGGCAAGTTCGCCATATCCGGCGGCGATCCGACGATCGGATTCAGTTTCTGCTTGCCGATGTCGGCCCGCGGAACGGATTCGAGCAACGCCAGGGTATACGGATGCGCCGGGCGCGACAGCACGTCACGCACCGGGCCGCTTTCGACCACGCGCCCGCCGTACATGACTGCGACGTGATCAGCCACCTCTGCGACGACGCCCAGGTCGTGGGTAATGAGCACCATCGCCATGTGACGTTCGCGTTGCAGACCGAGCAGCAGGTCCATGATCTGCGCCTGGACCGTGACGTCCAGCGCGGTGGTCGGCTCGTCGGCGATGAGCAGCTTCGGATCGAGCGCAATAGCCATCGCGATCATCACGCGCTGGCGCATGCCTCCGGAGAATTGATGCGGGTAGTCACGCGCCCGTTGGCGAGGCTCGGGAATACCGACTCGACCGAGCAACTCCTCGGCGCGCTCGAGCGCGGCCTTGCCGTGCAGAATTCCGTGCGCTCTGAATGGCTCCGCGATCTGCCAACCCACGCTGAACACCGGATTGAGCGATGCCAGCGCATCCTGGAACACCATGCCGATATCGACTCCGCAGCGTTTACGCCATTCGGACATGGACGCCCCGAGTACCTCGGCGCCGTCGAAGCGGATACTGCCGCCCGTGATGTGCGCGGGCGGTGACGCAAGCAGGCGCATGATGGCGGCGGCCGTGACGCTCTTGCCGGATCCGCTTTCGCCGAGCACCGCCGCCGTTTCCCCGCGCCGCACCGAGAAAGTAGCGCCGTTGATTGCGCGGACGATCTCGCGGCCGCTGCGAAACTCGACGCGCAGATCGGTCACTTCCAGCAGAGGGGGAGCGGCGTCAGGCATCGGGGCCCGCATCAGGAATCGGCCTTCGGGGCCTCCAGGCGCCAGCGCTGCACGGGATCCGTGATGAGCCGCAGCCAGTTGGAAAGCAGGTTCGCGGACAGCGTCGCGCTCATGATCGCCAGGCCCGGCAAAAACGCGAGCCACCAGGCCTGAGTGAGATGGTTGTGGCCCTGGGCCACCATCAACCCCCAGGTGATTTCGGGCGGCTGAATGCCGATACCGAGGAAGCTCAACCCGGACTCGGACAGCATCACGACGGCGAAATCGACCGTCATGATAGTCAGCAACGTCGGCGCAACAATGGGAAGCACGTGACGCCACAGGATGTGCGTGCGGCTCGCCCCCATGGCGCGCGCCGCATCGACGAAGCCGCGTTCGCGAACTTCAAGCACCTCGGCCCTGGCGACGCGCAGGTACGATGGAATGCGGGTTACCGCCAATACTATGATGAGGTTCGCAACCCGGGGTTCCAGCATGTACAGCACGACCACCGCCAGGAGCAGTGACGGAAAGCTCTGGATCACATCGGACAGGCGCATGATCAGATTGCCCACGCCGCGCCCGACATAGCCCGCGATGAGCCCGAGCACGCCACCGACGATCAGCGCCAGCACCACCGACGTGAACGCCACAGTCAGCGTGTTTCGGGATGCGACCACCAGGCGCGCGAGCATGCTGCGGCCGAGCGCGTCGCTGCCCAGGATCATCAGCCAGCCTTGTTCCGTCGAGCCGGGCGGCGTGTTGCGCGCGCGCAAATTGATATCGGTGGCGGCTTTGCCGAGGAATTCCGGCCCGAACGCCATGCAGACCAGCAGGAACACCAGCCACGCGGCCGAGCACAACGCCAGCCGGTCACGCGCCAGCAATTGCCACCACGGCAAGCCAGTGCGCACGGTCACCATTTCCGCTTGCGCCGCGATCGAGCGGGTGTCCGCTGTCACGGCGGTGTTCGTGACGTTATCGACGGGCACGGCCGTGTTCGTAACGCTGTTGACCGGATCACTCACTGGTGGCGGATCCTCGGGTCGAGCGCGGCATACAGCAAGTCGATGAGGACATTCATCAGGAAGATCGCGATTGCAGTCACCATGATGGACGCCTGCACGACCGCGAAATCACGTTGTATGACGGCGTCGATCATGAGCTTGCCCACGCCGGGCCAACCGAACACCGTTTCCACGATGACCGCGCCGTTGATCAGTCCGACCGCGAGATTGCCAGCGACGGTGACCACTGCCAGGCACGCGTTACGCAGGGCATGGACGAAGATGACGGCGCTTTCGCTGACACCTTTGGCGCGCGCGGTTTTAACGTAAGCCGAAGCAAGCGCGTCCAGCATGGCCCCACGCACGACTTGCACCAGCAGCCCAAACGGACGCAGTGCGAGCACCGTCACGGGCATGATCCAGAAGAGGATTCCACCCGTGCCGGAGGTGGGCAACCAGTGCAGACTGACCGAGAAAAACAGAATTGCGGTAATTGCGACCCAGAAGTCCGGCGCACTGGCGCCGACCAGTGCCAATGTACTGCCCATCCGGTCAAACCAGCCGCCCGTGCGATATGCTGCCAGCGCACCCACGACGATCGCCAGCGAGATGCCGATCAACAGGGTGACACCGGCCAGCTTCAGCGTCGTGGGGTAAGCCTCGAGCACCACTTCCACGGCCGGCCGCTGCTTGCGCAGCGAGAAGCCCAGGTTGCCTTCCATGACATCGCCGACGAAGTGGACGAATTGCTCGGTGGCCGGACGATCGTAGCCGTGCTTCCGGGCGAACTCGATGCGGTCCTCGCGCGAGGCATCGACCGGCAGGAACAGATCGGTGGGATCGCCGGTCAGCCTGGCGAGGAAGAACACGGCGATGATCAGTCCGAGCAGCGCAAAAGCGCTATGCATCGCGCGACGGGTCAGGTAAGGGATCATCTATTACGAGGCAGGACTTGCCTAATCCTACTGTGTCATGAAAACAGCTTCCCTCCCATTCGAGGAGGAAAGGCCAGGATGATGAACACTGCAGCGACGCAATGCACGGGTATACGGGATCGCTCGGCTGCTCAGGTCCATCCCGGTTCTTGATTCAACGCATCAAGTGTTGTGTATCACCGATTCCACGTTCCTCGCGTTCTCCAAGAATTACTTGCGACCACGCGTATCGTGACGGAGCGATCACGGATAATGAAGCCCGAATGTGGGTGATGCCCGACACCATCGGATGCTTCGGTGCGCAATAATCAAGAGTGAAGGAATCTGCCCTTGATTGTGATAGGCGCTCTTACTTGAAAGTAATTTGCTCGAGCAGGATTTCGCTGTTGGTTGCGGCCGTCGGCGCGAAATTGATCTTCGGGCTGACGCGCGCGAAGCCGACCATGTGGAACAGGAAGACATCCAGGACGTTCTCGTGGACCATGGCCATGGTCTCCTCCCAGAGCTTCGTGCGCTTCGGACCGGCAGGCGTCTGCGTCGCCGCCTCTATTCTCTTGTCCAGCTCGGGGATGCAGTGCGACGAGGTCTGCGCCTTGCAGGCGTACTTGGGGTTCATGGAGAAGACCGGGTCGCCGACGTTGTTGTCGTGCATGTGACCGAGCAGCACGGGAGTACGACCCTTGATCTTGGCATCGGCTTCCGGCGTGAGCTCTCCCTTGTTGGGATGCGCGTTGTGGTTGTTCCACAAGCTGACTTCGAGCATCCTCAACTTGACGTTCAGGCCGACCGCCGTGTACATGGCCAGGATGGACTCGCAGGTTTCGGTAGTGTTTTCCCACTGGTTGATACGGCACACGAGATCGATCGGCGTGTCGACCTTCACACCAGCCGCCTTGGCTTCGGCCAGCAGCTTCCTGGCCTTGTCCGGGCTGTATTCGAAGCGCTGCTTGTCGAGCGCGTGATTGTGACCGGCAATGCGCGGGATCACCATCTGCGTGGCGATCTGGGCTTGCTTGGGGATGATCGCGCCATGCAAGGCCGTGCGGTCGACCGCGTGGTTGAGCGCCAGGCGCACCCGCTTGTCGGTGAGCGGCGGAACCAGGGATTCGATGCGCAGGTAGTTGGTCTCCGAGTTGGGATAAGCGAAGTCCGTCTTCTGGTCAGTGGCATCCTGAAATCCGATGTTGGTTGCCAGGTGGGCTTCACCGACCTTCACCATCGCGGCGGCCACCGCGGATTCCTTGCGCCACACGTAGCGGGCCCCATCGAGCTGCGGCTTCTTGCCCCAGTAATGCGGGTTGCGCTTGAGCACGACCTCGCTATTGGCCGTGTAGTGGTCGATCATGTAGGGGCCGGTACCAACGGTGTTATTCAGAATCCTGATGGGCTCGTTGGGATAACCGATGGTCAACGTCGTCATGCGCACCGGCAGAATCGGATCGGGCTGCGGGGTGACGATATCGATCGTCGCATCGTCGACCTTCACGACCTTGATCTGGAAGCCGGAGAACATCTTGGTGCGGGCGTTGCAGTCGAGTTTCGGGTTCAGAGCCTTGTCGACGGCACTGGAGATGGCCTCGGGCGTCAGCGGCGTGCCGTCGCTGTACTTGACGCCCTTGCGCAGATTGAAGCGCCAGGTGGTGGCGTCCACCTGCTTCCACGAGGTCGCCAGCCGCGGCTTGAGCGAGCTGTCATTGGGGTCGAGCTCGATCAGCGTCTCGTTGACGTTCTGGCGAATCACCCGGCCGACGGCCGACCGCGCGCTGTTGCAATTGTCGAGGCTGTCCGGTTCCTCGGGGATGACGATGGTGATGGTCCTCTGCGCGAACGCTGCGCCGGGCGCGATCAGCGCCAGAGTCACCAGCGCCGCTGCCGACACCGCAGTAGTGCCAAGTTGGCGTAAATTGATTCGAAACATGGCGATACTCTCCTCGTTTTGTTGCGCGCTGTTGGAACTGACCAGCTGTCCTCGCGGAATCTACCAGGCACTTCTCTGCGTAGCGGGCTACGCATCCGTGGAAAGTCTACCAGACGGTGATGGTCTCTGGCCTCCGGACAGGGCGTGAGTTCCGCAGCCGCCGGCCCTGGCGAGCAGCACAGGGTGCCGCTACGAGTTCACGAGGTAGGGGGGAACGGGAAGGTCCGTCGGAGTTTCAGGAAGGGGCCCGGGCAAACCGCCGGCGATACCAATCGCGAAATGGGGGGTGCGGGGGGAACGGGAAGGCCCCGATGATTTGCCGGAAGGGGCCCGTACCCTCCGCTCCATTTTCTGGGGTGCGGAGGGAGAAACGGGAAGGCCCCTCGGAGTCTCAGGAAGGGACCCGTGTCCTCGACGCAATCTCCGTGCACCGGCAAACCACAGGCAACGCCAATCGCGAAATGGGGGGTGCGGGGGGAACGGGAAGGCCCCTCGGAGTTTCAGGAAGGGCCCCGGCAAACCGCCGGCGATGCCAATCCCGAAATGGGGGGTGCGGGGGGAACGGGAAGGCCCCTCGGAGTTTCAGGAAGGGGCCCCTTCCCCCTGCTACATCAGACTCTGCGGGTGCTCGATCAATTCCTGGTAGATGAGGCTCTTCAGCGCCGCCGCCGCCACCACGGGCACGTCCAGGAACTCGACGCCGCAGCGGCACGCAGCGTTCCCGTCGCCGGCGCTTTCCCTCACCGAGCGGATCGCCGCCTTCAGTGCGAGAGGTGTTTCCAGGCCGTGCACGTTGAGGGTGAACGACAGCCCTATCGTCGCGCCGGACTCACCCGGCGCGGCTGCCGTGGACACTTCCGCCCCCGTCGAGCTGATGTTCAGGATATTCCCGGCGGCGCAGGCGCCGCCGTCGATCTTCACCGCGATATCCGCCTTGATGCGGCGCGACCTGCGGATCACGCGGCCGGCGATCAGGCGCGGAAACGAGAGGTGCAGGTACTCGAACGGGAGCCTGACGACCTTGTCGACCTGGCACACGAAGCCGAACGCGCTGCGCCCGCTGAACACCCGCATCACGACGTTGTCGCCCTCGATCACCGGCGCGCGCCAGGAACCGGACGGCGGCGCGGTAACGAGCAGGGACTGGTCGCGCACGTAGCCGATCAGACGCACCATGCACGGGTCGCCTTCCAGCTTGGGCGGCGGCGCGAGCTGCATCCTGTCGCCCACGCGCAGTCCCATGTCGTCGAATGCGGCGTGCGGAATCTCCCCGAGCGGCAGCGTTCCGGGGTTGGTGGTCCCCGAGACGTCGCCGCCCGCCGGCTCCGCGGTACTGGCGGGGCTCGCGCTGGTCGCAGTGTCCATGACAGCGCTCATACCTGCATGTTCATGATGTCGTGGTAGGCGGAGACGAGCTTGTTCCTCACCTGCACGAGCTGCTGGAAGGAGATGTTCGCCTTCTGCATCGAGATCATCACCTCGGGCAGGCTTGCGCTCGTCGCACCCAGCTCGAAGTCGCGGGCGAGGTTCGCCGCCTGCTGCTGCGAGCCGTTCACCTGCTCGATCGAGGCCTTGAGGACCGCCGCGAAGTCGGACTTGCCCTCAGGCGCCGCGACCTGCGGCGCGCCCGCGCCCTTGGCGACCGCTGCCGCCGAACGCAGCTGGCCGAGCAGGCTGTCGAGTGCTTTCGTTTCCATGTGCGATTCCTTCCAACCTTAATTGAATGCGCCCGCCAGCCGGTACTGGTTCAGCTTGTAGCGCAACGTGCGCTCGCTGATCCCGAGCCGCGCGACCGCGAGCTTGCGCGAGCCGTTGACCGCCGCCAGCGTCTCCAGTATGTGCGCGCGTTCGAGCGACTTCATGTCGTGCCCCACCGCGATCGGCTCGACTGCTACCGAGGGCCGCGCAACGGCCGCCGACATCGGCGCGAGTCGCAGGTCGGCCGCGGCGATCGCATCGCCGGTAGCCAGGATCAGCGCGCGCTGCACGGCGTTCTCGAGCTCGCGCACGTTGCCGGGCCAGGCGTGCGCCTGCAACAGTGCCTCGGCCTCTGCTGAAAAGATGATTCCTTCAAGCCCGGCCTGCGCCGCGGCGCGCACGAGGAATTCCCGCGCGAGCGGAAGTATGTCGCCGGTGCGCTCGCGCAGCGGCGGTATCCACAGCGGGAAGACGGAGAGCCGGTAGTAGAGGTCGTCGCGAAACGCGCCCTTCGCGACCGCCGCCGGCAGGTCGCGATTGCTGGTGGCGACGATCCGCACGTCGAGCGCGATCGGATGCGTTCCGCCCACGCGCTCGACCTCGCGCTCCTGCAGCACGCGCAGGAGCTTCGCCTGCAGCGCGAGCGACATCTCGGAAATCTCGTCGAGGAGGAGCGTCCCGCCCTGCGCCTGCTCGAGCTTGCCGGGCTGCGCGCGCGTGGCGCCCGTAAAAGAGCCTTTCTCGTAGCCGAACATCGTCGCCTCGAGGAGGTTCTCCGGGATGGCGGCGCAATTGACCGCCACGAACGGCGCCGCCGCGCGCGACGAGCGCTGGTGCAGATAGCGCGCCACGACTTCCTTGCCGCAGCCGCTTTCCCCGGATATCAGCACGGTGGCCCCGGTGGGCGCCACGCGCCGCGCGATCTCGAGCAACTCGAGGCTGCGCGGGTCCCTGCAGAGTGCTTCCAGGCGCTCGGCCGGCGTGGCAACGCGGGCTTCATCCATGGTTCGTCTCCCGGTAACCGGGAACGCCGGCCCCTGTAATGCAGCTTGCGGTGACATGGGTCTCCTGTGATGAAACGAGTGTTGACCGAATGGCGGCTAGCCTAACAGCGGCGGGGGCCGGCGGACGGAGCAATAAAGCGGCGAAACACGCCTCTATTCGCAGCTTTATCCCGGCGCGGCTTGCCCATAATCGCGCCATGCCCAGAACGGCCCTTGAACGGAAACGCGGGAGCACACACCCATGGCGGAAGTCTCCGCACAACCATTGATACAGCGGGCGATCCCGCTGCCCGGCTCGTACGGTATCGGCCTGATCGTCACCGGCGCGGCCGCAATCGCCGTGCTCGCGGCGGCATTCATGTGGAGCCAGACACCGGACTACCGCGTGCTCTACGGCAATCTGTCCGACCGCGACGGCGGCGCCGTCATCGCGTCGCTCCAGCAGATGAACGTCCCCTACAAGTTCGCGGATGGCGGCGGCGCGCTGCTGGTCCCCGCCAACCAGGTCCACGAAATGCGCCTGCGCCTCGCCGGCCAGGGGCTGCCGAAGGGCGGG
The DNA here is from genome assembly GCA_035649495.1 of Burkholderiales bacterium. Lineage (GTDB taxonomy): Bacteria > Pseudomonadota > Gammaproteobacteria > Burkholderiales > SG8-41 > SG8-41. Next base: position 11,439 of record DASRJL010000035.1, on the reverse strand, counting down.
CCCGCCGGATTCGAGCTGATGGAGAACCAGAAATTCGGCACGAGCCAGTTCGCCGAGCAGGTGAACTACCAGCGCGGGCTGGAAGGCGAGCTGGCGCGATCGATACAGGCGCTCGCCGCCGTGCAGGGCGCGCGCGTCCACCTGGCGCTCGCGAAATCCACGGCGTTCATGCGCGAGCAGCCGAAGGCGAGCGCCTCGGTGCTCCTCAATCTCCACCCGGGCCGCAGGCTCGACGACACCCAGGTGAGCGCCGTCGTGCACCTCGTATCGAACAGCGTGCCCGGACTCTCCGCCAAGAATGTCACCGTGGTGGACCAGAACGGCAGCCTGCTCTCCGCCGAGACCGCCCGCTCCGGGCGCGGTGCGCTGGACCCCGGGCAACTGCGCTACCGGCAGGAAGTCGAGCAAGGTTATATCTCGCGCATCGAAGCGATACTCGCGCCGCTTGCCGGTCCGAACAACGTGCGGGCGCAGGTCACCGCGGACCTCGATTTCTCGGAGAGCGAGCACGCGGAGGAAACCTACAAGCCCAACCAGAACACCCAGGAAGCCGCAGTACGCAGCCAGCAGATCAGCGAGGCCGGCACCGGCGCTGCCGGAACGGGAGCCGGCGGCGTGCCGGGAGCGCTCACCAACCAGCCCCCCGTGCCCGCAACCGCACCGATCACGGGAGCAGCCCCGGGCGCCGCGGCGCCCTCTGCCGCGGCGCCCTCTGCCGCCGCGCCTGCTGCGGCCGCGGCTTCGGCCAACGCGCGCAAGGATTCGACGATCAACTACGAGGTCGACAAGACCATCAAGCACACGAAGCAGGAAGTCGGGCGCGTCAAGCGGCTCGCCGTGGCGGTCGTGGTCAACCACAAGAGCCGGACCGACGCCAAGGGCAAGGTCACGCAGGTCGCGCTCTCCGCGGCGGAAGTGGAGAAACTCACGACCCTGGTCAAGGAAGTCGTGGGCTACAGCAAGGAGCGCGGCGACACCGTTTCGGTGATGAACAGCGCGTTCACGACGCCCGAGAAGGAAGTGATCGCCGAGGTCCCGTTGTGGAAGCAGCCCGGCACCATCGATCTCGCGAAGGACATCGGCAAGAACGTGCTGGTCGGCGCGGTGCTCCTCTTCGTCGTGCTCTTCGTCCTGCGCCCGCTCTTGAAGACCGTGGCGGCGGCGCGCCCGGCGCCACAACCGCTGCCCTCTCCCGCGGACACGCCGCAGCTCGCGCAATCCGGCGCGATCGAGAACGGGGTCGAGCGCGCCCGGCGGCTCGCGCGCGAGGACCCGAAGGTCGTGGCCAACGTGGTGAAGGAATGGGTGTCCGGCGATGGCAAATGACGGCCTGAACAAGAGCGCCATCCTCCTGATGTCGCTCGGCGAGGACGAGGCGGCCGAGGTGTTCAAGCACCTGGGCCCGCGCGAGGTGCAGAAGATCGGCGCGGCGATGGCGAGCATGAAGGCCGTCTCGCGGGACGAGATCAAGGCGGTGGTCGGCGAGTTCTGCTCGCAGGCGGACGAGCAGTCCGGGATGGGCATGCCCTCGGGCGACTACATACGCAACGTGCTCAAGAAGGCGCTCGGGGACGACCGCTCGGCGAACCTGATAGACCGGATCCTGCAGGCCGGCGACACCAGCGGCATCGAGGGCCTGAAGTGGATGGACTCCGCGGCGGTCGCCGAGCTGATCAGGAACGAGCACCCGCAGATCATCGCGACGATCCTGGTTCACCTCGAGCGCGAGCAGGCCTCCGAGATCCTCGGGCAGCTCGCGGACCGCACGAGGAACGACGTGCTGCTGCGCATCGCCACGCTCGACGGCATACAGCCGGCGGCCCTGCGCGAGCTGAACGACGTCCTCACCCAGCTCCTCGCCGGCAGCAAGAACATCAAGAAGAGCCCCATGGGCGGGGTGCGCGCCGCGGCCGAGATGTTGAATTTCATGCCGGGCGCGAACGAGGCGGGAGTCATCGCCCGCATCAAGGAGTTCGACGCCGAGCTCGCGCAGAGGATCATGGACGAGATGTTCGTCTGGGAAGACCTCCTCGAGCTGGACGACAAGGCGATCCAGCTGCTGCTGCGGGAAGTGCAGTCCGAGTCGCTGATACTCGCGCTCAAGGGCTCCTCCGAGGAGTTGCGCGAGAAGATCTTCACCAACATGTCGCAGCGCGCCTCCGAGATGCTCAAGGAAGACCTGGAGGCGAAGGGCATGGTGCGCGTGTCGGAAGTCGAGGCGCAGCAGAAAGAGATCCTGGCGATCGTGCGCCGCCTCGCCGACGACGGCCAGATAGCGCTCGGAGCGAAGGGCGAGGACGCCTATGTCTAGCCAGGCTGTGAACAAGGGGGCGCCGCCCCCTCGTACTCCCCCGACTTCAGGGGGAACCTCGCCCTCATCATCGCAAGATCGAGCAAGCGCGGAGAGGTTCCCTGGCAGCCCCGTCATCCCGCGGGAGAAGCAATCCGCCTACCAGCGCTGGGAGATGCACTCCTTCGACAGCAGCGAAGCGGCCGACCGCCGGCAGGGCATCGACCGCCGCCAGACCGCGGCCCAGGAAAAGGCGCAGCAGCTGCACGAGCAGGCCTACGAAACCGGCCTCGCCGAAGGCACGCGCCGCGGCGCCCAGCGGGCGGCCGGCGAGGTCAAGCGCCTTCAGGCGCTCGTCGCCGGCCTGCAGCAGTCGCACGCGCAGAACGAGCAGCAGCTCGCGGGCGAGGTTCTCGCGCTCGCGTTGGAGCTCGCGCGCCAGATGACGCGGCGCGCGCTCAAGGTGCGGCCCGAGCTGATCGTTCCGGTGGTGCAGGACGCGCTCTCGCGTGCCGTGCAGCCGGCGCTGCAGGCCACCCTAACCGCGCACCCGGAGGACGCCGTCCTGCTGCGCGAGCACCTCGCTGACCAGCTCGCCGCCGGCGGCTGGACCATCACCGAGGACGCCCAGGTGACGCGCGGCGGCTGCACGCTGCAATCCGCCGCCAACCAGATCGATGCCTCGACCGCCACGCGCTGGCGGCAGGTCCTCGCCGCGCTCGGCCAGACCAGCGAGTGGCTGGAATGACCCCTGCCGCCTCAAATGGAATCGGGGGGTGCGGGAGGCCGGGAAGGCTCCGAACGCTCCAACCGGAAGGGGCCCGGCCCCCTGCTCATCTGCGGGCCGGGAAATCCGGAAACGCGTTTCTGTCGGCAGGGGCCCGATGCCTATGAATCTCGCCTCATATCTGAAGGACTGCCGCGAGGCGGTCGGCGCCGCCGATCCCCTGCTGGTCAGCGGCCGGCTCACCCGGGTGACCGGCATGGTCCTCGAAGCGTCCGGCCTGCGGCTCGCGGTCGGCAGCTGCTGCACCGTGCTGCTGCCGAACGGCAACAGCGTGGAAGCGGAAGTGGTCGGGTTCTCCGAGGAGCGGCTGTACCTGATGCCGCAGAACGACGTTTACGGCCTGACGCCGGGCGCGCTGGTCGTGCCGCTCGCGCCGGGCCACGGACAGCCGCGCGCGGGCGGCACGCCCCATCCGCGGCGCCGTGCCGCCGACCAGGCAAAGCACGTTCCGGTCGGCGCGGGCCTGCTGGGGCGCGTGCTCGACAGCGCCGGGCGTCCGCTCGATCGGCTGGGCGCGCTCGCCTGCGAGCGCAGCGTCTCCCTGCACAACCGGCCGTTGAACCCGCTCGAGCGCGCGCCCATCCGCGAGGTACTCGACACCGGCGTGCGAGCGATCAACGGGCTCCTGACTGTCGGACGCGGCCAGCGCATGGGGCTTTTCGCGGGCAGCGGCATCGGCAAGAGCGTGCTGCTCGGCATGATGGCGCGCTACACGAGCGCGGACGTCATCGTCGTGGGATTGATCGGCGAGCGCGGCCGCGAGGTCAAGGAATTCATAGAGAACATACTCGGCGCGGAGGGACTCGCCCGCTCCGTCGTGGTGGCGGCGCCGGCCGACACCAGCCCCCTCATGCGGTTGCAGGGTGCGGCCTACGCCACCGCGATCGCCGAGCACTTCCGCGACGAGGGACGCAACGTGCTCCTGATCATGGACTCGCTGACGCGCTACGCAATGGCCCAGCGCGAGATCGCGCTCGCCATCGGCGAGCCGCCGGTGACCCGCGGCTATCCCCCGTCGGTGTTCGCCAAGCTGCCGCAGCTGGTCGAACGCGCCGGCAACGGCGGACGCGGCGGCGGCTCGATCACCGCCTTCTACACGGTGCTGACCGAGGGCGACGACCCGCATGACCCGATCGCCGACAGCGCGCGGGCGATACTCGACGGCCACATCGTGCTGTCGCGCCTGCTCGCGGACCAGGGGCACTATCCGGCCATCGACATCGAGGCCTCGATCAGCCGCGCGATGACGAGTCTCGTCGACGCGCCGCACTTCGAGCTGACGCGCCGCTTTCGCGCGCTCTACTCGCGCTACCAGAGGAACCGGGACCTGGTGAGCGTCGGCGCCTACGCGGCGGGCAGCGATCCCCTGATGGACGAGGCGCTCGCGCTCCACCCACGCATGGAAGCATTTCTGCAGCAGAACATGAAGGAGCGTGCCCGGTGGGCCGACTGCGCCGCCGCGCTGCGCGCTCTCTTATCACCCGGAGCCGCCAAATGACAGCAACATTCACGTTGAAGCGAGTGCAGGAGGTCGCGGACATCCGCACCGACACGGCGGCTGCCAACCTCGGCACGCTGATGCAGCACCTGCAGCGGCAGGAGGCCAAGCTCGCCGTGCTCCTCCAGTACCGCGAGGAATACCAGGAGCGCCTGCGGCGCGCCAAGCAGCGCGGCCTCGACGGGCTCGCCCTGCGGAATTTCCACGATTTCCTGGATCGACTGGAGCACGCATTGATCGAGCAGCGCGCCACCGTCGCGCACGCTCAAAAGAGCGTCGAGCGCGGCCGGGATGAATGGCGCACGCTCGACCAGCGCTCCCGCGCCTACGACACGCTCTCCCAGCGCTTCGACACTACCGCCCGCCGCCAGGCCGAGACAGCCGAGCAGAAGCAGCAGGACGCCCACGCCGCGCGGCTCACCAGCAGCAAGATCTAGCTGGAGACGATCTCAAGAACCCGTTTTCAAGACGGGTCTTAATCATTCCGGAGCACCCCATGGATACATTGCCGATCAGCACCCTGACGACACCGGCCGCACCTTCCGGCGCCGAATGCGCAGCCGATGCCGCCGACCCCGCGAACGCTTCGTCGGAGGGCGGATTTCAGGCCGTGCTGTCCCGGAGCCTCGCGGGAGGCGGGCAAGGCGCCACGGATGGCGGCGCCACCGCGCAGGAAGCGGCGGGCGAAGACGCTGCCGCAGCAGTGGACGATGCCGCGCTCGCTACCCTTGCCGAGGGCGCGTTAAGCGCAAGCGACAGCGCCTTGGCCCTGCTGGCGGCGCTGCCCCAGCAGGCGCCCGAAACCGTGTCGTCCGGCGCGAACACCGGCTCCGGCATCGGCGACGTAATGATGACCAAAATCGCGAGCCCGACAGGCGACAGAGCGGGCGGTGATAGCGCGACTATCGCCGCGCGTCGGGCGGACGATCCGGCAGCTCCCGGGAAAGGGATGGCGGCGCTCCGTCCTGGCGACGCAGCGCAGCTCTCTGCCTTCGATCCGGAAAAAATCGGCGAGACCGCGCGAGCTGGCGTCGGGCCCGTTGCCGAACTGAACACAGCCGGCACGCAGCACGCCGTGCACGCAGCTTATGTCCACACTTCGCGGGTTGCGCCGGACTCGGCGGCAAGTGCGCCGGCGCCGGTCGCACAGCCGCGCATCGATACGCCGCTCGGCGCGCCCGGCTGGAGCACGGCGCTCGCCGACCAGCTCGTGATGTTCGCCGGCGAAAAGCAGCAGATCGCCGAGCTGCGCATCAATCCGCCCCACCTGGGGCCGGTCGACATCACGCTCACCGTGAGCGATGACCAGGCGAGCGCGGTCTTCGCGTCGCCCCACGCCATCGTGCGCGAGACCATCGAGTCGGCGCTGCCCCGGCTGCGCGAGGTGCTCGCCGAAAGCGGCATCAACCTGGGCCAGGCCAGCGTGACCGCCGACAGCCCGCGCGACGGCTCGGCCCAGGCACAATCGCGCTCCTCTTTCCCCGGCGACGGAGGACGCTCCGGGGCGGATGCCGCGCACACGGCCACCCGGACGTCCATCGGTCGGCGGGTGAACGGGCTCGTAGACCTCTTCGCCTAGGAGTTTGTCGGCCACTTGCGCCGACCAACTCCCAATAAGAAGAACGCCCCAAGCAGAGCCGCAGAATCCTGTTGATTTCCCGAGATCGGCGTCACTCGCGGCATGATGCGGAAATATCAATTACTTCAATCACTTGTTTGTAATGTACGGTCTTATTTAAGGATTGTGTCGCGGCCGGTCCCGACACAATCCTAAAGCCCGATCAGGGCGGGATTCCCGTGCTTTTTCAGGCGTTCCCGCCCCGTTCCGCCTCAGCATAATGAGGCCCTAGAGACTGCCTCAGTAAGCCCCCAGGAGCGACACATCTATGGCGGTGAGCGCCGTAAAGAAGGAGCCAGCGAAGGCCCAGCAGGCTGCGCCAGCGACAGCACCGGCAGCGGCCGGCGAAGCGCGGCCCCGGAAAAAGAAAGCCATGCTGCTGTACGCCGCGATCGCCCTTGTGGCGCTCGGCGGTGGCGGCGGCGCGTGGTGGTACCTGGGTGGCGATGCCACTTCCGGAAGCACCAAGCCGCAGCCCGTGAAGCCGCCGGTATTCGCGCCGCTCGACACGTTCACGGTCAATCTCCAGGCCGAGGAGGGCAACCAGTTCCTCCAGGTCGGCTTGACGCTGCGCGTGGTCGACGAACCCGCGGTAGCCGCGCTCAAGCTACGCATGCCCGAGGTCCGCGACCGGATATTGCTGCTGCTCTCTTCCAAGAAAGCTGCGGAACTGCTCACCCTCGAGGGTAAGCGCAAGCTGAGCGCCGAGATCCAGGCAGCCGTGAACGCCATTCTGGTGCCGGCGTCCGCCCAGCCGGCTGCCGCCCCTGCCGGTTCCCCGGCTCCCGAAGCTGCCGCAGCTCCCGCAGCAGCCGCCGCAGCTCCCGCAGCAACCACCGCGGCTCCCGCCCCATCTGCCCCGGCGGCCGATGCTCCGGGCGAGGCTGCAGGCGAGCCGCAGGCACAGGCCGCGCCGGGTGCCGAGACAGCCGCCGCTCCGCAGGAACCCGCCGCGGGCGAAACCGCCCCGGCGCAAGCTCAGGCCACGCCCGCGACGCCGGTGCTCCCGGTGACGGGCGTGCTCTTCACCTCTTTCATCATCCAGTAGCGCGCCATGAGCAAGGACTTTCTGTCGCAGGAGGAAGTCGACGCGCTGTTGAAAGGCGTCACGGGCGAGACCGACGAGCCGCAGGAGAGCACCAACACCTCGGGCGTGCGGCCGTACAACCTGGCGACCCAGGAGCGCATCGTGCGCGGGCGCATGCCCACGCTCGAGATCATCAACGAGCGCTTCGCGCGGCTGCTGCGCATAGGCCTCTTCAACTTCATGCGCCGCAGCGCCGAGATCTCGGTGGGACCGGTGCGCGTGGTGAAGTACGGCGAGTTCATCCGCAATCTGGTGGTGCCGACCAACCTCAACCTGGTCCAGGCGAAGCCCCTGCGCGGAAACGCGCTCTTCATCTTCGACCCCAACCTCGTGTTCCTAGTGGTCGACACGCTGTTCGGCGGCAGCGGCGCGCTGCACGCCCGCGTCGAGGGCCGCGATTTCACGCCGACCGAACAGCGCATCATCCAGCGCATGCTGGCGATCGTGTTCGAGGACCTGGAGAAGTCGTGGAAGCCGGTGCACGACCTGAAGTTCGAGTACGTGCGCTCGGAGGTGAACACGCAGTTCGCCAACATCGCCACCCCGAACGAAGTGGTGGTCGTGACCACTTTCGCGATCGAGTTCGGCAACGCCGGGGGCGAGCTTCACGTCTGCATGCCCTACGCCATGCTGGAGCCGATACGCGACGTGCTCTACAGCAGCGTGCAGGGCGACCACATGGAAGTCGACAAGCGCTGGGTGCGCCTGCTCTCGAAGCAGGTGCAGAGCGCGGAGGTCGAGCTGACGGTAAACCTGGGCAACGCGCGGCTCACCTTCAGCCAGCTCCTCGGCATGCAGGTGGGCGACGTGATCTCGCTGGATATCCCGCAGCCCATGGTGGCCGAGGTCGACGGCGTGCCGGTGATGGAGTGCCGGTGCGGCGTCCTGAACGGCCAGTACGCGCTGCGGGTCGAGAAGATGATGTCGAGCGCGGCGCAGGAAGCCGCGTAAGAAAAGACATGCCGCGCGCGGCAACGTCCGCGCAACGCACATGAGTGACTGGAGAACGATATGACAGAAGCCGCAACCGCCGACAACATCAGCGCCGACGATTGGGCCGCCGCCATGGCGGAACAGGGCGCGGAACCCGCAGCGGGCGCCGCCGACGGAAAGGTGCAGGTCGCCACGCCGCCCATTTTCGAGCAATTTACGCCTGGCGCCGTCGCCGGCGCGCAGAACGATATCGAGCTGATCCTGGATATTCCGGTCCAGCTCACGGTCGAGCTGGGCCGCACCAAGATCGCGATCAAGAACCTGCTGCAGCTCGCGCAGGGCTCCGTCGTCGAGCTTGACGGGCTGGCCGGCGAGCCCATGGACGTTCTCGTGAACGGCTGCCTGATCGCCCAGGGCGAGGTGGTCGTCGTGAACGACAAATTCGGCATACGCCTGACGGACATCATCACGCCCTCCGAGCGCATCCGCAAGCTCAAGCGATGAAGCACCTCGTCAAACGCCTCTCAACTCTCGCGTTCCTGCCGCTGTCGATACCCGCGGCGGCAGCGGACGCGCCGGCGGCCATGCCGGCTGGCAGCACGACGCAGATGCTGCTGGGCCTCCTGCTGGTGCTCGGAGCCGTGGTCGCGGCCGCCTGGTTCGCCAAGCGCTTCGTGCCGCGGCATCCAGCCGCCGGCAATGCGCTCCGCGTCGTCGCCGGTGCCGCCGTCGGCCAGCGCGAGCGTGTCGTGGTAGTGGAGGTCGGCTCGACGTGGATCGTGGTGGGCGTCGCTCCCGGCAGCGTCCGGGCGCTGCATACCCTGCCCCGCATCGACACCCCGCCGCAGACGCTGTCGCCGATCGCAACGCAGCCCGGTTTCGCCGACTGGTTGAGGCAGTTCACGGAGAAACGCAGTGGACGCTAGACGCATCGGGGTGGTGATCGCGCTGGCGCTGGCCGCAATCCCGGCGTGGGCGGCGGAGCCGAGCTTGCCGCTCCTGACGAGCACGCCCACCGGCGGCGGCGCGCAAAGTTACAGCCTCAGCATACAGACCCTGCTGCTCCTCACCTCGCTCACCTTCCTCCCCGCGGTGCTCCTGATGATGACGAGCTTCACGCGCATCGTCATCGTGCTCTCGCTGCTGCGCCAGGCGCTCGGGACGCCGGCGTCGCCGCCCAACCAGGTGCTGATCGGGCTGTCCCTCTTCCTCACGCTGTTCGTCATGTCGCCGGTGATAGACCGCATCCACGCCGACGCCTACCAGCCTTTCTCGGAGAACAAGATCGGCCTTGCCGACGCGCTCGACAAGGGCAGCGTGCCGCTGCGGGCGTTCATGCTCAGGCAGACGCGCGAGTCCGACATCGCGCTCTTCGCCCAGCTCGCCGAGCACAAAGTCGAGGACCCGAAGCAGATCCCGATGAAGATACTGATCCCGGCCTACGTGACGAGCGAGCTGAAGACCGCGTTCCAGATCGGCTTCGTGGTGTTCATCCCGTTCCTGATCATAGACATGGTGGTCGCCAGCGTACTGATGTCGATGGGCATGATGATGGTCTCGCCCGCGATCGTTTCGCTGCCCTTCAAGCTCATGATCTTCGTCCTGGTGGACGGCTGGGCGCTTCTGATCGGTTCTCTTGCACAGAGTTTCGGCACATGACCCCCGAAAGCATCATGACCATGGGCCAGCAGGCCCTCCTGACGGCGGTGCTGGTCTCGGCGCCGTTGCTCCTCGCCGCGCTGGCGATAGGCCTCGTGGTGAGCGTGTTCCAGGCCATGACGCAGATCAACGAGATGACGCTCTCGTTCATTCCCAAGCTCCTCGCCGTGTTCGCGATGATGGCGCTCGCGGGACCGTGGATGACGATGACGCTGGTCGAATACGTGCGGCGGCTGTTCCTGGGGATCCCGGGCATAGTGGGCTAGGGCCGCTCCTGAGAGCGGCGTTGATCGGCGTTCACCGGCGGTTTCCGGGCTTTCTCCACCCATGCTCACTTTCACCTCCGCACAGCTCTCCGCCTGGGTTGCCGTCCTCGTCTGGCCGTTCGCGCGCATCCTGGCCCTGCTCGCGGCAGCGCCCATCACGGGCAATCCGCAGTTCCCGGTCCGGGCCAAGATCGGGCTCGCGGTGCTGATCACCGTGCTCGTGGCGCCCCTGCTGCCCGCCGGCTCGCCAGTCGATCCCGGCGCCTGGAGCGGCCTCGTGCTTCTCGTGCGCGAAACCCTGCTCGGGCTCGCCATGGGGTTCGCCCTGCGGATCGTGTTCGTCGCGGTCGAGATGGCCGGCAACGTGATCGGCGTCCAGATGGGCCTCTCCATGGCCGAGATCTACGATCCCATGTCCGGCTCGCAAACGGTCGTAATAGGGCAGTTCCTGGGACTCCTCGCGGCGCTGGCCTTTCTCGCCCTGGACGGCCACCTCATGATGATAGGGACGCTGGTCGAGTCCATGCGCGCGATTCCGCCCGGCGACTTGGGCACCCAGCCCGTCGACTGGAAGCTTCTCACCCTGTGGGGCGGCAAGATCATGGAAGCTGCCGTGCTGCTCGCTCTGCCCGTGATCGCGGCGCTCACCATCACCAACCTCGCGCTCGGCGTGCTCTCGCGCGCGGCCTCGCAATTGAATCTGTTCGCGGTCGGCTTCCCGATAACGCTTGCGGTCGGATTCATCACCTTGCTCTTCACCCTGCCCCATCTGGGCGGCGTGATGGAGCGGCTGTTCGCCGAAGCGCTGCAGGCGATGCAGCAGGTGCCTTTGAGGAAGTAGCGCGCGACCGGGTCATCCTTCCACGTTCTCCTTCATCGTTGCCTGCGCTGCTGGCCGGGTCCTGTCGGCGTGTCCGGCGCCTGGATCCGACTCTCCCGGAGACATCTCGCAATAAACCTGGCCGTCGCGTTGTCTTACCGGTACCAGCTGCTCGATGCTTTCCGACGATAGCGGTCAATTATTTGGCCGTCGCGTTATCTTGGAAATGTATCGGTCTTGGGAGAGTCGGCCCAGTCATCCGGCCACACCGCCACCCGGCCGCTGCCCGGGCTTCCACGCCTGACCGCTGACGCCTGACCCCTGACGGGGGTTGAGTGGGCCCGCTTCACCGCCCCCGACCGCCCGCCCCTGTCGTGCCGCGCGGAGCCGCGCGCCAAGGTCGAACATCCCCTGCTTTGTGTTTGAGAGAGCGTTCGCGTGACGAGCGGGATGGTGAGAGCTTGTTCTTAGACTGGCGCTT
>DASRJL010000034.1:0-8957 GCA_035649495.1 Burkholderiales bacterium | reverse complement strand
GACGTGAAGCTCCCGTAGATGGTGATGCGGTCGTCCATGATGCGTCGATCCTCTGCCGTTCCCCGAAGGGTGGCTTTGCCGGTGGCACACCTAGCACGGTGACTGGCAGAGAACCTACGCCGGTCTATAATCGAGCCATGTGTGAGGGCTCATCGGGAGGCTAGTCATGAAGCTCGGTATCGCGCTGCCGTTGATCGACACGGGCGGCGATCCCGCGACGGTGCGCGATTTCGCCCAGGCGGCCGAGGCCCTAGGTTACGACCACCTCGCCGCTCCGGATCACGTCCTGGGTGTGAACGTGGCTAGCCGTCCCGATTGGGGCCAGCGCAACACGTCCAAGGATCTCTTCCATGATCCCTTTGTGATGTTCGGCTTCTTGAGCGCGTGTACGGCGAAGATCGAGTTCTCGACCCAGGTCATGATCCTGCCCCAGCGGCAGACGGCGCTCGTTGCCAAGCAGGCGGCGCAGGTGGACATCCTGTGCGGTGGACGTCTGCGCCTGGGCGTCGGCGTTGGCTGGAATCCGGTGGAATACGAAGCGCTGGGACAGGAGTGGAAGACGCGCGGCCGCCGTGAAGCGGAGCAGATCGAGCTGATGAACCGGCTCTGGACGGAACGGGCCGTGTCTTTCGAAGGAAAGTTTCATCGAGTACGCCACTCCGGCTTGAACCCGCTGCCGATCCAGCGGCCGATTCCGATCTGGCTGGGCGGCGCCAGCGACGCTACGCTCAAGCGCGCCGCGAAGTACGCCCAGGGGTGGATTCCGCTTTCCAATCCCGACGAGGAGACTCGGGGACGCTTAGCCACGCTGCACGGGTACTTGGGGGAAGAAGGCCGCGATCCAGGCGCATTCGGCATCGAGTGCTGGATCCGCGTCAAGAACGGCGGACCGGACGAGTGGCGCGCCGCCGTCGATCAGTGGCGCGCGCTCGGCGTCACGCACGTTACGTTCTACACCTCGGGCCAAGGGATAGGCCCGCTCGACAAGCAGATCGAGGCGATGCGGAGGTTCAGCGAAGCCATGCGCTGAACCTCAAGCACCAAATCCCAAGCACGAAATCCCAAATACCTGTTCCTGCTTTCTTGGCGGCCTCGGCGTCTCGGCGGTTCAGTTGTTGTCTTGCGGTTCGACCCACACTACGCCGGCTTCCAGCCGTACCGGAAACGTCCGCACGCTGATCGCTGCATCTTCCAGGCATTGACCCGACTTCAGGCTGAAGTGCTGCTTGTACACGGGCGACGCGACGACCACCTCGCCCTTGATATCGCCGACGATGCCGCGCGAGAGGACGTTCGCGCGCGAGAACGGATCCTGGTTGCTGATCGCGTAGACACTGTCGTCGTCGAGGCGGAAGACGGCGACCTGCTGACCGCACACCATTGCGCACACCCCGGTGTTCGGGACGATGTCGTCCAGTTTGCAGACCGCGACCCAGTTTCCCATTTGTAGTACCCGACCGGACCACCCCGTCACCTGCGGCGCCACCCCTCCTATATGAAGGAGGGGAAAACTGTGGCTCCCGCCTCTAGCTGCGTTCATCTGCAGTTGCGTTACTCAGCTCTCAACCGCTTCGAGCGCGGACTCGCGCTCGTCAGGTCGTGCCGGCCGGATCTGGCCACGCTCGGCGACGAAGACGACGTTCGCGTCCGGCTCGTCGCTGTTCACGAAGTGGCGGAAGCGCTTGAGCGTCTCGGGGTCGTTGATCGCCTTCTTCCACTCGCACTCGTAGGTATCCACCAGCCGCTGCATGTCGGATTCGAGCTCCGCGCCTATGCCCAGCGAGTCCTCGCAGACTACCTGGCGGACGTAGTCTATGCCGCCTTCGAGGTTCTCCAGCCATGTGCTCGTGCGCTGCAGCCGGTCGCCGGTGCGGATGTAGAACATGAGGAAGCGGTCGATGTAGCGCACGAGGGTGCGGTCGTCGAGATCGGTGGCGAGGAGGTCGGCGTGGCGCGGCTTCATGCCGCCGTTGCCGCAGACGTAGAGGTTCCAGCCTTTCTCCGTGGCGATGATGCCCACGTCCTTCCCTTGCGCCTCCGCGCACTCTCGCGTGCATCCGGAAACCGCCATCTTGAGCTTGTGCGGCGAGCGCAGCCCCCGGTAGCGGTTCTCGATGTTGATCGCCATCAGCACCGAGTCCTGCACGCCGTAGCGGCACCAGGTGCTGCCGACGCAGGACTTCACCGTGCGCAGCGCCTTGCCGTAGGCGTGACCGGACTCGAAGCCCGCATCGACCAGGTCCCGCCAGATGAGCGGCAACTGCTCGACGCGCGCGCCGAAAAGATCTATGCGCTGGGCGCCGGTGATCTTGGTATAGAGTCCGAACTTCCGCGCCACTTCGCCCAGCACGATCAGCTTCTCGGGCGTGATCTCGCCGCCAGGCACGCGCGGCACGATGGAATAGGTGCCGTTCTTCTGGAGGTTCGCCAGGAAGTGGTCGTTGGTGTCCTGCAGCGGCGCGTGCTTCGGCCTGAGGATGTACTCGTTCCAGCAGGCGGCCAGTATGGAGGCGACGGCCGGCTTGCAGATGTCGCAGCCGCGGCCCTGGCCGTGCTTCGCAGCGATGTCGTCGAAAGTCCTGAGGCCGCCGACGCGGGTGAGATGGAAAAGCTCCTGGCGGGAGTAGAGGAAGTGCTCGCACAGGTGGTTCTTTACGTCCACCCCCTGCTTTCTCAATTCCGCGTCCAGGATCTGCTTGACCAGCGGACCGCAGCCGCCGCAGGTCGTGCTGGCCCTGGTCTGCTTCTTCAGCGCGCCCAGCGTCGTCGCGCCGGCGGCGACGGCATCGCAGATGCCGCCTTTTGTCACGCTGTTGCACGAGCAAATGAGGGCGCTCGCGGGCAGCAGGTCCACGCCGAGACCTTTGCCGCCGCCTTCCCGGGCCGGCAGGATGAGATCCTCCGGATGCGCCGGCAGCGGCATCCCGTTCAGAGCAATCTGCAGAAGATTGCCGTAGTCGGTTGCATCCCCCAGCAGAATCGCGCCGCGCAGCGACTTGCCGTCGCTCGAAACGACGAGCTTCTTGTAGATGCCGGCGATCGGATCGGAATAGACGTAGTCGAGCGCGCCGGGTGTCGCGCCGAGCGCGTCCCCGATCGACGCCACGTCGACGCCCATGAGCTTCAGCTTCGTGCTCATATCGGCACCGGCAAACCTGGCGTCCGCCTCGCCCGCGAGGTGACGCGCCGCCACTTCCGCCATCTGGTACCCCGGCGCGACCAGTCCGTAGATGCGCCCTTTCCAGAGCGCGCATTCGCCTACCGCATAGATTTCGGGATCCGACGTCCGGCAGTGGTCGTCGATCACGACGCCGCCGCGCGCGCCGATTTCGAGCTCGGCGGCGCGGGCGAGCTCGTCGTGCGGCCGAATGCCGGCGGAGTACACGATCAGGTCGGTCTCGAGCGTGGTGCCATCGGAGAACACCATCCTGTGGCTGCGGTCCGTGCCGTTGACGATCTCCTTCGTGCCTTTCGAGCTGTGGACGTGGACGCCCAGCGCCTCGATCTTCCTGCGCAGCAACTGCCCGGCCGGCTCGTCGAGCTGCACTGCCATCAGGCGGGACGCAAACTCGACGACGTGCGTTTCGAGTCCGAGGTCCGTCAGCGCCTTCGCGGCTTCGAGGCCAAGGAGGCCGCCGCCGATCACCGCGCCGACGCGCGCGCGCCGTGCGGCGGCGCTGATCACCTCGAGGTCTTCGATCGAGCGATAGACGAAGCAGCCGCGGCGGTCCCTGCCGGGGATCGGTGGCACGAAGGGAAACGAGCCGGTCGCGAGCACGAGCTTGTCGTACGGCACCTCGCGATAGCGGCCGGAGCTCACGTTCCTGCGGAGACGGTCGATCGCAACGACCCGGTCGTTGAGCCGTAGCGTAATCGCCCGCTCTTCGAAGAATCGCGCCGGCACCACGGAGAGGTCGATGGCCGATTTGCCCGCGAAGAAGCTCGTAAGCTGCACGCGGTCGTACGCCGCGCGCGGTTCCTCGCAGAACACCGTCACGTCGAGCGCGTCGCTCGGCAGGCGTGCCGTGACCTGCTCCAGGAAGCGCTGGCCGACCATGCCGTTGCCGATTACGACGAGTTTCATGCTCGCTGCCAAATAAAAAACGCCCATAGAACGGGTCCGTTGCCAGCCCGCTCCATGGACGCCGTTGTCCGTTGCGCAGACCCTATCGGGCCGCGTATTGCGAAGCCTGCCGCCGTTGGCTGGGCTCCGGGCGCGCCGCTACACGCCTTTTCCTGCTAGCCACCCGTTCCCGTGAGCAAGCGCTGTGCCACGCCTGGGTTCTGTCGCCTATCTTATTGACAGATATAACGAATCACGACTTTTCCAATGGCCTTCGCGGCGTTCCTGCCGGACGGCTATGATCCATGACGGTGCATCCCGGGTCTTCCTGCACCGATATTGCCGAACATGGGGCGCCAGACGACGGCCACGGCGTACACCGCGCCCAGCCACAGCAGCAGCTCGCCGGTCAGGCGCTGGTCCTCCGCCAGGTAGGCCAGACACAACCGCTCCTCCGCCGCGAGATAACCCCAGCCGAAGCGGAGCAGGGTCGCGATGACTTCCAGATGTACGACCGCTCGCGCGATCGCCGGCAGACGCGGCCAGGACAGCGCCACCGTCAACCCGGCCGCCGGCACCGAGAAAAACTTGAGCGCGTCCACCGCGGCGTCGAGGCGTGCGAGGTCGAGAAAGCGGGGGAGCATCCAGAGCACCATCACGAAGGTGGCCGCGATCAACCCGGTCACGCCGCCCGCGTTGAACGACTGCACGCTCGCCAGCACGCGAGCGCCCGTGCCACCCGGGTGCGAACCCATCCAGGCGCGCCCGATGCACCAGCCCGTCCCCGCGAGAAGGGGCAGTTGCACCAGCATGTGCGATACCATGCCCGCTTCCAGCCACGCGCGCGCGGCAGGCGCTGCCAGCGCGAGCCAGAGGGCGGCGGCCGACACCAAGGCGCGGGAGGAATCAGCGGCTGGCAACATGGCCTGCGTTCGTCCCGGCGATTTGACGGGCGGTCGTCACGATGGCGTCGATATCCTCCAGTCCGTGGATTGCGGCGAGCCGGCGGTCTGGCCCGACGACGTGCACCGCGGCGTTGTGCGTGTAGCCGCCCATGCCGTCGGGAATCACGACTACGCCGAACGCTTTCAGCCAGCGCTCCAGGTCGTCGGTATGCGCCGGTCGGCCGAGGTCCCATCCACCAGGTTCGGTGATATACCGTGCGCGATACGCGGCCAACTCTGCCGGGCCGTCGCGTGCGGGATCGAAGGAGATCGATACGAGGCGCACTTTCCCGGCGGCGATCTCGTCCGCCAGGCGCTGCCTGAGTTGCGCGTACACCGAACCGAGCGCCGCGCAATACGTCGGGCAGTTCGTGTAGACGAAATCCATCAGCAGCACCTGTCCCGGCATGTCCGAAAGGCGCGCGCTGCCGCCGTCGGCTAGATCGAGCGCGAGATCGGGTAGAGGCGTCCGGGCCGTGAGTGCGTGCAGGCGGCGCGCCGACTCGAGCGTAAACGCCTGGAATCCGTCGGTCGCCGCATGCGCGAGGGCGAGCCCAGCCGCAAAGACGAGCGCTGCGACTGTTGCTGTTCGCCGGACCATAACCTAGGAAAGAGACGCTCTCGGCAGCCGCGCGAGCAACCGCACACCGAGCGCCACGGCGGCGAGCAGCACCAGCACCGCTGCCAGCGTCCCGATCTGCGCGTGGCCGAGCCAAGCGGCATCGTGAACGGCGAAACGGCGCGGCACACCCTGGTAGCCGGCGGAGAGAAACACGAAACAGAAGAGGATACCCGCGACCCCGAAAGTCCAGAACGCGGCGCGGTCGAGCGCAGTCTCGGACCACTCGCTGCGCGTGCACGCGTACAGCAGAGATCCCATCAGGAGCGGCACCAGCCCGAGCATGAGATAGAAGTGGAAGTGTCCCGGCACCCACTGCGTGTTGTGCATGACGACGTTGACGCGGACTACCCCGTCTATGATCGCGGGAAGAACACCGGCGGCCCAGCCGAACAGGCCGAAAATGATGAGGCGCAGCGGCAGGTCCCATTTCAGGCCCGAGCGGTGAATGTTGACGAGCGCGCCGTACGCCGTGACGAGCAGTATCGGGATCCCGCTCAGGTACGACAGGACCTGCCCGGTGACGATGGCCCACTTGGGCATCACGAAGTCCATCAGCAGGTGGTGCGGATAGACCGCCATCACGATCAGGGTCACGGCAGCCCATGAGGCGAGGAACGGCCGGCTGATGTTCCAGGGTCGTCCGGTATAGCGCGGCACGATCTCGTAGACCCCGATCACCGCCATGTAGATGGTGGCGTTGATGAACACGTGCCCGAAAAAGAAGATGAGATTCTTCATGAGCAACGCGTCGAACGTGACCGTAGGGACGTAGATGCTGATGAGGCTCATCACCAGCACCACGGCGCCGGCCAGTATGCCGAGGACGTTGATGATCACGACCATCGTGCTCGCGACCACCGTCGGCGGCAGCGAAGTGTCCACCGGCCCCGAGCCGAACAGCTGATCGAGCCCCAGCGCTTTCCAGAGGCTGCCGTAGCGGCGCAGGATCGCGATCGCGCAATCCAGGTAGAAGAGCAGAAAGCCGACGCCGATGAAGACGAGCCCGCCCACGAACGCGCCGGCGGCGTGCGGGCCCCAGACCCCCATGCTTTTCGCCGGCAGTGGATAGAGGAAGGTCCACCCGCCGGCGAAGCGGCCGATGCCGATCGCCGCGAGGATCATCACGACGCCGACGAGCGAGAGGCCCAGCATGACGAGAAACATGCCCGTGGACAGCGTGACGTAGCGCCGCAGGAAGTACCACATCACGGCGGCGCCGGCGAGGCCCGACACGCCCACCATCCCCGCGCCGTGCAGCGTCATCAACTCGTAGGCGAAGTTGGCCGGAATCGGCGTGACGGCCGCCTGCGTGGCGCGGAAGAGCGCGCCGGCGATCATCATGAGCAGCAGGACCGCGACGCCGATCGCGACGTAGAGCTGGAATGCGAGCTTCGCGGAAGGGGTGTCGGCAGAGGGTGCGGTTGTGGCGTTCATATTTGTGCCCCGTTCACTTTCCGACCTTGATGACCGCGCGCATGCCGTGGTGCGCGAGGCCGCAGTATTCGAGGCAGAGGACTTCGTAGTCCCCTGGCTCCGTGAACCTCACCTGCAGCTTGTTCACGTAGCCGGGCATGGCCTGGGCCTGCGCCACCACGTGGCTCTTGTCCTTGTATATCGCAAAGCCGTGGTTGACGTCCGTCGCGGTGACCTCGAACTCCACCAGTTGCCCGGCCTTGACCGTGTCCTTGTCGAGCGTCCAGCGCCACTGGTGGCCCGTCGCGCGTATCACGGTGTCGGGCTTGGCCGCGGCCGTGGCGTGTCCGGCGATGGGCCAGTCCCACAGCGTGCCGAACGAAATTGCGACGCCCGCGAGAATGACGAGCCAGAACACGCCGTTGCGCCAGCCTTGGGCCGAAGCGGCCATGCCTGTTGCGTCGCCTCCCGTCCGGCTCGCGCCGGCGGCGACCCACAGGAACAGCGCAGCGACGATCCCCATCAGGACGAGGCTCAGCGCCCATGCCAGGTTTTGCATATGTCATCCTCCCTTGCTGTCATTGTACGATAGCTGCCATGTAATCGACCGCCATCCGCACCTGGTCGTCGGTCAGCTTGTCGTCTCTTCTATTTCATCGGGATGCGTATCACCACCCCGCCCATGGTCTGCCCGATCTTGAAGTCCGTCTTCGGGCTGTCCTTGTGCTCGTTGTGGCAGGTGATGCAGGCTTGCGCGACCGCCTTGTCGGCGTAGATGGCGGTGAAGTACTTGGTCTTGCCGAGCGTCTCTTCGCCGTAGAACGGCTTGGTGTTGTCCTTGGCGACCGCATCCAGGCCCTTCTTCTCGACCGCGGTCTTCGGCAGGTTCTGCTTGTTGACCGGCCACAGCGATTGCAGGGAGTAGCTGAAGGGCATCTTCTTCTCCGCCACCATCTCCGCGCCGAAGCGGAACATCTGCGCCGGCAGGGGCAGCGCCTTGTCGTCCTTGAAGTGCTCGCTCGCCTTGATCACCTTCTCCTCGTTCTGCAGGCGGTTCACCACCATGCGCGTGTAAACCGTGCGGTCGGATTCCATCACCGCGTGCAGCGCGTCCGCCATGTCCTTGTAGCTCACCTGGGCGTGCGTTGGCGCAGCCCCCACGAACCCCGCCGCGGCCATTACCGCCGCCAATACCTTGCTCGTCTTCATTGCCTGCTCCTTTCGCTGAGAAAAAATGTCGAACTGGATTGCCGCGACCTTCATCGACGTTCATCGGCGCTTGCTTTTGAACCGCTTTTCTTGCGGCGCTTCTCCTCTAGTTCCTTCAGCCGCTGCGCGACCATGTCCAGGCTCTTTACGTGCGCGCCCGGCTTGCCTGCGAAGTTCTCCAGCGTGAGCTTCGCGTCCGCGAGCGCATCGATCGAGTAACCGAGGCCATGGCAGCTCATGCACACCGGCCGGATCATCTTCTCGTTCGGGCGCAGGTTGTCGTTCTGGTTGTGCTGCACCAGCACGCGCTTCGCGTCGGTGCCCGGCGCGCGGTGCTCTTCGCGTGGAAGGTGGCAGCTCGCGCACGAGACGCCGCTGCCGGCGGGTGCCTCACCCGCCAGCTCCTTCTTCCACAGGGTGTAGTGGGACGAGCGCTCGTAGGCTTCCGTGTGCCTGTCGCGGTGACAGCCGACGCAGGCTTCCACCGCGGCCTTCTTCGTATCGAAGCGGTGCGCGCCGTGGCAGCTCGTGCAGGACAACTCCTTATCGAGAGCTTCGGCGTGCATGGGCTGGCGCGCGCGTCCGGGCGTCATCGGAGCGAGACCTTCCGCGAGGCGCATGCCGTGCTTGCCGGTCAGCCAGCCCTTCGTCTCCGATTCATGGCACGTCGCGCAGACCTTGTGATCGGGGCGCTTCACCCATGCCT
>DASRJL010000033.1:0-11608 GCA_035649495.1 Burkholderiales bacterium | reverse complement strand
TGGCGAGGGATGCCGCCGCCCGCGCCCGCGAGGCGATCAGGAATGCGCGGGACGCCTGACCCATGACCCCTGACGCATGACCGGGTTTAAAGCTTCGCTGCCTGGCGCGCCAGCAGCTTCCACTGGTCCTGCTGCGGCGTCCAGACCGTGAGGATGGAGAGTTTTATGTGGCCGCCATCCTTGCGGGCGGTACCGTTGAAGACGTGGCGCACGAGCGCAACCTTGTCGACGATGTTGACGGTCTGATCGGACAGCTCGATCGCGGTGAAACCCGCTTTGCCGTTCGTCAGCGTCTCGATGAACTCGGCCTTGTTCTCCAGCCGGCCGCTCGAGTGGCAGTAGATCAATTCGGCCTGGGTAAGCTTGTCGAGCGCGGCCTTGTCGCCGGCTACCATCGCCTTGCGCAGCGCTTCCACTGCCGCCGTTACCGCGCCTTCCTTTCCTGTCTGGGTGCTCGCCATGTGGGCTCTCCTTTGAGTTTAACGAACGAGGGGATGCTCCCCTCATGCTCCCCTACATTGGAGCCCATTTCGCTCATTCTGAAATGGACTTCGATTGTCGGGGTCATTCGAGTCTGCCATGGCATGTTACTCCCATCGCATTGGCCGTATCATCGGGCTTGATACGGCTTCATGAGGATACCGCCATGATCGTCAAGCAGATCTGGACCGCCAACAACTATCGAAACTTCAACTACCTGATCGCCTGCCCCGAAACCGGCGAGGCGCTGGCCGTCGATCCCCTGGATCACGAGAAGTGCGCGAACGCGGCGAAGGCGGCCGGCTGGAAGATCACCCAGATAGTGAACACGCACGAGCACCGAGACCACACCGGCGGTAACGGCGCTCTGGTGCAGAAGACCGGCGCAAAAATCCTGGCCCACAAGAACGCCCGGGAGAGAATTCCCGACATGTCCCGCGGCTTGAGCGCGGGCGACGTCATCAAGGTGGGCAAGACGGTGGAGCTCGAAGCGCTCGACACGCCGGGGCACACCATGAGCCACGTGTGCCTGCTGTCGCACACCGACCAGCCGGCTCTCTTCTGCGGCGACACATTGTTCAACGCCGGCGCGGGCAACTGCCACAACGGTGGTCACCCCTCGGAGCTCTACCAGACGTTCTCCGGGCAGCTTGCAAAGCTTCCCGAGAACACCCTGATCTACCCGGGGCACGACTACATCGAGAACAACCTGCGCTTCACCTTGAACCGCGAGCCCGACAACAAGCGGGCGCAGGAGATGCTCGATCGGCTGAAGGGCCAGGATCTCGACAAGGCGTTCGTCTCGACGCTCGCCGTCGAGCGAGAGATCAATACCTTCTTCCGGTTGACGAGCTCGAGCGTGATCGCAAAGCTGCGTGAGGCGTTTCCCGATCTTCCCGACAAGCCCGACCAGCGCACGGTATTCCTGAAGCTTCGGGAACTGCGGAACTCGTGGTGACCGAAGAAGGGCGTGCTCGAATGAGAATCTCGTCCTGTGTGACGCTGACCGTTGTCGCCGCGCTGGTCCTGCCGGCGGCTGCGCACGCGCAGAACTACCCCGTCAAGACGATACGCATCATCGTGCCGGTCGCGCCGGGCGGCGGCACCGATCCGCAGGCACGCCTGCTGCAGCGGAAGTTCCAGGAGAGCATGGGGCAGTCGGTCGTGGTCGAGAACCGGACCGGCGCCGCGAGCATGATCGGCACGGAGTACGTGGTGAAGTCGCCCCCCGACGGCTACACGCTGCTGGCCGCGGCTTCCACGCTCGCCGGCGCGCCGACCCTGCGCAAGGATCTTTCCTTCGACCTGTTGAAGGATCTGGCGCCGGTGGGTCAGATCTCGTCGACGTTTCAGGTTCTGGTCGTGCACTCCAGCGTACCGGTGACGTCGGTGAAGGAATTCATCGCGCTGGCGAAGAAACAGGGCGGGAAGATGAACGCCGCGTCGGGCGGCGTCGGCAGCGCGAACCACCTGGCCTTCGAGATGCTGAAACAGCTGGCCGGATTTCAGGCGACGCATATCGCGTACAAGGGCTCCGGCCCGGCTACGGTCGCGCTCATGAGCGGTGAAGTGGACTTCAGTTTCGCCGGCGCCCTGACGTCGCTGCCGCATATTCGCGCCGGCCGGATCAAGGCGCTTGCCGTCACCGCGCGCAAGCCGTCCGCGCTGGTGCCGGGCGCGCCGCCGCTCATGACTTTCTATCCGGACTTCGAGATGAGCAACTGGTACGCTATCTTCGCGCCGGCGGGAACGCCCGCGGCCATCGTCAACAAGCTGAGCTCGGAGATCGCAGCCGCGATCAAGTGGCCGGACGCGCGCGAATTCATGGCGCGGGAAGGGGCCGAGCCGGTCGGCAGCACGCCGCAGGAATTCGCCGCGTTTTTCAAGAACGAAGTGGACCGCTACGCGAAAGTAATCAAGGCAGCGAACATCCGGATGGAGTAGCTGGGGTCTGACCCCGGCAATGCGTTGATTTGGCTAAGCAAGTTGACGAAAATACGGCGGTTCGGGGCCCTGGAGGGCTGTTTTTCCCCCAAAAACCCAGGCTCTAACGGAGAAGATGTGAGCTTAGGCCAGTGCCCGGTCGATTAGCCGGTAAACTTACAATAACTCAGGGATTTCCCGTCGGAGGGTGTCGGCATGGACATAGCAGCACGCGAGCGGCAGATCACGACCATCGAAGAGCTGGAGGCGCTGTACGACAAGCCGGCGGGCGCGTCCCTGGTGAAGGAAATCGACCACATCTCCGACCACTACCGGACCTTCATAGAGAAGGCGCCGTTCGTCGTCATGGCTACTTCGGGGGCCGGCGGTCTCGACTGCTCGCCGCGCGGCGACCCGGCCGGATTCGTGCGGGTGCTCGATCGCAAGCGCGTGCTGGTCCCGGACCGGCGCGGGAACAACCGGCTCGACTCGCTGCGCAACCTGGTCGAGGACCCGCGGGTGTCGTTGCTGTTCCTCATACCCGGCGTGAACGAGACGCTGCGCATCAACGGCCGCGCGCGGATCCTCGTCGAGGAGGAGCTCGCGGCGTCGTTCGCGATCAACGAGCGGGTGCCGAAGGTGCTCCTGGAGGTGACGGCGGACCGGGTCTACTTCCAGTGCGCCAAGGCGCTGGTGCGCTCGAAACTCTGGGCGCCCGAGACGCAGGTGCCGCGCGCGACGGTACCCTCGACCGGCCAGATCCTGGCGGAGATCACCAACGGCAAGGTAGATGCAGCCGAGCACGACAAGGCCTATCCAGAGCGGGTGAAGCAGACGATTTACTGAGCCGTCAGACGTAGAGCGTCAGACGTAAAGCGTCTCCCCCTGACCCCTGACGCCTGACCCCTGGCGGGGATTCATCACGCCGCCAGGAAGTTGCGCACGGCGGCTATGAATCCCTGCGGATTGTCGAGCGTGACGTGATGATCCGACTCCGGAACCGCTGTCACCTGTACTTGCGGCGCCTTCGCCCGAACTTCGGCTACCGTGTCGGACGTGAACCGCTTGCTGTCCGCGCCGCCTCTCACGACCAGGGCAGGTATCTTTACCCTTTCCCATAGCGGCACGCCCGCGATTTGCGAGAAGTTCGCATATACGCGGCGGTCGGCTTTGTGCCGCCACTTCCCGTCGGCGTCCTGTTTTCCGCTGTGCACGGCCATGCGGCGGAGGACCTCCGGCGCGGCCATCTGCTGTTCCGCGCCCTCGAGACGATAGCGCGCGATGAGGTCCTCCTGCGTGGCGTAGCTGCTCGCGGGCTTCTCGCCGTACGCCCGCATTCTCGTGACGCGCTCCATGGGCATCAGCATGATGCTGTCCACGACGACGAGCCGGCCCACCCGCCCCGGATAGGTAGACGCATAGACGAGCGACACCATCCCGCCCATCGAATGGCCGATCAGCACGAAATCGCGCAGATCGAGCTTTTCGACGAGCGCGTTGACGTCCGCGGCGTAGGTCTTCCACGCATAGGTGTGCTGCTCGGCCCACGCGCTGTCGCCGTGTCCGCGCAGGTCCAGCGACAGGACGTGATGGTCCGGGGTCAGACCCGGCGCGACGAAATCGAACCAGTGCGCGTGCGCCGCCCCGCCGTGGAGGCACAGCATCGGCCGCCGTCCGGCCGTGCCGTAATCCAGGTAGTGGAGCTTGACGCCGTTCGCTTCGATGAAATGGCTGGTGCTGCTTGCAGCTTGAAGATCGGTCACTGTCTCGAGGAGGGGGCGGGATGAGGACGCCGGATTCTACGGCATCCAGAGGTGATCTATGGAAGTATCGGGAAAGAGGTACGCAAAGCCATTGCGCTCGGCGTAATGGCGGTCCATGTTCGTGTCGCCGATATGGTAGTACACCTCCGCGCTGAACTCGGCCCTGACCCGGTCGAGCTGGTGCTTCAGCACGGTGAAGGCGACCGGGATAGCGTGCTCCATCCACATGCGCTGCTGCTGGCTGACCGTCCGGTCGGAGCAGCTCCCGATGATGTATCCCAGCTCCAGCGCTTCCCGCACCCGCGCCATGGTGATGTAGCCCGGCGGGTCGCCGGTCTCGAGCGTGCCGTCTATGTCAAAACTAATCAGCTTTGCCATTACTAGCTCGGGTGCTTGCCGAGCATGATCCAGCCGCCGTTCGGCGGCGTGGTGAACGCCGCCAGCGCGGTCTCGGCCCGCACCGTCACCTGGCGCTTGCCGGCGGTGCCGCGGAGCTGCTCGATGCTGTCGGTGTACATGGCGCTGCGCGTGCGGCCGTTGCCCAGGTTGCCGCCGCCGGAGCTGAACGGATGGGGCCCCTTGACGCTGATATCGCCGGCGTAGAACGCCATCGCCTCGCCGCGCTTGACCCCATGCCACTGGAAGGCCTCCAGGTAGAACTGGGTCATGACGGCGTAGCCGTCGTAGGGATTGAAGATATCGACGTCCTTCGGGCCCATGCCAGCGCCTTCGT
Organism: Burkholderiales bacterium; assembly: GCA_035649495.1. Taxonomy (GTDB): domain Bacteria; phylum Pseudomonadota; class Gammaproteobacteria; order Burkholderiales; family SG8-41; genus SG8-41. The sequence continues at coordinate 6,709 of DASRJL010000033.1, read as the reverse complement.
ACATCCGCTTCGCCGCGCGATCGGTCCACATCTCCATCACGTTCAGGTCCGCCTGCGTGCTCGGCTGCTTGAAGTTGTGCTGCGAGTGATTCAACACGTAGACCGGCTTCTGGCGCATATCCTTCGCGCGATCGGCCGTGGTGAAGAGATACGCGGTGGACGCCTGCACCGGGCGGTCGCAGTCCCAGATCCGCAGCGGATTCAGGATATAGCGCGAGCTCTTGTAGTCCTCGACGGTGATCGGTTCGACGCCATGGGTGGCGTTGAAGCCCCAGGGCGTCAACATGCCGTTCTTGTGCTGGTTGATCACGAAGGGCGCGAGATCGTCGTGATGGAAGCCGTACTTCTGGCAGTACTGGTTGTGGGGGAAGGTGTTGATGAAGTCGTTTCCACCGTGATTGCCCCACGGCGCCACCCACTGGCGCGCGCCTTTCGCGTAATCGTCCGCATTTTCCCCGCCGCGGCGGTACCGCCCCTCCAGGTTGCCGCAGGGATAGATCACGAGACACGTGCTGCATACGCCGTCGCCCACCGCCTGCGACGCCATGCCGACCATTTCGCCGATCGTGGGCACTTTCGTGGGGGCGAACTTGACGTTCTTGAGCCCCATCGTCTTGACGAGCCATTCCGCGTTCACCAGCGTGAGCCCCCACTCCGAGTCGTAGGGCGGGGCGAAGTAGGGCCGCGGCGCCCACTTCGAGGCGGAACCGCCGCTGGGGCCGGCGATATGGCTGTCGCAGCAGATCACGCCGTCGATCTGGTCCTTCGTGACGCCGGCGTCGTCCATCGCTTTCTGACAGGCCAGGATGCAATAGGCGCCCAGCGTCTTGTCCATCGAGACGCCGTCCCAGCGCCGGTCGATCGGGGAATGCCCGTAGCCGGCCACCGCGACCTTGCCGCGATGCTCCCAGACGCCCAGGCCGTCCTTGTCTCTACGCCACTTGTATTCGCTCTGCTCAGCCATTCGCTTACCCTTTCAATGCAACCGCAGATGAACGCAGATGAACACAGATAGAGGAAAGGAATTCAGGACAGGTCATCCTTCATCCTTCCACGTTCATCCTTGCTCTTTAGATCACCCGCCACTCGTGGATCAACTGGCCCGGCGCCACTTCCTCGAACGTGACCTCGACGGCAGCGCCCACCGGGACCTTGTAGGGCGGGGTGCCGGGCAGGTTGGAGTAGAAGTTGATGGTCGGATCCTCGTCGAGGGTGACCAGCGCCAGGTTGTAAGGCATGTCGGCCATGCGCCGGTTCAACCGGCCATCCTCGATCACGATGTACGTGGCGATGTGGCCCTTGCCGCTCACTTCTTTCCACGTGAGCTTGGCGTCCGATCCGCAGACCTGGCAGGTCTTTTGCGGGGGATACTGCAGCTTGCTGCAGGCGCCGCAGTGCTGGAGCACCAGGCGTTTGGCGTTGACCGCGTCCCAGAACGGCTTGCTCGACTCATCGGGGACCGGGATAACTTTCGGCATCGTGTTGCCCTTTTCTTACGCGAGAACCAGCGTTGAGTGCGAAAAAAAGCCCGCGCGGCGGAAGCCGCGCGGGGTCATACCCCGGTTGCTACCGAATTCCCGCGGCGGTCGACCTCAGCAGTTTCCCTTGCTTCGAGCCCGTGTGCTCGCCGTTCCTGAACGCCACCTTGCCGCCAATGACCGTGGCCAGGATGCCGGACGACTTCTGCTTCAACCGGCACGCCCCGGTCGGCAGGTCGTGCTCGACGGTCGGCATCTGTGGCGCAATCGTCTCGGGATTGAAGACGTTGAGATCGGCGATGCAGCCCTGGCGCAGCAGGCCGCGATCGGTGAATCCCCAGGCGACCGCCGGCGTAAGGGTGATCATCCTCACGGCTTCCTCGATCGTGAATGCGCCGCGCTCGCGCATCCAGTAGGCGAGAAGATGCGTGTGGATGGACGAGTCCATGATGAGGCTCACGTGCGCGCCCGAATCCGAGAACGTCATGACCGTGCGCGGATGCTTCAGGGTCTTCAGCGCCTCTGCTTCGCTCTTCGGCACCGTGTTTGCGTCGAACTGCATGAAGAGCTGGTTGAAGTCGGTTTCCAGCGCGAGATCCATCATGAGCTCGACCGGATCGACGTTGCGCTGCGCCGCCATCTGGGCGACGGTCGGATTGCCCGACACGGGGCTCTTCACGACGTACATGTTGTCGTAGCTCGGCTTGCGCGGCTCGCCGCCCCCGGTCTTGTAGGCGCTGCCCTTCGTCGCTTCGACGAGACGCTTGCGCCGCTCCGGATCCTTGAATGCCTTGCGCTGCTCATCGAGCGGCAGGGCGCGCACCTTCGCCCACTCCTCGAAAACGTCGAACTGCAGCTGCGACTTGAACGAAAGCACGTGCGAAACGCCGCGCGTATGCGTCTGGCCGAACATGCGGCCGCCGGCGCGCGCCGTGTCGTCCAGCAGCTTGATGTGATCCTCCGCGCCCGCAATGCCGGCTGGCATGCCGAAGGTGATGGGAACGCCGCTCTTCACTGCAAGGTCCATCAGCCGGTCATTGGCGGCCTTGCGCACGGCCGGATCCGGCGACCGGCAATCCCGCTCGCGCGAATACTCGAATATGCCGCGTCCGGTCGATCCCATCAGGCACACGAGCCGGGACATTTCGTCCCAGGACGCATGGTACGAAGCGACGTAGCGGTCGTCCGGCCGGGGCAGACGGTGGGCGGTGGAGCGGGAGCTGGTGAAGCCGATCGCGCCGGCGTCGAGCGCGTCCATCAGCTCGTGCTCCATTGCGCCCATGTCGTCGGAGTTGGCCTGCTGCTCGAACGCGCGCTCGCCCATGACGTAGGTGCGCAGCGCGGAGTGCCCGATGTTCGCGGCGTAGTTGATCGTCTTCGGCAGCTTGTCGACGATGTTCATGTACTCGCGGAACGTGGACCACTCCCAGCGGATCGCGGCCTCCATCGCGTTGCGGTTGATGTCCTCCGCGCGCTCGATATTGTTGATGATCATGTCGCGCTGCACGTTCTTGCCGGGCGCGAGCGTAAAGCCGCAGTTCCCCATGACGACTGTCGTCACGCCGTGCCAGCAGGAGCAGCTGCCCAGGGGATCCCAGAACACCTGCGCGTCCATGTGCGTGTGCCCGTCGATGAAGCCGGGCGTGACGACCTGGCCGGTCGCGTCTATCTCTTCCTTGCCGCGCTCGGCAATGCGGCCGATGGCCGCGATTCGATCGCCGCTTACCGCGACGTCTGCTCGATACTGCGGCAGTCCGGTTCCGTCGACTACCGTTCCGTTGCGGATCACGAGATCGTACATGCGTCCTCCTTATGGACTCGACAAAACCCGGGAATCCGCCCCGCGGATTCCCCTCCGGATGAGACTATTACACAGCCCCCCGCGGGCAGCAATGAACCACTATTTGGACAGTTCGGTGCGGCCCCCGTATTGCGGGCCGGGGAGCGAAGATCGGCGCCGGATGATACTTTCTGCAGTCCAGATCAACAACGTAAACGGAGATCCCATGGCGAGACTGCCCCTAGCAACCCGGGAGAGCGTTCCCGAAAACCAGCGTGCCGCCTTCGACGAGATGGTGCAGGGCCTGGGGGCCGTCCCCCGGGTCGGTCCCGGCTCCGTCATGATCCATGTCCCGAAGGCGCATCAGCTCTGGACCGCGGTGAACAGGCACCTGCGCGGCGAGTCCACGCTTCCGAAAAAACTCCAGGAGCTCGCCATGATCGTCACCGCGCGCGAGCTCGACTGCCAGTACATCTGGAACGCGCACGCGGCATCGGCGCGTGCCGCCGGCATAGCCGACGCGACGGTGGATGCGCTGAGAGACCGCAAGGACCTGCCGAAAGTCCCTGACGACGAAGCCGCAGTGATCCGTTTCGGCCAGGAATTCTTTCGGACGCGGCGCGTGAGCCGCGGCGCGTTCCAGACGGCGGTGGAGCAGCTGGGACAGCGGGGCGCGATCGAGCTCGGCCTCGTCATGGGCAACTACAGCGCCCTCGCGTTGCTCGTCAACTCCTTCGACGTCGACCTGCCGCCGGACAGGAAGGAGCCGCTCCTGCCGGTCCTCAGCCGAACTGCATGACCAGTGACCAGTGACCGGTGACCTGTCGCCTGCGTCGCAATGCTGACCTACGGCTCGCAGCCCGTAGCTCGCGGCTGGTGGCGGGTGGCTGGTAGGCGGTAGCTGGTAGCCGTCTCAGATGCAGGCGACGGTATAGACGTCGTGCACGCCGTCGGGCAGGCGGTAGTCGGTCCACGATTTTCCCGAGTCCTCGGTGCCGATGACCTGCCCGCTGCGCGTGACGCAATAGACGCGCGCCGGATCCGCGGCATGCACGGCCACCGCCATGACCGTGGACTCGGCCTGCACCCCGTGATCGATGCGCCGCCAGGTCTGCGCCACGTCGTCGCTGCGGTAGAGCGAGCCCGCGGTGCTGAACGCGGCCTGCGACAGCGCGGCGTACATGACCCGCGGGTCGTGCGGCGAGACGATCACGTCGCGGCAGTACTTGAGCGGCGACGAAAAGCGGCCGATATCGGTGTCGTACCACGTCGCGCCGCGGTCGTCGCTGCGGAAAAGACCCATGCGTATGGCCAGAAACGCGGTGCCGGGCGCCGCCGCGCTGATCGCGAGCGCGTGCGAGTCGAGCATGCCCTCGCAGTGCCCGCAATGGCGGCCGCCGACGCTGCTCTGCAGGTGCGGCTGCTCGGCGAGCTTGATGAGGGAGGCCGACATGTCGCTCCAGGTTTCGCCCGCGTCGCGGCTGCGGATCACGCCGCTCACTTCCAGCGCCGCGTAGACGTCGTCGGGCGCACCCGGGTCGAACGTGATGCGTATGGTGCGCGTATCGAAGCCGGCACGCTCGCAGTGGGCGGGCGATACCGCCCGCGGCACCCTGCGCCAGTTGTCGCCGCCGTCCTCGCTGCGATAGAGCGCCACCGGCGCGGCGCCGGCGTAGACCACGTTCGAGCGCGTCGGGTGTATCGCGAGCGTCCAGATCACGACGTTGCGGTCGGGAAAGTTGAGCCGCTCCCAGCGATTGCCGCCATCCGTGCTGCGGTACGGACCGTCCTGCGTGCCGGCGAAGATCACGTCCCTGTCGCGCGGGTGAACGGCGATCGTGCGGACTTCGACGCCTTCCGGCAGGCCGTTCGTCACCGCCTGCCAGCCGCCATCGCCGGGGCTCAAGCGGTACAGCCCGCCGCGATACTTGCCCCGCGTGTTGCCTTCGCCGTGTCCGGCGCCGGCGAAGATACGGGTTTGTCCATTGCTCGCCATATGGAACTTCCTTTCTCCGGGGTCCTGCGAGTATCCCCGGGTCGCTGAGCTTCGGTCAATCACGGCATTGACGCTTGAGCGCGCCGCGCATTACCGTGATGAATCGACCTCCAGTCATTGCCGCGGGAACGACCGTGAAATTCAGCGCACTGCTGATCCTCGAAGTGGCGGCGGTCGTCTTTCTGCTGCTGTCCGGCACCGCTTTGCCCGAACACGTGGCATCGCACTTCGTTGCCGACGGCTCGGCAAACAGCTCCATGCCCCGCGGCGCGTACCTCGGCCTGATGGTGGGACTCACGGTCGGCCTGCCGTTCCTGCTGGCGCTGCCGGGCTGGCTCATGCAGCGGGTCCCTCTGTCCTTGGTGCGGCTTCCGCACAAGGAATACTGGCTGGCACCGGAGCGCCGGGCTTCCACGCTCGCGTTCATGACGCGCCGGTCGACAATGTTCGGAGCTTTCGTGATCGTCTTTCTCTGCTACGTCCACTGGCTGGTGGTGGAAGCAAACAGAGCCGCGCCGCCATACCTGGCCACGCGGCCGCTCGTTGCGGGCCTGCTGGCGTTCGCGATCTGCACGATGGTGTGGGCAGGCTTGTTCGTTGCACATTTCCTGCGCCGGCCGTGATGGCGGCAATAACCTTGCAAGTGCGAGTGAAGCCGCGCGCCAGGGTATCGTCGATCGTGCAGATGGCCGATGGCACCTGGGTCGCCAGGCTGAAAGCACCACCGGTGGATGGCAAGGCCAATGAGGAGCTCATCACTTTGGTGGCTGAGCACTTTCGATGTCGAAAGGCCGCGGTCGTAATCAAGGCCGGCGCAACCGGGCGCACGAAATTGGTCAAGGTGGAGACGTCGTGATGCGTCGCATGTACCTTCAGGTCGCGCTTGTAGCGTTCGGCATCATCGCGCTGCTGCTCTATCCCCTGATGTTGTTCTGGCCCTCGGGATGGGCGTGGACGCCCGGTCAGCACGAGTACGAGCAAATGATCGTCGGTATCTATGCCACCCTCGGCGTCTTCCTGATCCGGGCGTCGCGTGAGCCTGAAGCTCACTTGAGCCTGATCTGGTTCACTGTCTGGTCGAGCGTCGTTCATGGGGGCATCATGGCGGTTCAGGCGATCGTCGATCCGGCGGAGCGCGGCCATCTTGTCGGTGACGTGCCGGCGCTTTTCATTGTTGCGATCGTGCTCGCAGTCTTGACCCCGCGGCGCGCGTCCACGCGTTAGACGACGGAAAAATTCCTCATCATCATCCCGTCCTCGTGCTCGAGGTTGTGGCAGTGGAACATGTAGCGCTGCCGCCCGCGGAACGCCGCATCGGCCGGAAGTGAAAAATCCACCGCCAGCCATATCGTCTCGTTCGGCCAGACCACGACGGTATCCTTGATGCCGAGATCGGTCGGCAGGCGGCCGGAGCTCTCGGTGGCGAGCCCACGCGCCGGGCCGAAGGTTCCGCGG
>DASRJL010000032.1:0-10156 GCA_035649495.1 Burkholderiales bacterium | reverse complement strand
TGCATGATGGCATCCACCTCCACCAGCGCGCCGCGCGGCAGGCTCGCGACGCCCACCGCGGCGCGCGCGGGGTAGGGCTCGGTGAAATAGGTCGCCATGATCTCGTTCAGGCGGGCGAAGTGGCCCAGATCGGTGAGGTAGACCGTGAGTTTGACCACGTCGCCGAGCCCGCCGCCCGCGGCCTGCGCGACGGCCTTGAGGTTATCGAAGACGCGGCGTATCTGCGGCTCGATGCCGGCAACGATCTCCATGGTCGCGGGATCGAGGCCGATCTGCCCGGCGAGGTACACCGTGCCGCCGCAGCGCACGGCCTGCGAGTAAGTCCCGATCGCTTTCGGCGCCGCTGCGGTATGAACGGTGGTTCTGGCCATGTGATTGTCTCCGGTGTTTTGGTGGGAACCCTGGGGTGCGTTATGATGAAATGCTCTCGCAAAGAATACAACGCTAAATGAGCCTGCGCGAAGTCCTGATCGGCAAGCCGCGCGACCCCCTCGATCCCAGTACCCGCCACAGCATCGCGCTGATCGCCTTCTTCGCGTGGGTGGGCCTCGGCGCCGACGGCCTGTCCTCGTCGTGCTACGGCCCCGAGGAAGCCTATCTCGCCCTCGGCGCCCACACCCACTTCGGGTTCTATCTCGCCCTCATGATCGCCGTGACGGTATTCATCATCTCGCTCGCCTACAACCAGGTGATCGAGCTCTTTCCCAACGGCGGCGGCGGCTACAAGGTCGCAACGCAGCTGATCGGCTCGCGCGCGGGACTCGTGTCCGGCGCAGCGCTGATCGTGGACTACGTGCTGACCATCGCGATCTCGATCGCGGCGGGCGCGGACGCTCTGTTCAGCCTGCTGCCCGTCGGGTTCCACGACTGGAAGATACCGTTCGGGGTCGTCATGACCGGCGTGCTGCTGCTGCTCAACCTGCGCGGCATGAAGGAAGCGATCAAGGTCCTGCTGCCGGTCTTCCTCGCGTTCGTCGTGATCCACGTGTTCCTGATCGGCTACGGCATCTACGCGCACGCGGAGCGCATGCCCCAGCTCGTGCCCGAAACGCTCGGCGAGACCGCGGCGCTGGCACGTAACACCGGCTGGATCACGGTGGTCGGCATCATGATGCTGGCGTATTCACAGGGCGGGGGCACCTACACCGGCCTGGAGGCGGTGTCGAACAACGTCAACACCCTCGCCGAGCCGCGGGTGAGCACCGGCAAGTGGACCATGCTCTACATGGCGACCTCGCTCGCCTTCACCGCGGGCGGCATCATGCTGCTCTACCTCCTGTGGGACGCCGTGCAGCAGCCGGGGCGCACGCTGAACGCCGTTGTGTTCCAGTCGATCATCGAGAGTCTGAATCCGGGGAACGCGGGGGCCAACCACGTGGCGCTCATCGTCGTCCTGTCGTCGGAAGCGGCGCTCCTTTTCGTCGCCGCCAACACCGGGTTCCTGGGCGGGCCCGCCGTGCTGTCCAACATGGCGGCCGATTCCTGGGTGCCGCGCCATTTCCGCGAGCTCTCGAACCGCCTCGTGACCGACAACGGCGTCATGCTGATGGGGATCGCGGCGCTCGGTGTGCTCGTCTGGAGCCAGGGCAGCGTCACGCTGCTGGTGGTGCTCTACTCGATCAACGTGTTCCTCACCTTTTCCATCTCGCTCCTCGGCCTGGTGATCCTGTGGTGGCGCAGACGCCGCGACGACCGCCGGTGGAAGCGGCGCATCGCGCTCTCCGCCATCGGGTTTACCGTCACCGGCGGCATACTGACGGTGCTCCTCGTGGAGAAGTTCACCGAGGGCGGCTGGGTGACCATCCTCATCACCGGGGTGGTGATCGCCGTCTGCGCGGCCATCCGCCGCCACTACGACGAAGCGCGCGCCCAGCTGCGCAAGGCCGACGCGCTGTTCGACGTCAAGGTTCCCTGGGACGAATCCACGCGCGCGCCCGCGCTCGACCCGCAGGCGCCCACGGCGCTGGTGTTCGTGGGCAAGCATCGCGGCGTCGGCGTGCATGCGCTCTTGTGGGTGCTGCGCATGTTCCCCGGGCACTTCAAGAACTTCGTGTTCGTGAGCGTGGGCGAAGTGGACGCGCAGAGCTACGGCGGGGAAGGGGCGCTCCGCACCCTGCGCTACACGATCGAGAATTCGCTGCGCTTCTTCGTGCGCTACTGCCACTCGCACGGCCTCGCCGCGGAGTTCTACATCGGCTTCGGCACTGAGCCGCTGGACGAATTCATGAAGCTCGGCGACCAGGTGTACGCGAAGTACCCGAACACGGTGTGCTTCGCCTCCAAGCTGATTTTCACGCACACCACCCTCTTGACGCGCTGGCTCCACAACAGGACCCCGCAGGAACTTCAGGATCGCCTGCACAGCCAGGGACGGCAGATGGTGCTGTTGCCCATGCGCGTCGCGTAGCCATAGGCTACGAGCTACCAGCTACAGGCTACCAGCTACGGATTTGCTCGCGGCTGGTAGCTGGCGGCTCGTGGCTCGAAGCTCGTAGCCGATTTCTAAAGCAGGAATTGCGCCAGCCACCACACCACCGCCGCAATGAAGGCGGTGCACGGTATGGTAAGCACCCACGCGAGCACGATGTTGCCGGCGATGCCCCAGCGCACCGCCGACACCGACTGCGTCGAGCCGACCCCGATGATCGCGCCCGTGATGGTATGGGTAGTCGAAACCGGGATGCCGAGGCCGGTCGCCACGAACAGCATGATCGCGCCGCCGGTTTCGGCACAACAGCCGCCGACCGGCTTCAGCTTCGTGATCCTCTGGCCCATGGTCTTAACGATGCGCCAGCCGCCGAACGCGGTGCCGAGCCCGATCATGATGTAGCACGAGGTGACGACCCACAACGGCAGCGCGTCGTCGGCGCCAAGATGCCCGGTGCCGATCAGCAGCACCCAGATTATGCCCGCGGTCTTCTGCGCGTCGTTGCCGCCGTGGCCGAGGGAATAGGCAGATGCCGAGACGAGCTGCAGGCGGCGAAACCAGCGGTCGACCCGCGCCGGCGTCGCGCGCACGAAGAGCCACGCCACCATGAGCATGAGCAGGGCACCGAACAGCATGCCCAGCAGGGGCGCGACGAATATGAACGCCACGGTCTTCAGCAGGCCGCCCGCAACGAGATATCCCGTCCCGGCCTTGGCCACGGCCGCGCCGACCAGCCCGCCGATCAGCGCGTGCGAGGAGGAGGAGGGAATGCCGTACCACCACGTGATCACGTTCCACGCGATCGCGCCGGCGAGCGCGCCGAACACGACGTAGTGATCCACGACTGCCGGATCGACTATGCCCTTGCCCACGGTGGCGGCGACGTGCAGCTGAAAGACGAACAGAGCCACGAAGTTGAAGAGCGCGGCCATGAGGACCGCCTGATACGGCTTCAACACACGGGTCGAAACGACGGTCGCGATGGAGTTCGCGGCGTCGTGGAAGCCGTTCATGAAATCGAACGCGAGGGCGACCAGCACCAGCAGCACGACGACCGTCAGACTGACCTGTACCGGCTCCATCAGGATTTCGACGGGCCGATAGTGTGTCGCGCGTTCGACAGGCCGTTTGAGAGCCCGCCGAAATCCTTACCGGAACCCGATGGCCGGCGGATATTCATGTCTTGTTGTTCATTGATAGTTTTCCGCCGCACAGGCCCGTGGTGCGGAAACTATGAGTGCTCAAGGACGATGCCTTCGACGATGTTCGCCACGTCCTCGCAGCGGTCGGTGATCAACTCCAGGAGCTCGTAGATGGCGCGCAGCTTGATCACCTGCTTCACGTCCGACTCCTCGCGGAAGAGCCGCGAGAGGGCCGAGCGCAACACGCGGTCGGCGTCCGATTCGAGGCGGTCGATCTCCTCGCAGGTCTTCATGATGGCCTCGGGGTTCCGCAGGTTGGAGAGGAGGCCGACGGCCGCCTTCACCCTGTCGCACGTCATCTGGCAGATCTGCGCGAGCTGCTGCGCCTCGGGAGTCGCGCGCCGGATGTCGAAGAGCACCATCGACTCGGCGGTGTCCTGGATGAGATCGAGGACATCGTCCATGTTGTTGATGAGCTGGTGTATCTGGTCGCGGTCGATGGGCGTGATGAACGTCTTGTGCAGCAGGGCTATCGTCTCGTGCGTGATCTTGTCGGCGTTGCGCTCGGCGTGGTCTATCCGCTCCGCGTGTTGAACCGCGTTTTCCGGGTCGGCCATCAACTGCACCAGCGCGTGACTGCCCTCGACGATCTGCGCCGCGTGGGCGTTGAAAAAATCGAAAAACCGGCCCTCGCGTGGAATCAGCTTCGCAAACATGGTTGTTATCGTCGCTCTACCCGCGGGCGTGATGCGCGCGGCGTGAGCGCTATTCTGCCAGAAGGCGGCCCCCCGGATCTCATGGGGTCCATCAAAAAAAATGCCGGAAGATCCCGGCATTCTTTGGTGGAGACGAGGAGGATCGAACTCCCGACCTTCGCATTGCGAACGCGACGCTCTCCCAGCTGAGCTACGTCCCCACTTGGCACAGCGTGAGGGCAGAATTTTACAATATAATCCCCGGTCCGTAACCCTTCCCCTGGGAGCGCTGGCACATGGACATCAGACCGCCTTACGGCTACCAGGAAGTCGTCCCGCTCACCAAGCAGCATCGCGTGGTGCTGCCGGAGAGCCGCAAGCTGCCGCTCGTCTTCAGGACGCTTAGCGCGGTGCCGCTGTCCTTCACCGAGTTCTCGGTGGCATGCCGCGACTTCCCCATAGCCTTCGTGAGCGGCGACAACGGTGCAAGCTACGTCCCCATGGTGGTGCTGGGACTGGAAAACCAGCAGAACCTGTTCGTGACGACGGAGAATTCCTGGGCGGAGAACGTTTACCTCCCGGCCTACGTGCGGCGCTTTCCCTTCTGCATGACGCGCGTGACCGTTGACGGCAAAGAGCAGGCCGACCGCGTCGCCTGCGTCGAGAAGCGCGCGATCAGCGACAAGGGCGAGGCGCTCTTCGACAAGCAGGGCGAGCCGCTGCCGGCGTGGGCGGAGCGCCAGAAACTCCTTTTCGAGTACGAAGCGGACCTCCTGCGCAGCGAGGAAATGTGCAAGACCCTGGGCCACCTGGGTCTGCTCGAGGCCTTCACCGTGCAGGCCGTCCCGAACGAAGGCACACCGGTTGCCATGACCGGCATGTACCGCGTCGCGGAGCAGAGGATGGCCGATCTGCCGGGCGACAAGCTGAAGGAACTGGCGCAAAGCGGGATATTGTCGCGGGTCTACGCGCACCTCATCTCGCTCTCGAACTTCGGGCGACTGCTCGACCGGCGCACGGGCCAGCCCGCCGCGAGGAAAAGCTAGCCTGCCTTGCGCAGCGTGAGGTTGTAGCGGCAGCCGCCGGTCAGCGGATGGCTCCCGTCCCTGAGCGGCGCGACGCCGTGGTAGCGCAGCCGTGCCGGTCCACCCCAGACAACGACGTCACCGTGGGCGAGCGGCACGCGCCTCGCCCGGTCGGCGCGCTTCGCCCCTCCGAACAGGAACACCGCCGGCAGCCCGAGCGACACCGAGACGATAGGCGCGTCGTAATCACGCTCGTTCCTGTCCTGGTGCAGTGACATTCGCGCACCCGGCTCGTAGCAATTGACCAGACACGCGTCCGGCACGAACCCGCTGAAGCCGGCCTGCGCCGCGGCGCTTTGCGAGACGCCCACGAACGAATCCGGCAGCGGCGGCCAGTTGCCGCCGGAGAGCGGGTCTACCGGGTCGTAGCGGTAGCCCGCTTCCTCGGTGACCCAGCCAAGCGAACCGCAGTTCGTCATGGCGACGGACATCCGGAATCCGCCCGGCGTAACCATATGACGCAGCGGCGCGCCGGCGATCACCTCCCGGACCCCGGCGAGGAGCGCCGCCTCGTGCGCCACGGCGTAGCGGCGAAGCACGACCGCGCCGGGCGCGAGCCGCTCCTCACGCACCTCGAATTCAGCCTGGCTCTCGAACAGATCTGCTGTCATGCACGAAAAACTCACGACGAACCGCCAAGACGCCAAGACGCCAAGACGCCAAGAGAAACAATAATAAATCGCCGACGAACGCAAATGAAACCATTTTGAGACGGGTTCTAGCCCGCCTGACCCATGACGCCTGACCCATGACGGGTGTTCTCAGGCCGCATCGTGAAAGATGATGCCCAGCGTGTGACGACTCCCCGAGCGCACGCGGCTGACGCCATGCCGGAGCTTGACCCGGTACACGCCGCGCGCGCCCTCCACCGGCCGGTGATTGACGGCGAAGACGACCGCGTCGCCCTGGTCGAGCGGCACGACCTCGGCGCGCGATTGCATGCGCGGCCGCTGCTCGGTGACGACGAACTCTCCCCCGGTAAAGTCGCGCCCGGGCCCGGACAGCAATATCGTCAGTTGCAGCGGGAAAACCAGCTCGCCGTAGAGGTCCTGGTGCAGGCAGTTGTAGTCGCCTGCGCCGTAGCGCAGGAGGAGCGGCGTCGGGCGGCGCTGGCCCGCGGCATGGCAGCGCGAGAGGTACTCCGCGTGTCGCTCCGGATAGCGCGCGGGCATGCCCATGGCTACGTTCCAGCGATTGGCGACGGGCGCAAGGCGCGGGTAAACCGACGTGCGCAGGCCCGCCACGATTTCCGGCAGCGGATAGGTGAAATACTGGTATTCCCCGCGCCCGAAACCGTGCCGCGCCATCACCACCCGGCTGCGAAAGAGGCCTGCCACCGGGTAAAGCGCCGAGAGCGTCTCGCATTCGGCTCGCGTGAGGAGACGCTCGATGACCGCAGTGCCCCCGGCGTCGAGATCCTGCGCGACCCGTGTCCAGTCCACTGCGCCTGCGCGCGCCCCTACGTCGCCGGCGTGCCGTTTACGCGCGGCCGTCGCCGCAACGACGTGCGCCTCCGTCCGGTCCCGTGCGTTCACGTCGCGACCGCCTCCCGCGCGAGCAGCGCGCGCTTGCGCGCGACGCCCCAGCGATAGCCGGCGAGCCCGCCGTCGCTGCGCACGACGCGGTGGCAGGGGATTGCCACGGCGAGAGCGTTGGCGGCGCAGGCACTGGCCACCGCCCTCACCGACTTCGGCGCGCCGATACGCCTGGCGAGCTGGGTATAGGTCGTCGTCCTGCCTGCCGGTATTTCCCGCAGCGCCTGCCACACGCGCTGCTGGAACGCCGTGCCGCGCACGTCGAGCGGCAGATCGGCGCCCAGGCGCGGCGCCTCCACGAGGCCCACGACTGTCGCGACGAGCTTCTCGAAGCCCGCATCGCCACCGATCAGATTGGCGCGCGGAAACCGGTCCTGCAGGTCGCGCGCCAGTTGCCCGGGATCGTCGCCCATCTGGATCGCGCACACGCCGCGTTCGCTGGCGGCGACCAGTATCGCACCGAGGGAGCACTGCCCGATGGCGAACCGTATTTCGGTGTTCGCACCGCCCGCGCGGTACCTTGCGGGCGTCATGCCCAGCAGCTCGTTCGATTGCTCGTAGAAGCGCCCGCTGGAGTTATAGCCGGCGCTGTAGATTGCGTCGGTCACCGTTCCGCTCCGGTCGAGCTCGTCCCGGATGCGCTTCGCGCGATGCGCCACCGCGTACGCCCTGGGCGTCAGGCCCGTGACGGCCTTGAAGACGCGATGCAGGTGGTACGGGCTCATGCCGGACCGTTTCGCGAGCTCCTCCAGGCCGGGCGCCTGCGGCGCGTTCTCGATGAGCCGGCACAGTTGGGCCACCCGGGCGGCGTTTCGCTCGGCGAGCGAGGACTCGCCCGGTTTGCAGCGTCTGCAGGGGCGGAACCCGGCCCGTTCCGCTGCGGCGGGCGTCGCGTGGAACGCGACGTTCTCGGGTCGCGCCGGGCGCGCGCCGCACGAGGGCCGGCAGTACACGCCGGTCGTCTTCACCGAGTAGACGAAGCTGCCGTCGGCTTTCCGGTCGCGGGCAACCACGGCCGCCCAACGCGGATCGCTCACGGTCGCAGCCGCGAGCATTTCATTCCTTGTGGTCGTATTCATGGGCTTCCTTTCAACGCGTTTAACTTTCGACGGTTGAACTCTAGCCCTCATGAAAGACCGCCGCACTCCGGGTCTTGCTCTTGAATTCAGGATTCAGGATTCGGGTTTCAGGATTCGGCGCTTAGCCCTTAGCGGCTCCTGAATCCTGGATCCTGGCTCCTGATCCTCCCTGCCGGTACGCCCACGCCATCAGCGCCACCCCCGCGATCACCATCGGCGCCGACAGCCACTGCCCCATGGAGAGATCCAGCGCCAGCAGGCCCAGGAACGAATCAGGCTCGCGCGTGTACTCCACCGCGAAGCGGAACACCCCGTAGCCGATCAGAAAGGCCGCCGACACCGCGCCGCGCGGACGCGGGCGGGCGGAGAACCACCACAGCACGGCGAACAACACCACGCCCTCGAGCGCGAACTCGTAGATCTGCGACGGGTGCCGCGGCATCTGGCCCGCGAGCGGAAATATCATCGCCCACGGCACGTCCGCGGGCCGTCCCCACAGCTCGGCGTTGATGAAGTTGCCGATCCGCCCCGCGCCGAGCGCCAGCGGCGCGAGTGGCGCGATGAAGTCGGTTATGGCAAGCCAGTCCTGCCGGCGGCTCCGTGCGTACAGAATCATCGCCAGCACCACGCCGAGGAAGCCGCCGTGGAACGACATGCCGCCTTCCCATACGTAGAGGATCTTCCACGGCGTCGGCGCGTACTCCGCGAACTTGTAGAAGAGCACGTAGCCCAGCCGCCCGCCGAGGAGCGTGCCCAGTATTCCGTAGAACAGGGCGTCGTCCATGTCCTTCAGAGTCCATACGCCCCCGGGACGGCTCTTGATGCGGTAGCGCCCGGCGATCCAGACGAGCGCGAAGCCGACGAGGTACATGAGCCCGTACCAGCGCACGGCCAGCGGGCCGAGGTGGAAAGCGACGGGATCGAAGCTCGGATGTACTAGCATCAGGCTGTTAGAATGACGCGCTCATTATACGTTCCCCTTTCCACGGTCCCGCCATGCCCCTCAACAAGCGCAGTCAGCTCATCACCCACGGCACCGCCCGCTCCCCCAACCGCGCGATGCTCCGCGCCGTCGGATTCCGCGACGGCGATTTCGAGAAGCCCATCGTCGGCGTCGCCAACGGCCACTCGACGATGAACCCCTGCAACGCCGGCATACAGCCGCTCGTGGACCGCGCGATGGCGGCGCTCGAAGCCGCCGGCGCCAAGCCCCAGGTGTTCGGCGTGCCCACCATCACCGACGGCATCGGCATGGGCACGGAGGCGATGAAATATTCGCTGGTGTCGCGCGAAGTGATCGCGGACGCCATCGAGACCGCGGTCAACGGCCAGGCGATGGACGGCGTGCTCGTGTGCGGCGGCTGCGACAAGAACATGCCGGGCGGGTTGATCGCGATGGTGCGCATGAACGTTCCCGGCATCTACGTCTATGCCGGCACGATCAGGCCCGGGCGGTGGAAAGGCCAGGATTTGACCATCGTGTCGGCATTCGAGGCCGTGGGCGCGCTCGCCGCGGGAAAGATGGCCCAGGAAGACTTCGACGGCATCGAGAGGAACGCCTGCCCGAGCGTGGGCGCTTGCGGCGGCATGTTCACGGCGAACACCATGTCTTCGTCGTTCGAGGCGCTGGGCGTGAGCCTGCTGGGCTCCTCGCAGCTCGCTTCACCGGATCCCGAGAAGGCCGATTCCGCCGGCGAATCCGCGCGCGTGCTGGTAGAGGCGATCAAGGCAGACCTGAAGCCGCGCGACATCGTGACGCGCAAGAGCATAGAGAACGCGGTCGCTCTGGTCATGGCGACCGGGGGCTCGACCAACGCGGTTCTGCACTACCTCGCGATCGCGCACGCCGCCGGCGTCAAGTGGTCGATAGACGATTTCGAGCGCATGCGCCGCAAAGTGCCGGTGCTGTGCGACCTGAAGCCCTCGGGCCGCTACGTGGCGGTGGATTTCCACCGTGCAGGCGGGGTGCCGCCGGTGCTGAAGCTGCTCCACGAGCACGGGCTGTTGAACGGCGACTGCCTCACGATCACCGGCCGCACGATGGCGCAGGAGTTGAAAGACGTGCCCCTGCCGCGCGCCGACCAGGACGTGATCCGGCCGTGGGGCAAACCGATGTATCGACAGGGCCATCTCGCCATCCTCAAGGGCAATCTTGCGCCGGAAGGCTGCGTCGCCAAGATCACCGGGCTGAA
>DASRJL010000031.1:0-28257 GCA_035649495.1 Burkholderiales bacterium | reverse complement strand
ACGAGCACGGGGAAGAGATAGAGCGAGATGGCAGCGCCCTCGCCGATCTGCCCCGACTCGAGACCCACCTGGCGGGCGAGGGTGGCGAAGAGATGGGTCGAGTTGATCGGGCCGCCGTGGGTGAGGACGTAGACGATGTTGAACTCGCTGAACGTGAAGATCGTCGAGAAGAGAATGATGATGCCGAGCACGGGCGCCAGGAGCGGCAGGGTGATGTGCCAGAACTGCCTCCACGGCCCGGCGCCATCGGCCTCCGCCGCCTCGTAGAGCTCCTTGGGGATCGCCAGCAACCCGGCCAGGATCGTAATCGCGAAGAAGGGGAGCCCGCGCCAGATGTTCACCACGATCACTGCCGCCATGGCGTAGTACTTCTGCCCGAGCCAGTTCGGGCCCGGGGGATCCATGAAGTTGAGCGCGATGCCGGTCCAGTTCACCACGCTGTAGAGCGAGTTGAACATCCACCACCAGCCGAGCGTGGAGAGCGCCGTGGGAATGACCCAGGGCAGGAGCACCGCGCCCCGGATGAACCGCTTGAACCAGAGCTGCTGGTTCAGGAGCAGGGCAAGCGTGACGCCCAGCACGAGCTTGACGGCGATGGCGATGCCGGTGAAGACGAAGGCGTTCTGGAACGTCTGGCGGAAGGCATCGCTCTCCCAGAGGTTCACGAAGTTCTGGATCCCGATGAACTGGCTGGGCCGCCCGATAAAGGCGTCCGACAGCGAGAAGTAGAGCGCCATGCAGAACGGATAGGCCACGAGCACGAGCAGGAGCAACAGGGCCGGAGCCACGAACAGCGGGCCGAGTATCCCCTCGCGATTGAGCCACTCCCCCAGCTGCAATCGGAATCGCGGACGGGGGGCCGCGACGATAACGCCTGCGCTTCCGATGGGCACGAGGTTCCGCTCCTTACTTCTTGTCCAGGATCTTCTTCATCTCGTTCGCGCCCCAGGCAATGGCGTCCGCAGTGGACGTGCCGGTGACCGCCTTGGCGATCATGTTGGGCAGGATGAAGGAATTGGTGATGAGCTGGATCTTGTCGCTCGCGGGCGCGGGCCACCCGTAGCAATGGAACTGGACGCCCTTGGTGTCCTGGAGCGCGGCGAACTTCGGATCGGTCTTGAGCACGGGATGGTCGACGAGGTTCGTGTACGCGGGAAGGTTGAAGGCGTCGCCCGACATGACGTACTCGTCGTAGACCTCGCGCCTGCCGAGCAGATAGCGGATCCATTCCTTGGCCGGCGCGACGTTCTTCGAGAACTTCCAGATCCCGATGTGGCGCGGCACGTCGGTCTCGTGGCGCTGGCCATCGGGCCCGGCCAGGCTCCGGTGGTGATTGATGCCGTCGGCCGTCACGAGCTTGTTGTTGCGGGCGACGATGTAGGCGCTCACCGGATTGTGGATCCACCCCGCCTTGCCCTGCTGGAGGGACTCGTTGTTGCTGGCGTCATTCCAGGAGAGCACCTCCGGCTCCATGCAGTCGCGGTACATCTTTTTGTACCACTCCACCATCCTGACCGTCTGCGGGCCGCCGATGGCGACGGTCTTGCCGTCCTTCTCCACCTCCTTGCCGCCCAGACACCAGAGCACGGGTCCCGCCGTGGAGATCGTGTCGTAGTTCTGGCTGATGGGGATACCGACCGGATGCCCCATCTTCTTCAGCTCCTTGCCGACCGTGTAGAGGTCTTCCCAGGTGTCGGGGACCTTGAGGCCGGCCTTCTTGAACAGGTCCTCGCGATAGGCGGCCACGAAGAAGGTGCGATACTGCGGCACCGCGCGCCAGACCCCCTTGACCATGGCGGTCTCCTGGGCTGACGAGAGCGCCGGCCCATACTTCTTCTCGAGCTCCTTCACCACATCGGACACGTCCACGAGCTGCGGCTCGTAGAGCCACGGGAAGTGCATGCGCATCTCGACGACGTCGTGGCCGGCCTGCGTCTGCACCTCGGACGCGTACTTGGCGGCCTGCTGGGCAGCCGCGATATGGTCGATTCGAATCCCGATGCCGGTGTCCTTGGTGAAGCGCCGGCCGATCTCCGCCAGCTTCTTGTCCGAGGCGGGAGCGAAATTGTTCCAGCAGAGGTAGGAAATCTGGCGCTTCTGACCCTGCGCGGGCGCGATGCCGGCCGCGAGTATGCCGACAAGGCCGCCGGTCCTGGTCAGGAAGCGGCGGCGGCTGATCTTATCCATGGGCTCCTCCGTCGGGTCGATCGTTTCCTACGTTAGGTCGGCGCACGGTCAGGTGTCAAGACAAGTGCCGGATTTTTATTACCGCAGCAGCGTCTGCAGCAGCCAGTCCCTCGCTCCCGCCCTTGCCTCCCCGTCCGACTCGTAAACGGCCTCGCTGCGGTCCATGACCTTGCCGCCGGCGCCCAGGACCACGAAGCGCCATTTGCCGGTTTCCGGGTCGCATTGGGCGCCGATCTCGATCGTGTCGCGCGCGGGCCATTTCGCCATGTCGCTACTCCATCGCCGCATCAGTCCTCAGCCGCAGCCTTGTCAGTCGCCGGCTTCATAGCAGAAACGACGCCCTCGGCGTGCAGCCCGGCGATCTCTTCCCTTGAGAACCCGTGCTCGGTCAGAACCTCGTCGGTATGCTGCCCGTGCCGCGGCGGCATGGAACGGATTTCTGCGGGGCTCGCCGACAGGCGATAGGGCGAGGTAGGCACGGCGAAGGGCGGCAAGCCGCTCGCCGCGGGGTCGTCGAACTTGTGGAAGAACTGCCGGTGTTCGAGCTGCGGATGGTGCACCGCGCGCGCGAGCGGGATGACTTCCATCGCCGCCACGCCGGCCTCGTTCAGAATGACCTCCCATTCCGCCGCCGTCCTGGTTGAAAGCCTGCGCTCGATCTCCTCGTTCAACGCCTTCATGTTCTTTGCCACGGCAGCGTCCGTGGCGAAGCGGGGATCCCGGGGAATATCGGTCGCATCGATAGCCTTCCAGAGCTTCTCGCGGCGGGCGGGCGCGCCGGCCGCGATGGAGAGATGGCCTTCCTTGCAGCGGTAGGTATCGCTCACGTAACCGCCCTTGCCCGATCCGTTGCCCACCAGCGGCGGGGTTTCATCGGCGGCTATGGCGCGCAGTACTTCACCCCCCATCATCGTGATGGCCGTCTCCAGCATGGCTACGTCGATCGCCTGGCCAACGCCCGTCCGCGTGCGCTGGAAGAGCGCCGTGGCAATGCCGAGCGCGGCAGCGTAGCCCGTGGTGTAATCGACGATGGTGGATCCGGATTTCAGCGGCCCGGTCTCCGGCGTGCCGGTGATGCTCATCATGCCGCTCACCGCCTGGACGACGCCGTCGATGGCGGGGTCGCTCTTCTTGGGACCGGTCTGGCCGTAGCCGGTGACGGAACAGAAAATGATGCGCGGATTGATCTTCTTAAGGTCCTCATAGCCCAGGCCGTAGCGCGCCATGGTGCCGCCCCTCAGGTTCTCGATGACCACGTCGGCGCTCACGGCCATTCTCCGGAACACTTCCTGGCCGGCGGGCGTGTTGATCGCGAGCGTGATCGAGCGCTTGTTGGCGTTGTAGGCAAGAAAGTTGTACGCCATCCCGGCCTTGTGGAAAGGCGTCACCAGGTTGCCGGACGTGCGCGCGGAATCGCCCTCATTGGGATTCTCGATGTGGATGACGTCGGCGCCGTGCATGGCCAACTGATACGCGGCGAAGGGCGCGGCGACGACGCGCGCAACCGCCAGCACCTTGACTCCGGTAAATGCCCCCTGCAGATCCATGCTTCCTCCGTGACTTATTCCGGCTTCGCGGCCATGGCTCGAAAGATCGTTGCGAGCTGCGGGCTCATCGGCAGATCGATGCTGGACCCGGCCGGCAGGCGCCTCAGAAACCAGCGCTTGTACTGGCGCTCCATCTCGCCGTCCTCCGCCAGCGCGCGAAACGTCTCGACGATGACGCCGCCGAGCTGGGTGTCGCCCCTGCGGTACACGATCCCGTAGGGGTCGTAGGAGAGGAACTCGCCGACCACGAAATAGCGGCCCTGCGCCTTGTTTTGCGCGATCAGGCCGTACAACAACACGTCGTCGGTGGCGAACGCCTCGGCCTTGCCCGACACCACCTGGGCGAACGATTCCGCATGATCGCGCAACACCAGCAGGCGCAGATCGATCTTGAACTTCTGCGCCAGGTCGCGCAGCGTCTTTTCGTTCGTAGTGCCGCCGGTGACGGCCACGGTCCTGCCTCCCAGGTCCCGGAACGACCGGATCGGCGAGCCCTTGCCCACCATCAGCTTGGTCCCGGCCACGAATATCGTCGGGGAAAAAGCGACCTGCTTCTGCCGCTCGAGATTGTTGGTGGTCGAGCCGCACTCGAGATCGGCCCTGCCGGAGACGATCGCTTCCATCCGCGTCTCGGGAGTCACGGCTACCCACTTGATGTCCAGGTCGCGGCCAACCGCCTCTCCCATCGCCTCGACCACCTTGCGGCACAGCTCGATCGAATAGCCGATCGGCTGGCCGCGCGACAGGAACGAAAACGGAACCGATGCTTCGCGATAGGCGATGGTGACGGCGCCGGTCGAGCGCGCCTTCCCGAGGGTGCCGGTCAGCTCCACCGGGACCGGGCGCTCGGCCTGCGCAGCGGCGCCGCCGCTCGCGAGCGCCAGGCCGAGCGCGCAGAGTCTCGCTAAGCGCTTCACGGCAACGCCTCAGGCGTGCGCCGGCTGACCGACCGTATCGAGCGTGAGCGCGAACGATTCGGCTTCCGCGGGCGACATGAGCTCGCCTTCCCACTTGGCGACCACCGCGGTCGCGATCGAGTTGCCGACGGCATTGGTCGCCGAGCGCCCCATGTCGAGGAAGGTATCCACACCCAGGATCAGCAGCAGGCCCGCCTCCGGGATGTTGAACTGGTTCAAGGTCGCGGCGATCACCACCAGCGAAGCGCGCGGGACGCCCGCCATACCCTTCGAGGTGAGCATCAGGATGAGCAGCATCGTGATCTGGGTGCCGATCGCCAGCTCGATGCCGTAGGCCTGCGCGATGAAGAGCACCGCGAAGGTGCAATACATCATCGAGCCGTCGAGGTTGAACGAATAGCCCATGGGCATCACGAAGCTCGATATCTTGCGCTTGACGCCGAAGCGATCGAGCGCATCGAGTATCTTCGGATACGCCGCCTCGGAGCTCGCCGTGGCGAACGAGACCATGAAGGCCTCCTTGATCAGGACCAGCAGCCGCGCGATGCGCGGTCCCAGGACGACGAAGCCCGCGAAGATCAGGAGCGACCACAGGATGATGAGGCCGAGATAGAACTCGCCCATGAACACCGCGAACTTGAGCAGGATCTCGAGACCGTTGACCGCGACCGTCGCCGCCATCGCGGCCAGCACGGCGAGCGGGGCGAGCTTCATCACGTAGCCGGTGATCCTCAGCATGACGTGAGACAGCTCGTCGATCGCATCCACCAGCGTCTTCCCTTTGTCGCCCATGGCGGCGAGCGCCACGCCGAAGAACATCGAGAACACCACGATCTGCAGAATCTCGTTGTTGGCCATCGCCTCGGCGAACGACTTCGGCACCAGGTGGCTGACGAAATCCTTGAGGGTGAACTTGGTCGTCGCCAGGTTGGCCGACGAGCCGATATCCGGCAGCGGCAGCCCGAGGTTGTGACCCGGCTGCAGCACGTTGGCGAGGATCATGCCCAGGACGAGCGACACGAGCGATGCGGTAACGAACCAGGCGATCGCCTTGACAAACACCCGCCCCACCGAAGCTGCGTCTCCCATGTGCGCGATGCCGACCACCAGCGTCGAGAACACCAGCGGACCGATCAGCATCTTGATGAGCCGCAGGAACACGTCCGACATGATCGAGATGTAGCCGGCTATCTCCGCGGCAGTCTTCTTGTCAGGAAACTGCGTGAAGATCATGTAGCCGACGACGATGCCGATCACCATGGCGATCAGTATGGTCGCCGCGGGTGGAAGCTTGAACTTCATCCTGGTCTCCCTTTTGCTGCTCGCCGGTCGCTGGCGGGACTCTCCCCACTTCCTTACCGCCGGTTCCGGTGCGCCACCTTCCAGAGAGCGCGCGCGCCATCCGGCCCGGTTTTCGGTCATTATCCGCCATTTGTTCCGCTGGATTTCCCGGTGCGGGGGAATGTCGAGATCACGGAGGCATCGCCCCGAATTCGACGGCGACCACCCTTTCCGGAGCCGTAAGCCCATGATTCGACGTCCGATGTTCCGGGTATGCGACTTGCTTAAAATTTGGGCACCAAGCTGAGCACTCTGCTAACCTAACCCGCTCCACTCTTGCCCGAGGCACCCATGCCCGACCTTCCCATGTCGCTTCGACATCCCGAGACGCCCGGGCCCGAGGATACGGCCCTCGCACAGGAATCGCGCTCGCACGTTGCGGGCAACGCCGCGCTCCAGCTGATCGCGGAGCTCGTTTCGAAATTGCGCGGCTCGCGATTCTCCTGGTGGACGCCGGACCTCCTCCGCGGCACGTGGGACGCGACCGAGCGCATGGGGTGGTTCGCGCAGCGCCCCGACATCCGCCAGAGGATTACGTGCAGTCTCACGGGGCTCAAGCCGAAAGCCGCGCGCAACAAACAGCCGGATTTCCAGGCCGCGCTGATCGATTCGGTTATCGACGCCGGCGACGTGACCGTTGACCAGTTCGAAAACGAGTTCGACGCGATCGAGCTTGCCGCCTACGCGCCGGTCGCCGACATTTGGACCGGGTTCCGCGAGCGGATGCCGTGGGATCAGGACGTTCCGCCGAACCAGGAGCTGGTCGCGTGGCTCATCGACCGGCTGCTCGCGAGCTCCAGCACGATCGAAGGGATGACGCGCAAGCCGCTGCTGACGCCGCACGAGATCCGCACGACGATCCCGGGAAAAATCTGGCATTCCCGGATCCCGCTCGAGGTGCGCGTTGCGATCGACGAGGCGCGCTTCCAGCGCGAGCGTGAGAAGCCGGGCGAGCCGTACCACGCGATTCACGATCTGGAGCTGGCGACACCGGCGATCATCGCGGCGAACATACCTCTGCGCGACCTGCTTTGCGTGTTCGAGGTCGCCGAGAAAGCGATGGGCTTGCCGCCCTCGCGCAGCGCGACGGCGCCGGCGGCCAGGGTGGCGAAGTCTCCCGCGGCGGCGACGCCTCCCAGAGTCGCGGAGATTCCCGCAGCGGCATCGCCTCCCGCACCAACCGCTCCCGCGCAACCTGTGAAGGTGGCGGAAGTCGCGAAAGCGGAGCCCTCCAAAGCGGACGTAAGAACACCGACCGCGCCGGCTCCCGTCGAAAAAGCGCCGGAGAAGCCGGGAGAGAAGACCGCTGACAGAACGATGGACAGATGGGAACGGATGGCAAGCAAGGTCCTCGAGCGGGCTGGAAAAGAAAAAGAGAGCGGCGGCCCCGAGGAAACCTTCGGGAAGGACCGCTAGCCGGTTGATGCAAAACCCCGTTCGCCCTGAGCGTAG
The DNA here is from genome assembly GCA_035649495.1 of Burkholderiales bacterium. Classification (GTDB taxonomy): domain Bacteria; phylum Pseudomonadota; class Gammaproteobacteria; order Burkholderiales; family SG8-41; genus SG8-41. The sequence continues at coordinate 20,813 of DASRJL010000031.1, read as the reverse complement.
AGCGAACGCCCGGAGTCCCGCTCCGCTCCGCCTGTTTCTCGCGCTCGCGTTCCTGCCCTGCCCCTTTCCGGCCGTTGCCGAAGACTGCACGCATTGCCCCGAGATGGTGGTCGTTCCGGCGGGGAAGTTCGTGATGGGGGCGGCGCCGGGCGAGGAAGAGCGCGAGAACCTGTCCGGGGAGTTTCGCAACCGCAGCCAGCCGCAGCGCAGCGTGAGCGTCGGAAGTTTCTCCGCGGGGAAGTTCGAGGTGACGCGGGGCCAATACCGGACGTTCGCGGAGGCGACACGCCGGGGAAGCGACGGGTGCTTCATCTGGACCGGAGCCGCGTTCGAGCTGGACCGGGCGAAAGACTGGCGCAACCCCGGCTATCCCCAGAGCGACTCGCACCCCGTGACCTGTGTCAGCTGGGAAGACGCCAGCGCCTATGCGGGATGGTTGAGCCGCGAGACCGGCAGGAAATATCGGCTGCTGACGGAAGCCGAATGGGAATACGCAGCCAGAGCGGGCTCCACGACGGCGCGCTACTGGGGCGACGATGCCGGGATGTCCTGCAGCTTCGCCAACGGGGCCGATCTCGCTACCGGGGTGCAGGTCCCCGGCGCGAGCACCTGGAACGCCGTCGATTGCAACGACCGGCATGCCTGGACCGCTCCGGTCGGAAGCTATCGCGCCAACGCCTTCGGCCTCCACGATATGCTGGGCAACGTGGAGGAGTGGACGCAGGACTGCTGGAGCGGGAATTACGGCGGCGCGCCGTCCGACGGAAGCGCCCGGACTACTGGTGATTGCACCCTGCGCGCGGTGCGCGGCGGTTCCTGGCTCGATGCTCCCGCGGGCGTGCGCGCCGCGTACCGCGTCGGCAGCCCCACTACCGTGCGGGTCTATCGCCGGGGTTTCCGCGTCGCCGCGGACCTCTAGAGCCGTCAGCGGTCAGGCGTCAGGGGTCAGGCGCGTCTTGATCCCTGCGGCCGATGGTCTCTAAGCGGCAGCGACTTTGCCGCGGGTGGAGCGCGTCACTTCATCCTGCAGATCGCGCACGGTCTCCCCGACCAGCTGCGCCAGCTCGTCCACCTCTCCCGCGCTGATGCAGAGCGGCGGCGCGAGCCGCAGCACGCTGTCCTTCGCCATGGCGATATAGCCCTGGTCGAGCGCGCGGGTGTTGAGGCTCGCAACCCGCTCCCGCGCCAGCGGCCGGTCGCGGTGCCCGGGCTCGGCGAAGTCGATGGCCACCATGAGCCCGCGCGAGCGCACCTCGCCGACGATGGCGCAGTCGCGGACGCGAGCGGCTATCGCCGCGTGCAGCCTGGCGCCCATCGTCTCGGCGTTCTGCACGAGGTTTTCGCGCTCGAGGATCGCGAGATTGGCGAGTGCCGCGGCGCACGCCACCGGGTGCCCGCAGTAGGTATTCGGATGAACGTTTTCCTCGCGGCTATCGTCGGGAAACGCCGCGGCTAGCTTCTCCCGCGCGATCGATGCCGAGAGCGGGATATAGCCCGAAGTGATGCCCTTCGCGACCGACATGAGATCGGGCACGACGCCCTCGTGATCCACGCCGAACCACTTGCCGGTCCGGCCAAAGCCGGTGATGACTTCGTCTGCAATCATCAGCACGTCGAGATCGTCGCAGACATCGCGCACGCGCTCCAGCCAGCCGAGCGGCGGGATGATGCAGCCGCCCGAGGACAAGCAGGGCTCCAGGATCACGGCGGCGACCGTTTCCGGATCTTCCTCGCGGATCGTGTCCGCCAGGCGGTCGGCACAGCGGCGCACCAGGTCCTCGTCGGTCCCGGCGCCGCGGTCCCACATCGGGTACGGCGCGGCCACCTTGCGGAAGCCCTGCCACGCCAGCGGCTCGTAGGGACGCACCATGTCGGGCTGGCCGCAGATGGCGAGCGTCGCCAGCGTCGCGCCGTGGTAGCCGTAGGTGAGCGAGACGACTTTGTACTTGCGCGGCCGCCCCACCTTCAACCAGTAAACGCGCGCGATCTGCATCGAGCGCTCGTTGGCCTCCGAGCCACTCACGGCGAACAGCGTGTAGTTGAGATCGCCGGGCGTGAGTCCCGCGAGCCGCGCCGCGAGCCGCGCCGCGGGAGGATTGGAGAACTGGCGGGTCGTCGGGTAATAAGCGAGCTTCGCCACCTGCTCGCGCACCGCGTCGGCGATTTCCATGCGGCCGTGGCCGACGTTCACCACCGCGAGACCGGCGTAGGCGTCGAAGAGCCGGCGGCCTTTGCTGTTCCAGACGTAGACGCCCTCGCCGCGCTCGATCATGAGGTCTTCGTCGGACCAGGACGGGTGGTCCTGGGTCTTGTGCGTCCACAGGTACTTGATCATCTCTGCGTCCGTCATGGGCTGCTCCACCGGGAAGGTGTTATACGAGATACGTGACACGTACAAAGGATTAAGGATGAACGTGGAAGGATGACCCTCATCTTCGGTGATAGCTGCTTGTCCCGGCCTTTCGGTGCCCTCGGCCGGTAGCTTACCGACCGGGCGGAGCGAAAGGGAGGGACGCTTGAACACCCGCAAAGCGGGGGGTCATCCTTCATCCTTCTGCCTTCATCCTTGCATTTCTCCAGTCACGGGTCACTGGTCACCGGTCACCGGTCACTATTCCAAATTCAACCGGTACGCTCTCGCCGCCGCGCCATGAAAGAGCGCCCGCTTTTCGGCGGCGGAATATCCGGCGGCCACGCGCTTGAAGGCGTTCCAGAGGACCGGGAAGCTGACGGACTCGCGGTCCGGCGGGAAATTGCTCTCGAACATGCAGCGTCCCGGACCGAACTTGTCGATGCAATGCTTGAAGAGCGGCCCCCACGCCTGCGCGAGTTGCTCCGAGGATGCGGGCCTTTCCAGCCTGTCGAAGCCGAGTCCGAGATAAGACATGCCGAGCCCGCCCAGCTTGACGTAGACGTTCGGGCATTTCGCCAGCTCCGCCATGCCGGACCGCCACGCGGCGATTGCTTCATCCCTGCGCGCCAGGTAGGTGCGCGTGTGGGCAACCAGTCCGCCGACATGGTTCACCACGATCGTGGTGTCCGGAAAGGCGCGGGCGAGATCCGCCAGCTCCAGGTGCTGGGGATGGTAGACCATCGCGTCGAACGAGAGCTTGCGCGGCGCGAGCGTCGCGAAGCCCGCGCGGAAAGCGCGGTCCTGCATGAGCCCGCGCGGCGGCTTGTAGCGCCCGGTGTTCAGCTCCTCGTCCGGGTCCCACTTGGTGATGAAGCGGATGCCGCGGAAGCGGTCGCCGGCGGCTGCGATCTGCGCGTCGAGCACCTGCGCCACCTCCGCTCCGACACGGAGATCGGCGGTGCCGACGATGCCGGCACACACCAGCGTGCTCCCGTATGCGCCGCTCGCCGCCATCGCTGCGACGCCGTTGGCGAATTCCACCTGGCCGACCGGCGCCATCAGCTCGGGCCCGGACTTGCGGTAGAAAGCGCCGCACTCCACGAACACCGAGGCCTCGATGTTGTGGCCGGTCCGCGCTTCGGCCAGGTAATCGTCGATGAGATAGCGATTGCCCGGGCGCGTCCACAGATGGTGGTGCGCGTCGATGATCGGCAGGTCCGGCTCGAGAACCTCCTCGCTATGCAGCGACAGCCATTGCGCCCTGCCGTGCTCGCTCATCGCGCCTCATTTAGAACGCCTGACGGAATCAGCGTCAGGCACCCTCGTTACTTGGCGCCGGCGTCGATCGCGGCAAGCACCTTCGGCGGCGACATCGGCAGCTCCGTCAGGCGTCGACCGATGGCGTTGTTGATCGCGTTCGCGATCGCGGCCATCGGGGGCACGATGTTGGCTTCCGCCACGCCCTTCACGCCGAAGGGGTGGTTGGGGTTCGGCACCTCCACGATGATCGTATCGATCATCGGCAGATCGGAGGCCACCGGGATCCGGTAATCGAGGAAGCCAGGGTTATCGAGCTTTCCTTCCTTGTTGTAGATGTATTCCTCGTTCAACGCCCAGCCTATGCCCTGCACGACGCCGCCCTGGATCTGCCCCTCGACGTACTTCGGGTGGATGGCGCGGCCCGCGTCCTGCGCGGCGACGTAGCGCAGGATCTTCACCTGCCCGGTCTCGGTATCGACCTCCACGTCGGCGAACTGGGCGGCGAAGCCCGGTCCCTGGCCCCCCGCGTTGAGAGCCGAAGCGGCAACGATAGGCCCGCCGGTCGCCGTCCGCTTGGACGCGATCTCCTTGAACGTCATCGGAGGAAACTCGCCCGCACGCGCGCCCGCCGGCCGGGCGGCGCCGTCCTCCCAGATCACGTCCGTGACGTCGATCTTCCAGATCTTCGCGGCCCGGGCGCACATCTCGTTGATCACCTTCTTGCACGCGTCGATCACGGCGCGTCCGGTCGCGTAGGTAACGCGCGAGCCGCCGGTCGCCTGCGTGTAGCCGACCGAGTTGGTATCCGCAATGATCGGCCTGACGGCCTCGTACGCTATGCCCAGCGTCTCCGCCGCCATCTGCGCCATGGACGCCCGCGAGCCGCCGATGTCCGGGCTGCCCGTCGCGACCACGGCCGTGCCGTCCTCGTTGACGTGCACCGTCGCGCTCGATTCGCCGCCGCCGTTGAACCAGTAGCCGCAGGCCATGCCGCGGCCCTGGTTTTTGCCCAGCGGCTTCAACCACGCGGGATGCTTGTACAGCGCCTGCAGCGTTTCGGCGAAGCCGGCGTGATTGATCTTCTCGCCGTAGACCAGCGGCGTTCCCGGCTTGGCCGCATTCTTGATACGCAGCTGTATGGGATCCATGCCGATCTTCTTCGCGCACGCGTCGAGCGTACTCTCCACGGCGAAGGCCGAGATCGGCGATCCGGGCGCGCGGTACGCGACGCTCTTCGGCCGGTTGCAGACCACGTCGTAGCCCAGAGTACGCTGGTTCGGAATGTCGTAGGGCGCGAAGCCGCACATGCAGCCGTTCATGACCGGCGAGCCGGGAAAGGCGCCCGCCTGGTATTTGTAGAGCGCGTCGGCGGCCACGATCTTGCCCTCGCGCGTGACACCGATCTTGATCTTCATCGAAGCGCCGGAGGTCGGCCCGGTGCCACGGAACACTTCTTCCCGGCTCATCATGATCTTGACGGGATGGCCGGACTTGCGCGCCAGGACGACGGCCACCGGCTCGACGTATACGACGGTCTTGCCGCCGAAGGCGCCGCCGATCTCGGCGGCATGCACGCGCAGGTCCCCCGTTCTCATGCTGAGGAGCTTGCACACCATGGTGCGCACGACGAAATGCCCCTGGGTCGAAACCCAGACCTCGGCCTGGCCGTCGGCATCGGTGCGCGCGAGGCAGGCGTGCGGCTCGATGTAGCCCTGGTGCACCGGCGCCGTCCTGAAGCTCATCTCGACGATCTCGTCGGCCGAGGCGAAGCCGGCGTCGATGTCGCCCATCTTGTATTCGATCTTCTTCGAGATATTCGAGGGCTTGGTCGGCGCGGGCTCGATGCCGCGCGTGATCATGTCCTCATGGAGGAGCGGCGCGTCGGGCTTCATCGCCTCATCGACGTCGATGACGTGCGGCAGCACTTCGTAGTCGACCTCGATCAGCTTCAACGCCTCTTCGGCGATCGCGGGCGTCGTCGCGGCGACGGCGGCGAGCGCGTGCCCCTCGTAGAGCACCTTCTCGCGCGCCATGATGTTGCGCGTCATGTGCCAGAAATTGACGGCGACGCGCTCGGGGCCGACATACTCGAACTTCTGGTCGGGAAGGTCCTTGGAGGTCATCACCGCCTTGACGCCCTTCAGCTTCTCTGCTTTCGAGGTATCGATGGAGCGGATGCGCGCGTGCGCGTGCGGCGAGCGCAGGATCTTGCCCCACAGCATGCCGGGCAGGGTGAAATCGGCGCCGTACTGGGCGGTACCCGTCACCTTCGGCACGCCATCGGGGCGCACCGGGCTCGTGCCGACGACTTTCAGCTCTTTTTCGGGAGTGGTGATCACGCTAGCCATGTTAAGACCTCCGCATTTCACTGGCGGCATCGAGCACCGCCTCGATAATCTTGTTGTACCCGGTGCAGCGGCACAGGTTGCCCGCCAGCCAGTAGCGCACCTCTTCCTCGGTCGGGTTGAGATTGCGCTCCAGCAGCGATTTCGCCGCGACGAGGACGCCGGGCGTGCAGATGCCGCACTGGAGCGCTGCGTGCTCCAGGAACTTCTGCTGCAGCGGGTGCAGCTTCTCGCCGTCGGCCATGCCCTCTATCGTCTGTACCGTCTTGCCCTGGACCTCGGCGCCCAAGACCAGGCACGAGCACATCAGACGCCCGTCGACCGTGACGCTGCACGCGCCGCAGTCGCCGGTGGCGCAGCCTTCCTTGGTGCCTGTCAGGTGCAATTCGTCGCGCAGGACCTGAAGCAGCGTCTGGCGCGTTTCGCAAAGAAATTCGACGGCATTGCCGTTCAACGTCGCTTCTACATGAACCTTCGCCATCAGCTCTTCCTCCGCGCCCTTTCGAGCGCAATCTCGGCGGCGCGTCGCGCCATTACACCGGAAACCTTGATCCGGTATTCCTTGGTCCCGCGCTTGTCATCGATCGGCCGGCACGCCGCGCTCACCGCCGCGGCCATGCGCTTCAAGGCCTCCGCATCGACGTTCGTGCCGACCAGCGCGGCGGCGGCATCGGGCACCATCAAAGCGCGCTCGGCGACCGCTCCGATCGCGACCCGCGCATGGGTGCACACGCCCTTGTCGTCCAGCGTGAGGTTCACTCCCGCGCCGACGACCGCGATATCCATCTCGGTGCGCGGAATAAAACGAAGGTACGCATCGCCGGAACGCGGCGCCCGTTTTGGCAGCAGGAACGAGGCGACGATCTCGCCCTTCGCGAGCGACGTCTTGCCCGGTCCGGTCGCGACTTCCTCGATCGGCACCTCGCGCCTGCCTTTGGGCCCGATGATGCTGGCCTTCGCCCCGGCGGCCATCATGGCCGGCACGGTATCCGCGGCCGGCGAGGCATTGCAGAGATTCCCCCCCACGGTCGCGCGTCCTCTCACCTGTATCGATCCGATCAGGTTCGCTCCGTCGACCAGGCCGGGCCATACCTTCCCGAATTCCTTGTTCTCGACCAGCACCATGCAGGGAACGGCGGCTCCGAAGCGGTACGCGCCGTTGTCCATCGCGATTGCCGTCATCTCGGGAATGCCCTTGATGTCGACGATGAGCGCGGGCTCGACGCGGCCGCCGCGCATCTGGATGAGCAGATCCGTGCCGCCGGCCAGCACTCTTGCCTGCCCGTTTGCGCCCGCCAGCAGGGCGACAGCCGCTTCCAGGGTTTTCGGCAACTCATAACGCGTTTCTTGCATCTTTCCTCTCCCTGGTTCAGTTGCAACTCCTGCTCATACTAGCAGCTTGTTTCGCGGCAGTGTGGCGGGGCATCAATACCGCCGGCGCTCCGGGGGGGCATCACTATCTGGACATGGTAGTTCAGTCACGATAGCGGGGAAAGACCGTTATCTCCCCCCGCTGCTGACGTCGCCCTTCCTCTGCCCCTTGTTCCAGGAGTCGAAGGCACCCATGCCGTCGAGGACAAAGTACATTCCGTAGAGCACGAATGCGACTATCACCAACACGAGCACGATGATCGTGACCTGAAATGTTTTTCTGTCCCTCTCATAGCGCTTCCTTGAGCGGCGGACCCGGCGCGCGGGGGCTTCCCACGTGATTTCAACCACGCCGCTGCCCAGGCTGGTGACAACCGCCCGGGTTCCTGTTGCAGACGTGAGCAGCCGCTCCACCTCATGCAGCAATTGCTCCCTGTCGACAACCGTCCGCTCGCCGCAAAGCGCGCAATGGAGATCGCATTCCGGGGAGGAATGAGCGGGAAGCACGATCCGGCCACCGGGACAATCCTGGTGCAGCAGCGTCAACGTTCTACCAGCGACCAGGTCGGCCGGCAATCCCTGTGACTCGAAAGACGAAGCCCTGCCCCGGAGCAGGAGCCTCACCGTATCCGCCCCGCCCTATCTTTCATCCGCGGCACCGTCCCTCAAACCGGCCTGCCACGTCGAATTGCGCAGCCCGGCGAAGGAGCGCTGCCGGCCGCCAAGGTAGTGGCCGAAAACCGGCGGCAGGTGCGCGTAGGGCGCGGAGATCCCCAGCTTGAGCGCCGCATCGAGTGCCCAGTTCGGATTGACCAGGTACTCCCGCCCGAGCGCGACGAGATCGGCCTCGCCGGCCTGCAGGATGCCTTCGGCCTGGTCGGCGTGCACGATCATGCCGACGGCCATCGTCTTCACGCCGGACCCGTGGCGGATCGCCTGCGCGTGCTTGACCTGGTAGCCGTAGTAAATCGCGTTGGCGGCGGGCCGCGTGTCCGACATGCCGCCGGTGCTGCAGTCGATCACGTCGACGCCGTGCTCGGCCAGCGTGCGCGCGAGCGCGATGCTGTCCTCGATTTCCCAGCCCGTCTCATCGACCGCCGATACGCGCAGGAAGAGCGGCTTGTGCGACGGCCAGCGACGGCGCACGCCGCGCGCCACCTCCACCGCGAAGCGCATGCGGTTCTCGAGCGAGCCGCCGTACTGGTCGGTCCGCCGGTTGGCAGCGGCCGAGAGGAACTGATGGATGAGGTAGCCGTGCGCGCCGTGTATCTCCAGCACGTCGAAGCCCGCCTCCTCCGCCCGGCGCGCGCCCTGCGACCAGGCCTCGATGAGCTCCGCGATGTCAGCGAGCGTCATCTCGCGCGGGGTCTGGTACTTCTCGTCGTGGGCGATGGCGCTGGGGGCGATCAACTCCCAGCGCTCGCCGTGATCCACGCCCGGGCATTCATCGGTGAGCGGCGTGCGTCCCTCCCACGGCACGGAGCGGCGCGCCTTGCGTCCCGAATGGCCGAGCTGGATGCCGCACGCGGCGCCGTAGCTCTTCACCAGCTCGACAATACGGCGCATGCCGGGAATGAACTCGTCCTTCCACAACCCGAGATCGCGCGGCGTCGAGCAACCGCGCGGATCGATCTTGGTCGATTCGACCATCACGAGTCCCGCGCCGCCCACCGCGAACTTCGCCAGGTGCGCGAGGTGGGTGTCGTTGGTGTAGCCGTTGGTCGCGGAGTACGTGAGCATCGGCGACAGCACGATGCGGTTGCGCAGCGTGAGCCCGCGGATGGTGAGCGGCGAGAACAGCAGCGCGTCCATGAGCCGGAACCTGCCGGGATCGTTCAGTAACCCCCGGTGCTCGGCGCTCCGACCGGCGTCATGGGCGTCCAGCCGGTCAGCTTGCCGACTTCCGCTTTCGCGAAGCTCGCCATGAACCCACGATCGGTGCCCAGCATCACCATCTGGAAACCCTGGTCGAGGTAGCGCTGGGTGAACTTCGAGCTGGCGGTGTGGATGCCCGGGACGATTTTGCTGCGCTTGCAGGATTCGAGTATGCGGTTGACCGTCGCGATGTGCTTCGGTTCGTCGTTGTCCATGACGGGCGGCAGTCCCAGCGCGAGCGCCAGGTCGGTGGGGCCGATGTAGACCGCATCCACGCCGGGCGTCGAGGTAATCTCGTCGATCTTCTCGATGCCCTCCGCGGTTTCGACCATCACGATGCAGGCCACCTCGTCGTTCGCGTGCTTCTGGTAGTCGGCCCCGGCGTAGAGCAGCACGCGGTTCGGCCCGTTGCTGCGCATGCCCTTCGGCGGATAGCGACAAGCTGCGACCGCCCGCTCCGCCTCGGCGCGGTTGCTCACCATCGGCACGATGACGCCGTAGGAGCCCGCATCCAGCACCTTCATGATGATCGACGGCTCGTTCCACGGCACGCGCACGAACGGCACGACGTTGGTGGTCGAGATCGCGGTCAGCATCGGCACGGTGTCCGAATAGTCGATGCAGCCGTGCTGCATGTCGATGCACAGCCAGTCGAGCCCGGTATGGGCCATCGTTTCGGCCGGCAGGCAGTGCGGGATCGAAAGCCAGCCGCCGACGGCCGGCTTGCCTTCACGCCAGAGTTTCTTTACGCGATTGAAGCGCATGTCGTTGCTCCTCCCTGTTGTGTCCCCGTATTGTGCCAGAGACAAGGGACGGGCCGGCAAGCACGCTTCTACGCCAGCAGAGTCTCCAGGATCTCCGGAGCAACGGGCTTCAGGAGATGGGTATCGAAACCGGCGCGCAAGGCTTCCTCCCGGTCGGATGGCTGCCCGTATCCCGTGAGGGCAATCAAGCGGATACCCCCATTCGGGATGCCCTTCCTGATTGCGCGCGCCACGTCGTACCCGTTCATTCCGGGCAGTCCCACGTCGATCAGCGCTATGTCCGGCCGCTCCTGAAGGACGCGCTCGACGCCGGAAACGCCATCACTCGCCGTGGTGACCTGGTGACCCCACAGGATCAGCACCTGATAGAGAGTCTCCCGAATATCCGGATTGTCCTCGATCACCACGATACGGTGCCGGCGCGCCTTGCCGCCCCGCCGTTCGGGCGCCGGCTGCGCTTCGATGGCCGCGGACGCCAGCGGGATCCGTGCCACGAAGCACGCGCCCTTGCCGGGTCCGTCGCTCGAAGCCTCCACCAATCCGTCATGCAGCATGGCAAGACGCCGGACTATGGTGAGCCCCATGCCGAGCCCGCCCCTGGAACGTTCCAGCGTCGGATTCCCCTGCAGAAACGGATCGAAAAGGTTGTCGGCCTCGGCCGGCTCGAAGCCGATGCCATTGTCTCGAACCGCGATCGACGCGAAGCGCTCGTCCCTGGAGGTGTCCACCCGGATCTCGCCCGGACTGTTCGTGAATTTCGCGGCGTTGTTGACCAGGTTGCACACGATCTGCTCGAGGCGCACGGGATCGGCGTTGACGGGCAGATCTCTGGTATCGAAATGCACGATGACCTGGTGGCCTCTTTCCTGCGCGAACGGCAGGCAGGCCTCGAGCGCCGACGCCACGACGCGATTCAAGTCGACCCGCTGCTTCTGCAGGACGACCTTGCCGCGCTCCAGGCGGGCGACATCCATCAGGTCATCGACCATGCGCACGATATGGTTCACCTGGCGCTCCAGGATCTGGGTGCTCTTCAGAAGTTCCGGATCCACGATCTTCCGCAGGCGCATGACGTAGAGCGCGTTGCGCATGGGCGCCAGCGGATTGCGCAGCTCGTGCGCGAGCATAGCGAGAAACTCGTCCCGCAGCTTGACGGCCTGCGAGCGCTGCTCGATCAGTTCCCCGATTTCTCTCTGGCGGGCCGCGGCCCGCAGCGCGACCTGGACTGCGGATACCAGCGCGAGCGGACTCAGCGGACGCTCCAGCAGCGTAACGTTGCCGGACTCCGGGAAAAAGTCTGCGGCCAGCGTCGCGACCGTCCTCAACTCGCGCGAGACGACGATAATCGGCAGGTCGTTCCATGCCGGCATGCGCTGGAGAGCCTCGCGCAACGCCGGCAAGTCCTCGGCGAGAAGCGCTTCTTCCACCAGGATCAGGCAACCGATCTCGTGGTCCAGCAGCGGCAGGACGTCACGCACGCTTCCAGCGGCCCGGGCCCGTATGCCGTTCTCACCCAGAAATGAAACCGCAAGCCCTGCGTCCATCGCATTCGGCGACACGACGCAGGCCACCTCATTCCCGGATGGATTCACGACTGCGGGTCGCCGATTCCCGTCGGGCGAGACGCCCCGGCACCGCCAAGGTACGTCGGCACTCCGGTAAGCACGCCCTGGAACTCCGTCAGCGGCGGGCCGACGACGATACCGCGAGACGTCATGACAAGCTCACGCACCGTGCTCTCGTGGGGTCCGCTGCGCTTCTTGATGATCGTGACCGCTTTGCGGATGCTCCCCATGGCCTCGAAGAACCGGGTGATGACGACCGAGTCGGCGAGATAGCTGATATCGATAGGCGTGCCCATCGGGCCGATGAGCCCATGCTGCGCCAGTATCATCACCGTCAGGACCCCTTGCTGGTTCAGGTAGGAGAGAAGCTCGTGCAGGTGCAGATGGAGGTCTTCCTCGTGGGGCATCGCGGTGACATAGCCGTTCAGGCTGTCCAGCACGACCACGCGGGTCTGCTCCTTCTCCACGGCGGTGCGGATCTGGAATGCGAGCTCGCCGGGCGATATCCGCGCCGGATCCATCTGCTCGAGCGTCAGCCGTCCGGACTCAATGTGCGGCACGAGGTCGATCTGCATATCGCTCGCCCGTTTGCGGAGCGTGGCTACGCTCTCGTCGAAAACGTAATAGTTCACCCGATCGCCCCGGGTGGCGGCGGCATGCGCGAATGTGGCTGCAATGGTCGACTTGCCGCTGCCCGCAGGCCCGATGATGAGGTTGCTCGTGCCGTAGTGCAGTCCGTTCCCGAGCAGGGCGTCGAGCTCCGCACTGCCCGAGGAAGCTGAAGCCGCGGTGAACGATGCGTGGTGCTGGGATGCGATGAGACGCGGAAAGACGCGCACGCCCCCCGTCTCGATGATGTAATCGTGGTTGCCTTCTCCGAAGCGCACACCGCGCATTTTTTCCACGGAAAGGCTCCGGCGGAAAACCCCGTACCTCAGTGGAGCCGCCCTCAGCGCCAGCGCCCCGTGCACGATGCTGTGGATCTGGATATCCGTCCCCTCCGAAGTGCGGTCGTCGAGCAGCAGCACCGTGCAGCCGAGTTCGGCGAGCCGCTGCTTGAGCCTCAGAATTTCGTGCCGATGCCGCAGCGCGCTCTGAGCCAGCAGGCGCATTTCCGAAAGGGAGTCGATCACCACGCGCGCCGGTTTGCTTTTGTTGATCTCTTCCAGCAGAAGCCTGGTCAACTGATTCAGCTCCACCTCCGAGGAGTGAAACAGGGTCGCCCCGCCCTGGCCGATCGCGCGTTCGACGGCGGACAGCTCGATGATGTCGATGCCCGAGAGATCCCAGGCATGGGACAGAGCGACCGCATCCAGCTCCTGCTTCGTCTCGGATAGCGAGACGTAGAGGCAGCGTTCGCCCTGGCGCTTCCCCTCCAGCAGGAATTGCACGGCGACCGTCGTCTTGCCGACGCCGGGATTTCCCTCGACGAGGAACAGGCAGTTACGCGGCCAGCCTCCTCCGAGCACTTCGTCGAGCCCGGGAACGCCGCTGCCGCATTTCGTCGAGATTGGATTCATCTGGCAGATCCCTCGCCCGGGTCATCGTAACGGTCAGGCTACCCAATAACGTGAGGGATGTACCTATTCCCTTGTCACTAAAACACTACAAGACAGAGTGTCCGCATAACCTCATGCCGCTGCCAATAAAAAGCCGGCTTGCGCCGGCTTCTTATGAGGGCCTTGATGCCCCAGGGAAGCTCTGCCCGTCCCGCACCACTCTTCGAGAGACCGAGGGCGGGGCGGCCCCCTTGTTCAGCGTTGCCTTAGAACGGCCGGTCGCCCCGGACCAGGATGCGGTAGAGCATGCGGTGCTGGCTGTGGTCGTAGTCGAAGCCCGCCTTGTGCATGCACGAGCGGTTGTCGACGATCAGCATGTCGCCCAGCTGGTGCTGGTGCACGTAGGTGAACTCCGGGCGGATGGCGAACAGACCTGCCGATTTACCCCTTCGCACGACTCCGGTCAGACGATTTTCCCGCCGCGCAGGCGGGCGATCTCTTCGGCTGACAGGCCCAATTCCGTCAGGATCGCGTCGGTGTGCTCCCCCAGCCTGGGCGCGCGCCGGGTTATCGCAGCCGGCGTCTGCGAGAAGCGATACGGCATCGCCGGTACGCCGTAGGCGGGCAGCCCTGCCCCGGCGTCGGCGTCGAAGCGCTTGATGAATTCCCGCGCCGCGATGTGCGGATCGTTGACCGCTTCCACCAGCGACTGCACCTGCATCGCGGGCACCCCGTCCTGGTTGAACTTCTCCTGCCATTCGCGCGCGGTGCGTGTGAGGAGCGTTTTCTGGACCTCGGCCTCCAGCTCTTTCATGTTCTGGCGCGCGAGCGCGTCGGTGGCAAAGCGCGGGTCTTTGGGAATGTCCTCGCGGGCAATCGATTTCCAGAAGCGCGAGCGCAGGTTCTGCGAGCGCGCGGCGACCATGATGACGCCTTCCTTGCAGCGGAACGAGTTGCTGACGTAACGCCCGACGCCGGAGCCGTTGCCGTGCAGCGGCGGTTGCTCGCCGCTCGTGACGGCGCGCGTGACTTCGGCCGACATCAGGGTCATGGCCACTTCGAGCATCGCCAGGTCTATGGCCTGCCCGACGCCCGTGCGGCTGCGGTGGAAGAGCGCCCCGGCGATGGCGAAGGCGGCTGCATAACCGGTGGCGTAGTCGATGACGGTGGTCCCGGTCTTCAACGGACCGGACTCGGGCGTACCGGTGAGGCTCATCATGCCGCTCGCCGCCTGGATCGCGTCGTCGATGCCGGGATCCCTCGCCTTCGGCCCGGTCTGGCCGAAGCCCGTGACCGAGCAGAAGATGATCCCGGGATTGATGCGCTTCAGGTCGTGATAGGCGAGCCCATAGCGCGCCATCGTGCCGGTGCGCAGGTTCTCGATGACCACGTCGGCATCGCGGGCGAGTCTCCTGAAGATGTCCTGGCCTTCGGGTGTGTTGAGCGCGAGAGTGAGCGAACGCTTGTTGACGTTGTGCGACAGGAAGCCGCGGCCCATTTTGGGCTTCAGGAATTCGTCGCGCACCTCGGACACACGCGACGAATCGCCTTCGTCCGGATTCTCGATGGTGATGACGTCGGCGCCGTTCACCGCGAGATGCCGGGTGGCGAACGGGGCGGCGATGACGCGGGCGACGGCGAGGACTTTGATGCCGGAAAAGAGTTGTGCGGGAGGCGCTGCCATACGGTTCCATCCTTGAATTCGCCAGAATGCGGACCCTTGCTCCAGGGACCGCTGTCGTAGGAACATCGTTTTATACCAGAACCTCACAGGAGAGAAACGGATGAACTCAGCACTTGCGCGCGTTGCCCTCGCCGTTGCGGCGCTGGCTTTCGCGCTGTTCAGCACGGGAACGCCGGCGCAGCCCGCGGGCTATCCGTCAAAGCCGATACGCCTTGTCGTGCCGTTTCCCGCCGGCGCCTCGAGCGATGTCGTGGGCCGGATGATCGGCCAGAAAATCTCGGAGCAGATGGGCCAGCAGGTCATCGCGGACAATCGCGCGGGCGCCGGGGGCAACCTGGGAATCGCCGTCGCCGCGAAGTCCCCGCCGGATGGCTACACGATACTGATTGCCACCGCGAGCATCGCCGTCAGTCCCGCGCTCTACGCGAACCCGGGCTACGATGCGATCAAGGATCTGGTGCCGGTCGCAAGGCTCACCAATATCCCGAACGTCCTGATCGTGCACCCGTCGGTGCCGGCCAAGACCCTGCGGCAGTTCATCGATCTGGCGCGGACCCGTCCAGGCAAGCTCAACTTCGGCTCGGGCGGCGCCGGCACGACCAACCATCTTGCCAACGAGCTCCTGAAGCACCTCGAAAAAATCAACATCGTGCATGTCCCGTACAAGGGAGTCACCCAGGCCATGACGGCGATGATGGGCGGTGAGGTGGACGAAGTGGTCATGCCGGTCACGACGGCGATACCGCAGATCAAGGCCGGCAAAGTGCGTCCTCTCGCCGTGCTGACCGAGCAGCGCGTTCCCCATCTTCCCGACGTGCCGACGGGAATCGAGGCCGGCGTGAAGGGCTTCACGATGCCGTTGTGGTACGGCATGTTCGCGCCCGCGGCGACGCCGCGCGATATCGTCTCGCGGCTCACCCGCGAGACGATAAAGGCCCTCGAGACCGCGGAACTGCGCGAGCGGCTCACGGCCCTGGGCGTCGACCCCTGGCCGGGCACGGCCGAAGAGTTGGGGCTATTGCTGCGCCAGGACACCGAGCGCTACGGGACCATCGCGCGGAGTGCAGGTCTGACCAAGCAGTAGTTGCTATTGTCGGGGGGCCCCTGCTCCCGCGTTTCGGCCTCCCGGGGAAATTCCGGGGGGATTCGTCGAACTGTCGACATTTCTTTCAGGCGATCTTTCTCGAAGCGCCACCAAAAAAAATCACTGGTCGGGGCTAAAGACCCTGCATTTTCCGCGGTTATCTATAGTGATAACCGGCCTTCCATAGGTGGTACGGAAATTGCAGGGGAGTGCAGGCATGACTGCCACGTCGTCCACTGAACCTTCGACTTTTGGGGGGAGGAGATCCTGCGAGCGTTGTCTCGAGTGGACCACGTCGGTGGAGTCCGTGCTCGCAGTCCTGAACGACGACAGCGGTACGAGCGCCTGCGAGGGTTGCGGTAGTCGAAGGGACAGGAAGGTGGTGGCCGAGCAGTACCGCAAGCGCCGTCCGCGTTGGTGGATCGTCGGCAGCACAGTCGTCGTCCCGATGTGGATCGTGGAATCCTTGAGGACTCGCAAGCCGCGCTGAAACCGTCAGGGGTCAGGCGTCAGGCGTCAGGGGTCAGAGGTCAGGCGTCCTACGCCACGCTTGCTCGTTACTCAAGACGGATACCCGTCTCCTTCACCACCTTCGACCACTTCACCCGCTCGTTCTTCATGAAGGCGCCGAACTGATCGGGGGTGTCGGCGACGATGTCGGTGCCCAGGTCGAGCAGGCGGCTGCGCACGTCGGGTAGATTCAGGACGCGCACGAGTTCCCGGTTGAGCCGTGTGACGATCGCGCGCGGCGTAGCCGCCGGCGCCACCATCCCGTACCACTCCCTGGCCTCGAATCCCGGGTACCCCTGAGACGCAACCGTCGGCAGATCCGGCAATGCCGGCGAGCGCTCGAGGCTGGTAATGCCGAGTGGCCGGATACGGCCGGCGCGCACGTGCGCCACTATCGTGCTGATGTTCTGTACCCCGACGGGGACCTGGCCGGCGACGAGATCCGCGAGGGAAGGGCCACCACCCTTGTATGGCACGTGAGTAATGTCGACCCGGGCCACCAGCTTGAAGAACTCGCCGGTCAGGTGCACGCCGGTTCCCGCGCCTGCCGAGCCGAAGCTCAGCTTTCCCGGCTGTGCCTTGGCGAGCTTGACGAGGTCCGGGATCGACGTCGCCTGCACCGACGGGTGCACCGAGATCACGTTCGCGACCGAAATCGCCAGCGTGATCGGCGCGTAGTCTTTGGCCGGGTCGAACGGACTCCTGGCGAACAGCGCCGTGGCAATCGCGTGCGTGGAGATGATGATGCCGAGCGTATAACCGTCGGGGGGCGCCTTGGCGATGACGTCAGCGCCGATCATGCCGCTCGCGCCGGAGCGGTTATCGATGACAATCGGCTGCCTGAAGGCCTCGGTCAGTTTCGGCCCGATCAGGCGCGCCAGGATATCCGTGGTGCCGCCCGGCGGGAACGGCACGATCATCCGGATGGGTCGCGTCGGATATTCCGCCGCGCCGGCCGGCATCGCCAGCGCGACTCCCATGAGCATGGCGAGAACGACCGGGCATCGCGTCATCGGGTCACCTCATGGGTCATGGGTCATGCGTCATGCGCTACGTGTCACGGGTCACTCGTTCGAGCTAGAACTCGAACTCCGGCCCCTCGACGTATTTGAAGCGCTCCAGCGCTTCGCGCCGCAGCGTAAATCCCAGGCCGGGCTTGTCCGGGGCATGCACGGTGCCGTCGGCACGGATGTCGAAGGGCTCGTTGAAGAGCTCGTACATCATCGGCATGTAGCCCATGCTCACTTCGAGGATGTGGCAGTTCGGGGCGGCCATCGCCACGTGGATGCTGGCCGCGAACAGCACGCCGCTGCCCCACGCGTGCGGCGCAAGGCGTATATCGTGCGCGGCGGTGAGCGCGGCGATCCGGCGAATCTCGGTGAGCCCACCGGCGCGCGCGACGTCCGGCTGGGCGATGTCGATCGCCTTGTGCTCCAGCAGGCTCCTGAAGCCGTAGCGCGAGAATTCCCGCTCGCCGGAGGCAATGGGGATGCTCGTCGCGTCCCGCACTTCCCCCTGCCCCGCGTGATTCTCGGGCGACACGGGTTCCTCGAACCAGGCGATGTCGTAGGGCTCCAGCGCCTCGGCCAGCCTGATCGCCACCGGCACTTCGAGCGAGCCGTGAGCATCGATCATCAGCTCCACCTTCGGACCGATACCGCGCCGCGCGGCCGCCACGCGCCGCACGCAGTTCTCGATGGAAAATCCGTCGGCGCCGACGACGCGCATCTTCACCGCGGAAAAACCCTTCTTCGCGTAGCCGCCCATCTCCGCCTCGGCCGCGTCGCCCGGCGCCCAGCCGCCGCTCCCGTAGGCGCGCACCGAGCTTCTCACCGCGCCGAGCGCCTGGTAGAGGGGAATGCCCAGCGCCTGCGCCTTGACGTCCCAGACGGCGATGTCGATGCCCGAGATCGCCTCCATCACCATCCCGCTCCTGCGGCTCACCTCGGCCTGCGGCACCCCGCGCTCGAGGGCGGGTTTCGCGCGCGAGCCGTTGTACATCTTCTCGAATATGCGCTCCGAGAAGAGCGGATCCTCACCGACCACTTCGGCGGCCAGCTCGTGCTCGACGATGGCGGCGACCACCGGAGGCGCCCCGAGCGCGGCGCCCATGCCGGTGAGCCCGCTGTCGGTTTCCACCAGGATCAGCGTGGCGTCGCTCTTGATCTTGGTGCCGCTGTCGTTCCGGTGCCGGCGCTCCGGTGGAATCGGATCGGACATCGGTATCACCCGCACGCGCGAGATTTTCATGCCCTGCCCTCCCAAGGATCGAATGAAGTAGACAGGAAAATCCATCCCGCCGCAATCCGGCCTGGCGACCGGTGAGGCCCGACAGCCGCTTCCCGTCCGGTAAACTCTGCGCATCCGGGCGAGCAGCGTTGTGCCCGTAGCGGCGCGCCGTGTCCATATATCTCATCACGCTCCTGAACGTGTTGAACAGCATCGCCCTGCGTGGCAGCCGGGTGCTGATGTCGCTGTTTGCAATCCAGCTCGGGGCCGGCGCCTTCGAGATCGGTCTCCTGATCGCGGTGTCGCTGGTGTTCCAGCTGTTTCTGGGAATCTACGCGGGCAAGGTGTCGGACCGCTACGGCTTTCGATTGCCGATCCTGTTCGGCTCGCTCGGGTCCGCCCTGGCGATGCTGGTGCCATGGCTCTATCCGGATCTCACGGGCCTCTACGCATCGCGAGCGCTGACCGGCTTTTCCTTCATATTCTTCGCGGTTGCGATACAGAACCTGGCCGCATCCATGGACGGCCCGGAGATGAGAGCCCGCAACTTGAGCACGTTCACCCTTGGCGGATCGATCTCGGGAATGATCGCCCCGC
Source organism: Burkholderiales bacterium (assembly GCA_035649495.1). GTDB lineage: Bacteria > Pseudomonadota > Gammaproteobacteria > Burkholderiales > SG8-41 > SG8-41. The sequence goes on along the minus strand of DASRJL010000031.1, from coordinate 1,677 downwards.
TCCTCGTCGGGTTCTCGATCGATCACTTCGGCCACGCGCGCGCCTATCTCTTCCTGGGATGCCTGGCGATACTGCCAATGCTCGCGTTGTTCACTTTTCCCCAGATCGTTCCCACGACGCAGGGACGGAAGCCGCGGGCGGACCAGTCGAACGTGCTGGAGCTCATGCGGATAGCGCCACTGCGCAGGACATTGCTCGCGGGCGCCATCGTCTTTTCCGGCACCGATCTCCTGTCGTTCTACGTTCCGATCTACGGAGCCTCGATCGGGCTGTCGGCTTCGACCATCGGGGCCATACTCGGCGCCTATGCAGCCGCCCAGTTCGTGGTGCGCGCGGTCATGCCGGCGCTGGTCAGGCGCTGGGGCGAAGAAAAACTCCTGACGCTATCGCTTCTGGCGGCCGCGGCCGCCTATCCCCTGTTTCCGTTCTTCCAGAATCCGTGGGTGCTTACCGCGATCGCGTTCGCGCTCGGCCTGGGCCTGGGCTGTGGTCAGCCGCTGTCCATGATGCTGACCTACAACCGGTCGCCCGACGGGCGCACGGGGGAAGTTCTGGGACTGCGCATCACGATCAACAAGATCGTTCAGATCGGCGTCCCGCTCGTGTTCGGTTTCGTCGGCAGCGCTTTCGGCCTGATCACGGTATTCGTGTCCAACGCCGTATTTCTCGTCGCCGGCGCGTACTTGAATCAGAAAGCGGACCCGCCTCAGGATCGAAATGCAACCGCCGATGAACGGCGCTAGACGCCGATAAATTCCAAGTTCCAGGCACCAGCTCTCAAACAAGCTCCAAGTCTCAAGCAACAAATTCCAAACGCGTTTGTGCGTTGGGACCTGGTGCTTGATGCTTGTTTGTGGTTTGGGATTTGGTGCTTGATGCTTGCTCTAGTGTGGCAGTTCGCCCCGCACCAGCACCCGGTAAAGCAGCCGGTACTCGTTCGGGTCGTAGTCGAAGTGAGCGCGGTGCATCGCCGCCCGATTGTCCCAGATCAGCATGTCGCCCTTGCGCCACTTGTGGCGGTAGATGAACTCGTCGCGAACGGACCGCTCGAGGAGATCGTTCAGGAGCGCCTGGGACGCCGCGGGATCCATTCCAACGATGTTCTCCGTCTTTACCGGATGGAAATAGAGAGCCTTCATCCCGTTGTCGGGATTGGTACGCACCAGCGGCTGCAGCACCGGCTCCGGCTTGCGCTCGGCCTGGGCTTCGGCGGACGTCCCGGAATAGGTCGCCGCAGCGCTGCCCTGAAAAACGTTGACCGTCTTCATTCCCTGGACCTTTTGCTTGATCGCATCGGGCAGCGCTTCGTAACCGGCTCGCATGTTGACGACCGCCGTGTCGCCGCCCGTAGAAGGCAGCGCGACCGCGTAGAGGCTGGTGTACTTCGGCGGCCGCACGTGGTTGGTGTGATCGGTATGCCAGCCGGCGCCGTGCTTCACCCGCTTGCCGGTCTTGTCCGTGTGGCGGTTCGATACCTCGTGCACCAGCGGGCAGCCCGGCAGCGCGTACTGCGTGAAATGCTGCTCCATCGGCTCGCCGAAGAGGGCGACCGCCGCGAGATACTGCTCGGGCGTGAAATCCTGCTCGCGGATGACGAGGGCGACGTTCTCGACGACCGCCGCATTGAGGCCGCGGCGCGTCTCCGCGTCGACCGGCCGCCGCAGATCGATTCCCGTC